>SVBH01000008.1 GCA_015058985.1 Erysipelotrichaceae bacterium
TTTTCTTCGTTCATTTTATTTACTTTATTTAGAAGACTAGCTTCTACATAAGCACCTTTTTTTAAACTTCTTGCCATATTTCCTCCTATTTAGACTTCCTACTAATAATTAGCTTGCTAGAAGCTTTTTTAGGTTTGCGTGTCTTATGACCAAGTGCAGGTTTACCCCAAGGAGTAACTGGACTCTTTCTACCGATTGGAGCTCTACCTTCACCACCACCATGAGGGTGATCGTTAGGGTTCATTACTGAACCTCTATTTGTAGGTTTAATACCCATGTGTCTTTTTCTACCGGCTTTACCTAAATTTACTAGATTGCTATCTTCATTACCAACAACACCAATTGTTGCCATACATACACCAAGAATTTTTCTAGTTTCGCCAGATTGTAATCTAACAAGAACATATTTTCCTTCTCTACCAAGAATTTGAGCAGCAGCTCCAGCGCTACGACAAATTTCAGCACCTTTTCCTGGTTTTAATTCGATACAATGAATCATTGTACCAACTGGAATATTTTGTAAAGGTAATGCATTACCTACTTTAATATCAGCGTTTTCTCCGCTTTCAACTATAGCTCCTACTTTTAAATCTTTTGGAGCAATAATATAATTTTTTTCACCATCTTTATAATTAATTAACGCAATATTTGCAGTTCTGTTAGGATCATATTCAATAGATGCAACTCTACCTGTAATCCCAACTTTATTTCTTTTAAAATCAATTACACGATATTTTCTTTTGTTTCCACCACCAATATGTTGAACTGTCATTCGACCTTGGTTGTTTCTTCCACCAGTTTTCTTAACTGTTTTTAATAAACTTTTAGTAGGAGTCTTTGTTGTTATTTCTTCGTTCATTAACGCAGACATTCCTCTACGACCATTAGTAACTGGTTTATAATGTTTAATTGCCATATACTTTTCCTCCCTACTAAATTTCTAATGAAGAACCGTCTTTTAATGTAACAATTGCTTTTTTATAAGTTTTAGTTCTTCCAGAATATTTTCCAACTCTTCGTTTTTTTGATTTTGTGTTTAAAGTATTTACCTTTAACACTTCTACTTTAAAAGCATCTTCTACTGCTTTTTTAATTTCATCTTTAGAAGCAGAACTTACTACTTTAAATGTGTAAACATTATTGCTTCTTTCAATCATTGATTTTTCAGTAATAACTGGTGCAATAATAATATCACTATAATGTTTCATTATTTAAGCACCTCCTCAATTTGTGCTAAACTTGCTTCATCAGCAACGACAACATCAGCATTTACAATATCATAAACGTTGATTTCATCAGCAAATAATACAAGTACATTTCCTAAATTTCTAGTCGCCATATATAAGTTTTCGGCGTCTTCATTAGCTACGAATAAAATTTTTCCTTCTAATGCTAAGTCTTTGAATAAATTTTTCGTATCTTTTGTCTTCAATGAATCTAAAACTAAATTTTCAACAACAATTAATTTTTTAGAAGCCACTTTATCTGATAAAGCACTTTTAATTGCTAAAGCTCTTTCCTTCTTGTTAATTTTAAATCCATAATCTCTAGGATTAACGCCGCCAGAAATTCCGCCTCCGCGCCATTGTGTAGCACGAATTGAACCTTGTCTTGCGCGACCAGTTCCTTTTTGCTTCCAAGGTTTTCTACCACCGCCAGAAACTTCACTTCTAGTTTTTGTTTTAGCAGTACCTTGTCTTGAAGCATCTAATTGTAATCTGATAGCTTTTTTAACACTACCATCATTAACTTCTATATTCCATACGCTATCTGCTAAAGTAATATCTTTAACTTTTTCGCCTTTTAGATTTTTTACACTTATCTTTGTCATTTTAAATCCTTTCTAAAGACTACTTGTCTTCCTCTTTAGCTTCAACTTCATTAGTTTCTTCTTCTGTAACTTCAGTTACTTCTTCAGCATCAACCTTTTGATCAGTTTCGACCTCATCTACAACAGTTTCTACTGTATATTCAATAACTTCCTTTACATCTTTCTTACGGTTATTTTTAACCGCAGCCTTAATTAATACTAATGAATTTTTAGCTCCCGGAATATTTCCGCTAATTAACATATAGTTTTCTGCAGCGTTTACTTCAACAACTTCTAAGTTTTGAATTGTTACAGTTTCATCTCCCATATGTCCAGGTAAAGCTTTACCTTTTAACACTCTTTTAGGAAGCATTGTTCCCATTGAACCTGGGCCTCTATGATAATGAGATCCATGACCCATAGGCCCTCTTGATTGATTATGTCTCTTGATAACCCCTTGGAAACCTTTTCCTTTTGAAGTACCAGTTACATCAACCACATCTCCGTTTTCAAATACTTCTACACTAATAGCATCTCCAACGTTATAAGTTCCTTCAAAGTCTCTTATTTCTTTTAAGAAGCGCTTAGGAGTAGTATTTGCCTTTTTTGCATTGCCTAATTCAGCTTTGCTAGCATTTTTTTCTTTTTTTTCGAATACGCCAAGTTGGATTGCGCTATAACCATTTTTTTCATTAGTTTTAACTTGCATTACTACATTTGGTTCAACCTCAACCACTGTAACTGGGATTAATTTACCATCTTTAGTAAACACTTGTGTCATCCCAACTTTGCGCCCTAAGATTCCTTTCATTTTGTTTTTCCTTTCCTTTATCTAATACTATAACTTGATATTGATATCTACACCACTTGGTAAATCTAAATGAGTAAGTGCATCTACCGTATCCTTGCTTGGGTTTTTAATATCAATTAATCTCTTATGAGTTCTTCTTTCGAATTGTTCACGAGCATCTTTGTATTTATGTACCGCTCTTAATACTGTAAATTTTTCAACTTCAGTAGGTAGAGGTACAGGTCCTGATATTTCTCCCCCTGTTCTTTTTACTGTTTCGCATATTTTACCAGCAGCCACATCAAGAACTCGATGGTCATATGCTTTTAAAGTAATACGAACTTGTCCCTTTGACATTTTACACGTCTCCTTTCGTCTATATCTTGGTATAGACTTGCTCGACGCAAATTACCTGATAGCAAGATTATTTACCAACTTTACCTAGCGTATCAGCAACCTCGCGTGTCATCGCAGTCATACGAAATACATTCTACCATAGAATATATGCACTTTGCAAGAGGAAAATTCGAGTTTTTTCAACAAAAAAAGCACCAATATAATTGATAGTGCTTTGATAGTGCTTTAATTTTCTAAAAGTGACTCTGCTGTCATTTGTAAAGGAATAGAAATGTCCATATACTCAAGAATGGTAGGCGCTACATTAGTTAAATCACCATTTTCTTTAAGTTTTACTTTTTCATCGGCAATAACAAATGGAACTTTTGCTAGAGAATGTGTTGTACAAATAGAACCATCGTCATTTAACATAGTATCAGCATTACCATGGTCTGCCAATAATATTAATGTATAAAAATTATCTTCCGCTGATTCAATTATTTTATTCAAACAAATATCAAGTGCCATACATGCCTTAGTTGCCGCATCCATATTACCCGTATGGCCAACCATATCTGGATTTGCGAAGTTGGCTAAAATAAAATCATAATCCTTATCCATACAATCAATTATTTTTCTCGTTACGCCAACTGCACTCATTTCCGGTTTCAAATCATAAGAAGCAACGTCAGGTGACGGAATATGAAATTTATCGCAATTATCTATTTTTCCGTTATAACCGCCATCAAAAAAATAAGTAACATGTGGAAATTTTTCACTTTCTGCTATACGAGCTTGTTTAATATCTAGTCTTGATAAATACATTCCTAAAGTATTTTCAATAACATTTTCTTCGATAAACACATTCGTTTTTATATTTTTATCAAAGCGATACCAAGAATAAACTTCTAAATCATTATATGCAATATTCTCAAACCCTGTAAATTTAGGATCTTTGAAGCTACTTAAAATTTGTTTAGATCTATCAGATCTGAAATTCATCCAAATTAAAGCATCACCATCACGAATCGTTCCCGTATCATCTAAAATAATTGGTTTAATAAATTCATCAGTTATTCCTTTAGCATAAGAACTATTAAGCGCATTATTTATACTTAAAACTCTCTGGCCAACACCTCTAGTCACCAAATCATAGTAAACTTTTGTTCTTTCATAATTTTGATCTCGATCCATTGCATAATATCGGCCACACACCGAAGCAATTGAACCAATTTTATGTTCAGTTATTTTATGCTCTATTTCCTTAATATAATTATAAGCAACATCAACTTTAGTATCTCTTCCATCTGTAATCAAATGAAAATAAATATTTTGAAATCCATTTTGAACCAATAACTCATACATCATAATAATATGTTCAATTGTTGAATGGACCATTCCATCACTACATAAACCCATTAAATGAATTCTTCGGTTATTGTCCTCAAGCATTTTTTGAAAAACATCATTAGTTGACTTTTCTTTAAAAAAATCGGATATTTTATCAATGTTAGATTTTATTAATCTACCAGCACCAATGGTCATATGACCAACTTCACTAGTTCCCATTTGACCAGGGAGCAATCCTACCGGTTCCTCAGAAGCGCTTAAAATCGCATGAGGGTATTTGTTCCAAAATGATTCGAAAGTATGCATTTGAGCCGCTTTTATAGCATTACCGTTTTCTTCTTCCCGAATACCAAAACCATCAAATATAATTGTTAAAATTTTTTTCATATTTTCATCATCTTTCAACAAAATGATAACACACGCATATAAAAAAAACAAATCTAAAAAAAATACTACAACATCTATGTAGTATTTTTACGATTTAATATTTCGATCCATTTTTATGCGATCAGCAATCGTTGATAAGAATTCTGAATTAGTGGGCTTAGCTTTATCACAACTTACGCTAAATCCAAACAAGTCTTCCATTAAAGCTAAATCGCCACGTATCCAACTCACTTCGATTGCATGTCTAATAGCTCTTTCGACTCTGGAGGGCGTGGTAGCATATTTACTCGCAATCTGTGGATATATTTCCTTAGTTATTAATGACACCGATTCATTGTTATATATAATCATTATACCATCTCTAATGTACTTATAGCCTCGAATATGAGATGGAATTCCTAAATTATGCAATAACTGGCTTATCTCTAAATCTATATTATCTTGTTCAACTTTTGTTGAAATTTTACAATTAAAAATATCGGTTATTCTTTTTTCTAGCGAAAGGATGCTAAATGGTTTAATAATATAATAAGATACATTCAATTCTGAACATTCTCTAATTATATTTTCATCTTTATAGCTAGATAAAATAATGGTTTTCTTATGTATTTCGTGTTTTTTGAGCTCTTCTAGTAACGCGATTCCGTCTAATCCCGGTACTAAAATATCCATAAGAATCAAATCAACTTCCGATGAGTTACTTAACAAATAATTTAAAGCCTCTTCACCGTTATTAAATGTTGCTACTACTTTAATACTACTGTTTTCACTAAAATGTGACATCAAATTATTTACTACCATATGATTGTCATCAACTATAATAGTTTTGATCATCTTTGTCATTTCCTCTTTCTTTAAAACTCATTCACAACATGCATTTCAATTATAAGATATAAAAAGACAAAAATCTATAAAAACTTTTGTCAACATTTGTCTGCAAACGTAAAGTTGTGTCGATTATTGTCTTTTATTTACCATTTATAAAGTCAATTGCCTCTAATTTTTGACTACTAATATATTCTAATGAAGCTCCGCCTCCACTCGATAAAAAGGAAAATGCATCATTTAGCTTATATTCATTAATAGCATTTAATGTATCTCCTCCACCTGCAACTTTATAAGCATCTATATCACGTAAATTATTAAAAAGTCTTACCGTACCTTTTGCAAATCTTTTTTCTTCAAACATTCCACATGTACCATTGATAAAAATAGTCTTACATTGGGCTAAATACTTGCTATATTTGTCTATCGATTTGATATCTAGATCAAGTATTTTATTATCTTCAATCACAAAATCAATTGGCATAATAATTTTATTTTTATAAGTTTTTACAAGCGTTCTTAGCTCTTCCAAAGTCAGCTCATCATTTGTACATATACTGTCTAAAACATCGTAACCACAAGCATACAAAAAAGAATTAGCAATTCCGCCACCTAGAAGAAGATAATCGCACCTTGGCAATAAATCTTTGATGTATTTAAGCTTATCATCGACTTTTGCTCCGCCCATAAATACGCCAAAAGGTCTTGGAACATCTGTAAATAAAGGCGCCAATCCCACCATTTCTTCTTTAACTAATAGACCATAATAAGTCGGTAGATATTTAGAAATTCCAGCTACTGAAGCATGTGCCCTATGCAAAGAACCAAATGCATCAACAACAAAAACCTCTCCTAAGCTTGACCAATATTTAGCCAAATCCAAGTTGTTTTTACTTTCCATCTTTTCAGGATAGTCACAGTAACGTGTGTTTTCAAGTAAAACTATTTGCCCTGGTTTTAGATCTTGACACTTTTTCAGAACCGCCATCCCGACAGGACTATCTAGAAAATCAACTTTTTTATTTAAAATTTTAGTTAATTCATCAGCGACCAATTTCAAACTATTATTTAGTTTATCTTCCCTTGTCTTAATTCTACCTAAATGACTCATCAAAACTAAGGAACAATTTTGCTTTAATAGATAGTCTATTGTTTTAATACTCTTCTTTATTCTTGTATTATCCTTAATATGACCATCTTCAATCGGAACGTTAAAATCACATCTTACTATTACTTTTTTTTCTCTTAAATCTATTTCATCAATATATCTCACATCAATCACCCTAATCTTATTTTAAGTCTACCAAAGCTCAGCATTTTTTTCAATAAAACTTGCTAATAAAAATCAATAGTTTTTAGTAATTTTTTAAAATTTTTTATTAATTTTGTATATCAAAGCATATTAAACTAGACCTATTTCTAGATCTTTTTTGACATATTAAAAATAAT
>SVBH01000002.1 GCA_015058985.1 Erysipelotrichaceae bacterium
CATAATCTATGATCACAACTATTTAAGACCTAGCTATGCATTAAATTATAAAACCCCAATCGAGTATAGGACTCAATTAGGGTTTAAATAAATGTTTTTTACTGTCTACTTTTTGTTGACAAGTTCACTAACCAATAGGTTCGTTTTCATTTTTTAACATTTTATAAATAAGCCTTTTTCTAAATCATCTATATTATAAATATCTTCTAACACATCAAATGTTTCTTTTAAATTCTTTCTAGCGCCAATCCAACCTTGACCATCTGTAATCCAAACAAATTTAAATCCAGCTATTCCTTTTGCTTCTAAAGCTAGTGTCTTGTAACTTCTTGCTGTTTCGTTAAGTTTTGAGCCTCCTGACGCATAAAAATTACATTCACAGGCATAAACACAATCTTTAGTAAAAATCACGAAATCGAACCGTTTTGCCACATCTCCTGCATTTGATAATGCTGATAAATCTAATCCTGTTTTCTTTTCAATTTCAGATAGATACATTTCTTTAAAATAAGTTTTATTTTTTATAAATCCTGCTTCTTGAATATATGATTCAACTAAGTCCTCCATTAGATGACCGCCACGATTTTTTCTACCGTTAGAATTTAATCCAACTTCAACTCCTAATACATAATCGACTAGGTTATTTATTATTCTATTTTGAATTAAGTCAAATAAACCTGTTTCTCTCATAAAATATTTATATTGTTCAATACTATAATTCATTTTATTGAAATTGTATTCAAACTCGCCATTTTTATCTTTGCAGAATATTTCATATTCTCTTTTAGCTAACAGAACAGGAATAGACTTTAATACTTCGGGATATTTAGATAACAGTTGTTCAAAATCATTTTCAATATTTTTACTTCCTACTAATGAATTCAATATATTAAGCTCAACCTTGATAGTATCTATATTGTTATAGCAAGTTTCAAAATCAATATAGTATTTGTAATCCGCTATACTCTTTTTAAATTTAGATAACCATTCGTTAAAATCCTTTTTCATTAGATGATTCCCTCCATTTCTAATCTTTTCATTGTTAATTCACAATATTCTTTTTCTCTTTCAATTCCAATATACTTTCTATTTAATGATACAGCAGATATTCCTGTTGTTCCACTACCATTAAATGGGTCTAGTATTACATCTCCTTCTTTAGTAGAAGCTTGAATAATTCTATTTAATAAAGATAAAGGTTTTTGAGTTGGATGTTTACCACTTAACTTTTCTTTTTTACTTGGTAATGGTAGTAACCAAACATCTTTCATTTGTTTATTATTGTTTTGTTCTTTCATATCTAAATAATTGAAACAATGATTTCCTTTTTTCTTTTTAGATATTACTTTTCTTGCCCATATAACAGTTTCAGTAGAATGAGTAAAACATCTACATGCTAGGTTAGGAGCAGGATTTGGTTTTTGCCATGTAATATTATTTATAATAGAAAATCCTTCAAGTTCTAGTGCTACACCTATTGAGTAAATATTATGATATGTTCCACTAATCCATATAGAACCATCATCCGTTAAAACTCTTTTACACATTCTTATCCATCTTCTATTAAACTTCAACTTTTCTTCAGGACTTAAGCCCTCATCCCAATCTCCTTTGTTAACAGAAACTTGTTTTCCGGAATGACAGCTGATACCACCATTAGATAAAAAGTATGGAGGATCTGCAAATACCATATTTACTGATTTAGACTTAATCTTTTTTAATATTTCAAAGCAATCACCATTATACAGCTTTAAATTATCGTTCTTAATGTATTCCATAATTCACCTCTAATAGTTAGTAATAATTACTTCTTCTACATTACCTCTGCCATCACCTTTAGAGTTAATCATTCTTTTAGCTTCTATTACATGAATATTGAAACCCTTATATAACTCATTGATGAATTTAGTGTTATGATTACTTAACATTACATACACACCTTTATCAGATAATTCTTTAAACACTTTTGCCAATCTCTTTTGTTCTTCTTTTCCAAACGCATCTTTTGAATATGATGTAAATGAGTCTTTATCTTCCCATGTATCATATGGTGGATCAAAGTACACAAAATCACCTTTTTTTGCATTCTTCACAGCTTCTTCAAAGTCTTTATTAGATGTTGTAATTTTACTGTTAATAAAGTATTTTCTTAACTCTTCCATGTTTTCTCTGTCATAAGCCAGTACTTTATCTTTTTTTGCAGATGGAACATTAAAATATCCCTTTGAATTAACTCTATACAAACCATTAAAACAAGCTTTATTCAAATAAACCATTCTAGCCGCTCTAATTGTTTTTGATAATTTGTTAAAACTATCATCTCTATCCATATCTCTAACTTGATAATAATATTCTTCAGAGTGATTTGCCTCATGATTGTTTAATTCAGTTAAGAATTCGTTGTATAGTTTATTGTTCTTTAAACACTCATAAACACAAACTAATTCGCTATTAAAATCATTGATATAAGCCGTTTTAGGTGCTAGTGAAAATAACAATGCTCCACCACCTACAAATGGTTCATAGTAATCATTATACGAACTAGGCATATATTCTTTTATTTTACTCAATATTTGAGTTTTTCCACCAGCCCATTTAACGAATGGTTTTAAGTTAGGAATAGATTCAATAGTCATTAATTCGCCTATAGAAATATTGAAAGCATTACTGATTCTATCAATAGTATCAAGAGTTACATTTACCTTTCCTTGCTCTATTTTTGATAGTTGTGCTCTATCTATTCCTGTCTTTTCAGATAATTCCATTTGAGATATTAACATATTAGTTCTTATCTCTTTAACCTTGTTTCCAAAAGCTGTTTGTATCATCATTTTAATCACCTTTTTCTTACGGGATTTATTATAACATAAATGTGTATTAAAATACACAACAATTACAAAAACTTTTCATATTACAAAATTACTCTAAATCATAATCTGATGACACTCTATAAAGTATCGGTTTTACATAAGATGACTTGATCATATCATAAGTCAACACAAACAAAGATGGAGTAGAAGACTTTTGAGAATTTACTATCATAAAAACAAAATGAAAATAAAATGAATCTGAAAAAAAGCAAAACTAAAATGAAACAAAAATGAAACTTTTCTGTAACTAAACACTAGACACGGGGATACCTGTGTTTTTTTTGTTACGTGCTTATAATACACCATCCGTTTGGACAAAAAAGTGACATTGCAAAATTTTTTTCGTTTTCTTTCAAAAAACATTTATCAAATTTATCAAATTTATCTTCTATCTCTTTTTCTTTATCTATCTCTAACTCTATATCTATATCTTTCTCTATATCTATATCTATATCTATATCTATATCTGTGTTACACATCAGTTACATTGTAACCAACCAAATGAAACAAAAAGTTCATATATTTAATTCTTTAAATATAGAAGTGTTCGAATGGCTAGAAATGTCACTGTTATGTCCTACTTTCGCTCAAAATCAATCAAAAAGCATTTTCTTTTGGGATTGTTGATGCTATAATTATGAATGTAAAGAGAGGAGGTAGCACTGATGACTTTCTTGGAAAAGTTAGATTATCAGATGAATAAGCATAAGAAATCAAGAGCAGATGTAGCTGAGGGCACGGGGATTCCTAGATCTACTATCGATAACTGGTTTAGTAGAGAGGAAAATAATCCAAAGCGAGAAGCACTTGTTTTATTAGCTAAGTATTTCAATGTTTCTTTATCTTATCTTTGTGTTGATGAGAAGATAAAAGATAACATAAATGATGAATCTATTCCAAATGAGCCAAATAACATTCTTATTTTTAAATTGGATGCGGATATGAATGCTTCTGACTTTACAAAAAGAGAAAGAGAAGAAATCTTGAATTTTATTAAATTCATTGACTCCAAAAGAAAGAAATAAGACATATTCAAATTTGTTTAAAGGCATTAAAAAAGCTACTACATGCGCCAACATGTAATAGCCTATGAGCGGTAAATATATACTAACCACACCTTAAGTATATCATTTACTGTTCTCAAAAACAATCTATGAGAAAAGGAGGACACGATTATAGAAGAGAACAAAGATATTTTTTATATACCAGATAATTTAGATAATGTTGATCAATTACCTGATGGAGTAATAGTAGGAAACCTCAAAACTGGTGAAGTTAAAAGAGGTAACTTTAACCCTGACAAGAATTTTATTTCTAGGGTAGTTGAATCTTTAAGTTTTATGTTTAAAGAGTATTTGAAAGACAAAATACAAAATGTTACAGAAGAAGAATTAAAATTGAATTTAGCTATATAGGAGGAACTTAATATGAAAAGAGCTGTATTATATGCTCGTTATAGTTCTGATAGACAAACTGAACAATCTATTGAAGGTCAAATAAGAGTTTGTAATGAGTTTGCTAAGAATAATGGTTATACCATTATTCAACATTATATTGATAGAGCTATGACGGGAACAAATGACAATAGAGAAGCCTTTCAACAAATGATAGCTGATAGCTATAATAAGAATTTTGAATATGTTTTAGTTTATAAATTAGATAGATTTTCGCGTAATAGATACGACAGTGTTATAAATAAAGCGAAGCTTAAGAAGAATGGAGTTAAGTTGATTTCTGCAACGGAACCTATAACAGAACAACCTGAGGGAATTATTCTTGAAAGTTTACTTGAGGGTATGGCAGAGTATTATTCTGCTGAACTTGCTCAAAAGGTAAAAAGAGGAATGAGAGAATCTAGACTTAAAGGTTTTTATACAGGTGGTAAACCTTTGTTTGGATATGAGGTTATAGATAGAAAAATTTATGTTAAACAATCTGATGCTTTGATAGTAAAAGAAATCTTCAAAGAGTTCTTACATGGATATAACATGAAAGAGATAGCAGATATGTTAAATAAGAAAGGTTGTAGAATTGAAGGTAGAGAATTTAGTAAAGGTTTCATTTCTCGGATTTTACATAGTGAGAAATACATTGGTAAGTATGTTGTAGATGGTGAAGAATATCCTGATATGTATCCTTCAATAATCGACGATGACACGTTTAATGAAGCTCAGCTAGTATTATCTGAGAGAAGAGGAAAAGGAGCTCGATATGGAGCAAAAACTGAGCCTTTCTTGCTATCTGGTAAGATAGAGTGCTGTGAATGTGGCGGTCATTATGTTGGAGCATCAGGAACATCAAGATCAGGTAGAGTTTATTTGTATTATAAATGCTATGAAAGATGTAAACGTATTACTGATTGTAAGAGTCAAACTGTTAATAAAAAAGAAATAGAAGATTTTGTATTAAGGGAGACTTTAAAGATGCTTAATAAACCTGAGATTATAGACGAGATGGTTAAGAAGTCTGTTGAAGCTTATAACAAGGATATTAAAGAGAATATAAACTTGATAAGTGTCAAAAAGAAATTACTAGAAGTTAATAAGCAAATAAATAACTTTATGATAGCTATTTCTAAAGGTGCTTTAGGTGATAGTATTGTCTCTGCACTTAATGATTTAAATAACAGAAAGAAAGAGCTAGAGGATGAAAAATTAATGATAGAAGCCTTAATGGAACATCCTATATCAGAAGATTTTGTCCGTAATTTTATACAAGATTTCTTATATAAGGACTATGATTCATTTATTAATAAAAAGAGATTTTTTGATTTGTTTATTAAGAAAATATTTCTTAATAATAATGGCATGATTACAATCATTTGTAACACTTTTAAAGCTGATTACAAACAAAAAGAACACCTTAATAACAAGGTGTTCGAATTGGTATCATATGGCGGAGGAAACGGGGTTCGAACCCGTGCGCCCTGTTACAGACCTACTAGCTTTCCAAGCCAGCCCCTTCAACCACTTGGGTATTCCTCCAATGAACTTAATTTTTA
This sequence comes from Erysipelotrichaceae bacterium, assembly GCA_015058985.1. Taxonomy (GTDB): domain Bacteria; phylum Bacillota_I; class Bacilli_A; order RFN20; family DUOF01; genus SIG223. The sequence continues at coordinate 5,872 of SVBH01000002.1, forward strand.
CATAATAAGATTGTTTTTTCAATATATAACAAAATAAGTTCTAATTTAGAACTTATTTATTATTTGGAGCACCACAGTTAGGGCATTTTTCTCTAGAGTTATGATATTTTGTGCCACAATAACTACATTTTGTTTTTGTGATGCTTTGGTGTTTTTTTCTTTCTTCTATCATTTTATCATTTATATTTTCAATGATATCAGTAGTTTTATGAATTATATTGCTGCTAATATTTTTAATTCTAGGTGCAGATAGATTTACTATCGTTGTAATTACTCCAACAATCATTAGAAATGAACCAAACATAGTGAGAGTTCCTTGACTTGAACTTTTCTCAAACCAACCAGGTTCTCCCATATCTGGAACATTAATAAAAAGACCAGAAATTAATAATGCTACACCTATAATAAATGTAATAATTGAAATGACTATTCCTATATGTGATTTTCTTGTTTTCATTAAAACACCTCTTTTGAATTCACTACTTATATAGTATAATTTATTTAACATTAAAATAAAAGAGGTACACATGAAAGAGTTAAGAGTAAAAAAGGAAGAAGCTAATCAAAAGATTGAAAAATATGTTCGTAAATATTTTTCTACTTTGTCCTTGTCTTTGATATATAAGTTATTTAGAAAAAAAGATATCAAAGTAAATGGAAAACATGTGAGTAAAGACTACATTTTACAAGAAAATGATGTTGTAAGAGTTTATGTTGTTGAATATAAAGATGAAGAACATGACTTTATTAAGGTTCCTTATAAATTTGATGTAGTCTATGAAGATGAAAATATTCTAGTTATCAATAAACCAGTTGGAGTTTTAGTTCACGAAGGTGAAGATGGTAACGATAAGAATACCTTGAATAAACAAGTTCTTTCTTATTTGATAGATAAAGGGGAATATAATCCTGATGATAGAGGATTCATTCCTTCTGCAGCACATAGACTTGATCGTAATACTGGTGGTATTATCTTGTATGGAAAGAACATCATTGCTTTACAAAATCTTTTTGATTTGCTGAAAGAACATTCTAATATTGAAAAATATTATTTAACTTTAGTAAATGGAAAATTAGATAAAAAAGGTAATATTGACTTTAGATTGAAAAAAGATGAGAAAAGCAAAGTTGTAAAAGTTACTAAGGATGGACTTGAAGCGCATACATTATACAAAACAATAAGGTCTAATAGTAATTATTCATTGGCAGAGGTTCAAATTTTAACTGGCAGAACTCATCAAATAAGAGTTCATATGGCTAGTATTGGACATCCTATATTGGGTGATAGCAAATATGGAGATTCTTTAGTTAACAAAGAGGTTGCTAAAAAATATAAGATTAAAAATCAATTTTTATACGCTTATAAATTTAGTTTTAAAGAGATTAAAGGATATTTATCTTATTTATCTGGCAAGACTTTTCAAATTGAATTGAACAAAGAAAATAAAGACATAATAGAGAAGATTTTTTCTTAAAATATAATGGTGATTATATTGTATAGAATCTTCTTTTTTCTTTTAGGGGCATTAATGTTTTGCTATGGAATAGCTAGTACGATAATTTTTTTACCTCTGTTAAGTTGGGGATATTCTTTTGTAGAACTTCTAGAATTGTTGTTTTCTAATCTAGGGGTATACTTGTTAATGATAGGTTTAGGATTAATGATTTATACTCTTTTTATTAAAAAAGAGGAGTAATTCACAAATGAAGTAAGATACCTTTTTTTATAAAACAAATAATGATAAGATACAAGGGAAAAAGAGGTGTTTTTATGAATACTTTAAAATCTAAGAAAATATTCTTATCTACAATGGCTATCCTTTTTGCAGCAATGTTATTTACATTTGGTGCTAAATCTAGTAGCGCAATCGGAGGAACAATCACATTAACTCCTAGTACAGAAGAATACACAAATCAATTATCTGTAAATGTACAAGTAGATCATTCTGCTTCTAGTAGTTATCCTTCTTATGGATGTTACATGTCAGGTAGTGTTTCTATAGATGCTTTTTCAGGTTGTAAAAAAGATAGTTCTAATGCCTTTGCGTTAGTTGAAGATGGAGAATTTTATACAGGAAACTTTTTAGTTAATGCAGGTGGAACTTATACAGTATATGTTCAACATGATTTTCCAAATGAAAAGAGTATTCAAACTATTAACATCGCTAATATTGATGCTACCGGGGATAAGATAATTTTAACTCAAAGAAAATTCACTGATAAATTAAAAAACATCGTTATTGATATTGAATTTGAAAATACAGAAAGTCCTATTATAGAGGTAAAATATGCAGCAAGTAAAAGAGATGTTGCAGATTTAAGAGAATATGGAAAAGTTTTAGAAAACTTTAACCAATTAGTGGTGTCTTCATCTGGTATTTACACAGTTTATGTTAAAGATGCAGCAGGTAATGAAAATGTAGAGGTAATTACTATTGCTAATTCAACTTTAGTAAATGGACAAAAGAAACAAGTAGTTTCTCCTGCTAATCAATTGACATACTTAGTTAAAAATAATAATGGAACTTATTATATTGAATTACCTAAATCAGGAAATGGAATAAGTTATAGCAAAGATAAAGTTATTGTTCTATCTTTATATGATGAGCAAAGTAATACTTATAAAGCATTAGAGAAAACTCAAGGATACAAATCATATATTATTTTATCTAGAAGTTTAGTCTCTGATTTAAAACAAGATCGTTATATTATCAAAATTGATCCTAGTATTATAGCTCCAATTTATGTTGAAAACGAAACATATGTTATAGCAAATTATTTAACAAAAAAAGAAGCAAAAAGATTAGGATACAGTATTTCTTTGATTGATAAAAATACTTTATTGATTGGAGCAGGAATAGCTGCAATCCTTGGATTTATCTTTATCTTAGGTAGAATTAGAATCAAAAGATCATCAATAGATGATTAATCAATATGGACTTTTAATTCTTTTAGTTATATAATATGTAACATTAGGAGTGATATTGAAATGGATGGATTTCCCGCGATGAGCTTTTTATCTAGCGATACGACAATAGCTATAATAATAGCATTAGGAGTATTTGGCTTACTTAGTATTTGTTTACTAATTGTTACTATATTGGGTAAAAGAAAAAAGAAAAAGTTCGATTACAATGAGTTTATTGAAGCTTTAGGTGATTTAAAAAACATTGAGAGCATTGATTTTAAAAACTCTAGATTAAACATTGTAGTTAAAGATAAGAAAGAAATTAATAAAGAAAAACTACAAGATTTAGGAGCTAGTGCGATAATTATGACTAGCAAAAAGGTAACCTTAATTATGGGAGTAATATCTGAACAAATTTGCACATATATTAATAATAAATTATCCTAAGGAGGGATTTATTTGGTATATGCTGCTACTCTACTTAACTTTATAAAATATGGCCATTTAGGCCTTTTTATATACACTTTAGTAGAAACGTTGGCCCCATTGCCACCTATAGAAATACTGCAAATTCCTATGACTTTTTTGAATCCTAATTCATGGTATTTATATGTTATAAATATTTGTGTTTCATCAATTATAGGTTTAATCATAGGATATGAATTAGGAAAAGAATATGGTTATAAATTGTTAAGATTAGTTGGTGTAAAAGAAAAACATATTGAGAAAGCAAGATATTGGTTAAATAAATACGATGTCTTGGCTATTTCCTTTTTTGCTTTTACACCTTTTCCTTTTACAGTAGGAATCATAGTTTGCGGAATTATGCAACTAAATAGATGGAAATATTATATTACTTGTGCTATTGCGCGATGTATGCGTTTTATTATGGTAGGATATATATGCTATAAGATGAGTTTTAAAGTAGATGTTAGTTCAATTTCAACTTCAAGAATAACACTTTACTTGATGATTATGGGAGTGGTTTTAGTTGCAGGATATTATCTTGTTATGGCAATAAAAAATAGGACTGTGAAGTCCTAATTTTTTTTATATTGTATAGTATCTTTAATTTTCTTACCAATTTGTACTATGGCCATCATAACTACAATGATTTCTAATCTTCCAAGTAACATTGCAATAGTGGAAATCCATAATACGCCATTTGGAGATAAAGGATTAAAAATACCCATGGAAAATCCAATGTTACCCATAGAAGAAATCACATCAAATAGACAAGATAGTACATCATAACCATATAAACTTAGTAACAAAGTCAAAACAATGGCGACAAATAAGTACAACAGAATGAAAAATTTAACAGAATCTCTTTCTTCATTATCAACAGCTACGGTTTCTTCTGCTTTTTGAACAAAATGTAAGGATACAACATTTTTACTAATAAATTTATCTTTTATGTTCCAAAAGAAGTCTTTAATCATTAAATGAATTCGATAAACTTTTATTCCTCCAGAAGTAGAACTTGCTCCTCCTCCAATAAGCATCAATATAATTAATAAAAGAATTATAGAGCCACTTAAAGCGGGAATATTAGTATTCATAATTGAAAAACCAGTTGAAGTCATGGCTGAAATAGTATGGAATGCAGCAGATCTAAAAGATTGAGATAAAGATAAATCAGCAGTTTTAAATAGTAAAAATGCTATTATTGGAATAAATATTGCATAAATTACCGTCATTGCTTTTGTTTCACAATATTTAAAGAAGTTTTTCCATTTTCCTTTTATCAAAAGGAACTGAACTAAGAAGTTAATTGAACCAAGTAACATTAGAATGATAGTTACTATTTCAATGCCAATGTTATCATAATATCCAATGCTTCCAACTTTATTAGAAAATCCTGAGGTAGCTACGGCGTTTACTGAATGGCATATTGAGTCAAACCAATTCATTCCTAAAATTATATAAAGGATTATTCCTCCAATGATATAACCACAATAAATTTTTAAAATAGCTTTGCTTGAATTAATTAAATTTGGTAATAATTTATCGTTATGACCTTCAGAACTATAAAGTCTCATGCCTCTTTTATCTCTCAAGAAAACAAGCATTATAAGCATAACTCCAATTCCACCAACAAAAGATAAGATAACACGATGGAATGTGAGTATTTTAGATAGAGATTCTAAGTTTAAAATAGAAAAACCAGTAGTAGATAAAGCTGAGGTAGTTTCAAATACAGATTGAGAAAATGAATACTCAAATGTATATGGAATAGCACTGATAAACATACATAGTATCCATGATATTGTAACGATAATAGCATCTTGATTTTTTAAAGTTGTAATATTAGTTTTACCCTTTATGAATTGATAAAGTAAAAGTCCTAAACCAATTGATCCTATACCAGGTATTAGGAAATGCCAAGCTTGTGTGTATTCCTCGGGAAAAAAGATTAACATTAATAAAGGTATTAAATTTATTACACCTGTAAAAATAAGAAATATACCTAAATATCCAAAGATTATCTTATATCCTTCAAGGGATTTTTTATTCATTATCATCACCTACAATTAAACTACTTATTTTAACTAATGACTTAGGTGGACATAAAACAATTAAAGTATCATCTTCAAGGATAACAGTTTTACCTTTAGGAATGACAACTTCACCATTTCTTATGATGGCGCATACGACCAAATCATCAGAATCAATGTCTGCAAGAGCTTTATTGCAAACAACAGAATCCTTAGTGATTGAAAATTCTGATAGAGTAACCTTACCTTCAGCGATATCTAAAGAACTTTCAAGATTATCAATTAAAGTAGCTTTAGCTAAAATATTAGATACTTCATATGTAGCACTTATTGCTTTAGTAACTCCTAAACTTTCATATATTTCTACATTTTTAGGGTTTTTAACGGAAGCAACTGTTTTTTCAATTCCAAATAACTCTTTCGCCATCTTACATATTGTGAAGTTTTCAGCGTCGACAGGAGTTAAAGCTACTAAAATATCAGCATTAGTTACATTAGCGCCTTCTAAAACTTCATATTTATTTGCATCGCCTTTAAAAATATCTAGTTGATATTTTTGAGCAAAAAATTTACAAACGTTTTCATCTTTGTTTATTATAGTTAATTTGTGTTTTTGCTTTAATAAAGAACCAATTAAAAAATCTGCCTTTTCTTCTCCACCTACAATTATGATACGCATATTATTCCTCCTCCAATTTAAGCTGACTTAACCTTTCAAATTCTTGAAGACAAAGTTCAGTTGGACATATGATTTTGATATTAGATCCTTCAATTAATTTTTTTGTAGAAGGATGATCTATTCTCATATAAATATTAGGAGTTTTAAATAAGCTGCCTGCTAAAGTGGCGACAGTGTAGTTAACACTATCATTATCGGTAGCACAAATAATCGTATTAGCGGATTTGATTCCAGCAGTTTTTAATACTTCAACATCTGTAGCATCACCAACAACCCAAAAACCACTAAAGTCTTGGGCTAGTCCTGATGATACATTTTTATTTTTATCTATAAGAATTACAGAATGTCCTTGGTTAGATAAAGATAAAGCTAAGCTTTTTCCAAATTTACCACAACCAACGACAATAATAGAGTCTAATTTGCGTTTCATTTTTAGCACCTCACCTAAATAAAATATTAAATAATACTTTAGATTAAGTCAATAAAAATGGAAATGTAAGAAACAATATTTTATTGTTTATGGTATTCTTTATAGCTTTGTAAAGCCATCTTTGCACAACTATTTATATAAGGATCATTTTCCAATTTTTTAGCAAATTCTCCATTCATATATTTAGATACATAAAATTCTGATAATAGTTGTTTTGCTGTGAAGTTATAGGATGCAGAAAGGGCGACATTCTTTAAATTTCTTAAGTTACTTTTTTCTGATCCTGATATATCTATCTTCTTCTCTACCAAAGAAAAAAGATTGCTCGTGCTATCATTTGATTGATAAGCATTAGCAATCCTTTTTAAATAGTAAACATTAGATAAATAAATAACAGAACTAACTAAATCATAGTCAGTCAAAAAAGACTCAGGTAAAATAATAGTGTCTATAGTGTTAAAAGAAAGATGCATAGGAGAAAAACTTAATTGTATGGGATTACAATTTTTCATTTGGTAACCAATAGCAATACAAGCTTCATTCAAAAACTCTTTTTTTCTATTCTTGTCGCAATTAAAAACACTAAACTGGTCGATTTTTGACTTTAAGGCAATTTTCTCATACTCACTCATGATTATGTCCTCCATGTCATTTAATTACCTAAATTTTAGCAAAAACATAAGAAAATTGCAATATTTCTCTTAAACACTAAATTTATTGTTGTGGAGTAATATATGGAGTAGTACTAGGGTAAGTAGTAACATTAGGATATGGAGTGTAAACCATAGGTGGTTGAACAGGATATCCATACATAGGACCTCCAAAATTATTTCCCCAAGGTCTAGGGACAATTGAACCTACTAAAAAGCCTCCTAATGCAGGTAGTAAAAATCCACCAAATCTCTGATCGTTAGGATTTTCAGTCATTTGCCCTTCTGCATTCATTAAAGGCATAGTAGACATAGTACTTGGTTGTTGGTAATAATATACTTGAGGTATGACACATGGTTGATTGCAACAAAATCTTTTTCTCATTATTTTCCTTCCTTTCACCTATATAGTATGAAAGAAACAAAAATAGGTGAATGCATATTTGTGATATTGAATAAAAAGCGATATAATAAATACAGATAGATAAGGGACTGTTTAGTGGTGAAGTTTACTTGCTATCTTTTTTTTATATCATATAAATGATACTAAATAGATAACAAGTGAGAGTTAGTATGATAATTTCAAATATTATTTCTAACATAATAACCTAATACTTTTCTAGCCACTAGAATTCTATTCTCTACTAGCAATAGTATTAGAGTCCTTTATCCTCTATTACCAGTATGAATAATCTTTCTACTGGTTTTTTTATTATATAATAAAGTTTAAAGTAATTGGTCCCAACTTTTTCTTAAATAAGTATCATTTAGATTGATTTTGTAGTAAAATAAAAAAGGTGATAGAAATGAAAGATAATCGATTAACAATCTTAGCTCATATTTTGCTTGATCATTCTTTGCAAATAGAAAAAGGTGATAATTTTGTCTTAAAAGCACCTTATAGTGCTAAACCATTAATATTGGAAATAGTCAATTACGCTAATGAAATTGAAGCCAATGCTTTTGTAACGATTACAGACCAAGATATCACTAGAAAACTAATGCAAGGAATTAATAAAGAAACAGCACTAATAAATAATGAAATTGAAACCTTAAAGTTTAGTAAAATGAAAGGTTTAATAACAATAAGAGAAGAAGAAAAAGAAACCGATCCTATTGATATAGAAACTTTAACAATGATAGGGAAAATTAATAAACCTCTTAATGATACTATTATCAATGAGAAAAGATGGGTTCTTTTAGAATGGCCTACAGAATTAGCAGCTCAAAAAGTAAATATGAGTTATGAACAGTATTACGATTTTGTTTTAGATGTTTGTACTTTGGATTACGTTAGTATGGGTAAAAAAGCACAGGTCTTAAAAGATTTAATGGAAAAAACGGACAAAGTAAGAATTGTAGGACCAAACACAGATTTATCTTTATCTATAAAAGATTGTAAAGCTGTCATTTGTCGTGGAGAGAGAAATATCCCAGATGGAGAGGTTTATGTTGGACCTATCAAAAATAGTATAAATGGAAAAATAACTTATAATGTGAAAACAAAATATCAAGGTAAGAGTTTTGAAAATATCTGCTTTGAATTTAAAGATGGAAAGATTATTAAAGCAAGCGCGAATGCTTATAATAAAGCATTAAACAAAATTCTTGATATTGATGAAGGAGCTAGATATATAGGTGAATTCTCTCTTGGATTTAATCCTATTATTAAAAAGGAAATAGGAAATATTTTGTTTGATGAAAAGATGTGTGGTTCATTTCATTTAACGCCAGGACAATGCTATAAAAGAAGTAATAATGGAAACAATTCTCAAATACATTGGGATTTGGTATGTTCTCAACTTGAAGAATTTGGAGGAGGACAAATTTATTTTGATGATGTTCTAATTAGAGATAATGGAATATTTGTTTTAGAAGAATTAAAGTGTTTAAATCCCGATAAACTCTTGAAAAGAAAACAATAAATTAAAAAGAAAAAAAAGCAGAGAAAGAAAAGGATTCCATATGGAATCCTTTTAATTTGCTTCTACTTTTTTTGTAGTCCTTCTTCTAGGTTTAGGTGTATTTTCTTTTTGAACAAACTTATAAGAATCTTCAGCTTCATTTCGTTTGCTCATGATAACAGGAATAATCATAGGATTTCTTCTAGTCTTAGAATACAAGAAACTAGTCATAGAAGTTTTGATAGTGTTTTTAATAGCAGAGAAACTAACTCTTTCCTTAGAAAGAAGTTCCTCTAAAGCAGCATTTACAGTTTTCTCTGCTTCAATAATTAAGTCTGTTCTTTCTTTAATATAAATGAAACCTCTAGATAATATAGCAGGTTTACTTAATAAGCGATTATTCTTAGGGTCAATACTAACTAAAACTGCTACTAAACCTTCACTAGCTAAGATTTTACGATCTTTGATAACGGCAGTAGAAAGTCCTGTTATATCATTTCCATCAACATAAATATCATCAGTATGTACAATTTTTTTAGACTCATAAACTTTACCATCTTTTAAAGCAAGTACTTTACCATTTGCTAGAACAAATAAATGATCATCTTGCATTCCTATTTCCTTAGCAATTAAGGTATGAAGTTTTAACATTCTATATTCACCATGAATAGGAGCAAAATACTTTGGCTTCATTAATTTTAGCATCATCTTTAATTCATCTGTATAAGCATGTCCAGATGCGTGAATGTTAGACAAAACTGAGTTGGTTAAGACATTTACTCCACTTCTAGTGATTTGGTTAATTACTTTATTAACACTAGCAGTGTTTCCTGGAATTGGACTTGATGAAAATACTACAGTATCTCCAGGCATCAATTTGATTTGTCTGTGTTGACCAAAAGCAATTCTACTTAGGGCCGCCATTGGTTCTCCTTGTGTACCAGTACAGAAAATTAAAATTTCATCAGGTCTTAAAGTTTTAGCAGCTTCGGGTGAAATTAAATAATTATCAGGACATTTAATATATCCAATCTCTCTACCTATATTAACTGCTTTATCCATAGATCTACCAAATAACATTATCTTTCTTCTGAAAAGAACACTTGCTTCAATTATTTGTTGAATACGATGCACGTTAGAAGCAAAAGTTGCGACGATTAATCTTCCTTTAGCATTTCTGAAAACATCGTGAATAGAATCTACGACAGCGCTTTCACTTATTGAATAACCCTCAACCTCTGCGTTAGTTGAGTCTGCCACTAACAAATCAATACCTTCGCTAGATAATTTAGTGATTTTTTCATAATCCAAATCTTTACCTACAGGAGTTAAATCCATTTTAAAATCTCCTGTCGTAACAATTCTTCCATTAGGGGTATCAATTGCAAATCCTAATGAATCAGGGATTGAGTGAGTTACGTTGAAACAACTAACTTTAAAGCATCCAATTTCTAGTAAAGAATCATGATCAATTTCGATAATATCGACTTTCGCTTTGATTTTAAATTCAGCTAATTTATGTCTAATAAAAGCAGCTGCAAGTCTAGGAGCATAGATTGTAGGTATTTCCACATTTTGCAATAAGAAAGGCAATCCTCCAATATGATCTTCATGTCCATGAGTAATTAAAAGACCTTTAATTTTACTTTGGTTTTCTACTAAATAAGAATAATCTGGAACTATATAATCTACTCCAGGGGAATCGTCCTCTGGAAACATTACTCCAGCATCTATAAGTAAAATATTATCTTCGTGTTCAACACAATAGGTGTTTTTTCCAACTTCTTCTAATCCACCTAAAGCGAAAAAATAAGTTTCGTTTTTTTGCATAAAATTCCTCCAAATAATAATTTATTATTATCAATTAAAATATAAAACTCGTGATTTAATTCTGTGCTCATTATACCACATTATTTTTTAAAGTAAACAGACAACCAAAAAAATCAACATTTTATTGAAAATATTTTATCTTTTGATAATATTAATACAAGTAGGTGATTAATTATGTTTACATTTGTCAGTAAAAATTTCAAAGAAGATGCTCAAAACTTTAGTAAATACAATTATGAAAAAAACTATAAAAACAGTATGATTACTCTATTCATTGGAGGATTGATTACTTTCTTGTTAAGTCTTTTATTAATTGTTCTTAAACAAAGTCTATGGATTTCAATTACTTTACTTGTTCTATCAATTTGTATCATAGGACTAGGATATATTTCATATAGAAGTTTAACAAAAGGTGCTAGTAATGTTGAAATTGATAAAATTGAAGAAGTAATTACTACTTTTAATAAAGACAATTTTGAAGTAGTAACAAAGTACATTGAAAATGGACAAGCAACAGCAACTCAAGAATATAGACAAATTCAAAAAATTGAAGAAAATGATAAATACTATTTCTTGTTCTTAACTAAGATATCTGCTTATGTTGTTAGAAAAGATTCTTTACAAAATGGAAGTATTTCTGATTTTAGAAAATTCTTAAGAAAAGAGAAAAATTTTGATATCGTATCTAAACAAGAAAAAGAAAATAGTAAAAATCGTCAAAGAAGAAGAATGGAAAATAAAAAATAAGGACTAATAATCCTTATTTTTTTTGTATACTTTTTGAGACATGAATGTATAATCATCAAGCCTTTTATCATTAATAATATCATTTAGATAATTTTTGTATTCTTCAGGAGCCAATTCTAAATATGCAGTGCTGTGAATATTGTCATTATCATCTCTATTTTTTGTGTGTTCCTTACACTTAAAATAGAGATTATAGAGTTCATGCATTTCTTGCTTTTTAATGGTATTTAAAATTTTAAAATTGAACAAATTACAATATAAATCCTTATTCATCACGAGGTTATAATTATAGTCAATTATGTATCTTTCTTTGTCAAAATCAAATTCAGCAATTGCATGGATTATATGATTATCATCTCTTGCATAAAAGATACCAACTGAGGCAGCAGGATTTAAATCATATCCCATGATTATAGTATTTAATAAAGCGTTATTATAGCAATCTCCTATCACAGGTACGAAAGGTAAAGAATCATTAAATAAAGATGATGGAGTTAGAAGTTTGGTGTCTCCAAATTTAGTGCTCAATTGAAATCCTTTTTCGTCTTTTTTAATATAATTTACCAAAGAATTATCATTTAAAGTTAATAAAACATCCTCTTTAAAAGTAGAAAATTGACTTACTGCATTTTGTAATCTGAGAAAATTTCTTTTATCCTCGAATGGAATATCAAGAAAAAGTTCCTTGTCTAATCTACCTTCATATTCTTTTATTAACAACTCTGTTACTTCTTCAAAAGTCATCATAATCACCTATCACTAATGTAAAATATTTTCGTTACTAAGTAAATAGAATAAAAAAAAGATGTTAACCATCTTTTTAAATTTCTACTGCTCCTTTTACTTCTTTAAAAGGATTTTTCTTATCAATTCTATCATAATATAAAATTCCATCTAAATGGTCTAACTCATGTTGGAAAACAATAGATAAATAACCATCTAGTTTTTCAGTTCTTTCTTCATCTTTCAAGATATCATAGAACTTCACAGTAATCTTATTGTGTCTATAGACATATCCATCAATATCCTTTGGAACTGATAAACAAGCTTCTCCAGTACTCAGGAAAGAAGGTTTTACTGAAAAAGATGTAACAATAGGATTAGCAATTAAGTATTCATGTGTCTTATCTTCATCCTCAAAGTAAATAGCTACTATTTTTTTGTTAACTCCAAGTTGTATAGCACTTAATCCTACACCTGCTCTAACGTTGTATTTTTCTTGAATTTCTGCTTTTTGACTTTCTTTAACATATTCAAGCATTTCTAAAGCAAATTTTTTATCTTCTTCACTAATTGGTAATTCAATATCTACAGATTTTTTTCTAATTAGTTTGTTTTTGTCTTCAATGATATTTAATTTTTTAAACATACTAACACCTCACAAATGAATTCTATCATATAATTGAAATAAAAAAAAGGTGGTTTTAACAACCACCACAATATCCAGGTCTAGACCAGAATGCTCCTAAAATTATTAACAATAAGAATACTACAATAATAATTGCCCAAGCACTTCCATAACCACCATTGTTATAAGAACCAACCGGGTAATATGCTTGTGGAGCAGCTGTTTGATAAGCATTTCCGTAATAATACATATGGTAACCTCCTAACTATTATAAGTTATTCAAGAAAATTACTTTTGTTTGTGTATTTTATCATTTACCTGGTATTGAGTGTCTTTTTTGGACTTTTGCACATAGAATATAATGGTGATTAAATGGATAAATTAAAAGAGTTTAAAGAATTTGTAAAACAAAATGAGCATGTATATGAATTGGTAAAAACGAATAAATATACTTGGCAACAATTGTATGAATATTATGATATATATGGAGCAGAATCACAGGTATTTAAAAAAGAAATCAATAATAATACGATTTCTAATCGAAATGTTTTAAATGATTTTATTACTGCTACTAAAAATATTGATATGAGTAAAGTTAATGAGGGATTAGATAGTTTGAAAAAAGTTGCTGATATTTTCGCAGAATTTACCTCATTAAAAAGTGATTCAAACGAGATAAAAGATTTAACTAGGAAAAGAAGATATCGTAGGTTTGATCAATGAGAAGTAACATAACAAGTTTGCTTAATAGTAATCATGATTATTGGCTGTTTTTAAGACAGAATCCTATGTGGCATCAAATATTGAGTAGACACCCTGAAAGAATAAATCAATTTATGAATGAATATAAAATAAAAAGAAGAAAAAGATTTATTGATAAGGTAGAAGATGCTACAATGATGTTAGATTTAGTAAGTAAAGTTATGGGTGAATAGAAATGAAAGAATATGAAAGTGCTTTAAAAATTAATAAACTAATCAAAGAATCAGAAATATATCAAAATTTAAAGCAAAAAGAACAAGCAATGATTGAAGATAAAGACACTTTTATATTGTTGATGGATTATCAAAATAAACAAGCAGAATATAATGATGCTTTAAAATATGAAAAATATGGATCTGATCCTAAAAAGGTCCAAAAAGAATTATCAAATATTAAATATAAAGTTGATACTAATCAATTAGTAAAACAGTATAACGAAGCATATAAAAAAATGAGAGAATTTTTAGAAAATATAACAAAAACAATTTTAGAAGGAGTAACAGAATGAGAGTAGTAAGTGGAAAGTATCGAGGCAAAAAATTGTTGTCTCCTATTGATGAAAAAACTAGGCCAACATCTGACAAAGTAAAAGAATCATTATTTAATATAATAGGGAATTATATAAGTGATGCAGTCTGCTTGGATTTATTTTCAGGAAGTGGAGCTTTAGGCATTGAAGCAATATCTAGGGGAGCAAAAAAAGTAGTTTTCAATGATTTGAATAAAAACTCGATCAGAATCATTAAAGATAATCTAGCATCTTTAAAAAATATTGAAACTGAATATCAAGTTTATAATTTAGATTATTTAGATTTTTTAAAACAAACTAAGGAAAAGTATGATGTTGTTTTTTTAGACCCTCCTTATGCTAAAAAAATTCATGAAGAAATCATCAAATATATGCAAGAAAAAGACCTGTTGAATCAAGTATCAATTATCGCAATTGAAACAGATGTGAATGATACTATTGAAAATAAAAATTATAGTTTTTATAAAGAATACAAATATGGAACTATTAAGTTAACAGTTTTAAGAATAGAAAAGTAAAGGGAATAATAAACAGTCTACTCAATAAAAGGTGTTTTATTTTTATACCTGTATCTTCTAACATACTATGATGTTGCATTATTAAAGATAATGACCCAAATGAAAAAGTGAATGCTAAGTATGAAATTTTATGAGAAATGGTTGAATTTATAATAGCAAAAGAGGCACTGGAAAATTCAAATAAAGCTTGAATAAATAAATTATTTTTAAAAACAGTTAAGGGTAATGAAAAATAGACCATTGTTCCTAAGATAACTATTAAATTTGTACAACTATTGATAATTGTTTTTCTCAAAATAAGAGGGAAATTAAAGTTAAGTAAAGAAAATCGAATGTTGTTTTTCACTTCTTTAAAAGAAACGAATTTTTCTTTTTTTAATAAGATATTAGATAAAATAAAAAGTAATAAAAAAGAAGAAAAATAGATAGATAAACAAAGAACTTTTGAAGAAGAAAAACCTATAAATGAACCAATTGTTAAATATATGAAACTCCAAGATGGATAAAGACAACAAGAAGCCAAAACTAGTGCTTCTTTTTTTGATATTTTGTTTTGAATGAGAAAAGAAGAAATTAAACTTGCTACAAAAGGGGTACCTGTAAATATACTTACTACTACAACAAGACAGCCATATCCATTTAATTTAAAGATAGGCATACTAATATATTGTAGTAGATAAGTTAAAAACTCTAATAGATTCGTTTCAAGCAGTAAGTAGGTGCATAGGAAAAATGGTAATAGAGTAGGAAATATTGTTTCAAAAAAGGTATTCATCATTTTTTTTGATAATAGAATACAATCTTTAGAAAAAGCAAAGCACAATACGAAGAATAATAGGACTACTATACTTAAAAAAAGAGATTTTTTCATAATAAAAGATACGCTTAAAAAATAATTAATATGCTAAATGTGCGTATTTACTAATCAAAATTTTTTTCTCTACATAATTTAAATTGAAAAGGAGGATTTAATATGAATAATAATTCTTGTTGCCAAATGAATAGATGCCCAAGACTTACTCCAATCGTATGTCCAGAAAGAGTTTGCTACGTTACAAGATGCTTCCCAGTTGAACAACCAATTATTGTTCCTTATAGAACTCATACAATCAACCAAGGCGTTATCGTAAATAGATACTATCCAACATATTCAACTTCTGAAGAAACAAGATGTCCTGGACAAGCTGCTGCAGAACAACAAATGTAAATATGTAGTAAGAGCCACTACGGTGGCTTTTTAAATGCAAAATAACTTTAAATAACTTTAATAATGTGATAACATTATTACAAAGATGTGGTGATTTTATGATGGGGAAAAATAAAAGAACAATATTATTAGGGACAATCTTGGGGACTTTTTTGTTCTTAATATTAGGAGCAATTAAGACTTCTGCGTACAATATTACTTATGATTATGATAGCAATGGAGGAACGACAGTTCAACTTAACGAATCATTGGAAGAATATAATGAAAACGATGAAGTGAATTTGTCTGCAGTTGCTAGTAAAGATGGATGGACATTTGTCGGATGGACGATGGATAGTGATGGGACAACTCCTTTGACTACTTTAACGATGCCTGCCAATGATGTTGTTTTATATGCAATCTACAGATATGAAGCAATAGAATATACCTTAACTTTAAATGCAGGTTATGCCACTATTTCAAGCGATAGTGTTTCTTGTACAATTCCAGAAAAATACAATAATGAAACAATTGTTACAAGTTGTGAGGTAACTACTCCTGTAATTACACCAGTAGAAAATTTTGATGTAGTAGGATTTGGAGAAAACAAAGACGACTCATCATCAAAAGTTGTTGATCATAATACTACTTATCAACTTTCTTCTAATCAAAGTTTAACTGCCATCATAAAAAGAGAATTTGAAATTACTTTTATTATTAACACAGCAAAGGAAATTCCTGAATCTACAACTGGCAATAAATGCGAAGTAAATAGTTTAGACGATACTTGTATAATTCAATCTTATGATATCAAAGCTAAAGATGGGTACAAAGTTGCTGGATGGAATATAAGTCCAAATCTTAGTAGTTCTAGTTGGGGGCATTTAGAAAATAGAACTTTTACAGGAAGTATGTCTAATTCTTATGACAATGTATTTTATGCCATTACTCCTGCAATAACGTATACAATCCAATACAATGTTGCTCCACCTGCATCAATTGTAGGTACAGAATATGATATAGAATATACTGCTGATGCAGAAATTGATTTACCTGATGTTGGTCGATATGGATATACTTTTGAGGGATGGAAACCAGAGATAAATACAGGCAATTGGAATACCAATGAACAATTCAAAGGAACAGTTCCAGCAGGAAAATATGGAGAAATTAAATTAGTAGCAGTTCTAGAACCAATTGAAATTAAATTGAATTTTGACGCTCAAGGAGGAACTTTAGAGGAACCATATAGAATGGTAGATTTCAACAGTAAAATAGGAACTTTACCTATTCCAACTAGACCAGGATTTATCTTTATAAGTTGGTATCAATATGAAAACTATACACACGAAGTTGATGAAACTACATCTTTAGCTTGGACCAACGAAGAAACTACTATTTATGCTAAATGGGATATTAAGGAAATTGCTGTTGGTGAAGTAGAAAAAATTGAAAAAATATACGATGGTACAGCAAGTCAAGTAACTGTTGCAGTTTCTCATGAATCTAGTGAACCTTTAACATTTAAATGGTATAAATATAACGATAAAACAGCAGCATATGAGCATACTAATATCTCTAATACTAATACTCTTTCAATAAAAGATGTAAAAGATAATGGAGCATATTATCTTGAAGCATCAATTGATGTTGACAATTTATTCACTCACACATTTAGTGAAGTGATTAATGTAAATATTAGTCCTAAAAATATTCAATTAGTAGATGTTATCCCAGTTCATAAAGTTTATGATGGATCAAAAAGAGCATCATTGACGGGTGGTAGATTGGTAGGAATTATCGAGGGAGATAGCGTATCGTTTAGTTTACTGACAACAATTATTCTTCCTAAAGCGGACGTAGGAATTTATCCTATTATTCCTTCTGCAAGTTTAACAGGAGCACATAAAGATAACTATGCTATCTCAGAAACAGAAGAATTAAATTATCATATAAAATCAGAAACATTAAAATCTGGTAATGAAATAATTACTTACAAATATGAGGATGGATTTCAATCAAATTACAGAGTTTATTTTTCAAATTTAAGTAACAAGATAGATTCTTATGAAATAGATAATACTTTTGGAAAGGACTATTTTGCTAGAAAAATATATCAAATAAAAATTGTGGAAGATGAAAAGACAGTTAATTATGAAAATGTAACTGTTAAAGTAAAACTTAGTAAAAAACTAAAGCAAGCAAGTAAATATAAAGTCTTAGTTTTAGGTTCAGAAAATGTTGTGAAAGATTGCAAATACAAAGATGGATATTTAACATTTGAAGCATCATCATCGGTAACATTCGCTATTTTCTCTGATAAATATATGGATTATACAGGAATTATTATCCTATCAATTCTACTTGTTTCTCTAATGATGGCTTGTGCAGTTTTAATTATTAAGCAAACTAATTTTAAAATTCACCATGACAAAAAAGTAGTTTCTCCTAAAAAAGAAGAAACAAAAAAAGTCAGTGTCCATGAAAAGTATTTGAAATTAGATGAGGAAAACAAAGAAAACAAACGCAAACAAAAATTAGAAAATTCAATCATTGAAAAAAATAAAAAACAAAACAAAACAGTTAAGAAATAATCTTAACTGTTTTTTGGATCTATATAAATAGTTTTGTAATTAGAAAGAATAACTTTCCCAGGTTTAGAAGCAGGAAGTTTTTTGACGTATTTTACCTTCGTGTAATCTATTGGTACAGAAGAAGATAATCCTGCGGATGAATACTTAGCAGCTAATTCTGCTGCTTGCCTTAATGTTTCTTCATCATTTTGATAATTACTAATGACTACATGGGCGCCTCGGTAATCTTTAACATGTAAAAACAGGTCATTAGGTTTTGCTAGTTTGAAGGTTAGATATTCATTTTGAAGATTATTTCTTCCAACATAAATCTTACTGTTGAATCCTTCAAATTCTAACAAAGAAATTTTCTTGGCTTTCTTCTTGTTATTTGCAACTTGCTTCAAATAGTTTTGTTCCTTAAGTTCCATGATAATCTCATCAATTACATTTAAATCAGTGGTTTTTAATTGGACTTCTAAATCCAAGAAATATTCTAGTTCTTCTTTCACAATTTTAATTTGTTCTTCCAAGTGCTTTTTGGAGTTCGTTTTCTTCTTATATAATTTGAAATAGTTATTAGCGTTCATCGTTAAATTTTTTGTACTGTCTAAAGGTATTTCTATACCTATTTCGTCAATGAAAATCTTATTCATTCCTCTTTGATAACTAGAAGCATAAGTAAATAATATTTCACCATATTCTTTATAAATATGAGCATTATCACTATCTGTAATTTCATTATTTAATTTTTCTAATTTTTCATTTAATTTCTTTTTATAATTTGAAATTAATCTTTTGATATCACTAGATTTTCTATTAATCCTGTCTTGATCTGCTTTGGTAGAAAAATAATTGTTTAAACCTTCAAATAATTTTTCTTTTTTTTCATAAGAAGGGAAAGGTAAAAGATGAAACTCTTTTTCATTATAATATAAAGTTTCAGAGTTAATAATTTCATCAATTATTATATTGAAAGATTTCTTTTCTATTTCATTCAATAATATTTTTTCTAAGAAAGAAGAAATTCCATAGAATTGTTTAGATAAAGAAAGATTTTCGTCGTAAAATTTTTCTTTTAAAGGATTTTTTTTCTTTTCCATAAAAGGAGTTGAATAGGAATATCCGGGTAAGATAATTCTTTTTCCTTCTTCAATGAA
Source organism: Erysipelotrichaceae bacterium (assembly GCA_015058985.1). Classification (GTDB taxonomy): domain Bacteria; phylum Bacillota_I; class Bacilli_A; order RFN20; family DUOF01; genus SIG223. Next base: position 25,594 of record SVBH01000002.1, read on the forward strand.
AGGTAAACGATGTAAAGAATCAATGATTATGTCATCTTCTTTTGTTAAAATAAGATTGTTGTATCTACCCATTAGTTCAATATAAAAATGTTTTTTAACCTCAATACCAATATCATTTTTACCTCTAAGAGTTAATCTAATAATACGGTCAAAGTTAATCTGTTCAACATTCTCAATATAAAAATTCTCAATATGTTTTTTTAAAATAGAATGAAAATGGAATATATCGTTTGAATAAGAATATTTCTTACTTGTTAAACTAAGATAAGAATAATTTTGATTTACGGAAATAAAAAGGTTTTCTTTTAAATTTGGTTTATACAAATCAAAAATATATTCATTGTTAGATAACATAAAAACCTTATTAATACGCGCATCTTTGATATTTTTTTGTAGTTTTTTTGCAATATTTAAAATGAATAAACCATCAATAGCCATACAATCACCTTATACATTATTATAATCTTAAACAGAAAAGTTGAAAAGTGGAGTTTATAAAAGTATAATAAATCAAAGTTGGTGATAAAAATGCATTTTTCAATAACGGGTTATTTAGGTAGTGGAAAGACCACTATATGTAAGAAATTGCAAGAGCAGTATGGGTTTGAAAGAATCTACGCTGGTGGAATTTTAAGAGAATTAGCTAAAGAAAAAAACATGACTATTTTAGAATTTACTAAATATCGTTTAGAAAATGATGAGGGAAAAAAATATGATAAAATAGTTGATGATTACACTGTTAGAATCGCAAAAGAGAATCCTGATAAAGATTTAATTTTTGACTCTAGGTTAGCATGGCATTTCATCCCAGATACTTTCAAAATATTTGTACTTGTTTCACCTTATGAAGCAGCTTTAAGAACATATTTAGTGAGAAAAGATAGTGATGAATCTTATTCTTCTTTAGAGGAAGCTAGAGATTTATTGGTAGAGAGAAGAATTGCAGAAAATAGAAATTATAAAAAAATCTATGGGGTTAACTGTGAAGATTTATCTCAATATGATTTAGTAATAGATACAACTTCAATTACTACTGATGCAGCGGTATCTATTATAATGGATTGTTATAATAAGAAAAAAAATGGTGAGAAATACCCTCGTTTTTGGATTTCTCCTTCTAGTTTATTTCCTACTAAACCTTTAAATGAAATTAATATGGATAAAGTTAAAAATACTTTTGAAGCGATAAGTGAAAAGAAAGTAAGAATTGTTGAAGCATTACGCTTCCATGATTCTTTATTTATACTAGATGGACATGGAGTAGTTCTAGCTTATAACTTATTGAAAGAATCTTTAATTAATCCTGTTATTGTCATGGATGAAGAAGATATAAAGAAGCGTAATATCAATATTTCAGATATAATCAAAGTTACCAAAGAAGATATTGATAATTGGGCAAAATTAAATGGATTTGCTTATAACTATTATCCAAGGGTTATCGAAAAAATAGATTCTAAAGAGGATTGATGGTCAATCCTTTTTAATTGTGTTAAAATAAATCAGGTGGTTAAAATGAAAGTTGCTAAAGTTTATATTGAATATGGCTCTTTAAAAGTGAATAGACCTTTTGATTATTTAGTACCTGAAAACATAAATATTACTAAAGGGGTTAGGGTATTCATTAATTTTAACCATGCAAAGATAGTAGGCTATGTGGTTGATGTCTATGAAACACACAAAAGCGAAGAAGAATTGAATGATGAATTTGGATATGAATTGAAATATATTGAAAAAGTTTTAGACGATAAACCTCTGATTAATGATGAGATAGAGGAGATTGTCCACTATTTACAAGAGGAAACAATGTCTTCATTAATCAAATGCTATCAAACAGTTTTGCCACCTTCTTTGAAACCATCATCTAGTAAAATAAAAGCAAGTAAATTAATAAAAAAATATTATAAGGTTTTATCTACTGACTATAAATTAAATGAAGGACAAAGAGAAATTGTTGATTATATTTTACAAAAAGGAGAAGTTTGTAAAGATGATTTAGAATTTTCTGCTTCTAGAATTAAAACTCTTGTAAATAAGGGAGTTTTGGAAGAAGTTGAAAGAGAAGAATATCGAACTTTGATTAAAGATTTTGGAAAAAGTAAATGGAAAAAATTGACTAATGGTCAAATAGATGCCTTAAATCAAATAAGAAATAGTGATAACAATGTAGTTCTTTTAGAAGGCGTAACAGGTTCAGGTAAAACAGAAATTTATTTACATCTTATTAAGGAAGTTATAGAGCAAGGAAAAAATGCTTTAGTTTTGGTTCCTGAAATAGCTTTAACTCCATTAATCATAAAAAGAATAAGTGAGAGATTTGATGAAAATATCGCTATTTTCCACTCGGGGTTAAATGCAAGTGAAAAATATGATGAATATCGTAAAATTATTAATAAAGAAGTTAGAATAGTTATTGGAACTAGAAGCGCTATTTTTGTTCCTTTAGAGAATATAGGAATTATCATTTTAGACGAAGAGCACTCAGAATCATATAAGCAAGATAATTCACCTTCTTATCATGCTAAAGATATTGCAGTTTTCAGATCTAATGTTCATAATGCTAAAGTTGTTTTAGGAAGTGCAACTCCAAGTTTAGAGTCAAAGGTAAGAGCTTTAACAGGACAATATACTCAGGTTATTTTACCTAACAGAATAAACAATCAAAATTTACCTACAACTCAAATTGTAGATATGAATCTAGAATTAAAGAAAGGTAATTATTCAATTTTTTCAGAGTCACTATTAGAAAAAATTGAGGATAGATTAAATAAAAATGAACAAGTAATTCTATTACTAAATAAAAGAGGATATGCCTCTTATGTTTCATGTCGTAAATGCCATTATGTATTCAAATGTCCGTCTTGTGATGTAAGCTTAACATATCACAAAAAAGATGAAACGTTAAAATGCCATTATTGTGGTTATTCACAAAATTATCCATCTATTTGTCCATCATGTTGCTCAAATTCAATTAGATATATTGGCTTAGGGACACAAAAGATTGAAGAAGAAATAAAGAAAAAATTTAAAGAAGCGAGAACAATAAGAATGGATTATGATTCTACTTCAAAAAAATATAGTCTAGAAAAAATATTAGAAGATTTTGATAACCATAAATATGATATCTTAATTGGGACTCAAATGATTGCAAAAGGATTAGATTTTCCTCTTGTAACATTGGTAGGAGTTATCAATGCTGATATAGGATTATATTTGAACGATTTTAGGGCAGGAGAAAGAACTTATCAGTTATTGACTCAAGTGATAGGTAGAAGTGGCAGAGAGAATAAAAAAGGAGAAGCTCTTATCCAAACCTATACCCCTGAAAACTATGTGATTAGAGAAGCAAGTAAACAAGATTATAATGATTTCTTCAGATCAGAAGTAATTTACCGAAAGGAAAGAAATTATCCACCTTTTAGTATTTTTGCTACTTTAATGTTTAAAGGTCGTAATTATGATGAAACATATTTATTAGCAGATAATATGAAGAAATATATAGAACAACGTGATAAGGATATCTTTATTTTTGGCCCAGTTTCACCTTACATTGCGAAAGAAAATAATTTGTATAAAGTTAAATTAACTCTTAAGTATAAAGATTCAAAAAAAACCTTAAAATTAATAAAAGAGTTGATTGAAAGTATAAATAATAACACAAAAGTTAGTTTAAGTGTTATAATAGACCCATATCAAGATTAGGAGGAAATTATGATATTAATAAAAATTCTAGGAGAGAGAACTGACGTAGCATCATATTTATCTTACTATGCAAAGGTGCAACTAAATGATTTATTAAAAATTAACGAAGATGATATTTTATTTGAAGTCGTTGTAAGTGATTACTTTGTTGATGGTGATTTAAAAGGTTATGGAGGCATTGTAATTGAAGTAACTATTGAAAAAGAACACAATAATAAAAAAGAAGAAATCGCAAAAATACTAAATAGTTTCTGCAGTTATTTTGAAACAAAAACATGGATAAAATTCAATGTTTTAGACAAATCAGATAGTTTTGTTTTTGAATCAGCAGAAGTAAAGCATTTTGATAAATGTGGCTGTGAATCTAATTGTCATTGCCATGAAGAAAAATGCGAATGTGGCTGCGAGTGTGGACCTGATTGTGATTGTGGATGTCAAGAAGGAAAAGAATGCACTTGTGAACATGATTGCAAATGTGGATCTAATTGCCATTGCCATGAAGAAAAATGTGAATGTGGTTGCGAGTGTGGACCTGATTGTGATTGTGGATGTCAAGAAGGAAAAGAATGCATTTGTGAACATGATTGCAAATGTGGATCTAATTGTCATTGCCATGAAGAAAAATGCGAATGTGGTTGCGAGTGTGGACCTGATTGTGATTGCGGATGTCAAGAAGGAAAAGAATGCACTTGTGAACATGATTGCAAATGTGAGAGTCATAAATAGAGAGTTGTTTAACAACTCTTTTTTTAATATTTGAATATTAAAATGGAAATTACTGATAAATAATGGTACAATATCAAAGGTGATTATTATATGGAAAATCTATATGGAATACAATTTGAAGACTTAGAACAAAAAATGGTTTCTATTGGACAAAAAGCATATCGTGCTAAACAAATATATGGATGGTTGTATCAACATAGGGTGTATGATATTGATTCTATGAGTGATATTTCTATTAAATTTAGAGAACAAATGAAACAAGATTTTTCTGTGCAATTGCCTTCTATAATAACAAAGCAAATTAGTTATGATGGAACTATCAAAATGTTAGTTGAATGCGACAATAAAGTAGCTGTTGAAACAGTTTTAATGAGATATGACTACGGAAATGCTATTTGTGTTTCTTCTCAAGTTGGATGTAATATGGGATGTAGTTTCTGTGCAAGTGGATTATTAAAAAAACAAAGAAATTTGGAAACACATGAAATCGTAGGTCAAGTAATGGCTATGCAAAAATACTTAGATGAAAATGAACCTGGGCAAAAAATTTCTCATATTGTTGTTATGGGTACTGGCGAACCTTTTGATAATTACGAAAATGTTATGAGGTTTGTTCGTATTATGAATTGTGTTTGGGGGCTTCAAATAGGAGCTAGACATATTACTATTTCAACGAGTGGTTTAGCAGATAAAATTATTAGATATGGACAAGAAGGATTGCAAATAAATTTAGCTATTTCTTTGCATGCTCCTAATAACGAAATTAGAAATAAAATAATGAAAATCAATAAAGCTTTTCCATTAGAAAAATTAATTCCAGCAATTAAGGAATACCAAGCTTTAACTAACAGGAGAGTAACATTTGAATATATTCTTTTGAAGGATGTAAACGATTCTTTAGAAAATGCGGTTGAATTAAAAAATTTACTTGATGGAATTGATGGATTGGTTAACTTAATACCTTACAACGAGGTAGATGAAAATGGTTACAAAAGATCTTCTAACGAGACAATTAGAAGTTTTTATGATAAACTTAAAAAGTTAGGTATGAATGTTACAATTCGTAAGGAATTTGGACATGACATTGATGCAGCATGTGGTCAATTAAGGGCTAAGAAAGAAGGCGTAATTTAATGAAATATGCATTTGATACGAATATAGGAAATTATCGTCAAACAAATGAGGATTCTACTAATATCATTCAAAATAAAAATGGTGATTTAATGGCTGTTATTTGTGATGGTATGGGAGGCCATTTGGGAGGCTTTTATGCATCATCTAGAGCAATTGATTTGATTGGAAATGAATTTTTAAAAGCTCCTTCTTTTGATTCAATTAAAGATTTATATAATTGGATTTACAAAACAGTAGAGGGAATTAATGCTGATATATTCAACAAATCCAATTCAGATTCTTCTTATAAAGGAATGGGAACAACATTAGTTCTTACTATCATTACTAAAAAATATAAGGTTTTTGCTAATATTGGAGATAGCAGATTATATAAATTTGAAAACAACGAACTTATTCAAATAAGTGAAGATCAAACTCTAGTAGGAGCTTTAATTAGATCAGGATATTTAACCAAGGAGGAAGCCAGAAATCACCCTAAGATGTCTATGCTATTAAATGCTTTAGGAACTAGTCCTCAACTTGATATTCAAATAAGTGATTATTCTTTAGGTGCAGGATCACTTCTTTTATGTTCTGATGGACTTTATAATATGGTTCACCCTGATACTATAAAGGAAGTTCTTTCTAATAAAAAAGCAAATATAGAAAATAAGGTAAAGCAATTAATTGATATTGCTAATGCCAATGGTGGACAAGATAATATCACAGTCAATATTATTGAGGTTAGTAAATAATGATAGGTGAGATTTTAAAGGATAGATATCAAATAACTTCTCTTATTGGAGAAGGTGGAATGGCTAATGTTTATTTAGCAAGTGATAAGGTTAATGCACGTTTTGTAGCTATAAAGATTATCAAAGAAGAAACTGCAAAAGATGCATTAAACATTGCTCGTTTTCAAAGAGAACTTAAAGCGGCAGCAGCATTAATTCATCCAAATATTGTTAGAATATACGATTGTGGTGAATTTGATAATCGACCTTTCATGGTAATGGAATATGTTAAAGGAAAATCCCTAAAAGATGTTTTAAATACAAGAGGGATGTTATCACCCACTGAAGCAGCAGACATTATGTTACAACTTACTGATGCTTTATCTTTAGCCCATAATAATGGAATTATTCATAGGGATATTAAACCTCAAAATATTTTATTACAGCATGATGGAAAAATTAAATTGAGTGATTTTGGCATTGCTACTATTCCTACAGCGCCATCAATTACTCAACAAGATATGGTTTTGGGTTCTGTTCACTACATGGCACCTGAAGTTGCTAAAGGCAGTAAGGCAAACGCTTTATCTGATGTCTATTCTGCGGGGATTACTTTTTTTGAATTGCTAACAGGAAAAGTACCATATGAAGACTCAGATGCAGTAAAAATTGCCCAAAAACATATAAGAGTACCTTTACCATCAATTACCCAAATTGATAAAAAAATACCTGAAGGATATGAAAGAGTTGTTAATAAAGCATGTGCTAAACATCCATTAGAAAGATATCAATCAGCTAAATTAATGAAAAACGATATTCAAAAATTGATGAGAATAGATGTAAGAGAAGGTGGAAAATCTATTTGGACTAAATTTCTTTCTATCTTCAAGAAGAAGGAGAAATAATTATGGCAAAGGGATTTATCATAAAATCTATTGCAGGTAATTATTCTGTTTATAGTGATAATAAAATCTATATTTGTAAAGCGAGAGGTAAATTTCGTAAGGAAAATATTTTCCCTGTTGTAGGGGATGATGTTGAATTCGATATTTTAAATGAAAATGAGGGTTTTATTACTAAAATTGAGAAACGTAGAAATTTTCTTTTTAGGCCTACAATTGCTAACATAGACCAAGCTTTAATCATTACTTCCTTAGTGGAACCAGAATTTTCAAGAGGATTACTTGATCGATTCTTAACAGTAATCGAGGACTCAAATATTACTCCTATTATTTGTTTGTCTAAACTTGATAAAACAGACAAAAACAAAGAGATAGAAACAATAAAAAATGAGTATTCACAGTTAGGATATAAGGTTATTGTTTATTCTGCAAAAGATAAAAGAGGACTCAAAGAAATTGATGAAGTAATTACTTCAAAACGAAGTGTTTTAACAGGTCAAAGTGGAGCAGGAAAGTCTACTTTATTAAATGCTTTATTTCCTGATTTGGAACTAAAAGAAGGAGATTATTCAAAAGCTTTAGGGAGAGGAAAACATACAACTAGAGATACTACTTTTTATTTTCATAAAGGTGGTTGGGTTGCGGATACTCCAGGGTTTTCATCTTTAGAATTAAAGATGAACGCCATTAGATTAGCAGCTATTTTTCCTGGATATAATGCACATTTTGATAAATGCAAGTTTAGAGGGTGTCTTCATATAAATGAAAAAGATTGTTGCATAAAACAACTTGTAGAAGAAGGCAGTTTAAATAAAGAAAGTTATGAAAACTATGTAAGTTTTCAAACAGAACTGAAAGAAGGTAAGAAAGTTTACACCAAAAAGAGATAATATATTTATATTATCTTTTTTTTATGTTAGAATTAGTGTATAGAGAGTGGTGATGATAATGAAAAAAGGTACTAAGTTGACTTTATTATTCATTTTTACATTCATACTATCTTTTTTTTGCGCAATTAGATTTGACCAAAAAGTAGATGCTGATAAAGGAATAAGAGTAGAAGATGGCTATTATTACATGGATTATATGCAAGAAAAAGATTGTTTTTTATGGATTTTTTGTAGTTATTATACTCCTACCACTGACGAAATGAAAAAACAATTATTGGAAAACGTTGATGTGAAGCATATTGCTGATAATGTAAAAATTTCAGGTTTTAATTATTATGATGAGGATAATAATTTGTTGATAAAAAAAGAGAGTAATATAAATAGTGTTTCAAGATATAATAGTGGACTATATTTTGATATCAATAAAAATAAAGTTGAAGATAAAGCTCTGTATGTACAACCAATTATTAGTGGTTTAGATAGAGAAGTTTATAATTTGGCAGGAAGAACAACAAAAGCTCCAATGCATGAATTAATAGTTGAATTGAGCTTTGATAGATTTTACATTGATTATTTTCCAACAAATGTAGACTTCGATAATGATGGTCGTATTGACCAACAAGGTGTCTATTTAATTCACGACACATATACTTATAGTTTTCTTATATCTACAAACTTTAAAAGTAGCAAATTCCTTGAAGAAAAGGTTCAAATCCCTGGTGATAATTACTATTTGTATGATATTGATGAAACTGAGCACGCTCTTAAACAATATGGATATGGATATGCATTGAAATATTTAGGATACCAAATCAATTTTGATCCTGATAATTTTACTTTACCTTTAAGGATTCCACTAGAATCCTTCTATATCAAAAATTCAAAAGTTTCATCTAAATGTCCTTATCAAGGACGTGAGGTAGAGTTTTTTAATTGTACAAAGTCAGCTACTGTTTCCATTAATGAAAATCAAAAGACTAATGAATTTAAGGGAACTGGGGGAATTTCTTATCATGTAAACAAAAAAGTGAAAATTTCTAGCACTTTGGATGGATATGAGGATTTAATTAATGAAAGTGTATTATTTGTTAATTCGTCTCAATTAAAAGACAAAATATTTAATTTGGATTTTTATGAAAAAATAAAAACTTCGTTTACTGGTACTAATATTCCACCAAAAGCAAAATTTTCGATATCTGGGATTACCTATTCTGGATCAGTATTCTATACTGTTTATGGAGTAGCTAAGAATGGTGTTGGTCTTCATGTAATAGATACAAAAACTTCAAGAATTGCAACTATAAGTTATCCTTTTACTCTTTTTAACGCTACAACTGATGTATATTTGGATTTTGAAAATCCAACAATTTCAACTGAAGCTGAATCAATTAAGAAAACAATTGATGAAATTGAATATACTATCATTAACACTTCTAGCGATGCATCATTCAAAATAAGGGACTCTAGTTTTAATAAATCATGGAAGATTGAGGTATATAAGCTGGAGAACACAAAAAATGAGTGGGTGTATTATGGTAAATCATTTAGTAACAAGGCCTTTTTGAACTCTGGGAAGTATAAATTAATACTTAAAGATGCTGTTAAAAATACTTTAGAATATTATTTTATAATAGATAAAGAAGGCCCAATACTGGGAAGTGTAGGACCTGGGACTTCGTTAAGTGATGTCCCAACTAATCCCCCATTTCCTTTGGATTGCTCAAGCATTAAAAATCAATCAAAAACAATACTGGTTAGCAAAGAAAATCTTGCAATATTATCACAGTTAATAGATTCTTTGGGTGCAGAAGAAACAGCAGAAAAGCTATTGAAAGTTGTAACAAATGCAAAGGATGATTTGTCGGGTGTAGAAAGTCAAAAAATTACAATAGAATCATACGATTCAGAAAAAATAATTCTTATTTATCAAGCAAAAGACTACGCTGGTAATATTAGTGAATGTAAAATTGTTCTTGCTAATGCCAAGGAGACTACTTTAAATGTTAAAGATTCGCTTGGACAAACATTATCAACTAGTGAGATTAACAAATATGAATATATGAGTTCTATGTCCTTCTATGCTGAAATGAATAATGATCAAACAGAATTAGAAAAATTAACTGTTGATTTAATGGATGGAGAAAATGTCAAAGAAAATATCTTAACATGGTTAAAAGGTGATGAACATGATAAGAACTGGACTCTAGGCAGCGGAGTATACAAAATAAAAGTAGAAGTTACTGATTCATTAGGAACAGTAGTAACTCAAATATATGATATTGAAATCACAAAAGGTGAAAATATAATAGAAAATATTGTTATTTCAAATGAAGGATTAAAAGGTAATTACTACACTGTTTCATTTGAAGCAACTGTTGATGTTTCTAATGTAAGTATAAATGAAAGTGAAACCTACTTCTTTATGACGGATTCTGATTATATACCTGCAGAACTGTCTACAATAAAAACTTCTGAAGATTATATTGAATTGTCCAAAAATTTATTTTATGCATATGAAGAAGTTTCTACGGCTGATACTGAAAATAAAAAGATAGTATACAATGTTACATTAATAAAACTTTGGGAACTTTTTGCTGGATCAACAGATATTATTAACTATTACGATGAAATATTGGATTTGGTGGAAAATTGTTATATAGGAGCATATGTAAAAACAGTTAATGGACTTGAATTTGCATTAAGTAGAAAAATAGTTTTTCAAGAAGAATCAAATTATAGTTTTTCAATTGGTGAAAATGAATATGAAAAAGGTTCAAAAATTCCTGCTGACTCTAGTATGTTAGAACAATATGTAGAAGTTGCACCTTATGGAAAATATCCATATTTGTACACTTTATGTGCAGCGGAAGATTCTAGAGATTCGTGTGATACAGATAATATGTATTTGGAATATTTAAGTTCTGGTGCTATTTTATTAGAAGAAGTTTTTGAAGAAAATGATATCTTAGAAATATATAGAATAGATTTATTCTCAGATGCAGATGCATTTACTGTAAGGGTTGATACAAGTGATTTTGTAAAATATACAAACAGTATACTGGGCAGAGAAGACAAAGAAGCAACAACAAATTACAGAGTAATTAGAATAGGTACAGTATACAGAAATGTTGATGCTTATGAGATAACAGTAGGAGATATTATTAGAGACGATTCAGGAAAATGGTCTAATATGAATGAAAATAGAGCAGTAATTCCAATTACTATTGAAAACATTAATTCCACTAACATTATAGAAGCAACAGCTTATTCTATGTATCTTTACCCTATTAATACAGAAGGAACAATTAATGTTACTCCTATAGTATTAACTGAATCTGACTTAGAATGTATGGTAGAGGGGAATAAAATACTATGTAATGGAGCAATACCTATAGATGCTGTTTCACAATTGCAGCAACGAAAGGAAAAAGGCGAGTCCATTTATTTAGATAGATTGTTTGTTAGGGTTACTGCAACAAACCAAGAAGGAGTAGTTTTTGAATCAATTCCTGAAAGTGAAATATCATCATTGGTAGCCAAAGATAATGAAAAACTTATTGTTTTCTTTGATGAAGTGGCTCCAGATATGCATTATGGAATATCTGGAAGTGGAACACCAGATGAATTTACACTTCAATTTCACCCGGAAGATATTCAAGGAAATTTAAAATCACTTTCTTTATATGCAGGTGATAAAGTTCTTGATGATAATAGCAATCTTTTAATGCATAGAGAAAATATAACAGCAGGTACAGATATTAAAAATGGTTTAGTTTTTACAGAAGAAGGAACATACACCTTAGTGATTGAAGATGAATATGGCAATGTTACAACGGAAACTTTCACTGTTGAAAAAGATGCGGATGGAAATTTATCTTCTCAACAAGTATTAAACAGTCCATCTTTACGTGTTGTTGAATATGATGAGGCTAAAGAAGCAGAAGATGATTTAGCTAAAATAATAGCTCTTGCAATTATTATAATCATTATAATCATAACCATAATTATAATATGTGCAATCATCTATTTATGCGTTGTTTGTATCGCTGGACTTGGCGTTGCAACTGTTTATACAGGAGGAGCAGCCGCAGGTGCTGCAGCGGGAGCCGCAGGAGGAGCAGCCGCAGCCACAGGAGCCGCAGCCGCAGGAACAGGAGCCGCAGCCACAGCAGCAGCCGCAGGAACAGGAGCAGCAGCCACAGGAGCAGCCGCAGGAACAGGAGCAGCAGCCACAGGAGCAGCCACAGTTGGAACGGGTGCCACAGTTGGAACAGGTGCCACAGCCACAGTTGGCACAGGAGCCACAGTTGGAACAGGAGCCACAGCCACCGGAACTACTGCTGGAACAGGTGCAGCTAATACTGCTGACGCAGCGTCTAAAATGCAAGACGTTAAAGACACCATGGATAAAGTCAACGATATCAGAGATACTATCGATAGTATGCGTGGTGGAGATGAAGAAGACTATGATTTTGATGAAGAAGATGAAGAATAAGGAATACACTAGTATTCCTTTTTTTGTGCAAAGAAAAATAATTATATTGTATGTGTGTAAAAAAATGGTATAATTACAAGTCGTTAAAGGGTGATTAATATGAAAATTAAAAATGTTGCAATTATAGCACACGTTGACCATGGTAAAACTACTTTAGTAGATCAATTACTAAAGCAATCTGATACTTTAAATGAAAGAGAAAAAATAGCAGAAAGAGCGATGGATAGTAATGATTTAGAAAAAGAAAGAGGTATTACTATTTTAGCTAAGACAACTGCAATTCATTATAAAGATTATAAAATTAACATTATGGATACTCCAGGACATGCTGATTTTGGAGGAGAAGTTGAAAGAATTATGAATATGGTAGATGGTGTTCTACTTATTGTTGATTCTTTTGAGGGACCAATGCCTCAAACTAGATTTGTTTTAAAAAAAGCACTTGAAGCTAAAGTAAAACCAATTGTTGTTATTAATAAAATCGATAGAGATGCTGCTAGACCTAAAGAAGTAATAGATGAAGTATTAGAATTATTTATGGAACTTGGCGCAGAAGATGATCAATTAGATTTTGAAGTAGTGTATGCTTCTGGTCTTGCAGGAACTTCTAGTTTAAGTCCAGAACCACAAGAACAAGAAAATACAATGAATCATATTTTGGATATGATTTTGAAAGAAATACCAGATCCAAAAGGAGACGCCTCTAATCATTTACAATTTCAACCAGCATTGTTAGATTATAATGATTATTTTGGAAGAATTGGAATAGGAAGAGTTTCTGAAGGAACAATACACGTTAATGATTTTGTAAGTTGCTTAAGAACTGATGGCACTAATACTAAATTTAGAATTCAAAAATTGTATGGATTTTTAGGGTTAAGAAGAATTGAGATTGAAAGTGCAGAAGCAGGTGATATTGTTGCAGTTGCTGGCCTTGAAGATATTGGAGTAGGAGATACTATTTGTGAGGTAGGATTTGAAAAAGCATTACCAGTATTTAAAATTGATGAACCTACTGTTCAAATGACTTTTAGTACCAACACATCTCCTTTTGCAGGATTAGATGGAAAAGCAGTTACTGCAAGTAAACTCGAAGCGAGACTTTTCAAAGAGATGCAAAAAGACGTAAGTTTAAAAGTAGAAAAAGATGACACTTCTTCTGAAGCTTGGTCTATCAAAGCAAGGGGAGAATTACATTTATCAATTTTAATTGAAAATATGAGAAGGGAAGGATTTGAATTTCAAGTTTCTAGACCTCAAGTTATTACAAAAGAAATTGATGGAACTTTGTGTGAACCATATGAATATGTTCAAGTTGATATTCCAGAAGATACTGTAGGTCCTGTAATGGAACTTATTGGTTCTAGAAAAGGAAGTCTAGAGTCCATGAATCAACATCAAAATATGACTAGATTAATTTATACTATGCCATCACGCGGATTAATTGGTTTTAATACTGAATTTATGACTTCTACTAAGGGATATGGAATGTTATCACATTATTTTACTGACTTTAGACCTATGGAAGGTAATGCAGGGGTTGGGGAAAGAAAATTAGGAGTCTTAGTAGCTACTGAAAATGGTAAGTCTACTGCTTATGGTATTGGTCAAATTGAAGATAGAGGAACTCTTTTCATCGGACCTGGTGTAGATGTATATGAAGGCCAAATTGTTGGAGAATGTAATAGAGAAGAAGATTTAGCTGTTAATGTTTCTAAAGCTAAAGCTTTATCTAACCAAAGAAGTTCTAATAAAGACACGACTGTTGTTTTAAAGAAATTTAGATTAATGAGTTTAGAAACATGTTTGGATTACATAAATGAAGATGAATTGGTAGAAATAACTCCTAAGAATATTAGACTTAGAAAGAAAATTTTAAATACAGAACAAAGAAAGAAATATGATAGCAGGAAAAATAGTTAATTCCTGCTTTTTTTATGATATAATCTTTTTGAGGTGTAATTATGAGAGTTGGTATAATTGGAGCAGGAGCAAGTGGTATTTTATGTGCCATTGAGTTAAAGAAAAAATATGGTGATAAATTAATTGTTGATTTGTTTGAACAAGAAGAAAAAGTTGGAAAAAAAATATTACAAACTGGAAATGGGAAATGTAATTTTACCAATCTTCATTTAAAAGAAAATTATTATAATAATCCTTCTTTTGTGAAACCTCTTTTTGAGAAATATGGACTATTACAAATACTTTCATCTTTAACTTCGCTTGGAATTGTTAGCAAAAGTGATGATGAAGGTAGATATTATCCTTATAGTGAAAGTGCTGCCTCTTTTTTAGAAATTTTAAAACACCATTTAGATGTTTTAGGTGTAAATATTTATACCAACACAAAGATAACTTCTATTGAAGAAAAAAATGGATTTTATTTGCTAAATAATCAATATCAATTAGATAAAATAGTTATCTCTATTGGAGGTAAAGCAAGAGTCAAAGAATACGATAATGGGTTTTTATATAATTTAGGACTTCAAATGATTCCTGATCATCCAGGCTTAGTTTCAGTTAAAGTACAAGAAAAATTCTTAAAACCTATTTCAGGGGTAAGAATAAAGGTAAATGCAAAAGTTTTAAATGATAATAAAGTAGTATACCAAAATGAAGGAGAAGTTTTATTTAAAGATGATTCTTTGTCTGGTATTGTGATTTTTTCATGTTCTCGCTTTGTTAAGGAAAAAAGTGTTATTGAACTCGATTTAGTTAATGGCAAAAGCGAGGAAAATTTATTGAGTTGGATGCAACTTTTAGAAAAGAACATTTTAGTTAAAGAAGCATTATTAAGTTTATTTCCTCGACAATTAGCAAGTGTATTGGCCAAAGAAATGAAACTTGATAATGTTGAAATTAAGGATTTAAGTGAAAAAGCAAGAAAAGAACTTATCTGTAAATTGAAACATTTTACTTTTAAAGTTAAATCTTTAAATGATTATAATAATGCCCAAATTATGTGTGGAGGAATTGATGTAAATCAATTGAATGAAAAACTACAAATAAAAACACATCCTTCCATCTATGTAGCAGGAGAGGTGCTAGATATAGATGGTGAATGTGGTGGTTTTAATTTGTCTTTTGCTTGGGCAAGTGCTTTGTGTGTTGCAGACAATATTATCTAGATTTATTGTAAGGACTATTGATTATAACATCTATTGCTAAACTGACTTCATTAGAGAGAGGTTCTAAAGAAAGATTCATTTTTTGCTGTTTATGAACCAAGATAATATTTAATGATTGAATATATTTGATAAGTAAATCATAATTTACTTTATCTTCACCTGTTAGGTTTTTGTTTTTTTCAAGAACCTTTTTTTGTTTGTTTGCTCTTGTAAGAAGATCCTCAATTTGAGCTGTTGATTTATTCAATAATTCATCATGATTAATTCCAGACATATCTTTCACCTCAAGTGTTTAAAATGTACCATTTATACACATATAATTCTATTAAAAGACCTGCAAATGTGGACAAAATACGACAAAAAAAGTATAATGAAAAAAAGCAAGGTGGTAGGATGGAGTTTAAAAAAGGATATATTCTTGTTGGTATAGCAGTATTGCTCTTGTCATATCAACCAAATCTTATGAATTTTTTACTAGAAAAACTGCCTTTGATACTTATAGCATTTTTAAGAATTGTAGTAGCAACCACTGCTCTTTTTGTTATAAGATTTACCACCAAAAAAGAAGATAAAGAAGTACATAAACTTACGTTAATAAAAGAATCCATCATCTTAGGAGTTATTCTGTCAATCTCGACCATCTTTTTCTGTTTAGGTATGGGAGAAATGAATAGAATGACTAGATTTATGAGTGAAGGAATGTTACCTATTTTTATTATTATGATGGCAAGTATGCTGTTTACCCAAGAAAGAAACAGTATGTTTAACCTAGTAGGATCAATGGTTGTTATCTTTGCAATCATGGGAGTTTATCTAATCACCGTTAATGATTTTGAATTACCAGCTGCTTATGATCATAAATTAGTGTATGTTTTCCTAGGCGCCATTACTTGGGCAGGATATTTGATTTACTATCGAAAGCAAGAAGAAAATCTCAATATAAAAGACACTTTCTTAGTTGTAGGTATATTCTTAACATTATTCTATTTGATTGTTATGATAAAAGGAAATTATTTAGATATGGTTAAAACAGTGGAAGCTAATATGTTCTTTATGATTTTACTTTTAGCTCTAATAGTCGATGTGGGATTTATCTTTACTTTCTATCGAGGGGTGGAAATTATAGGATGTAATAGAGCAGGTATTGTTTTAATGTTATGCCCTGTTCTTACTACCGTTACCTTAGCTATGTTAGCTAATAAAGAAGTGCAAAAAATTCAATGGATTGGTTGTGGACTTGTAATATTAGCAAATATCATTCAAGTTAGTAAGGACTTGATTGATGAAGAAGGAACTATATATTATTAAAAAAGAGAAACTATTTGGTTATAGTTTCTCCTTTTTTTATTGGTGGGATAATTTCAATTTGATTAGTACTTAGTTTACCTGCTAATTTATTAGTAATAATTGTGGCTAATTCAGGTGTCAGATTATGTAAAATACATTCAGAATTACTGTTTAATGATTTTTGAATCTTTTCTTGAGCGGATCCAAATCCTAAGCCTGTTAATGATTGATAATAACGAATATTTTTATCATTATAAGCGTTGAATTTATTAGCTTTTAAACTATATTTTAAATCTTCAACATTACTTTTAATAACAGTACATTCAGTAGCGACATTTAATAAATCAATAGTAGCATCTAATTCCTTTTTATATCTATAAGCATTAGTAGAATTGGAAGCACAATAAGTATTTAATTCATGCAATCTATCTCTTAAAAGAATGATGGCTAAATCATAATCGTCTCTTGTATGGATTTGTGCTTGATGAAGTTGTTCTAGGATTTCTTGATAATTTTCTTCAGTAGCGTTTTTTAAATTTCTAAATAACGTTTGAATTCTCAAAACATTGTTATTTTTAAATAAGCAATCATTAATAGCAATTCTATCATAATAAGCTTTTTTAAATGGACCAAAATAAGGGCTAATGCTTTTAGGAATATAATTTTCTTTAAAAATTTCTAATTGATCCTCTAATTGGATGATGGTTTTCAATTGAGCGTTTAAAAATACATAGTTTTTAATCATAGAAGGACAAGAGTTAGGTCTTCCTCTTATTGCTTTGCCAGCCATAGTGCTAATGAATTTCTCAGCATATTCTTCATTTTCGCTAGCATAATGTTTTTTGTTTAATAAACTTTTATAATCATCTAAACCAGTTAGTATTTCAAAGTCTTTTTTCATAGAAGCAGATAAACCATAATTAGAACCAATGAAAAGGTCTTTTAATGTTTGATCCATTCTTTTATAAGTGTCTATTTCCATCAAAGGAGTTTCCAATACTTTTCTGGTTATTAGCTTACCAAAAGTGTTAAGGAAAATGTGCTCTTGCATATATTGTAAAGTTTGAGGAGTAATCTCATTTTTTAAGATTTTAATAGAACGAAGATTTTCTAAAGTTTTAATAGTCTTATATATAACTCCTACTACAGTTGTATCTTTTTCCAAACTAGCAGCTATTCTTTCAGAGTTAATATAAATAGTATTATTATCTTTCGAATAATAGAAATCTTCATTCTTGAATTTAGAAGGTAAACCGTTGTATTTTACATTAACGTTTAATCCATATTCATCGACTTTAGATTTGATTAAATAAGTAAAAAATAAAACGACATCATTTTCTTTCCAAACAGAGGAATATGAAGACATATTATATAATGTATATTTAATAGTGTCCTTTTCTTCATTATTGTAAGAGCTTTTTTCTTTTAAATAATTAGAATAATTTTCATAGAAATTTTTAGCTTTTAAAGAAGTGAATCTATAGCATTTATTGTACAAATCATAAGTTGTTTCATTCAATAAATTGAATTGTAAATTAGCCCACATAGATTCGTATTTTTTTAATTCAGGGTTATTCTTATTTGCTAGGAAAGATTCAAACAAATCCATAGCGATGGTTTCTTTATTTACTAATTCTAAATTCTTTTTCATAAACATACCTCCACTAAACTTTTTCACATTATAAAAGTCAGTATTTTATTTGTCTTATGAAAACCAAAAATATGTGGATAAAATATGCTTCTTTTTTCTTTCTTAAAATTAATGAAAAGGGTATCATATATATGAGGTGAAAAAGATGGCTAGAGTAATAATTCATGTAGACTTAAATGCTTTTTATGCAGCTTGCGAAATTCTTGAAAATCCATCTTTAAAAGATAAGCCTTTAGCGATTGGAAACAATTCTAATAAATCGGTTATTTCTACGGCATCTTATGAGGCGAGAAAATATGGTGTTAACTCTGCAATGCCCGTCTTTATGGCTAAAAAGAAATGTAAGGATTTAGTATTAGTACCCCCTCATTTTGATCTTTATCATAGAAAATCAAACGAGTTTTTTAATATTTTAAAAGAATATTCCCCTATTATGGAAATAGCTAGTGTCGATGAATGTTATATGGATATCACAGATGCTATTATGAATCAAAAAGATCCTCTTACTTATATTAAAAACATTCAACGAGATGTTTTAAAAAGAACAGGACTTGGTTGTTCAATAGGGGTAGCACCAAACAAATTTTTAGCAAAGATGGCCTCAGATTATCAAAAACCTTTGGGATTAACTCTGATTAGAAAAAAAGATGTTCCAAGAATGCTTTGGCCT
Source organism: Erysipelotrichaceae bacterium (assembly GCA_015058985.1). Lineage (GTDB taxonomy): Bacteria > Bacillota_I > Bacilli_A > RFN20 > DUOF01 > SIG223. Next base: position 44,889 of record SVBH01000002.1, read on the forward strand.
TTACCAATTGGAAATATGTTTGGAATAGGTAAAAAAAGTGCAGCTAGATTAATAGAGATTGGAATAAAAACTATTGGAGATTTTGCTAAATGCGAAGATGTAGATTCATTAAGACTTATTTTAGGGAAATCTTATTATACTTTACAGGGGTGGGCCAATGGAAATGGTGATGATAAGGTAAATGTTGAAGATAATGAATCTAAAAGTATTGGAAATTCCACGACATTAAGTGAAAATACTACTAATATAGAGTTTCTAACTAAAGTTATCAATGACCTTTCTAGGAATGTTTCTACCAGAGCAAAAGAAGAAAAACTGGTTGGCTTGTGTGTAGGTATTAGTTTAAAAGATGAGAATTTTAAAACAATAAGTCGAAGTGTTACTTTAAAACATCCTATTAATGATAAAGAAAGTATTTCTATAGAAGCTACTAAATTACTCGAAGATAATTATAAAGGAGAAATACCTATTAGATTAGTTGGAGTTACTTTAAAGAGCTTAAAACCGGAGAACGAAAAAATAGAGCAACTCAATCTTTTTTCTTTACCACAAGAAAAAGAAGATCCTGTTAACTCTATAATTGAAAAAATTAATAGAAAACTTGGCTATGAAGCAGTAAAGAAAGCTTCTAAATTGTAAGAAAAAAAGAGAAGTTTGACTTCTCTTTTAATTATGCTGCTTTTTTGAGGGTTCTTAAAGCTCTAGCTGAAAGGTAAACTCTTTCTGTTTTACCATTTATTTCTAATTTTACTTTGTGTAAATTAGCATGCCATTTACGTCTAGTAGCGATAAGAGAATGTGATCTGTTGTTACCAGAAACAGTGTGCTTTCCAGTTAATACACATACTTTTGCCATAATAAGCCCTCCTTTAATATTTTTTTACAATTGCTACAATATGATAACATCTATAACTTTTAAAATCAAGATAAAAATAAAAATTGGGGAAAGATAAATAAAAAAGAGATAATACAACTTAATTATAGACATAATTAACAAAAGTGTCTATTTGAAATAAAAAGAAAGTTGTTTTATTTTTTTTAGTATAGTATAATAAGCGTGTATCTTAGGATGATAGTGTGATTATAGTGAAACTATAATTTTAAATATTTTGGAGGATTATTAATGAAAAGCATAAACGCACAAGATTTTAAAGAAATGATAATTTGTGCTGCAAACAATTTATACAACAATCACAAATATGTTGATTCTTTAAATGTATTCCCAGTACCAGATGGTGATACTGGAACAAATATGAATTTAACTATGATGTCTGGTATTAAAGAAATATCAGATTTGAAAACTAACAATGCTAGTGAAATTGCAAAAGCTTTTTCTCGTGGACTTTTAATGGGAGCAAGAGGAAACTCAGGAGTTATCTTATCTCAAATTTTTAAAGGTATGGCTGTTTCAATGGAAAGCAATTTAAACATTGATGCACAACTTCTAAGTGAGTCTTTTAAAAGCGCAAAGGAAACTGCATATAAATCAGTTTTAAATCCAGTTGAAGGAACAATCTTAACTGTTATTAAAGATGTTTCAAATTCGCTTGATCAATATATTGCAGAACATACTAATGTTACAATTGAGGAAACATTGGCATATGCTCTTGAAGAAGCTAAAAAGAGTTTAAATAATACTCCAAAACTTCTTCCTGCTTTGAAAGAAGCTGGAGTAGTTGATTCAGGAGGAGCAGGTTTAGTTTATATTATGGAAGGTCTTTACGCTTCTATTAAAGGTGAATCTATTCCAAGAATTGAAAGTAGCAGTGAGGTTGTTGCAGCTCAAACTATGGTTGAAGGTTCTGAAGAAGGATATGGATATTGTACAGAATTCATTTTAAGACTTGATGAATCTAAGAAAATCTTTAATGAAAATTACGTTAAAGAAACTTTATCTAATATGGGTAATTCAATTGTTTTAGTTAGAGACGAAGATATATTAAAAATCCATATTCATACTTTAACTCCTGGAGATGTTTTAAATTTTGCTCAACAATATGGAGAATTCATTAAGTTAAAAATAGAAAACATGCAAGAACAACATAATGAAATTATCGCTTCTAAGGCAGAAAGCAAGAAGAAATATGGACTCATCGCTGTTGGTGCAGGAAATGGTATGGAACAAATCTTTAAAGATATAAGGGTTGACTATATGGTTAAAGGTGGAAATACGATGAATCCTTCAACACAAGATTTCATCGAAGCTTTTAAGAAAGTCAATGCTGAGCATATCTTTGTATTACCAAATAACTCAAATATTATTTTGGCAGCTAAACAAGCCGCTAATGTTTATAAAGATGCCTCAGTTCACGTAATTGAGACAAAAACTATCCCTCAAGGAGTATTGGCGTGTATGCTATTTAATCCAGAGGAAGATGTTGAAACTAACTATGCAGAAATGTCTGAAGCAAGAAATTCAGTTAAAACAGGTCAATTAACAAATGCGGTAAGAAACAGTAGCACAGATGGATTTAGAATTGAAGAAGGAGATTTCATCGGAGTTAGTGAAAAGAAAATTGTTTCTGTAGCTAAAAGTAAAGTCGAATCTGCTTGTATTATGTTAGATTCTATGATTGATGAAGATGATTATTTAGTAACAATTTATGTTGGTGAAAATGCTAATAAAGAAGATACTGACAAAATTGTAGAATATTTAGAAGAAAAATATAGTATAGATATTGAGGTTGCTCAAGCTGATCAACCTGTGTATTTCTATATCTTTGCAGTAGAATAAAATAAACCTGTTGAAAAACAGGTTTTTATTTTTAATAAAAAAATATATAATAAAATAAAAAGAAAAGAGGCAAACCATGGATAAAATTACTCCTTTAAAAAAGAAGTTATTAAATAAAATGAATTTGTTTTCTTTTAATGATGTCTTAAAATACTTCCCTAAAAGATATGATGATACAAATTTAGATCTTTATTTAAGCGTGTATCATGATAAACAAAACATTACCATAGAAGCTGAGGTTGTTGATCTCCCAACTAGTTTTAGAATAAGAGCTAATTTAGTTAAAATAGACTTTAAAATCAGGCATAATGATGAAATTCTAAACGTCGTATGTTTTAATAGAAAGTATCTTACATCTTCCTTAAAAATCAATCAAAAAGTCTTAATTCAAGGTAAATATAATCATAGAAAAAGAGAAATTACTTTAACGAATATTCTTTTTGATACCTTAAAAAAAGATAAATTAATTCCCATTTATAATACTACAGAAGGTTTATCTAGTAATGAATTTTCAAAAATAGTGAAAATGTCTTTTGAAGTAGCAGAAAAATATCAAATATTATCAGAAATAATACCTTCTTCTTTGTCTTCTAAGTATAAATTAATAAGTAGATTTGATGCCTATTATTATCGACATTTTCCTCGAAATGAGCATGACATAAATCAAGTCAATAGGTATTTTAAATACGAAGAATTGTTAATTTATGCTTTAACATTGCTGTATAATAAAAAAATCGTTAAAGAAAATGGAAAGGGACAAGGAAAAAATATTGATTTAAGTAAAGTTAATGCCTTTACTTTAAGCATTCCATATAATCTAACCAAAGACCAAAAAAATGTTATTGAAGAAATAATTTACGATATGAATAGTAATTCTAATATGTATCGACTTCTTCAAGGGGATGTAGGAACAGGTAAAACTATTGTTAGTACTACATCGCTTGTAGCAGTTTGTGCTAGTTCTTACCAAGGGGCTTTAATGGCTCCTACTGACATTTTAGCTAGACAACATTATAAAACAATCACTTCTTTATTAGAAAAATTTCCTTATAGAGTTGCTTTACTTGTCAGCGGACTGTCTAGTAAAGAAAAGAAAGAAGTAAAAGAAAAAATCAAAAATCATGAAGTTGATATTATAGTAGGAACGCATGCCTTGATTCAAGATGATGTTGAATTTAACAATTTAGGTTTAGTAGTTATAGATGAACAGCATCGTTTTGGAGTTGTTCAAAGAAATAAACTTAGAAAAAAGGGAACAAATGTGGATTTTTTACTAATGAGTGCTACTCCTATTCCAAGAACAATGGCTTTATCAATTTTTGGAGATATGGATATTTCTACTTTAAGAGAATTTCCTAATGGAATGAGAAAAATTGCTACTAGATTAGAGCATAATAAAGACTTTATAAGTGTCTTAGAAGAAATTGATTATATGTTAGAAAAGGGGTCTAAAATGTATGTTGTATGTCCTCTTATCGACAATGATTCTAGTAGTGTTGAAAAAATATATCAATTACTAGAAGACCATTATCAAAACAGATTTAAAGTTTTGTTTTTACATGGAAAAATGTCTTCTTTAGAAAAAGAAGACATCATCAGTAGATTCAATAGGGAAAAAGAAGTAAAAGTATTAGTTTCTACTACAGTAATAGAGGTTGGAATTGATGTTAAGGAAGCCGATATTATGCTTATTTTAGGAGCAGAACGATTTGGCTTAGCTCAAATACACCAACTAAGAGGCCGAATTGGTAGAGCAGGTAATTCTGGATTGTGTGTTTTATTCACCGAAATGGAAGAAGAAAAAGAAAGATTGCAATTTATGTGTGAATGTAATGATGGTTTTGAAATATCTTCTTATGATTTGAAAAGGAGAGGACCTGGAGATATCGTAGGAAGCAAACAAAGTGGTATGGTAGAATTAGAACATGCATCTTTAATTGATGACTATCGTATTTTAGAAGTAGCCAGAGAAGATGCAAAAATGATTATAAAAGATTTTGAAAATCCTAATTATCAAAAGATTGTTAAATATATGTTGGATTCTTATAATTCTTCCTCAGTTTCAATTGACTAGAAATAAATGTTTATTTTTAATATAATATATATTAAAATAAAATGAGGTGTTTTTATGAAAAGAATTGCTTTAGACTTGATGGGATCAGACAAAGGTCCAGAAGAATTAATAAAAGCAGTAGAATCTTTTATAAATAAGTATCAAGATGTTACTTTTTTTGCTGTTGGAAAAAAAGAAAAAATAGATTGTTTAAAGGGAAAATGTGAATTAGTTTATGCTGATGATGTTCTAGGTATGGAAGATGGGGCATTAGAAGTAATGAGGAAAAAAGAAGCTTCAATGCTAAAAGCGGTTTCTCTCGTAGCAGAAGGAAAAGCAGATGCAGTCGTAAGTGCTGGTTCTACAGGTGGTTTTATTAGTTCTTGTAGCATCAAATTAAGATTAGTTAAAGGAGTAGAAAGAGCAGCTTTGGTTTCTCCTTTTCCTAAGTCGAATGGCGATAAAGTTGTTTTATTAGATATAGGTGCTAATAATGAAAATAATGCTTCCCATTTAGTTAATTTTGCTAAAATGGGAAGGGTTTTTGCTTCTATTTATCTAGACAAAAAAGATTTGAATCTTTATTTGTTATCAAATGGGGCTGAGGAGAAAAAGGGTTCTCCTGTGGTTAAGGAAGCTCATCAAATGCTAAAAGATAAAAATTTTGCTGGTTTCAAAGGAAATATGGAAGCTAGATATGTTATGAATGGTGATGCTGATGTTGTTGTTTGTGGAGGATATGAAGGTAATATTTTCTTAAAAGGTAGTGAAGGTGCTATCAAATTATTTTCTAATTTAATGAAAGATGCTTTTAAATCAAGTATTTTTAGTAAAATGGGTTATCTTTTAAGTAGAAAAGGATTTGCCAAAATGAAGCAAACTGTTGATTATAAAAATTATGGAGGAGCAATTTTGCTAGGAGTCAATGGAGTGGCTGTTAAAGCTCATGGTTCTTCTGATGCTAGATGTTTTGAAAGTGCTATTAAATTGGCCTATCAAATGCTAGATTTAGAAATGTTAAAGAAAATAAAAGAGGATGTAGCTAATGACTAAGTATCCTTGGGAAGAAGTTTTAAATAAACTTGGGATTAAATATAATAATCCATCTTATTATGAACAAGCTTTTACGCATTCTTCTTTTTCTAATGAACAGAGTCATAAACTTCATTTAGAAAGAATTGAATTTATGGGGGATGCTGTTTTTCAATTATTTGTTTCTGAATTAATATACAAAGAAAAAAGATTTTTATCTTGTAATGAAGGACAACTTACCTTGATTCGTTCTAAACTTGTAAAAGAAGAAGGTCTTGCAAAGATTGCTAAAGAATATAACTTAGGTAAATATGTTTATCTTGGTGTAGGAGAAGAAAAAAATCATGGACGAGAAAGAGTTTCCTTATTAGCGGATTTAGTGGAATCCTTATTTGGAGCTATCTATTTAGATCAAGGTGTTATGGAAACTAGAAAATTAGTAGAAAAAGTATTCCTTCCATATATTAAAGAACTTTCTTTAGATGAATTAGAAGATCCAAAAACAAGACTTCAAGAATATGTCCAAAATGATAAAAGAAGTTTAGTTTATAAGGTTTTGGATTCTACAGGACCTGCGAATAATCCTACTTATACTATAGGGGTTTATTTAGATGATGAAAAAATTATGTTAGGTTTTGGAAAGGGAAGAAGTAAAAAAGAAGCTGAAAAAGAGGCTGCTAAGAACGCTTTAAGCAAATTGGCACCAATTAAAAAAGGAGAATAGAAATGGGATTTTTTAAGAAATTAAAAGAAAAAGTATTTGGAAAAAGCGTCAGTCAAAGTGATAAATATGTCGCTGGATTAGATAAATCTTCTCGTGCCTTTTCTAGCAAACTAAATTCATTATCTAGTAGATGGAGAGAAGTTGATGAAGAATATTTTGAAGAATTAGAACAAATTTTAATTGAAGCTGATGTTGGGGTTAATTTAGCGCTTGAAATAGTAGATGCTACTAAGAAACAATGTAAATTAGAAAATATCACGGATCCATTTCTAACAAATGAACTGTTAATAGATAAAATATTTATTTTTTACGCTAATACAGCAGGAGAAATTGATACTGCGATTAAAGAAGCAGAAGAAGGTCCTACAGTCATATTAATGGTTGGAGTTAATGGTGTTGGTAAAACAACGACAATCGCTAAAATCACTAAAAGATATTTAGATGACGGTAAAAAAGTCTTGTGGGCAGCGGGAGATACTTTTAGGGCAGGAGCTACTGAACAATTAGGAGTATGGGCTGATAGATTAAAGGTTGATATGGTCAGAGGTAAAGAAGGAGCAGATCCTTCATCTGTTTTATTTGAAGCCGCTAAAAAAGCTAAAGAAGAAAAATATGATTATTTGATTTGTGATACTGCAGGTAGACTTCAAACTAAAGTTAACCTAATGAATGAACTTAGTAAAATGAAAAGAGTCATCGCAAAAGAAATAGAACAAGGTCCTCATGAAGTTTTATTAGTTCTTGATGCTACAACAGGACAAAATGGGGTTTTACAAGCTAAAGCATTCTCAGAGGCAACGGGTATTGATGGAATTGTTTTAACAAAAATGGATGGAACTAGTAAAGGTGGAATCATTCTAGCCATCATGGAAGAGCTTAAAGTTCCTGTTAAACTAGTTGGAGTAGGAGAAGCTATGGATGACTTAATTGAATTTGATTTGGATGATTACATTTATGGATTAACTAAAGGAGTAAAGGAAAAGGAGGATCAAAAATGAGAATTGACTGGGGTAAATTGTTATTGTATATGTTGGCTTTGCTTGTAGCTCAACGTGTCGTTTTTTATGTCTTAGCTGCTATGGGATTATCGGGATTAACTCTCATAATAACTTTTGATCTTGTTGTTTCTTTCTTATTCACTTATTTATACTATCCATCTTTTAATAGACGCTATGCTTTAAAAGACCCGGATTTTTATAAAAACTGGGGAATTTTTATGATCGTCTTGCTAATATTTGATATGTTATGATAGAAAAAAAAGAACATTTTAATCTTCTGCTTGATGTTTATTCAAATTTGTTGACTGAACATCAAAAAGAAATATGTCAATTATATTATGAAGAAGATTTATCTTTGCAAGAAATAGCAGAAAATTACAAAATAAGCAGAAATGCGGTTTTTGATATTATTAAAAGGGTAGAATCTCTTTTAGAAGAATATGAAGAAAAGTTAGGTTTAGTAAAAAAAGAAAAGAAAGAACAAAAAAAGAAAGTGTTAATTCAAATCGTTTTTCCTTTAAAGGATAAAGAAAAATTATTAAGTAATGTAAAAGTAGATTATCAACTTTTTTCTTTTGAAGAAAATATAATGGTTCAAATACTTACCAATTTAAGTAAAGTAGATAAGCTTGTTAAAGATATTACAAGTAGTATTAATCATTATGATTTGCATATCTTAAAAATAGAGAAAGAAGTTAAAAAATAGATAGGAGATATTATGGCATTTGAACAATTAGGAGATCGTTTGCAATCCATCATAAAAAAGGTAAAAGGGCAAACAAGGTTAACAGAAAAAAATGTAGAAGAAATGTTGAAAGAAATACGTTTATCTTTGCTTGAGGCAGACGTAAATTTTAAAGTTGTAAAAGAGTTTATCGCCAATGTAAAAGAACAAATGCTTGGAGAAGAAGTTTTAAAATCTTTAACACCAGGACAAATGGTAGTAAAAATAGTTAAAGATGAATTGGTGAAACTATTTGGGGATGGAGACAATGAATTAAATCTTTCTAATAAGAGTGGTTTAAGTGTTTTACTTATGGTGGGACTTCAAGGCTCTGGTAAAACTACAGCAAGTGCTAAATTAGCTTCCTTTATTAGAAAAAAGAAAAATAAAAAGAGTTTATTAGTAGCGTGTGATGTTTATCGTCCTGCTGCTATTGATCAATTGAAGACTTTAGGACAAAGCATTGATGTTGAAGTTTATTCAGAAGGAACACAAGTTTCTCCTGTTACGATTACAAAAAATGCTTTAGGATATGCAAAAGCTAATGGTTTTGATAATGTTATCATTGATACTGCTGGTAGACTTCATATTGATGAAACTTTAATGCAAGAATTAAAAGATATTGTTTCTGTAGCTTCTCCAAATGAAATATTGCTAGTAGTTGATGCTATGAGTGGACAAGATATCGTCAACGTTGCTTCTTCTTTCTATGAAGCATTGAGAGTTACAGGCGCTATTTTAACTAAAATGGATGGAGATGCTCGTGGAGGAGCAGCGCTATCTGTAAAACACTTAACAGGTGTTCCTATTAAGTTCATTGGAGTAGGAGAAAAAATTGATGATTTAGAAGCTTTCTATCCTGATCGAATGGCTGATCGTATCTTAGGCATGGGAGATGTTATTTCCTTAATAGAAAAAGCTCAAGAAAATATTGATGAGAAGAAAACTAAAAAAGGATTTCATCGCATGATGGATGGAAAATTTAATCTTGAAGATATGCTAGAACAAATGGAGCAAATTGGAAAAATGGGCCCTTTAAAAGGTATTTTAAAATTAATTCCTGGTATGCCTAAAATTAGTGAAGAAGATCAAGCGAGAGCAGATGCTCAACTTAAAAATACTAGAGTCATCATACAAAGTATGACTGTCGAAGAAAGAAGAAATCCTGAAATATTAAGGGCAAGTAGAAAAATTAGAATAGCCAAAGGTTGCGGTAAAACACCTGCAGATGTTAATAAGGTCATTAATCAATATGAAAAAATGAAAGAGATGGCTAAACAATTAAAAGCATTTTCAAAAAATGGAAAAAATCCATTTCAATAAAAAAGGTTACTTATGCAGTAACCTTTTTTATACTTCCTGTATTTGTTAATAATAATTCTTTTACCTTATTATCGTAATTAGCGATAATGGATTTAGTAGTATTTTCGTAATCATGGAAATCTTCTAGTAATTCTGTTAAGTCATTTTCAATTGTATCTAGAATAGGAAGATTAGAACTTAATACATTTTTATCAGTTTTGATTGTTTTAATGTCGTTTAAGAAACTTTTTAGATTATCTTTAACAAGTTTGAAGTAAACTTTTTTTCCTTTTGTATGCTCTAAATAATGGTCGAATCCTTGAATGTAAGTACCTACGACAAAGTTATATGTTAGATTTTGTTGAGAATTTGTGAAATTGATAAAATCAGGAATATCTTTACTAACAACTAAACCTACACTGTTGATACATGAAATATTTTTGCTTTGTCTATCTGTTAGTTCATTCTTAATGTTTGAAATAGCATCTAAAACAGAAGTTCTATATGTTTCACATTGAGAGATAAATGCTTTATATTTCTTTTTATCGATTTTTCCTGAACTCAAGCTGAGTTTTTCTAAATAGGAAGGTAATTTTTCTTTTTCTGTAAAAATTTTCTCTGTCTTAACAAAAAATTTTCCTTCTTTGGTATAAGAATAATGAATTTGAGAATTTTGTATAGACAACTTATTTATTAATTCGTTGATTTCTTTGATTTTGCTCATATAAGCCCCTCCCCTGATACGCTTATATTAAATGATAACTTGACGATAAAGTAAAGAAGAATTTTTTTAATAATTAAAAAAATCCTTATAATATAAGGAAAAAAATTTTTTAAAAGATTAATCTTATTAACAAAATTAAGCATTTAGGTTGTTTGATAATACTAATACCAATAAAATACTTTTGAGGTTTTAAATATGAAAAAAATAGTAGTATATCAAAAATGTTCTAAATATGAATCTGCAAAAAAACTATTGAATGAAAATATCATTCCTTTAGGAGTTAAGGTGAATAGTTTAGAAGAAAAGAAAGAAATATTAAAAACAGGTTATTACAAAGAGCTTATACCTACTATAAAAGGGATAGAAATTTTTTATGATAATTATTTAGTTTACAATTATCATCGTAATAAAGAATTAAAAGAAAATCAATGTGAACCTGAAATAGATAAAATAATCTATAAAGACGAAAATGGAGATAAAAGAATATATAAAAATATCAAATTTGATGAAAATATTGACAAATACGAATATCTAAATACTAATGTTGGAAAATATAACATAAAAACAAATTCTTTAAGTGTTATAGGAAAACACATTCAATTAAGAAAAGTAGGTAAAAAATATGCCCCAGAGGTTAATCTTTTGGAAATTAAATGTAATTACAAAGAGGCAAAAGCGTTTATTTTTGAAGGTATTTATCCTTTTTATATTGATGAAGATGTAAAAGAAGTAGAAGGTCCTTATAAAAAAAGTGGATCAGGATGGAAATTAGATGTATGTAGTGATCTGTATTTTGAACATTTAATTAAAATTGAAGGAGAAATACCTGTCTTTCATAAAATAGAAGAAAGATCTAAAGGTCTTTTAATTATAGATGAAGGCAGAGTATATGACTTAGATTTCATGATTAATATCATTAAAACGCGTCCTAGAAAAATTAAATAAGGAGGAATGAATATGGAAAGAATTATAGTGTATGATGTTTGCTGTACAACGCATAAAGCTACTAAGTATCTTAATGATGAATCTAATGGAAAAAAAATAGTTCCATTGGCGATAAGAATCGAAGATGAAAAACTTATGAATCAGTTTCTTGAAACAGGATACTATAAAAGATTACCTTATGATTTAAGCCCAGAAGGAATTTTCTTAGGAGACTATTTAGTTTATGATTACAAAAGAAATCAAATATTAAAAGATACTGGTAATTGTCCTGAGATTGAAGGAATACTATGTAAAGATTTTGTTGAAGATAGAAAATATATCTTAAAGAATGTCCAGTTTTTTAACAGCATGGAATGTAATTTGCTATCCACGGCAAGTATTGATTGTCTTGATATTTGGGCAACTGCACTAGAAAAAGTTCAAAAAGATATTAATAAACGAACTTCTAAAGATTATTCTCATAAAAAGTATTTTATTTTAGAGGGTTCATATCCATTTTCGGTAGCTAGAAAATTTTTAAAGAAAGGAATTTCTCCTTTGCATATCATTAAAGATAATAGTATGGTTAGTAATTTAACGGGCTCGTATAAGAAAAATGGAGAAAATTATGATTTTAGATTTCTTCCTGATTTGGATTATGATTGTTTAGTAAGAGTGAAAAATAATAAACCATATTTTTCTAAAATAGTTCAACAAGATGGTAAAACAGGAATTATAGTTTTAGAGGATGATTCTTTCTACGATGTTTATAAAACAATTACAAAATTAAAATAATTATCAACAGATTAGGACTGTTAAGCAAAAATGCTTGACGGTCTTTTCTTTTTACTATATAATTCTATCTTGTAATTAAGGAGGATATTATGGCTGTTAAATTAAGACTAAAAAGAGTAGGTCGTCATAAATTAGCAATTTATAGAATTGTTGCTGCTGATTCAAGAGCACCAAGAGATGGAAGATTTATTGAAATCGTTGGAACATACGATCCAAACACTAATCCTGCAACTGTTAATGTTGAAGAAGAAAAAGCTTTAGCATGGTTAGGAAAAGGTGCTATGCCAACTGATACAGTAAGAAACATTTTCCAAAAACAAGGAATAATGCAAAAACATCACCTTGCAAAAGTTGCTGCAAAAAAAGCAAAAGGTGAATAATTATGAATTATGAAAAAATAATTCTAGACGTTGCGACACCAATCGTAACAAACAAAGATTCATTAATGGTAAGACAAATGCCTAACGAAGAAGAAAAAGGATTATTATTTTTAGTAGTTGCACCTTCTTCTGATATTGCTAGATTAATTGGAAAAAAAGGAATTGTAGCAAAAGCTATTAGAGAAGTAGTATCTATTGCTTCTAAAATAGAGGGACAAAGAATTCATATCAAATTTGAATCATATGAAGAAGAAATTTAAGGTGTGATATTTTCACATCTTTTTTAATAAGGAGAGTTTTAAATGGAAAAAGTAGTCATAGGTACCATTGTTAATACTAGAGGGTTAAAGGGAGAGTTAAAAATTATGTCTTCCACTTCTTTTCCAGAAGAAAGGTTTAAAGTAGGTAATAAGCTCACATTAGTAAATCCTTTAAATAAGACGGAAGAAGAAGTTGTTATTGCAAGACACTTTGTTTTTAAAAATTTCGACTTTTTAGTTTTTAAAGGCAAAGAGGATATTAATTTGGTCGAAAAATATAAGAATTGGCACATTCTTGCAGATAAAAAAGAGTTAGGAGAGAATGATTTTTATTACTCTGATTTAAAAGGTTTAGATGTGTATTTTAACAATCAACTATTAGGTAAAATTAAAGAGGTATTTGATTTAAACAATAGATCAATGCTTAGAATTAAAAAAATTGATAACAAAGAGTTATTAGTTATTTTTATGGATGAATTTATTGATAATGTTGATTTAGAAAACAAAAAAATTACTTTAAAAAATATCGAGGGACTCTTATGAAAATAACAATACTAACACTTTTTCCAGAATTTTATGAATCATATTTAAATACTTCCATTATTAAAAGAGCTATTTCAAAAAATAGTGTTGAAGTACATATTTGCAATATAAGAGATTATAGCTTGGATAAAACTAAAAGGGTTGATGATATTCCTTTTGGTGGTGGAAATGGAATGCTTCTAAAATGCCAACCAGTATTAGATGCATTACGTGCTGTTAAAACTGAAAATTCAAAAGTAATATATTTAGGACCAACGGGTAAGACTTTACATCAATCTGTTGCAAGAACATTATCTAAAGAAGAAGACCTTGTTATTTTGTGTGGACATTATGAAGGAATAGATCAAAGAATATTAGATTATGTAGATGAAGTTATTTCAATTGGAGATTATATTTTAACAGGAGGAGAAGTTGCTAGTTTAGTTTTGATGGATTCTGTCATTAGACTTTTAGATGGTGCCATCACCGAATCTTCTCATCTTGATGAATCTTTTGAAAATGGACTTTTAGAGTATCCTCAATATACGCAACCAAGAGTCTTTGAAGGTAAAGAAGTTCCTCCTATTTTATTCAGTGGAAATCACCAAGCAATTGATAAATGGAGAAGAAAAGAAAGTTTAAAATTAACTAAGGAAAAAAGACCTGATTTGTTCGAAAAATATTCATTGACAAAACAAGATAAAAAATTGTTAGATGAAATTGAAAATAATAAAGTAGGTAAATGGGAAGAAAGAGCTATTGAAGGGGCTAAAAAATTTACTAAAAATAAGGAAGCATAGCAGTATGCTTTTTTATTTGATTATTTATTTATAGGGCCATTTATGATATAATTTATGACTTATAAAGGGGAGTTTAGAGATAAATGAAAAGAACTAAAATAATCTGTACATTAGGACCTGCTAGTACTAATGAAGAAATAATGAAAGAAATGTTACAAAACGGAATGAACGTTGCAAGATTTAATATGTCTCATGGAGATTATAAAGAGCACGAAGATCGAATGAATATGTTTAAAAGGGTAAGAGATAGTTTGAAAATTCCTGCGGCTGTGTTACTTGATACAAAAGGGCCTGAAATAAGATTAAGAGACTTTGAAAATGGAAGTGTTATTTTAACTGATGGACAAGATTTCATATTAACAAATGAAGATGTTGTAGGCAATCAAGAAAAAGTTGCAATCTCATACAAAAACTTACCAAATGATATTAAAGATGGTTGTAAAATTTTAATTGATGATGGAAAAGTTACTTTACAAGTAATTTCTCATACAGAAAGGGAAATTAAATGTAAAGTGGTTTATGGAGGAAAAATCAGCAATCGTAAAGGAGTTAATGTTCCATCTGTTCATTTGAATATGCCTTATTTAAGTGAAGTTGATAAGCAAGATTTATTATTTGGTATAAAAATGGATGTTGATTATGTAGCTGCATCTTTTGTTCGAAATTTAGAAGATATCACTGCTATTAGAAACTTTTTAGATTACCATGGTGGTAAAAATATAAAGATTATAGCTAAAATTGAAAATCAAGAAGGAATTGATAATTTTGATGATATATTAATTGTTGCCAATGGAATAATGGTTGCAAGAGGAGATATGGGAGTAGAAGTAGACTATGAAAGACTTCCAGGGATTCAAAAAAGATTCATAGAAAAATGTCGTAGAGCAGGAAAAATAGTAGTTACCGCAACTCAAATGTTAGAATCAATGGTTAATAATCCATCACCTACAAGAGCAGAAATTTCAGACGTTGCTAATGCTGTTTTTGATGGAACTAGTGCTATTATGTTAAGTGGAGAAACCGCAAATGGAAAATATCCAATTCAAACTGTTAAAACTATGGCAAAAATTGCCTTGGGAGCAGAAAAAGACGCTTTTGAATTAGGAGTTTACGATAGAATTGAACCAGACGTTATAAAAGAACATACTAATGCCATAAGCCATGCTACTTGTACTACTGCGAAAGATTTAAGTGCTAAAGCAATTATTACTGTTACTTTAAAAGGTTCTACTGCTAGAAGAATTGCTAAATATAGACCTAATGTTCCTATTGTAGCAGCTACTCCAGATTTAAAAACATATCACCAATTATCACTTGTCTGGGGTGTTAATCCCGTAATATCATTGCATCAAAATACTACTGATGACTTATTTGAACATGCAATTTATTGTGCTAAAAGTAATAAATTTGTATCAGAAGATGATACAGTAGTTATCACTGCAGGAGTTCCACTTGGAGTATCAGGAGCTACAAATACTATTAAGGTAGAAAAAGTTTCTGATGAAGACTAAAAATGAGGAGGATACTCCTCTTTTTTTTCACAAAGTAAGAGGTAAATATTTATAATGGTTTCAATAAAGTTTATCATATAAATGGTGATAGTGATGACTTTTGAAGAAGTAAAGAAGATTAGAGAGCATGATCATAATGATATATTAAGGGAATCTAACATTAATGTTGTAAGTAAAGAAGATGAGAAAGAAACTGCTAATTTACTATTATTCATCAATGACTATTTCAATGGTAATAACAAAGGATTAATTAATAGATTCAAAATAAAAAAACATAAATTGGTAAACACTGTTACTTTTGAAAAAGAACATATTTATATGGAAACAAAATATGGAAAAGGAGATATCTATAGCTTAGAGTCATTTTTCTTAGGTAAAGTTGATTTTAATGATCTTTTTCAACACGCTAAATGTCATTCTAATTCGATAACACTTGCTTCTTTATACTATAATCAAAGACCAGAGCATGAAGTGAAAGTATTAACGGGTATAGAAAGAACAATTACTACTGCAAAGACAAGACTGCATAGTATATGTTCGGTAAATCATCAAAAAAGAGGATACTTATATTTAGATCCTGCTGATAAAATGGGGATGAGTCCTGAAATATACAATATGTTTTTTAATTATGAAATATTGTCTGAATACGATCCAAAAAATACTGAGTTAATATTCGGAAAATTTGATAAATGTAATAAAAAATTAAAAAGTGAAGGAAAAGAATCATGTCATATAACTGATTTGTATTGCTTAATGGCTACAGAAGAAACTATTAATTATTTAGATGATATTATCGAAGGAAAAAGAGATAATGATTTTGATTTCAGTGTTAAAAAATATGAGGTATTCAAAAAGGAAAAATAATTTATAAACAATTAAATAATTTATTTAATATTTTATTGAAATAAAATTTTAGTTTTGATAATATTAAAAGCGTACACAAAAGTACTGCATTTGGTCCGCTGTCTAAATGGACATGAACAAACTAAGAAAATACATGGAAGGAGTGAATTAAAGATGAATATGAAATTAGTTGATGAAATTACATCAAAACAAATTCGTCATGATTTACCAGAGTTTAGAGTTGGAGATACTGTTAGAGTAAATGTTACTATCAGAGAAGGTCAAAAAACTCGTGTCCA
The DNA here is from genome assembly GCA_015058985.1 of Erysipelotrichaceae bacterium. Lineage (GTDB taxonomy): Bacteria > Bacillota_I > Bacilli_A > RFN20 > DUOF01 > SIG223. The sequence goes on from SVBH01000002.1 coordinate 61,514, forward strand.
AGCTTATGAAGGTTTGGTTATTGCTAGAAAGAATAGCGGAGTTAAAGAAACTTTTACTGTTAGAAAGATTTCAAGTGGTGTTGGAGTAGAAAGAACTTTCTTATTAAACAGCCCATTAATCGACAGCATCGTAGTTACTAAGAAAGGTAAAGTTAGAAGAGCAAAACTTTACTACATTAGAAACTTATCAGGTAAAGCTGCAAGAATTAAAGAAAGAAGAGACTAATTATTTAGTCTTTTTTTGTTTGAATTTTAGTTAACTAACAGTTTACAAAAACGATAAAATCTTATATTATAAGGACGTGTAGATTTCCTTTGTCTATCGAACGGACTTGATGTAATCTACACTTTTTTAATGTCTTAATTTTTAAAGTCCATTTTAATAATTGTAAAAATAATGTATAATAAAAAAGGTGAGAAATATGGAAAATACTAAACAAGCGTTTTATAAAAGTTCGTGGTTTAAATCTTTGTTGATTTTTGCTGTCATTTTTTCTGTCTCTTTTGGAGCATTGAAGATGACTCTTTTGCCTACTTTTGTAGATGGTCAAAGTATGTATCCTACTCTATCACATTTGGATTATGCAATAAGTTATAAAGTAGGAAAATTAGATCGTTTTGACATAGTTACTTTTTCTTACAAAGATTCTATTTTGGTAAAAAGAGTTATTGCATTTCAAGGGGAGCATATAACTTATGCAGATGGAGTTTTGAAAATAAATGATAAAGTAGTAAAAGAAAATTTCATCAAAGATAGTGCTAAATTAGCTACTACCCAAGAATATGGTAATATTGATTATGTGGTCCCAAAAGGTGAAGTTTTTGTTATGGGAGACAACAGATATGGAAGAAATTCTTTAGATTCACGTTATTTCAAGGGTATCAGTAGGGATAAAATAAAGAGTAGAGGCATGTTAATAATTGGTAAATGTGATTCTATCAAAAATGATAGGTGTAAAGGATTAAGTTTCAAGTGGCCTAAAAAAGTAAAATAGAATAGTAATGAAAGGAGAGTGAGAAAATGGATGCTCAAATTCAATGGTTCCCAGGACATATGTCTAAGACTAAAAGAGAAATTGAAGAAAAAATAAAATTAGTCGATTTATTGATTGAACTGTTAGATGCAAGAGTTCCTCTTTCTTCACGAAATCCTTTGTTAGAAAAGATTGATAAGAAAAGACTTATTGTTTTGACTAAACCAGATTTAGCTGATGATTCTGTTACTAATGAATGGAAAAAATATTTTAATGAACAAAAAATAGAAGTATTAATCTTAGATTTGAAGACAAAAATAGATTTGAATAAAGTTGCTTCTTACTGCCAAGATGTAATGAAAGATAAAATAGAAAAAGATAAAAAAAGAGGAATTAATCCTCGTCCTATTAGAGCAATGATTGTAGGTATTCCTAACGTGGGAAAATCTACTCTTATTAATCGCTTAAGTCAAAGAAAAGCAGCAAGTGTAGCTAACAAACCTGGACATACTAAATCGTTGCAATGGGTCAAAAATGATAAAATTGAACTTCTTGATACTCCTGGTATTTTATGGCCAAAATTTGAAGATCAAGAAACTGCTATTAAGCTTGCTTTAATTGGTTCTATAAAAATGGACATTTTGAATAAAGAAAAATTGATATATAGATTATTGTCTTTTATGTCTTGTCGTTATCCAAATATGTTGTGTGCCAGATATGATTTGGATTTTCCAATAAATGATGATGCTGATGCTTTAAAAGCAATAGAATTTATAGGAATGAAAAGAGGATTTTTAATTAATAAAGGAAATATTGATATTGAGAAAACAATTGATACTATTCTAAGAGAGTTTAGAGATAGCACTATTGGTAAATGTAGTTTAGAACATCCAAATGAAAAGTGGTTTTAATTGACCACTTTTTTTGATACAATATTAAGCGTTATAGAGGTAGTTATATGGCAGGATTAGATTATGAAAATGAATTTCGTAGATTAGGAAAAAACATTGTAGTAGGTATTGATGAAGCAGGACGTGGTCCTTTAGCAGGTCCATTAGTGGTTGCGTGCGCAGTTTTACCTCCATCTTATGATAACCCTGAAATTAACGATTCCAAGAAATTAACGGAAAAAAAGCGAGAGGAACTATTCACTTTGATAAAAGAAGTTGCTCTTGATTATTCAATTATGGTAGTGAGCGTTGAAGAAATAGATGCCTCTAATATTTATAGAGTTACCCAACAAGCAATGGAAAAGATAACTTCTAATTTAAAAATAAAATATGACGCTATTTTAACAGACGCGATGCCATTACCCAATTGCAAAGTCCCCTATAAATCCATTATAAAAGGCGATAGTTTATCACAAAATATCGCCGCTGCTTCAATATTAGCTAAAGTAACTAGAGATCATATTATGTATGAGTTAGATAAACAATATCCTATGTATAATTTAAAAAAGAACAAAGGATATGGAACTAAGGAACATATTAGCGCAATTCATGAACATGGATTTACTAGTATTCATCGTAAAACTTATGAACCAATTAAATCTATGCTAAATGAACAATTATCTTTACCTATTTAGTTTGATATTTTTCTAACACAGGAATAACCTTTTTTTTCAAATATGGATTAACATATGTTGGAATTAAAGGCTTTTTTGTATCTAATTTTTCCCATTCTTCTTTAAAAACATAAGTGTGTTTTCTTAAAATTTTCATCCTTCTAAATCCTTTGAAAAGACCTTTTACTTTGTTAGATTCTTCAAATAAAGCTTTATTAAATTTAGCAAACAAATTTGCATATTCAGAAGCTCCTATTTCATTAAAAGCATCAGGAGTTTTATCAGAATAAGCAGTTTCTATATATCTATAATAACCGCCCTCGGAAAGAGCACAGATTACTAAATAAATATAATAAGCAGTATCATCTGGCAAAGAAGGTTTATATTCTGGATCATTTTTATGAATAGCAATTATTTTTGCTACTACCATATTTAAAAGTTCTGGATCTTCAACAGTTTTAAGATCAACATTTAGAGCTTCGTTGATGTAACTTTCGTATTTTTTTTTCATATTCACACCTCATTTATAAAAATTATAACCATTATTTTTAGGAAAATCCATAATATTTGCTTATTAGTAAAATAGGAGGATATTATGGAAGAAATAATAGTTTATTTTGCAGTAAAATATAAAGGAGATTGGGAAAGCATCTATCAAGCTATATCAAAGAAAGAAAGAGTTGATATGGATGAGGTAAAAAAGACAGTAGCATCTTTAAAAACTAAATGGGTAACGATAATTTCAAAAGACTATCCAAATAGTTTGAAACAAATACCTAAACCTCCATTTGTTTTGTTTTACAAAGGTAATTTTGATTTGTTATTTCAAAAATCTATAGCAGTAATAGGAAGTAGAAATGCTACCAAATATGGTATTTCAGCATGTGAAAAAATAGTTAAAGATTTAGTTGAAACTGAATATTGTATAGTGAGTGGTTTGGCAAAAGGAATTGATTCATGTTCTCATAGAACTGCTTTGAAATATTTTGGTAAAACGATAGCGGTATTAGGATATGGGTTAAATTTTAAAGATGAAGCTTTGCAAAAAGAAATAATAGAAAAAGGACTTGTTATCAGTGAATACCCCGAAGATGTTTTGCCCCATAAAAAACATTTTCTGTTTAGAAATAGATTAATTTCAGGATTGTCATCAGGAGTAGTAGTAATCGAAGCTAAATATAAAAGTGGTACGATGAATACAGTCGCACATGGTTTAGAGCAAAATAAAGAAATATTTTGTGTTCCAAATCGTATAAATGAACAAAGTGGATGTAATAAGTTAATAAAAGAAGGGGCTAAACTTGTGGAAAGTGGTAAAGATATAATAGAAGACCTATAATTAATGTCATACTATGACATAGTTAACATATTTTAAAAATGAATTGACACAAGATTAAAAGATAATCATAATTTAAATAGTTATTGGAGGAAGAACATGAAACTTGTAATAGTGGAATCACCAACTAAAGCTAAAACAATTGAAAGATATTTGGGAAAGGACTATAAAGTTCTTGCTTCTTTTGGTCATGTTAGAGATTTGGCTATGAGTGGATACAATGATTTAGGTGTTGACATAGATAATGATTTTACTCCAAAGTATGAAATTGTTCCAAAAAGTGAAAGAGTCATAAAACAATTGTCTGCTAAAGCAAAAGATGCTGAAGAAGTTTTACTAGCAACCGACCCTGATAGAGAAGGAGAAGCTATTTCTTGGCATTTAGCAGAATTATTAGATTTAGACATTGATGATACTAAAAGATTAGAGTTTCATGAGATTACTAAAAAAGCAATCTTAGAAGCGATTGAAAATCCTAGAACTATCGATATGAACTTAGTTCATTCTCAAGAAGCTAGAAGAATTACGGATCGTATCATTGGATTTAAATTATCTGCATTAGTTCAAAAAAAATTAAACGCAAGATCAGCAGGCAGAGTTCAATCGGTAGCTTTAAAGTTAATTGTTGATCGAGAAAGAGAAATTGAATCTTTCCAAAAGGAAGTTAGTTATAAAATTGAAGCTGTCTTTAAAATAGGTAAAAAAGAATACACTTCTATTTTGGTCAATGAAAAAGGAAAAGAAGTTGAATTTGAAAACAAAGAGGAAGCAATGAAAGTTCTTTCTATTCTAAGTAATCAAATGAAAGTTTTAAGTTGTGATGCAGAGGAAAAACAAAACTACTCTTTATATCCTTTGACAACTTCTTCTTTGCAACAAGAAGCATTTTCCCATTATAAATATAGGGCTAGTAAAACTATGAAAATTGCTCAATCTTTATATGAAGGAGTAGATTTAGATAGTGGACGAGTAGGTTTAATAACTTATATGAGAACAGACTCTATAAGATTAAGTCCAAAATTTATTTATGCTGCTAAGGAATATATAAAGGATACATATGGAGAAGAATATGTTGGGTATGCTAAAACTCAAAAAGAAAATGATAATGTACAAGATGCTCATGAAGCAATTAGGCCCACTGATGTAAATATAACTCCATCTAGTATCAAAGATAAGATTTCCAAGGATGAATATAATCTTTATAAGTTGATTTGGATTAGAGCAGTTGTTTCTATTATGACTGCAGAAAAGTATTCTTTAAAGACAATTATATTTGATAACAAAGGATATACTTTTAAAGCAACTGGTAAAAGTTCTATTTTCGAAGGATATAAAAAATTATACAAAGAATTGTCAAATAGCAAATATGAAGATATTGAAGATTTAGAAGTTAATTCGATTATCCCTGTTAAGGAAAATAAATTGAAAGAAGAAGAAACCAAACCACCATATCGCTATTCTGAAGCAAGTTTAATTAAAAAGATGGAAGAAGAAGGGATTGGAAGACCTTCAACGTATGCATCTACTATTGATTCTTTACATAAGAGTTTATATATTAAGGAAGAAAATAAGTATTTAAAACCAACTGATATTGCACTTCTTGTTAATGATCGTCTACAAGATTATTTTAAAGATTTTATTAATGTTAAATATACTGCAAAGATGGAAAAAGAATTAGATCATATTGCTGATGGAAGTTTAAATAAACTTGTTTATTTACATCATACATATGATGATTTTAAAGAACCGTTTGAAAGCGCTACTATTATTATGCCTAAGCAAGCTGTTATGTTAGATGAAACTTGTCCTGAATGTGGAGGACAGTTACGTGTTAGTAGAAGTAAGTTTGGTGAATTTATATCTTGTTCTAATTACCCAACTTGTTCTTTTAAAAAGGCCAAAGAGGATGAATTGACTGGGAAAGAAAAAGAATGCCCAATTTGTCATGAAGGGAAACTTGTAGTAAGAAAGGGAAAATACAGTAATTTCTTAGGATGTAATAGATATCCAAAATGTACTTATATGGAGCCTTTAAAGAAACATTTCTTTAAGAAGAAAAAATAATACTGCAAATGCAGTATTTTTCTTTATAAAAAACTTTTTAAATGATAAAATGAAAAAGGTGAATGAAAATGGATTATATTACTGTTATAGGTGCAGGTTTAGCTGGTGCTGAAGCTGCTTATCAAATTGCTAAAAAAGGAATAAAAGTAAAACTTTATGAGATGAGACCTCACAAAGATGCTTTAGCACATCATACAGATAAGTTTGGAGAACTTGTTTGTTCTAATTCTTTAAAAAGCAACGCATTAGATAATGCAGCGGGACTTTTGAAACAAGAAATGAGAGAGATGGGAAGCCTTATTATAGAAGTTGCTGATGCTTGTAAAGTTGAAGCAGGACAAGCTTTAGCAGTTGATAGAGAATTATTTTCTTCTAAAATAACAGAAATAATTAAAAGTAATCCTTTAATTGAAGTTATAAACGAGGAAGTAACAAAATTACCAGAAGGAATAGTTATAATTGCTACTGGTCCATTAACTTCTTCTTTATTTGCAGAGGAAATAAAAAAAGTAACAAATGAAGATTCATTGTACTTTTATGATGCAGCTGCACCTTTAGTCAATAAAGATTCAATTGATTTTTCTAAAGCATATTATAAATCTAGATATGATAAAGGTAGTGCAGATTATATCAATTGTCCTTTTAACAAAGAAGAATTCTTCGCTTTTTATAACGAACTTATAAACGCTAAAAGAGCACCTTTAAAAGAATTTGAAAAAGAGCTTCATTTTGAAGGATGTATGCCTATCGAAACTTTAGCACAAAGAAACCCAAAAACATTATTATTTGGACCTTTAAAACCTGTAGGACTTGAACGCCCTGATGGTACTAGACCTTATGCAGTAGTGCAACTTCGTAAAGATAATGTGGGTGATACATTATATAACATAGTAGGTTTCCAAACTAATTTACTTTGGGGAGAACAAAAAAGAGTTTTTAGGATGATTCCAGGGTTAGAAAAAGCTGAATTTGAACGATATGGAGTTATGCATAGAAATACCTATATTTGTGCTCCAAAACTTTTATTGGATTCATTACAATTAAGAGAAAACAACAATATTTTCTTTGCAGGTCAGATAAGTGGAGTAGAAGGTTATATTGAATCAAGTGCTACTGGCATCATTGCTGCTTTAAATGCTGTAAAATTATTAAAGAATGAAAATATTACCAAAGTACCTACAACAACTGTTATAGGGTCTTTACTTAGATATATTACAGAAACTTCTCCTAAGCATTTTCAACCTATGAATGCTAATTATGGTATTATGCTTGAAAGAGATAGCGACAAGATGGTTGTGGCAGAAAAATCATTAGAGGATATAAGGAAGTGGTTCAATGAATAAGTATTACATTGAATATTTTTCCTATTTAGAAAAACAAAGAAATTATTCTTTAATTACCATAAAAGACTACAAAAATCATTTATTAAAATTTGAAGAATATCTAAATTCTGAAGGGATGAATATTTTAAATGTAGATCGCATTGCTTGCAGAAATTATTTAAATTTTTTATATCAAAAAAGATTATCAAAAGGCAGTATTGCTACTATTGTTTCTTCTCTTAAAAGTTTTTATCGCTATTTAGTTAATCAAGGAATTATTACTACCAATCCTTGGATCAATATAAAGGTTTTGAAAGTAGAAAAGAAATTGCCAAGTGTAATGTTTGTTAATCAAGTAAATGAAATTATCGATAATATGAAATTCGATACAGATATAAAAATTAGAGATAATGCAATTTTTTTACTGCTCTATAATAGTGGTTTAAGAGTTAGTGAATTGTGTAATCTGCCTTTAAATTCTATTGATTTTAAAGAAAAGAAGTTTGTAGTAACTGGAAAAGGAAATAGACAAAGATGGTGCTTTTTTGATGATGATTGCAAAGAATTATTAGAGAATTATATAGATAGAGTAAGGTCTAAATATGTAACAAATGACTTTAAGTTTTTGTTTTGTAGCACAAGAGGGACTCCATTGAGTCCTCGTGTTGTTCAAAATGTTATTAGAAAAGTCGGAAACAATTCCATTCATACCAAAAGATTACATCCGCATACGATAAGACACTCTTACGCTACTCATATGTTAGATAATGGAGCGGATATAAGAGTAGTTCAGGAAATGTTAGGACATCAAAGTTTGGCCACTACACAAATATACACTCATATATCAACTTCTAAATTAAAAGAAGAATACGCAAAAGCGCATCCTTTAATGAAAAAAAATAAGTAGTCCACTTTATTATTTATAAAAATAATAATAGTTGCTTGGACTATTTTTTTATGTTAAAATATTGAAGTCTGTAAGGACAAATACACACACCATGGATTGATTATTCTAGTGCCAATAGCCACGGGGCAGAAGATTGGTGAGTAATTTTAGAAGTGGTGGAGGATAAAAACAAAATAGGAGGACTCAAAATGAGCGAAAACAATGTAGAAGTAATTGAGGAAGAAAAAGTTCCTGTAGTTACAATCAGAAAATTATTAGAAGCAGGTGTTCACTTTGGACATCAAACTAAGAAGTGGAATCCAAAAATGGCTAAGTACATTTACACTTCAAGAGAAGGAATCTATATCTTAGATTTACAAAAAACAGCTAACAAAATTGAAGAAGCATATGTTGCTTTAAAGAAAATTGTTGCTGACGGAGGAAAAGTATTATTCGTAGGCGATAAGAGAAGTGCTCAAGAAATCGTTGAAGAAGAAGCTTTAAGATCAGGTTCATTCTACGTAACACAAAGATGGTTAGGTGGAATGTTAACTAACTTCAAGACTATCCAAAGAAGATTAAAAAGATTAAAAGAATTAAAGCAAATGGCTGCTGATGGAACTTACGATTTATTACCTAAGAAAGAAGTTGCTTTGCTTGAAAAAGAATTAAACAAACTTCAAAAAGTATTAGGTGGAGTTGAAGAAATGAGAAGAATTCCAAACGCAATCTTCGTTGTTGATCCAAAAATTGAACATAACGCAGTTGCAGAAGCAAGAAAATTAAATATTCCTGTATTTGGAATTGTTGATACTAACAACGATCCTGATGATGTAGATTATGTAATTCCTGGAAACGATGATGCTGCAAAATCTTTAAAACTTATCGTTTCATTAATGGCAGATGCAGTTGTTGAAGCTAAAGGTGGACAAACTGTTATTGCATATACAAAAGATGATGCTGAACAAGATTTAACATTAAATGATGTAATGGACAAACTTGATGAGCAAAAGAAAGAAAGAGATGCTGCAAAAGAAAGAGAAAGAGCTGAAAGAGAAGAAGCTGAAAAAGAAGCTAAAGCAGCTAGAGCAGCAAAAAGAGAAGAAGCTGCAAAAAGAGCAGCAGCTAAAAAAGAAGAAAATAAAGAAGAAAATAAAGAAGAAAAAGGAGAATAATCATGACTTTAACAGAATTAATTAAAACTTTACGTGAACAAACTGGAGCAGGAATGTTAGACTGCAAAAAAGCTTTAGAACAATCTAATAATGATTTAGATAAAGCTGCTGACTGGTTAAGAGAAAAGGGAATCTCTAAAGCAGCTAAAAAAGCAGATAGAATTGCTGCAGAAGGTTTAGCAAATACTCTTGTAAGTGGGGACAGAGCATTAATAGTTGAAATTAACTCTGAAACAGACTTCGCTGCAAAAAATGATTTATTCAAAGAATTAGTTAATAAAGTATCAACAGCTTTATTAGCATCAAATGCAAAAACTTTAGAAGAAGGATTAGCATATGTACATAATGGTGAAAGTGTTAATGATATGATCGTTAATGCTACTGCTGTTATAGGTGAAAAAATTAGTTTAAGAAGATTTGAAATTGTTACTAAAAATAGCGCAGATGTATTTGGAACATATAAACACATGGGTGGAAAAATTTGTTCTTTAGTTGTTTTAGCTAACACTAACAATGAAGAAGTTGCTAAAGACATCGCTATGCAAATTGCTGCTGCAAATCCAACATACAAATGTAAAGGTGATATTCCAGCAAGTGAAGTAGAAAAAGAAACTGCTATTCAAACTGAAATCGTTAAAAACGATCCTAAACTAGCAGGAAAACCTGAAGCTGCATTAAAGGGAATTATTGCAGGAAAAGTTAACAAAACTTTCAAAGAAGTTTGCTTAAATGATCAAGAATATGTTAAAGATCCAAGTTTAACAGTTGAAAAATATTTAGCTAATAACAAGACTAGCGTTGCAACATTTGTTCGTTATGGCGTTGGTGAAGGAATGGCTAAAAGAGAAGAAAACTTCGCTGAAGAAGTTGCAAAACAAATGAAATAAGAAGCTTATGCTTCTTTTTTTTTATTAATCATTATGGTAGAATGTTGCTAGGAGCGTGAGTAATGTGAGTTGTGAAAAGGTTCTTTTAAAAATAAGTGGTGCATCACTTGGCAATGATAAGAATGGCTTTGACCTATCAGTTTTTAAAGAAGTCGCTAAACAAATTAAGGAATTAGTTCATAGTGGGATTAAAGTAGCCATCGTTGTTGGTGGAGGAAATGTTTGGCGTGGTTCTTTAGGCGCTAGTTATCATCTTGACCCTGTTAAAGCGGACTATTTAGGAATGACTTCTACTTTATACAATGGTTATTTACTTGAAGGATTATTAAAACAAATAGGAGTTAAAAGTGTTGTTTACTCTGCTGTAAGAGTTAAAAATTTAACAAAGAAGTATTCTAAGATTTTCGCTAGACAAGATTTACAAGCTGGAAAAGTTGTTATACTTGTTGGTGGTACTGGAAAACCTTTTTGTACAACTGATACTGCCGCTAGTTTAAGGGCTTCTGAACTTGGAATTGATACCATTTTAATGGGAAAAAATGGTGTAGATGGAGTTTATTCTGATGATCCTAGGGTAAATAAAAAAGCTAGAAAATTTGATCATTTAACATATGATGAAATATTAGAAAAGAAATTAAGAGTTGTTGATGATACTAGTATTGAAATATGTAAGAAAAATAATATAAAAATGCTTGTATTTAATATCAATGATATGGATAATATTAATAGAGTAATTAAAGAAGAAAGTATTGGAACTTTAATAGAAGGAGAATAATATGGATATTGAAGAATTAATGTTAGATTTAGAATTAAGAATGGAAAAAGCTCTAGAGAGTTATCAAAGAGATTTAGCTAGTGTAAGAACTGGTAGAGCTTCTGCTAGTATGTTTGAAAGAGTTTTAATTGATTACTATGGAGAAATGACTCCAATTAATCAAATTAGTAATATTTCTGTTCCTGAAGCAAGACAATTATTAATTAAACCTTATGAAAGAGAATTTATTAAAGCTATTGAAAAAGCAATTACAGATGCTAATTTGGGATTAACTCCAAACAATGATGGAGTTGTAATTAGAATTACTGTTCCTGCTTTGACAGAAGAAAGACGTAGAGAATATGTTAAAATGGCTTCTAGAATGGCAGAAGATGGAAAAGTCGCTATCAGAAACATTAGAAGGGATGGCAATGATAAATTAAAAGCTAATAAAACTATCTCTGAAGATTTAAGAAAGTCTTATGAAGAAGATATACAAAAACTAACTGATAAGTTTACTAAAAAAATAGATGCTTTATATGCTGAAAAAGAAAAAGATGTGATGTCAATTTAATCGCATCTTTTTTTATAGATTATATCTATAAAATTGTGTATAATAAGAATTGCATAATTAAAAAGGAGAACTAAATGAAAAAAGAACTACAAGAAAGAAGTAGTAAAAAGAAGTTAGAACATGTTGCATTAATTATGGATGGGAATGGTCGTTGGGCGGAGAGTCTTGGAAAAGGAAGAACCTATGGCCATAAAATGGGAGCTGAAAGAATTGGAGATGTTGTAAAAACAGCAATTGAAAACGATATTAAAGCAATTACGTTGTACGCTTTTTCAACTGAAAACTGGAAGCGACCTGAAACAGAAGTAACTTACATTATGAATTTGATAAAGAGTTATTTCAAAAGACAAAGAAAAAAGATGATGGAAAGGAAGATTAGATTTAATTATATAGGGGATATAGATGATCCTAAGGTTGATCCTTCTATCAGAAAAATGTTTAAGGAAACAAAAGAAGAAACAAAAGATAACGATAAACTTACTTTGACGATTGCTTTCAACTATGGAGCAAGAGAAGAAATAGTTAGAGCGGTTAAAAAGATTTCTTCTCAAGTTGTAAATGAAGAAAAAGATATTGATGATATTAACTATCAAGATATCAAAAATAATCTTTACACTTATGACTTGCCTGATATTGATTTAGTTATCAGAACTAGTGGAGAAGTAAGATTATCAAATTATCTATTATTGCAACTTGCATATAGTGAATTGTATTTCACTAAAACTTATTGGCCAGCTTTTGATAAAGTGGAATTTGAAAAGGCCATTGAAAATTATTATCGTCGAGATAGAAGGTTTGGAGGATTGTAGTATTATGAGTACAAAAGTTTTAAGAATATTAACTGGAATTGGGCTTGCTGCCTTAGTCGTTCCACTAGTAATTATTGGTAAATTACCTTTTGATATCTTTATTATGGTTTTATTTACTGGTGCAATGTATGAATTTTTAAGATTAAAACAATGCAATTGGATTACTAAAGCAGTTAGCATTATTACAGTGGCGGGGATAACTGTTTTGACAAGGTTTCATATTCATAATGATTTTTCATTGCCATATTTCAAAATCCTATTTGCAATATTAGTTTTCAGTTTAATATTCTTATCACTTTCTTACTTTATTGATGATAAATTAAATGGAAATGATGTATTTTTATTATTTACAATGCTTCTAATTTATACAGCATCTTCATATGCTTTATTAACTTTGAACGCTTATGAAGGAGCATACAGATATTTATTAATAGCATTACTTTTCTTACCTACTGTTGTTTGTGATACGGCAGCGTATGCGTTTGGTTCTAAATTTGGAAAAACAAAATATATTAAGAAGATTTCTCCAAATAAATCGCTTGAAGGTTCTATTGCAGGATATGTCTTTGGCTTAGCAATGGGTCTTATCATTTTAGCTATTGGTCATAAATATTTCACATGGCAATTATTGGGTGCGGCTTTTGTTATCCCTGTTACTTGCCAAATTGGAGATTTATTCTTTTCTTCAATTAAAAGATTACATTCAGCAAAAGATTTTTCTAATTTACTTCCAGGTCATGGAGGAATTAATGATCGTATGGATTCATTAATTATTGATTCAATCGTATTATTAGCATTTATATTATTTTAGAAAGAAGGTAAAACATGATTTTAGCAGGACTATTTGGCTTTGCATGGGATTTAGTTGTCTTTGTAGTAGCTCTATCTATTTTAATCTTAATACATGAGTTAGGGCATTTTTTCTTTGCAAAATTATTTAAAGTTTATTGCTATGAATTTTCTTTAGGAATGGGACCAGTGCTTGTTCAAAGAGAAAGAAAAAATGATGAGACTAAATATTCTATTAGGGCATTTCCAATTGGTGGTTATGTTGCTATGGCTGGTGAATCCACAGAGGAAGATAATAGTGTTCCATTTGAGAGAACTATCAATGGAGTAGCTAGTTGGAAAAAAATGATAATCGTAATCGCTGGAGTTATGATGAATTTTATCTTAGCTTTTATCCTTTTTGTAGGAATCTTTCTTTCTGTTGGAACTCCATCTAATAAATATAAATTACAAGTAACTAACGATGGAATTGCTTATGAAGCTGGTTTAAGAACTGGTGATACAATTAATAATATCTCATCAATGATTGTTGAAAATGGAGAAGATGATATTTATGAAACTAGTAAAGTAAGTTCTTTATTAGATGTAATTGATTTTTTAAATGACAATACTTTGTCCAATAAAAATCAGGTTCAAGAAATTGTTTTCAATGTTACAAGAAATGAATCTACGTTTGATATTGATTTGACTAGAGGTTATTCAAAAGGAAAGGTGCAATCTATTGGTATTACTATTGTTGAGTTAAATGAAAAACAGGGTTTTTTCAAGACAATAGGTTATGCTGCTAAATATGAATTTGAAGTAACGGGGATGATTTTTGAAGGCGTCGCCGGGTTGTTTACTAAAGAAGGATGGAAAAATGTTGGAGGTCCAATTCAAATTTTCCAAATCACTAGTGAAGCTGCTAGTTTAGGATTTATTAACTTCTTGATGTTACTTGCAGTTTTATCTGCTAATCTTGGTGTAATTAATTTGTTACCAATCCCTGCTTTAGATGGTGCTAGATTTTTAACTTCTTTGTGGGAAGTAATTACTAGAAAAAGAGTTAATGCTAAAGCAGAAGCTGCAATCAATGCAGTAGGAATGATTTTCTTATTAGGTCTAATGGGAATTATAATTGTTAAAGATATCGTGATGTTGTTTTAGTTGAGGTGTTTGATATGGATGAAAAGTTAGTAAAGTTTTTAGAATCAATTAAGATAGAAGGAAATGATTGTTTCCTTTTTTCTAATGCAAAGCTACTTTCTTCCACGTACAGCAAGGCCACTAAAACTTTCAAAATAAAAATTGGATTGAATGCTCCTTTATCGGTTGATGGCTATGCTTTATTAGCTAAAAGCCTAAAGAATTTTCCTTATCCAGCTGAATTAGAATATAGTGTAGATAGTTCAGTGTCTTTTACCGAGGAAGAAATAGGAAATTATCTAGAATATTTTAAGAAAAAATATTTTTCTCAACTACAAGTTTTAGAGGGCATTAACTATTCATATACCCCAGGTAAATTAGCTTTTAGAGTGAAGACTAATATTCAAGAAGATTTACTAATTCCTCTAAAATCAGAAATTGCTAATAAGTTCGCTTTAATAGGTATCAATCTTAATGTTGTAATTAAAGTTGAAAAAGATGAGAGTTTAGAGCAAAAGGTTAAAGAGGAAACTGATGGATTGAATTCTAGATTAGTTGCTGCTGCTGTAAATGAACTTGAAAGAGCTGAAAAGGAAGCAAAACCTGAAAAGACAAAACCTAATTATTATAAAACAGAAATTATTGAGGCAAAAATCAATGATTTAACGCCTTATGATAAAAATATATGTATAACTGCTAAAGTTATTAGAGCAGAAGCAAAAGAACTTAAAACAGGACGATTAATCCTATCTTTTGATGTTACTGATGGAACTAATTCTATTACTTGTAAAATATTTGAGGGTGCAAGATTTTCTAAAGAGGATATTAAGAATATCAAAGAAGGAATGTGGCTAAAGATTACAGGTAATGTTGAAAATGATAGTTTTGATCATGAAGAAGTATTAATGGCCTCTAAAATTGAACAAGTAGAAGTTAAAGAAGAATCTAGAATAGATGATGCTTTAGAAAAGAGAGTAGAACTGCATTTACATTCTAAGATGAGTGCTATGGATGGGATTAACTCTATAAAGGATTATGTGGCAAGAGCAGAAAAATGGGGACATAAAGCAATTGCTATTACTGACCACGATAATTTACAATCTTATCCCGATGCTCAAAATGCTTTAAAAGGAAAGAACATTAAAATGATTTATGGTTTAGAAGCTACGATGTCGCATAATAAACCTTTGTATACTTTTAAACCTGCTTTAGTAGATTTAAGTACTGCTACGTACGTGGTTTTTGATATTGAAACTAGTGGATTTTCTTCCTCACTAGATAGTATCATCGAGATTGGGGCAGTTAAATGTCAAAATGGAGTAGTAATAGATAGATTTCAAACCTTTATAAATGTTGATTTTAAATTACAATCTGTAACAACTGAACTTACAGGAATCACTGATGCCATGTTAAAGGGACAACCAAAAATTGAACAGGCTATTGATAAATTTAAGTCATTTATCGAAGATACTATTCTTGTTGCACATAATGCTACATTTGATATTGGTTTTATAAAAAGTGCTTTTTACAAGCAAGGATACACATTAGAAAATCCTGTTATTGATACTTTAAATGTTGCTCGAAGAATTTACCCTAATATGAAAAGGTACAACTTGAAAGCATTATGTAAAAATTTAAAAGTAGAATATGATAGTGAAAGTGCTCACAGAGCGGACTATGATGCTGAAGTAACCTATCATTGCTTTGATAGTATGCTTACAACATTAATTCAAGATTATGGTATTGAAACCCATAAAGATTTTGACAAATTAATCGATGGAAATGAATATAAAAGGGTTTTCCCATATCATGTAACTTTACTTGTAAAAAATCAAGAAGGGCTAAAAGATTTATTCAAGCTTGTGTCTCGTGCTCATACCGAAACTTTTGTCGATGGTGCTAGAGTAAGAAAAGAAGATATTGATGAATTCAGAACTAATTTACTTGTAGGTTCTGCTTGTTGTAATTCACAAGTATTTGAAATTGCTCAAACTAAAACTTATGAAGAATTGAAAGAATATGTATCTTGGTATGATTATATTGAGATTCAACCATTAGATAATTATTCTCATTTAATTGCTACTGGTAAAATGACTCCTGAAAGACTTGAAGAAGTCATTGAAATGATTGTAAAAGCAGCTAAGGAAACTAATAAAATCTTAGTTGCAACAGGAGATGTGCACTATCTTGATCCAGAAGATAAGATAGCAAGAACAATTTACATCAATTCTAAAGCTATTGGAGGAGCAATGCATCCTTTATTTGATTATGATGGAAGAATAAAAGAGTATCCTAATCAGCACTTTAGAACGACTAAAGAAATGTTGAGATGTTTTGAATGGTTAGGAGAAGACCTTGCTTATGAAATGGTAGTTACCAATACTAATAAAATAGCAGATATGATTGAAACTGTAACCCCATTAAAAACAGAACTATATACTCCAAAAATGGAGGGGGCAGAACAAACTTTAGAAGAATTATGTTATAAAACTGCTAAAGAAATATATGGTGATCCTTTACCAGAAATAGTACAAGCTCGTATTGAAAAAGAATTAAAATCTATTATAGGAAATGGATTTGCTGTTATTTATTACATTGCTCATAAATTAGTTAAAAAATCTAATGAAGATGGATATATAGTAGGGTCAAGAGGTTCTGTTGGTTCCTCTGTTGTAGCCACATTTACTGGAATAACAGAAGTAAATGGTTTACCTCCTCATTATGTTTGTCCTCATTGCCAATATTCAGAATGGTTCACTGATGGATCGGTTGCTAGTGGCTTTGACTTACCTGAAAAGAATTGCCCTAAATGTGGAATGCCTTTAAAGGGAGATGGACACGATATACCATTTGAAACTTTCTTAGGATTTAAGGGAGATAAGGTTCCTGATATTGATTTAAACTTCTCAGGGGATTATCAACCTAGAGCACATGATTTTACCAAAGTAATGTTTGGTGAGGACAATGTTTTTAGAGCAGGAACAATTGGTACAGTTGCTGAAAAGACTGCTTATGGTTATGTAAAAGCTTATTTTGAAAACAATAATTTACCAATGCCAAGAAAGGCAGAAATAAACAGATTAGCTAAAAAATGTGAAGGAGTAAAAAGAACCACAGGTCAGCACCCTGGAGGAATCGTCGTTATTCCTCAATATATGGATGTCTTTGATTTTACTCCAATTAACTATCCAGCTGATGATTTAAGTGCAGCTTGGAGAACTACTCACTTTGATTTCCATGCTATTCACGATAATATCTTAAAACTAGATATTTTAGGACACGTTGATCCTACTCAACTTAGAATGTTATACGACTTAACTGGAATTGATCCTAAAACAGTCAATGTAAGTGATGATAAAGTTTTAGCTTTATTTGCAGGACCAGAAGTCATGGGGGTTACCAAAGAACAAGTGTTAAATGAAACTGGTACAACAGGAGTATCTGAATTCAATACTCCATTTACTAAAAAGATGGTGCTTTCTACAAAACCTAATAAGTTTTCAGATTTAGTCCAAATTTCAGGATTATCACATGGAACAGATGTTTGGAATGGTAATGCAGAAGAATTAATAAAAAGTGGCGTTTGTACCATTAAAACTGTAATTGGATGTAGAGATGATATCATGGTCTATTTGATGCATAAAGGATTGGAACCAGGAACAGCATTTAAAATCATGGAAGCAGTCAGAAAAGGAAAAGGATTAACTCCTGAATTTGAGGAAGTAATGAAAGACCATAATGTACCTTCTTGGTATCTAGACTCTTGTAAGAAAATTAAATACATGTTCCCTAAAGCCCACGCAGTTGCTTATGTTATGATGGCTTTAAGAAGTACCTGGTATAAAATATATAAACCACTTCATTTCTATGCTGCATATTTTTCTACTAGATGTAATATTTTTGATATTAAAGCAATGACAGGCGGATATGCATCAATTAAGAAAAGATATGAAGAAATTTTAGATAAAAAGAGAAACCATGAAGAAGTTTCTGCAAAAGAAGAAGAAATTGCTTCAACTTTAGAAAATGCTTTAGAAATGACTGCGAGAGGATACACTTTTGCTAATATTAATATAGATAAATCAGCAGCTTCTAATTTCATTGTAGATGAGGAAAATAACCAATTAATTCCACCATTTACAACTATAGATGGTCTAGGTCTTAACGTTGCTAATTCAATTGTTAAAGCTAGAGAAGAAAACCCTTTCTTATCAAGACAAGACTTAATGCAAAGAACACAAGTAAATGGAACTCAAAAGAAAATATTTGAAGAACTTGGAGCTTTAGACGAACTTAGTGAAGCAAACCAATTAACATTATTTTAGAGCTCAATAGAGCTCTTTTAATTTGTATAGAAAAAAGTTAATTATATTGTATAGTATTCTTGAGGTGAATATCTTGAAAAAATATTATTTATCTGTTGATTTAATAAATGTTAAAGAAAATTTAAATGATTTAAAACAAATATATGATTATTTAGATGGTGTTATCGCTAACGTCTTAAAACTTAAATCTTTGCACAAACCCATTTTAATCCCTTATTACTATGGTAAAAAAGAAGAAGATTGCGGTGTTAGTTGCTATGCATTTTTTGCTGGTGGATATCTAACTTTACACATTTTTGAAAAAAGAAGAATAGCTTATTTTGATATAGTCAGCGATAAAAAAATAGATAATAAAAAAGTGTTGACTGGACTAAAAAACTTTATGGGAACATTCGAATATAACATTTATGATAATCAAATTGAAAATAAAGTTTATAATGAAAATATCTTTGGTCCACATTATTTTTGTTTTGGTAAAAGTAAGAGTAGTATTGATGCGGATAGCTTATTAAAATTATCTGAACTAATAATCAAGGAAATAAAGATGACCCCCATTACTCATCCTGTAATCGTTAAGGATAAAAATGAAATGAGGGTATTTACTGCAATAGCAGAAAGTCATATTTGTTTGACGGTTTTTGATAAGTATTTAGTCGTTGATGGTTTTAGTTGTAAAATGTTTGATATTAGTAAATTAGAGGAGATATTGTCTAATTATCTTGAAATAGAAAATAAAAGAATTTATACCAGGTTAAATAAGGTTAAATAATAGGATACTTTACTGTATCCTTTTTATATGGAAATTTTTAATCATTTTGTTTATAATCAAAACATGGGGTCTTAGCTCAGTTGGTAGAGCGTTTGAATGGCATTCAAAAGGTCAGGGGTTCGATTCCCCTAGGCTCCACCAAAATAAGAAAAAGAAATAACTTAACATAGTTTAGGTTATTTTTTTCTTGACTAATATATAATTTGCTTTATAATTAATAGTTCTTGGAGGTACCTAATGGAATTATTAGATTTAGTAAACGTTGATGGCAATAGTTTAGGAAGAACTATTGCAAGAGGAGACAAATCTTTTAAGGAAGGAGAGTATATTAAAATTGTAGTAGTATATTTGATAAGTAATGGCAAATATCTATTTCAATTAACTAGTGAAGAAAAGGGAAGAGAATATGCCGTTACAGGTGGTCATGTTCCTACTGGATTCACAACCAAAGAACAAGCTGTAGTAGAATGTGAAGAAGAACTAGGTATTAAACTAGACGATAGCAAGCTAGAATATCTTGGAAATTATCCAAGAGGACGTGCTTTGTTTTATGTCTATCAATACTTAGATGATTCATTAGATAAAGTAGAAATGACATTACAAGATGAAGAAGTAGAAAGTGTACAATGGTTAACTAAGAAAGAAATCGAAGATCTTATTAACAAAGACTTAGTTAGACCAAGTACTTGTAAATCATATAGTATGTTCATAAAATAAGATAGGCACTGTTCGGCAGAACAGTGCTTTTTGTCTTCCGTATTTTAATTGACATAGAGGTTTTCAATTTATATAATTGTATAAGATTATGTCCTTATAGCTCAGTTGGATAGAGCACTTCCCTCCTAAGGAAGGGGTCGCACGTTCAAATCGTGTTAAGGACGCCATGAAAAAGAAAAAAGATGTATACAATGTATACATCTTTTTTATGAAACATACATATTAGGTCCAATTGCTGGCTTTGATAATGGTAAAATTATATTAGTGCAAACACCCAATAAGAATATTGGTAATAATTACTTAATTTACAAAATTTAATTATTATCCTTATTTTAATGGGAAAAATAATGTTGGAGGTTAAGTATGAATTATAAAAAAAGAAGAAAAATTTTAAATCATGGAATGAGAATGATTGAAAGTGTAACTAAAGATATGAATGAAGAATTTGCTATGGAATATAGGATTAAGGATCAATTAAGATTTAATTTAGGAGAAGAATACTATATAAAAGAAAAGAAACACAAAGAGTTTTATAATAAGGAGCATCTTAAAAAATAAGATGCTTTTTGTTTTGAAAAATAATGCTTTTATTGACAATGAATAATTAATAAATTATTCTATTTTATAAGAGGTGGAAATATGGGATTATTAAAAAATATTGAATGGACAAGTACATCTAGTGATTTAATTGTGTACAAATATCCTATTAATGGTAAGGATCAAGTTAACAAGGGATCTGCTATAACAGTTAGAGAGAGCCAAGTTGCAATCTTTTTATACAAAGGAAAATTAGCAGACGTCTTTTTACCAGGATATTACAAATTAGATACTGATAATATGCCTATTCTAACTAGACTTATGTCTTGGAAGTATGGTTTTGAAACTCCATTTAAAGCAGACATTTTCTTTGTTAATACGAAACAATTCACTAATTTAAAATGGGGAACTTCAAATCCAATTTTAGTTAGAGATGCTGATTATGGAACTGTAAGAGTAAGAGGATTTGGGTCATATTCATTTAGAGTAGATGATGCTTACGTCTTTATGCAAAACCTAAGCGGAACAGAAGCTTTATATGATACTACTCAAATAGAAGATTATCTAAGAAGCATTGTAGTAAGAGGTATTACCGACACCATTGGAGAAAGTAAAATTCCTGTTTTAGATATGGCTGCTAATTTAGACGAGTTATCCGAAATAGTTGCAAAGAAATTAAATCAAGATTTTAAAGAAATTGGATTAAAACTTTCTAAATTGATTTTTGAAAGTTTCTCTTTACCAGAAGAATTAGAAAAGATGATTGATAAAAATGCTGGATATGGAGTATTAAGAAAAAATTTAGATGTATATACACAAGTTGAAACAATTGAAGCTATGAAAGAAGTTGCTAAAAATGGTGGTGGAGCAAATGCTGGAGTAGGACTAGGAATGGGTGTAGGTCTTGGTAATATGTTTGCTAATAATATGCAAAATAACACTGGAAATGTTGCTCAATGTCCTTCTTGTGGTGCTAGTGTTGGTAAAAATAGTAAATTCTGTCCAGAATGTGGTACTAATTTAAAACCTAAATGTGCTAAATGTGGAACAGACCTAAAAGCAGGAACTAAATTCTGCCCAGAATGTGGTGAGAAAGTTGGATCAAAATAAGAAAACAGAGTTACTTTATCAAGAAAAAAAGTTAACTACTACAACTTTCAAATGTCCATCTTGTGGAGGAGAAGCTAAATTCTCTCCTAAGCATCAAAAACTTAAATGTGAGTATTGTGGAACATTAACTGATGTTGATATGTCTTCCCTTGTTTCTGAACAAGATATTGGAGATTTATTAGTTGAAGCCGTTGTAGATAAAGATGTTGATGTTTATCAATGTAGCAGTTGTGGAGCAAAAGAAGTTATTTCTAAACAAGATATTGCTGTTTCTTGTCCTTTCTGTGGTACTAATAATATTGTTAAAAAAGAGGAATTGTCTGGTATTAAGCCTCAAGGAATTGTTCCTTTTAAAATAGAACAACAAAAAGTTTCTGAAATTGCTAATAAATGGGCAAAGAAAAGAAGAATGGCTCCTAATGATTTCTATAAAGTTGCACAAACTAATAACATAAAAGGTATCTATAATCCTTTATTTACTTTTGATTCAATAACGGAGTCTACCTATAAAGGTCGTTTAGGAGATCGTAAAACTAGAACGGTAGGATATGGAAAAAATCGTCGAACAGAAACATATGTTGTTTATTATTCTGTGCAAGGTTCTCATAGTGGAAAATTTGATGAAGTTTTAGTTCAAGCTTCTAATAAGATTCCTCAAAATAGACTTGATGATATTGCTCCTTTTTCTACTAACGATGCAATAACATATGATTCTAGTTTTTTAAGAGGATATACAGCTAGTTCGAATACTATTAATGGACAAGATGGCTGGAATATTGCAAAAAACAAAATGAGTGAAGATATAAGAAAGGATATTTTACGTAAATATCATTACGATGTTATAGATTATTTAAATGTTGATACCAAGTTTTCTAGTAACACTTATAAATATATTCTAGTTCCTTTATATGTTGGAGTTCATAAGTACAAAAATAAAGTTTATAATTTTTACGTTAATGGTTTAAATGGTAAAATATCTGGTGAATCACCAATTTCTTTCTGGAAGGCACTTTTCCTAACAATATTTATCATCCTAGTAGTTGGAATTATTGTTTGGTCATGCTTTGTTAATTAATAGGTAGGAGGTTAAATTATGTACTATGTATTAAGTTTTATTGCAGGTTTACTAGTTGGTGCAATTGGGTTTGCCTTAATTAGTAAAGCGAAAGAAAAAAATGTTTCTGAAGGAAAATTATCTTTAGAAAAAAATGATATTATTTTAAAAGTAAATGAAGAAAGAATATGTAATAAAAAAGATATTAAACCTGGTAAATACACTTTGCATATGACTGTTGAAGGTGTAGAATCAGTGAATATAAAAATCAATGGTTTCGTTAAAGATTACAAAAGAAATACTGAAATAATCTTAAATGAAAATGATACTATAAAAGCAGTATCACATAATGTTTTGTTAAGAAAGTAGGAGGGAAAGTATGAGTAAAAACTTTTTAGGAAAATTATTTGGAGTATTAATCATTGCATTAGCTGCAACTTTATGGCTTTTATCAGAAGTTAATTCTGATACATTTGGATTCTTTAATTTATCTTGGGCTGTAGTTGTTTTAGCAGGTGGCTTTGCTGTGTTGAATCTTTTACAAGGTATATTTGTTCAAAATCCTGTTCCTGTAAAAAAAATGAAGATAGTTATAGCAGTAGTTCTTGCTATCATTACATTTGGATGTCTAATTACTGCTCTTGCAATTCCTGAAAATATTGTATTGCCTATTATTGCTCTTATCGTTGTAGCAGGTCTTCTTATTTCATTAGTTGCCACAGGAGGTAAAAAATGGGATACTGCAGATAATCAAAAAGTAGGATACAAGAATTATTTTGAAAGAAAAAAAGCTGAGGAAAAAGCTGAAAAAAAATAAAATATATGTCATAAAATAAAATGCCTCATAGATTAATATGAGGTGTTTTTTTATGGAATGGTTTTTAGAATGTAGCCCTGTGTTACAAGCATTGATGGCTAGTATGATAACTTGGGGAGTAACTGCATTAGGAGCACTTATAGTTTGCTTTTTTAGAAATATCAATCAAAAAGTTTTAGATACATTGTTAGGATTTTCAGCAGGGGTGATGATTGCAGCGTCTTTTTGGTCCTTGCTTTCACCTTCAATCGAATTAAGTAAACAACTTGGATATATAGAATGGCTATGCCCTGCATTAGGGTTTCTTGCGGGAGGTATTTTTGTCGTATTGGCTGATTTGTTTTTGGATAAAACATTAGAAAAGAAAAATAATATTAAAACTAGTTCTATGAAAAGATCTATCTTATTAGTATTAGCAGTAACCTTGCACAATATTCCTGAAGGGATGGCAGTTGGAGTTGCTTTTGGAGGTGTAGGTAATAATATACCAGGGGCAAGTATTATATCTGCGCTACTTTTAACGCTGGGAATAGCTATGCAAAACTTTCCTGAAGGAGCAGCAGTGTCCCTGCCTTTAAGGAGGGAAGGATATAATAGAAAAAAATCTTTCTTCTATGGACAAGCTAGTGGGATTGTAGAACCTATTGCTGCTGTTATAGGAGCAGTAGCAGCAATTTGTATTCAATCAATTTTGCCTTTTTTATTGGCCTTTTCAGCAGGTGCTATGATTGGAGTGGTCTCAGCAGAATTAATTCCAGAGTCAATTAAAAATAGTAAAAATTTGGCAAGTTTAGGAATAATAATAGGATTTATTACGATGATGATTTTAGATGTTGCGTTAGGATAAAAAAATAGCTAGTTTTTTAATGGAAAATAGTTAACGCAAATGATATAATTATGAAATGTGAGGAGGGGTAATATGCCAAAAACGTTAAGTATTATTATTTGGTGTGTTTCCCTTTTTGCGGTTTTATCATTTTTAATTATTACGTTTTTAAGAATTTATACTGCTAAAAATCATGCTAAAAAATATGGTATGAGGAAAGAAATAACAGATCCTATTACTTATTGGATATCATATCTTAGTGCATTTGCTATCGTTGGATTAAAGTTTGCAATTGTTATCTTAAAGAAAGATGTTTATGCAAGTAACTGGGCTATTTTTATTGATTTTATTCCAAGTGTTATTTTGATGATTTTGACTAGAGTTATTGGAAGAACAATGATTTTAAGAGCAGAAAAAATGATTTATTTGTCTAATCTTATAGCTGAAACTAAGGATATTAATAAATTTGTAAAGAAAGATAATGAATGGATTTTGATTACCACTACTGGTGAATATCCTGTTTCATTATCAAACACAACTGTCTTTAGAGTAGCAGACATTACTGGCGCAGAAGTAGAAGATAAAACAAGAGCTAATAAAATATTGAAATAGGTATTTTAAAATGATATAATTTTCATACGCTCCAATGGCGGAATGGTAGACGCAGTGGACTCAAAATCCACCGGTTAACAGCCATAGGGGTTCAAGTCCCCTTTGGAGCACCATTTGATTTATAGCTGTACTTTGTGTACAGCTTTTTTATTAAAATTGAATTAAAGAAAAATTTCATCTAATTATATATTTTATTTTTTACTTGTAAAAAATACTTTTAGAAAGATTAAAAAAAGATTAAAAAAAATAATATATTCGACAAATTTTTACATATAAGTTATTTCTCTATGTGTTATAATGAAATTCAGTTCGATAGGCAAATGAAAGGAAAGGATAATTTACACAATGGAAGAAAAAATAAAAGTATTTATTGCAGAAGAAAGTAAGCAAATCAAAGATAGATTAGTTAGTTTAATTAATGCAGATCCGAGATTTGAACTAGTTGGCGTAGTAACTAATGGTGTGGAATGTTTAGAATATCTTCAAAAAAGTCCAATGATAGATGTTTTATATATTGATTTGTTATTACCTAATGTAGATGGTATTACTATAATAGAAAAACATATTAACAGATTAAAAGTTAAGAAAATCATTGCCACATCCTGGTTAACAAATGATTATATTATTGAAAGAATCAATAATGCCAATGTGGACATGTATTTAAATAAGCCATTTTCAAATGAATCGTTTTTAAAAAATCTTTATTCTCTTGGAATAACAACAGTAGAAGGATGCACATCTTCCATTGTCGATGAAAAACTAATAGAAAAAGAGATAAC
This sequence comes from Erysipelotrichaceae bacterium, assembly GCA_015058985.1. Lineage (GTDB taxonomy): Bacteria > Bacillota_I > Bacilli_A > RFN20 > DUOF01 > SIG223. Next base: position 87,319 of record SVBH01000002.1, read on the forward strand.
AGAATTACTGCATGAAGTAGGAATACCTGCTCATATAAGAGGATATAGTTATATAAGAAGTTCCATAATGTATACCTTCAAAAATCAAGATTTGATGGGACAAGTAACGAAAGTATTATATCCTTGTATTGCAAAGGAATATAATAGTACATCATCGAGGGTAGAAAGGGCAATTAGACACGCAATTGAGATTGCATGGAATCGTGGAAATATAGATGCTATTGATGAAATATTTAAATATACAATAAGTGCAAATAAAGCAAAACCAACAAATTCTGAATTTATTGCAATGATAGCAGATAGACTGAGATTAAAGTATCAGCATAGAGAATATGATGAAGTATTAAATTAAAAAGCGTCTTATGGAAATAAGGCGTTTTTAAGTTTTTAAAATATTTGATGATATTATCCAATACTTTGATATATAATTAAAAAAAAGGAAGGTGTTAGCTATGCTAAAAAAACTACGTTTAGGATTAATAATTTCTACTTCTATACTTACTTTATTGTTTATTGTTTCCTTGTTTAATCCCTTTAAAAATGATGATGTTAGGTTTTATCAAATAAAAAACTATTATCGCATTGATATTTCCGAAGAAGAACAAAATGATGAAGATTATTTACTAATTAAAATTGCTAATACTTCAAATGAAAATATTTATAATACAGAAATCGTTTTTGGTACTAAAGAAAATCAATATTCTCAGGATAATTATATTTGGTTTAGAATAATTAAAGTCGCCAAAGATGATGTTATTACTATTAAATTTTATGAGGATACAGGAAAGTTTGTAATTGATAGTAATGAATCAACTGATAATTCATCATATTATAATTTATCTATCAATCCAAAAGTTCCTGATTTAGATTTAGAAAGATGCATGAATATTTCTCATGTAGGAATAGACTCAGAAAATCCTGAAATTACAAGATTAAATGGACAATATTGGACTTTGGAGAAGAATCTATTATTATCTTTTTCTTCAGCAAGTTTGATTGCTCTTGTAATAGTTCATTTCATTATTACAAAGGAAGGTAAAAAAGATGAAAAAAATTAAAAGCTTATTATTATCAATATTATTGTTAATGCCTATTTATGGATGTAATAAGAAAGATAGTTTACCTGCTGCAAAAGTTGATTCTACAAGTCAATTTGGTGTAGATAAAAATGTAAACATCAAAACCATTGATAAATATTTAAATAGAAAAGATACAGTATATCGTGATATGAGAATGTTAAGTGATCCTGCTTCTTATTGTAATATTGGAGGAGACGCTTATCTTTCTGGTACAATCGAAGGATTCGAAATAGTTCCTTATCCTTATTTGGCTACTGTAAAAGGACTACCAGATGCAGTAGGACAGGGTTATCAAGGGGAGTCATTATATACTTGGAATGATGATGGCAGCTATACTGCTAATTATAAGGAATCTCTTTTGATTATTAATGACTTATTTCCCAAAGATAAAAACATCATTCTTATGTGTGGTGGTGGAGGTTATGCAATGATGACTAAAAACTTATTAGTTGCCTTAGGGTATGACGCTTCTAAAATTTATAATATAGGTGGTTTCTGGGAATACAATGGAGATCATAGGGTTAAAATTGATGTTACATATGGGGATGGATTCTCTAGTTACTATGCTTTTCATCGTTTAAATTATCACATCATTGACTTCACTTATTTAACGAAAATTGAATCTTAATCTTTTATCCACATTTTGAGGATATTTTGTTTATATAAGATCTTAAATATTTGATAATTACTCCAGGTGATAACTATGGATGAAAAACGATATTTAAGTTTAATTAAAGATAAAGTTGAAACAATTCTTTCCACATGGAATAAAGAAGATAATAACATCTATAATAAAGTTCAATTGTTAAAAGAATTAATTGATTATGTAGCAGAATATTTCTTCGCAAAAGAAGGTAAAGATTATAGTAAGCAACTTATTAAATATAATATTATCGTTACTAATTCAAATGATTATGCAAATGATCTAAAAGTAATTAGAAACTCTAAAGGTAGAGAAATTGTTGTTTTAGAAGAAGATATAAATAAAAAATACGAGTTATCTACCATTATGAATAAATATGTAAGCAAAATTATTTTTGCGGTATCCAAAGGATTAAAGAATCCAAACGAATACTATGAATTACATCTTTTACCTGATTATGATAGTACTGATTCTCAAATAGAAAAACTATTCAATAGTTTTGATAAAGATGGAAATATAATAAACAGATAAGCCCATGAGGGCTTTTTAATTGCTTATTTATTGATGATAAGCTAAAATAAAATTGGTGAAATAAATGGAAGAATTAATTGCTGAATATGGAAGATATTTGGTGGTAGAAAAAGGAGTTTCTTTAAATACCCATAAAGGTTATCTGTCTGATTTAAACAAGTTTAAATTATTTTTGAAAGAGCAAAAAGTTTCTTCTTTTGATAGTGTTACAAAAGAGCAAATTAAATTATATATAGAGGTTTTACGAGAAAAAGTAGAATCTATTACTGTTAATCGAAATCTAGTATCTATTAGAAATTTTTATAATTTTCTTTTACTAGAACAAAGAGTGAAAGAAAATCCTTGCGAAACTATAGTGAATCCTAAGATAAACAAAAAAATTCCTACGGTCTTATCTTTAGAGGAAGTCTTATCTTTGCTTGAAATAATTGATGAAGACCTCTATGGAAAAAGAGATAAAGCAATGCTAACATTGATGTACAGCTGCGGTTTAAGGGTTAGTGAATTAGTGAATTTGAAAATAAATGATTTATTTTTGCAAGAAGCATTAATTAAGTGTAAAGGAAAAGGAAGTAAAGAAAGAGTGATTCCCATTAATGAATACGCAATCACTATTCTTTTAAGTTACATCAATGATTCCAGAAAAAAAATGTTAGTTGAGAAGAAAAGTGCATCATACTTATTTTTAAATAAAAATGGAAATCAGTTATCGCGTGTTTATTTTTGGAAAATGGTTAAAAAATATGCTGTCAAGGCCAAAATTAAGAAGGAAATTTATCCTCATACTTTAAGACATTCTTTTGCTACCCATCTATTGGAAAATGGCGCTAACTTAAGAATCATTCAAACTTTGTTAGGGCATGAAAATATTACTACTACGCAAGTTTATACCCATATTTCCTCTGCATCTTTACAAGAAAATTATCAAAGATATCATCAAAAAATTCACAAAATTAAAAAGTAATTTAAAAAACTTGAAATTATATTTTTAGAATGGTATTATATTGGTACGTGTCCACGTAGCTCAGTTGGATAGAGCAACTGCCTTCTAAGCCGTAGGTCGAAGGTTCGAATCCTTTCGTGGACACCATTTTTTTATTTAGAGAGGTTTTTTTATGGAAGAAAAAGAACTTTTAGAGAAAGCTAATTCTTGTTTTGAAAATAAACAATATGATTCAGTAATTAGTTTAATAGAGCAAAATAAAGGAATAATCCAAAAACACTATCATGCTTTAAATATTCTTTATATAAAATCTTTATATGAAAAGAAAAATTATCAAGAAGCTTTAAGTTTAGTAAAAGAAGAATTATCAATGCCATATATTCCAATGGAATATGAGGATATATATCATAATATATACAGGGATGTTGTTAATGAAATGACTGAACAAGTTGAATTTCCTAAGATGAGTGAAGAAGATATCAAGTCAGTTTTAACTAGTAGACCTGTAAAAGAAGAAACAATGTTCACCATTGCTAGTTTGAAGGAAAAAAACATCAGAAATTATTTGCCTGAATTGAAACTATTTATGTCTGATCCTTCAGTAGATAATGTTTACAAAATGGTTGCATTATTAATTTTAAAATCTCAAGAAGTTTCTACTGAAATTGATTTTATTTCGAAAACAGGATCTAAAAAAATTAATCCTGTAGAATATACTTTACCATTAGAAGAATGTGGAGTGGTCGATAAGGCCTGCGAAATCATTAACGAATGTAATAAAGACTATAATTTCAAAGAATGTGCTAAGGCAATTACAACAGGAATGATTGTTTCTTTATTACCACTTGAAATTGAAAAAGATGATGTAACAGAACTTGCTGCTTTTGGATATTATAAAGCATGTCAAATGCTATCGATTTCCATAACATTGGAAAAATTATTAGAAATTTTCCCAACTATAAATTTAGATAAAATTAATTATCTTCTTAGTATTGAAATGTAATTATTGAAAGAATAGATAATTCTATTCTTTTTCTTTTGATTGTTATATAATAAAAGAGGTGATTGTATGAAAAATAATATGTTGAAATTTACCTCTTTCTTTTTAACGGTTTTTTTAATTTTAACAGGATGTAAAAAAGAAGAAACATTTAAAAGAGCATATTATAAGACTGTTTATGATGTTTATAACACTCATGTAAATTTGTCTTCTTTTAATCAAAAAGATTTAGATAATCTTTTTCCAGGATTTTCAGCTTTAGCAGTAAGTCTTCACAAAGACTTTGATCGTGATGCAAAGTATTTAAATGAAGATTATAATTTTTTCAATAATCTGAAAGTTGTTAATGATGCATATGGTACAGGGCAAACAATTAAAGTAAGCGATAATCTTTTTTATGTTTTAAAACTTTCAATGAAAATGTTTGAATTAACTGAAGGATATTTTAATCCTGCACTTGGTTCTTTAATAGATATTTGGAATCCAAAATTTGAATATACTTCCTTTGATTCTGAAGAAATGTTTATGAATAATGACCCAAATGCTTTAATGATTAATAAAGCACTTAATTGTGTGCCAACTTATAATGAGTTGAAAACTATTTTAATATTGAATGAGGAAAGAAAAGAAATTACTTTTAATTCATTAAATAGATGTGATGGTAGAGTTATTTTGAGTTTGGGAGCCATTGGAAAAGGATATGCAATGGATAAACTAAAAGAATATTATTTGTCTAATACAAGCACTTCTGGAAGTATAGATGGAGGCAGTAGTTCTCTTTTAACTATTGGAAATAATCCAAATAAAAGAGAAGGAAAAGATGGAGCATATGATAATTATTGGAATATTGAAATAAAAGCTCCTTATCCTAATCAACATGAAAGACTATTTATTTATCAAAACAAAGGAGATTTAGCAGTTTCAACATCTGGTAACTCTGTAAAATATTTCTATTTAGTTGATGATAGTGGCAATAAACTTTGTCAAGGAACATCAGGGTTTAGAATCTGTGATGAGTATGAAGTTCCAATTAGAAGAACTCATATTTTAAATCCTTTTACGGGATATCCTGAAAATTATTACGACAATATAACTATAATTAGTAAACAAGCAAGTGCTGGTGTACTAGATGCTTTGACTACTGCAATATACAACGTTGGTGATTTTGAAACTGTTAAAAGAATTATTAAGAATGTTGAAACATATTTTAATGTAGAGATAGATTATTATTTTGGCAAGATGGTGGAGGTTGAATATTTAACTGAATATGATTCTATTGGTAAAAAGTTAAAAGTTAGTATGATAGTTAATGATTCTATGAATGAAAAAATTGATGATTTAAATGAAAATTTAATAAAAGAAAAAAATGTTATAAATCTCGATTAATTATATTGAAAACTGACAACTTGTCATTTATAATTTTATAGTCAAATAAGGGAGGGCAAAAAATGAGTAAATATAGTGTTAAAAAACCTATATCAGTATTGATGATGTCTTTAATTATCATAGTCTTAGGATTTTTCTCAGTTTCTAAGATGAAACCATCATTATTTCCTGATATGGAATTACCTTATATGGTAGTAGTAACTACTTATACTGGGGCAACCCCAGAGGAAGTTGAAACTGAGGTAACTAGTAAAATTGAAACTGCAGTTGCATCTTTAACTAATTTTAAGGAAGTAACTTCTACATCAAATGAACATTACAGCATGATTACAATTACTTTTAATGATGGTGCAAATTTAGATACAGCACAAGTAGAACTTCGTGAGTCATTAAGTATTATTGATTTTGCAGAGGGAGTTAGTATTCCTACAATTATGAAAATCACTCCTGATTTGATGCCTGTAATGCAAGTATCTATTGCTAGAGATTATGAAGGCTTAGATGATGAGCAAGAATTAATCCAAACTACTAATTGGGTGGAAAATGAAGTCATAGACAAACTTAAATCAGTGAATGGAGTAGCTAGCATTACTACATCTGGTGGAGCTGAAACAGTCCTACAAATTCAATTCGATGAAACTAAAATGTATGGATTAAATTCTGATCAAGTTTTAGACATTATTGAAAAACAAAATATATCTAATTTAGTCGGTGTAGCCTTAGATAATGGTGAAATTAGATTAGTTTATTTGGGAAATAAAATAAATGTTTTATCTGAGTTAAAAAATCTACCTATTACTTCTTATGGAGGAGAAGTAGTAAGACTTGAAGATATGGTAGTAGCGGATGGAGTTAAATTTTTAAACCAAAATAGAGGATCATACTTCAAAATAAATGGAAAACAATGTGTTTCTTTGTCTATTCAAAAATCAACTAATGTTGCTGTTACAGAAGCAACTGAAAATATTAAAAAAGCATTAAATCGTATTGAAAAGGAATATGATGGAGCTTCTTATATTGTTTTCTTTGATCAAGGCGACTACATTGAAGTAGCTATTGACTCAGTATTAGAAAATCTATTATCAGGAGCGCTTTTGGCTATTCTTATCCTATTTATTTTCTTAAGAAATTATCGTCCAACTTTAATTGTTGCAGTTTCTATTCCGTTAAGTGTTATAGCTGCATTTGCTATGATGTATTTCTTAGGTGTTGGATTAAATATGCTTTCGATGGGTGGTTTAGCTCTTGCAGTTGGAATGCTAGTAGATAATTCTATCGTTGTTATTGAAAATATCTATAGAATGAGACAAGAAGGAAAATCATCTAAAGAAGCTGCTATTTACGGAGCAAAAGAAGTAGCAGGAGCAATTACTTCTTCTACCTTAACTACAATCTGTGTTTTCTTACCAATAGCTTTTGTTTCAGGTTTAATTGCGGATGTAATGCTAGATATGATTTATACTGTTGCTTTCTCTTTACTAGCAAGTTTATTCATAGCGTTAACAATTATTCCTTGCATGTCTAGTAGAATTTTAAAAGGTGAAAACTTTGGAACTGATGGTAGATTAACCACTAAAATTAAATCTTGGTATGAAAAAGGCGTTTCTTTCTGTTTAAAATATAAAGTATTAACAATTATAACAGCAGTTCTTTTATTAGTAGGATCAATAGTTGCTTCATTTTCAAAAGGATTTATACTTCTGGATAGCATGGATGAAGGAACAATTACTGCTACCGTCGTTTTAGCAGAGGATGTTACTTTTGAAGAACTTACTGAATACGCAGATTACTTGTACGAAGACATTAATAGCGTTGCTCCAAAAGCAATTGAAACAGTAAGTGTAACTTACAACCAATCTAGTTCTTCATTAACTTTGAGTGAGTCAGCAGGACAAAAAATTATCGATATTAGCATTTCATTGTCTGATGGAAATAGAAAATCTTCTGAATATTATGCTAAAAAAATAAATACTAAATTGAAAAATTATGATTATTCAAGAGTATCAATTGATGAAACAGATGTGATTGGTTTTGAAAGTGTGGCAGATGCTTCTTCAATTACAGCTTTAACTGCTAATGGAGTTAACATTAGAGTTAAAGGTGAAGACCTAGAAACAATGGAGAAAATTGCTAATAAAGTAGCTTCTATAGTTTCTAGCGTTGAAGGTATTGAGACTGTTGATAATGGAGTAAACACAGATCTTTACAACGTAAAAATCAATGTAAATAGAGATGATGCAATTTTAGCAGGATTAACTCAAACTGATGTAAATAATAGTTTAAACCTATTTTATACTAATCCTTTGTTAGGAGCAGTGGCATCAGGTCAAACAAAGACGATAGTAATAGAGGGAATTGAGTATGAAATATCTATTCCTACAAGTTCATCAGTAAATCAAATGTTTGGTTTATTTGGAACTTATCAAGACTTCTTATCAGGAGTTCAAGTATTTGATACTAACACAAGAAATTTATTATTGACTTATACATCAACTTCTATAGATGATGCAATATATACACCTTTATTTACAGGAGGAAAAATTGTCTTATCTTTAAATGATGATTTATACAGAGTAGAGTCTAGTGATACAATTGAGATTAAATACTATGAAGATGGAGAAGGAGCGCCAGTAGGGGCTGTTAAAATAACTGATTTAGCAAAAGGAAAATTAACTGAATTTGCAGAAGTAACCACTGTTACAGGGTATTCTACAATTAATAGTGATGGTAAGTATCGTTACTTTGATGTAAAAGCATCTTTAAAGGATGGTTATAATATTACAAAAGTAAGTTCCGAAGTTAATAAAAAAGTAAACGCTTATTTGGATAGCGAAGAATTTAAAGCATATGGAAGTAACTTCAAAGTTGAATTTAAGGGTGAAAATGAGGAAGTTATGAGTGCTGTTAAAGACTTATTTGTGGCATTGCTTGTAGGAATTCTTATTGTATATATGATTATGGCAATTCAATTCCAATCAATAAAATACCCACTCATAATATTAGCTGCTATTCCGTTAGCATTTACAGGTGGTTTGTTAGCTTTATGGATTTGCGGTTTTACTATGAGCGTAGTTGCTATTATGGGACTTATTACTCTTGTAGGAGTAGCAGTTAATAATGGCATCGTTTTAATTGATTATATCAACATTCTAAGAGAAAGTGGAAAAGGAATTAAGGAATCAATAATTGAAGCTGGAAAAACTAGATTAAGACCAATCTTAATGACAGCATTAACTACAATTTTAGGATTATTAACTATTGCTTTTGGATTTGGCACAGGAAGTGAATTGTTGCAACCAATGGCTATTGTAGTTGTTGGAGGATTATTCTATTCAACAATTTTAACTTTAATTGTGATTCCTGTTATCTATGGAATGTTTAACCATAAAAAATTAAAAGAAGAAATGAAATAAGATAGCGCTTAGCTATCTTTTTTTATCAACATAATATTTAAATAAAATATTAAATCTAGTAATTTAATAATCTTTCATTTATAATGAAACACGGTGATGCATTTATGAAAAAATTAAAACAACTTGAATGGATTTTACCATTCGTCTTATGTCTAATATGCGTAGCAGGAATTTTTGCTCTAATTGAGTTAGATAGAACACATGGGATTTTTGCTTGTGTAGTAGCAATAGTTTTACTATGGGTACCATATCTAATTACTAGATATACTCCAATTAAAATACCTACAACTTTACAGTTTTTAGCAGTTGTACATATTTTCTTGGGTATTTTCTTAGGATCAGGTTTAGAATTTTTCTATATGGTATCTTTTTGGGATGTGTTCTTACACACATGGTCTGGATTTTTATTTTCACTTGTGGCAATTTGGGTTTTAGTAGCTTTAAAAGAAAAACCAAGTTTAATAGCAACGATTCTTTTTGCTGTTGCACTTTCGTCAATGGTAGGAATGGTTTGGGAAATATATGAATTTAGTGTTGATTCAATTGTAAAAGATTCTAATATGCAAAAGTTTATGACTGAAGATTTAGTTCCTTTCGTTGGTAGAGGTGCTTTAGGTGATACTATGGAAGATATGATTTGTAACTTTGTTGGATCTATCGTATTTGCAATAGCTTACCTAGTAGATCATTATTTTAATAAATCAAGAATTATTATAGCAATTGAAGAAGATTTTTCTAACTAATTTTTAAAAAATGTAGTATAATTAAAAAGTCGAATTATTTAATGGAGGATTTTATGAAGATAGAAACTAAAAATATTGTGGCTTCAAAATATGAAGTTAACGTAGTAATGGAAGGTACAGAATGGACAACTGAAGTAGATAAAGCTTTTAACAAATTAGCAAAAAATGTTTCAGTTCCTGGTTTTAGAAATGGTAAAGCACCAAAAGAAATGATTAAAAAACATTTATCTCAACAAAAGGTTTATAGTGAAGCAATTGATTCTGCTATGCAAATTGCCTATCAAAAAGCATTAGAAGAATCTAAACTTCAACCAATTATTAGACCATCAGTAGAAGTAAAAGATTTTGCTGAAGATCATTTTGAAGTAACTTTTGTAGTTACAATTGCGCCAACTGTAACTTTAGGACAATATAAAGATATAACAGTTCAAAAAGAAGAAGTAAGTGTAAGTGAAGAAGAATTAAGCAGAGCATTAAAAAATGTTCAAGAAAGAAACGCAGAACTTACAATGGTAACTGATAGAGCAGTTGAAAAAAATGATATCGTCAATATTGATTTCACAGGATACGTTGATGGAAAAGAATTTGAAGGTGGAAAAGCGAAAGGATATAGTTTAACAATAGGATCTAACACTTTCATTGCTGGATTTGAAGATCAAATTATTGGTATGAGAACTGGTGAAGAAAAAGATATTTTCGTTGTTTTCCCTGAAAACTATGTACCTGATTTAGCAGGAAAGAATGCAACTTTCAAAATCAAACTAAATGATATTAGAGTTAAAGTTTTACCTGAACTTGATGATTCATTGGCTTTAGATGCTGATATTGAAAATGTTTCAACATTGGAAGAATTAAAAAATCATTTAACAGCAGATATCAAAAAATCAAAACAACAACAACAAGATTCAAAACAATTCCAAGATTTATTAAATAAAATTGTTGAGGGGGCTACTGTTGAAGTGGCAGATACTTTAGTTAATGCTCAAATTGATTATAAAGTTGATGGTTTGAAGAAACAAATTGAACAAAATGGAATTACATTTGATCAATATTTAAAAATGACTAACAGCAATGAAGAAAAATTAAGAGAATCATTAGTAAATGATGCAACTAAGTCAGTTAAAACAACATTTGTAGTTGAAGAAATTATTAAAGTTGAAAATTTAAATGTTACTGGTGAAGAAGTTGAAGCAGAAGTAACTAAGTTAGCAAATCAATATAACATTCCTGTTGATGAATTCAAAGGAAAAGTAAAAGATCAATTAGATTATTTATACTATAATTTAAGAGATAAAAAGTTATATGATTTCTTAAAAACAAATAACAATTTCTAAAAATGATTAAAAGGATGATAAAAATGATTATCATTCTTTTTTATTTCATAAATAATTGGTATAATATACCAAGTGGAGGTAATAAAAATGGAAAATGTTATAGAAGTAAAATCTTATTATTTACCTGTAATTTCTACTAGGGGTTTTGTTTATTTCCCTAATAATGATGTGAAAATAGATGTAGCACGTAGTTTTAGTTTGAATGCTTTAGAAAATTCAAAGGCAGATTTTGATTCATATGTGATAATTGTTTCTCAAATAAATCCTGTAAAAGATGAATTTGATAGCAACAATTTATATAAAATGGGAGTATTAGCTCAAATTAAGAATATTAATAGTTCTAGAAATGGAATAAGTTCTTTAAAAGTTGAACTGCATATTATTGAAAGAGTTTTATTGAAAAACTTTGAACTAAAAGATAATTGTATTTTTGCTAGTGGCAATACTGTTACAGAAGTATCAGGTGATTTCAAAGAAGAAATGGCATTAGTAAAAAGATTATCAAAATTAGTGGAGGATAGTTCTGAAGCTTTTGGTGCATTGCCAAAGGATGCATCCGGTACTTTACTTGAAGGTGTTTCCGCTTCTGTTTTAGCAGATACTTTAGCTAACTATATGATTTTACCTGTTTTTAAGAAACAACAAATTTTAGAAACTTTAAATATTAATGATCGTATTATGCATATCATTATGTTTTTAGAAGAAGAAAAATATGCAAAAGAAATAGATAGAGAAATTGATAATAAAGTTAGAAAAAGAATTGAAGAAAATCAAAAAGAATATATCTTAAGAGAAAGACTTAAAGCTATAAAGGAAGAACTTGGTGAAGAATATAATAAGGATGAAGAAATCAATGCTTGGAAAGCTGTAGCGCAAGATGAAAGAATTCCTGAAAATATTAGAGTTCGTTTACTTGAAGAAATTAAAAAATATGAAATTATGCCAAATATGAGTCAAGAAGCTATGGTTATTAGAACATATGTTGATTGGCTAGTAAATCTTCCTTGGTATCAAATGGATGAAGGTGAGCAAGACTTTAATAAAATTGAAAAAGTTTTAAATGAAAGCCATTATGGATTAGAAAAGATAAAAGAAAGAATATTAGAATATTTAGCTGTTCAAAAATTAGTTAATTACAATAAGAGTACAATTCTTTGTTTTGTAGGGGCTCCTGGAGTAGGTAAAACTTCATTGGCTTTATCTATTGCAAAAGCACTTGGTAGAAAATATGTCAAAATGGCTTTAGGTGGAGTTAGTGATGAGGCAGAGATAAGAGGTCATAGACGTACATATGTAGGAGCAATTCCTGGTCGTATTATCCAAGGGATGAAAAAAGCAGGTGTCGTTAATCCGGTCTTTGTTTTAGATGAAATTGATAAAATAGGACAAAATGCTTACAAAGGCGATCCTTCTTCTGCTTTACTAGAAGTTTTAGATCCAGAGCAAAACAAAATTTTCTCAGACAACTATTTAGAGGAACCTTATGATTTATCAAAAGTTGTCTTCATTGCAACTGCTAACAATATTGAAACAATTCCTGCACCACTTAGAGATAGATTGGAAATTATCCGTTTGTCTTCTTATACAGAAATTGAAAAACTAAATATTGCTAAGAAACATTTATTTGATAAACAATTAAAGGAAAATGGTTTAACTAACAAACATTTAGAGTTTTCTGATGAATCTTTACTTCACATTATCAGATATTACACAATGGAAAGTGGTGTAAGACAACTTGAAAGAGAAATAGGTACTATTTGTCGTAAAGTTGCTGTTAAAGTTTTAAAATCTGATAGTCCTAAGAAAATAAAAATATCCGTTTCATCAGTTAATAAATATCTAGGAAAAGAAAAATATGACTTTACTAAGAAAGAAAAAACTAATCAAATAGGTGTTGTTACAGGTTTGGCATATACTGATTTTGGTGGAGATATTTTAAATGTAGAAGTTACAACCTTTGATGGAAAAGGACGTACTATTCTAACCGGTAGTCTAGGCGATGTTATGAAGGAAAGTGCTGATATCGCTTTAGATTATGTAAAAGCTAATGCCAAAAAATATGGTATTACCACTGATTTTGAGAAAACTGATATTCATATTCATTTTCCTGAAGGTGCCGTTCCTAAGGATGGTCCTAGTGCAGGAGTAACAATGACTACTGCTATCGTCAGTGCTTTGACTAATACGCCTGTTAACAAAGATGTAGCAATGACAGGAGAAATAACTTTAAGAGGAAATGTTTTACCTATTGGAGGATTAAAAGAAAAATCAATTTCTGCTTTAAGAAGTGGTATTTCTACCATTGTTATTCCAAAGGAAAATGAAAGAGATTTAGATGACATTCCTCAAGAAGTAAAGGATCAATTATCTATTAAATTTGCTGATTCAATTGATACTGTTTTAGGTATAGCTTTAGTAAAAGAGGTAACTAACAATGCAATTTCACAACGCTAGTTTTATTACTTCATGTGCTACTAAAGATCAATGGATGATTGATGATATAGCAGAAGTTTGTTTTGTAGGAAAAAGTAATGTAGGAAAGTCTACATTAATTAATACATTAGTTTCTTCTAAGAAATTAGCAAAAACTTCTAAAACTCCAGGTTGCACAAAATTACTAAATTTCTTTAATATTGATAACCAATTTAGATTAGTTGACTCTCCTGGATATGGATATGCAAAGACTAACCATCAGACTTATGATGATTTTGCTGCTTTGATGACAGACTATTTATTCAAAAGAGAAAATTTAAAATTAGTAGTTCATTTAGTGGATTCTAGACATGTTCCAACGTCTTTAGATGTTGAGATGTATGAAATGTTATTATCTTCAGGTAAACCTTTCTTAATAGTAGCTACCAAATCTGATAAATTAAATCAATCAATGAGAGATAAATGTAAAAAGAATATCATTTCAGTTTTTCATGGGCTTAAACCAGATAAGATTATCTTGGTTTCTCACAATGACAATTTAGATAACTTGAAAAGCTATATTGAAGAAGCAATAAGTAGAGAATAAAATCTCTACTTTTTTCATATCATTGAAGTGGGAGGATACAAATGAATATTATAAATCTAAATAAAATCATTGTTTTAAATAATATCAAAGATTTAATCAATATAAGTGTTTCTGAAAATGTTTCTTATTTAAGGCGTTGTGATGGTGTTTCTTGCAATGGGCAAATTCTAATAAATGGAGTTTATGAAAATATTAATGGGATTGAAAAAATTTTTAGTGATTCAATAGATATTGAAAATCTAATTCCATATGAAAATATTGAATCATTGGAGGATTTTAGCATTGTGGTAGATGATTTTGAATATGCCTTAGTAGATGAAAAATTAGAAATGTTAGTTAAACTAAAAATCAATTCATTCAGAGAAGTAGAAAATAATTTTCTTGCCCAAGATAATGAGAAAGAGATTTTAGAAGAACCTGCAAATGAGTTAGAAAGAGAAATAGAAGAAAAATCATTTTTATCTCAGTTTTTAGATTCAAAGAAATATGAGAGAGCATCTACTTTTTATGTATATAAGAACGAAAATTCTTTAGAGCAAATAAAAGAAAAATATAATGTTTCTTTGGATGAAGTAGATCAAAATGAATTAAGAGAAGGAGATTTAATTAACATTCCTTTAAAGCATGAATGAGGTACTTAAAGATTATTATAATATAGATGTTATTACTATAATTTCTGTTTCGTCATCATCATATAAAATTAAGGCAAAACAAGGATCGTATTTTCTAAAATATGTTACATCATCATCTTTAGAAAATATTATTAATAAATTAGCTATGCTTCATATTGATACCTTTAATTATATTATTAAAAATAACTGGGGTTACTATGTTACTTCAAATGACGATATTTCATTTATTCTTTCTAATTCAATTGAAGAAGATAATGTAGATGCAAAGGAAATTAAAATGAAAATGTTCATTAATAAAATTGCTAATTTGCACAGCAAATCTTTTTTTACCTTAGATGTTAGTAAAGATTTTTTTATAGAAACTTTTGAATTTATCGAAAATAAATTAATCGATGTTTCTTCATATTTAGAACAATTGATGGAAATGATAGAAAAAGAAGATTATAAGTCTCCTTTTGAGTGGATGTTTGTTTTAAATTATGGATATCTTAAATCTTGTATGGACAAATCTTATGATTATCTACAAAAGTTTAAAACCAGTTGTGAAAATAAAACCTCTATTAGGATGGTACTAGCGTATTTAAATTTTGATTATTCACATATATTAGTAAAAAAAGAGAAAATTATTTCTATTGAGAATATGGTTAATGCTCCTCCAATTTATGATATTGTAGATATGATAGATAAGGGATACAGTAATAACTTTGACCTTTCAAGTGTGTTAGAACAATATCATAAAGTGTTTCCCTTGCAGGAGTACGAAAAGATGTGGTTGTTGGCTTTATTATTTATTCCAAAAGTAAATTTCAATTATTATTCCGATATTGATTTGATTAAACAATTGATTGATATTTTAGAGTATAATAAGTGTATTGAGAAAATTGAAAGTATTATAACAAAATAAAAGGATTCCTAATTAGGAATCCTTTTTTTCTTAGTCGTTTTTGACTTGGTTTAAAGCATCAAGATAATAATCAATAGCAGTTTTATCATCAATACTATCTAAAGTAAATTTGTCATCTTTATTAGATTCATATGTATAAAACATTTCTTTTCTTTTTAGCTTTGGATTATTTTTATTTTCTTCTAATATTTTTTCAGCAATAGAAGTTTTCTTTTCTTTTGGTTTATCTTGGAATGCAGCATCTACATTTTTGATGTATTCTACTAAAGAGTCAACGTCCTCTGATTCTTCTTCTCTAATAACAGGGATAGCTGTTGTTTGAGAAAAAGCATATGAAGAATAAGTTAAATCCATATTATCTACATCGTTATGAACTGTTTCCACATTAAGTGCTTCAAGTCTTGCCTCATCTAAATTGTTAGATAAAGATTTTAAACGATTAATTTTTTGATTTCTCATTGCTTTGTTTGCCATTATTATTCACATCCTACGTATTTGAATTATACATATAAGAGTTGTTAAATGCAACATTATTTTATGGTCGTGTTGAAAAAAAGTTACTTTTTTTCTATTATACGATTGACCTATGGTAGATGACTTGTCTAAATTCACTTTTTTTTGCAAAAATTTTATTACAAGAAAGTAAAAAAATTGGATTTATATTTATTGATAAATATAGTATAATAGATTTATACAAGGGAAGAACAATCTATTTATAATAAAAGGTGGGGATTATAAATATGAAAATAACATGGAAAAAAGCAATATCTGTTTTAGCAATCTTTGTTGCTTTTTTTGTAGTGTCTGCCTGTGGTAAAAAAACAAAAAATTATACTGTAACTTTTAAAAATGCAGGAGAACCAATTTCAGTTGTTGTAAAAGAAAAGTCATTGGTAGCTAAACCTGAAACTGATCCTGTTAAAGAAGGCTACTATTTTGATGGATGGTATGCTGATACGGCGTATACTAAATTATTTGACTTTGGTAACACTAAGATAACAAAAGATACAACAATATATGCTAAGTTTATTATGATTGGAAAAGTTCACTTTAAAACTAATGGGGGAACTTTAGTTGAAAGTAAAGAATGTTTAGAAATAACTGAAGCACCTGTAACAACTAAAACAGGACATTCATTTGAAGGATGGTATTACGATAGTAATTTTACAAAGCCTGTAACATTTCCTGCTAAAATTGCAGGAACAATTACTATGTATGCTAATTGGATTGTAACAGGATATGATGTTAATTTCGTTACGAATTCCAACGAGGTAGTCAATTTTGAAAAACAAAACTATGGAACTAGCATTAATTATGTAGATTTAGATGTTAGTAAAAAAGAAGGAGCTATTTCTCTAGAAGGATGGTATCTAGATGAAAAGTTAACTAGTAAAGCTACTTTCCCTTACACTATTACAGATGCCATTACTTTCTATGCTAAATGGAATATGAGAAAAATCAATGTTCATTTTATAGACAATAATTTACTAACAGCAAATAAGGAGATTACATCTTTAAGTACAATTTTGGATTATGGAACTGCAATAAAGCTTGATAATTATGTTTACTCTAAAACAGATTATATATTTGAAGGATGGTATTTGGATGAAACTTTAATAAATAGTGTTCCTAATGGTTATATATTGACTGATGATTTATCTAATGAAACGCTCCATATTTATTTTTATGCTAAGTTATCCTTAAATAACAATACAGTAGAATTGGATAGCAATGGAGGAACTTATGATGGAACTTCAATCAAGGTGTTCAAACCTAGTAATGATACAGAAAAAGTTCATATTCAAATCAATAGAGTAGTTCCATCAAAATTAGGATATAGATTTATTGGGTATAGAATCAAAAAAGCAGATGGATCTTTAGGAGATTTTATTTCAAATTTACCAGAGTTTGCTAAGACAACTTTATCTGAATCATATACATTAATAGCTGAATGGGAAGAAATTCAATTTAAATTAACAATTTATGTTGATGATAACTATAAAATTTCTATTCCTGGTGAACATCCTGCAAATTCGTCTGTAAATGTTAAAGACTATCTAGATACAATCGATGATTCTTATAAAACAAGAGAAGGAATGATTTTTAAAGGAGTATGTTTAAAAGAAAATGAATGTACTGAATATTATGAAAATCAATTCCAAATAGTTGACCAAAGCACATCATTTGATTATGAAGATAATGGAGTGTGGTATAGATATATAGTATTATATTTAGCTTTTGAGTCAGAAAAATTTGACTTAACAGTTCATGCTAACTCAGGATATTTTGGAGTTTCAGGAAGTGGTAGTACAGTACTTCCTTATCCTGGTGTTAAATATGGAACCACAATTGAAGACTTAAATATTACTGAGCCAATTAAGACAGGATACCAATTCGCAGGATGGTGTATTGATAGTGATTCATGCTCTGTACCAGTAGATAATACTTACGCGATTACATCATCAATTAATCTATATGCCAAGTGGGAAATTTCTAAATACTATATCAGTGTTACTAATATTGATGGTGGAGATATTGTCTTACTTAAGAATGTTCCTTATCAAACAAAAACAAGCATTCAATATTTATATGAATGGGATGAAAATGTTATTGCTAACTTATCAAATGATACAGGTGTAGTAATTTATCATTTAGGTACAAAAACAGCTGACAATAAAGATTTAATAGTTTATTACAATGGTAATTTTAGTTACTTTAACATTTCCGATTATAGTAGCTACAAATTCTTAGGATTCTACAATGACTATTATTCTAGTTATATTGCTTCCTTCACAATGACTGGAAATGTCCTTTTATATCCTAAATTTGACACAAGTAAAGAGATAGTATATAAGCTTAATGATGATGGAATTGCGTATTCTGCATACTCATTTGGCACTTTGGATAATTCTTCTAAAGATATCACAATTTCTTCTGTCTTCATGGGAAAAGAAGTAGAAAAAATCAGTAAAAATTGTTTTTCAAATGAAGACTCATTAAAAATCGAAAGTTTATTTATACCTGAGACTGTATCTGTTATAGAAAATAATAGTTTTGTATACTTATTGAATTTAAATAAACTTACTATCCCAGTTTTCTCAAATTATTTCTCTTTCTCTAAATTGTTTGGAACAAATGATGAATTCATTATCAGTCATTTGAAATATTTGAAAATTACAGGAGGAAGCTTAGAAAGATTCGTAATTTCAACCGAAAATAGCACTGGACTTGAAGGCTTGCAATATCTAAAAATAATTCAAGAGTTACATTTACCATATAGTATTGATGACTTCTATGATAGTACTATTGATTTCTTAGCTGAATTACAAAATTTAAGAGATTTCAAAATAGAAGTGAGAGAAAATAGTAGCCAAAAATTCTATGTGGCAGAATATAATTCAAGCAGTTCTACTTTCCAAATAATGAGAAATGCAACAGGAACTATCGCTTACGAATTTAAACGTAACAATGGAAATATTATAGATGAAGTGGAATTAAAATATTCAATTTCATTTATAGATAATGAACTAAATCAATTAAAGACTCCGCTAACTAATCTTTCAATTGGAGAAAAATTAGTTAACTTTAATACTAGTGAAGACTATATACCTACTAAAGAAGGATATACATTTGTTGGTTGGTGGTATTATGAAGAAGTTGACGGAGTAGTTGAATTAACAGAACCTTATATTTATGAAGATTTAAAAGTAATGTTTGCTGAAAATGTTCAACTTTGCGCTAAATTTATTAAAGGAAATGTAGTTGTAGAAAATAATATTATTGTTTCAATTAGCGAACTAAGCGAAGAAGAAAATATTTTAGTTATCGAGAAGTATTATCGTGGTAATTTATTAGAAGGAATTGATTTAACTTCCATGGAATCAACCTTAGAATATGTACAAGCAATTGAATTCCCTGATAGCATAAAGAAAATTACATTATCTGGTAAGGTACCAGCATTGCAATCAATCTCAATGGCTGCCAATATGTATCAATGCGTAGTTGATGATAAATCAAAATGTAAAGCAGTAGAAATATATAAATCTGCTATTGGCAAATCAAATATTCCTGAAACTGCAACATTAGAAATAAAGATTATTCACTCTGATAATGATTCAATTAATCAAATTATTGATGCATTTGATGGTTTAGAAAAAATTAATATTACAAAACTTACATTACCAAGTTCTTTGATCTTTGATATTTTAAGTTATCCTATGATGTTTAAAGAATTACATAATGTAAGTGGTTATGCTATTACTGATATTGATGGCTATAATAATGTTGTAGTAGGAGAAAATGGTTGCTTGTATGGTTTAGTTTACAACACAAGTAATGAAACCGAATGGGCGCTTCTTAGAAGTCCTATGAGAAGTGTTTCTGAAGAATTAAGTACAGGAACTTTAGTTGGAAAAGAGTCAATTAAACAAATTGCTCCATATGCTTTTTATAAAATACATAACATTACTAAAATAACAATGAATGATGGAAAATCTAATTCACAAATCTATATATTAGGAGATTATTCTTTCGCATCAATGGATGATTTAACTTCTATTATGATAGGAATGAGTGTTAGAGAAATATCTAAATTTGCCTTTGATTCAAGTTATAGTATTACTGAATTTGACATCGATCAATTTAATGGTGTCTATTCAGTATTAGATGGTGTATTATTCAAAAGTCATGAGACTATACTAGTAAAATATCCAGCTAATAAAGATGCATCATATTATGCAATTCCATTAGGCGTAAAAGAAATTGCAGAATATGCCTTTATGTTGAATGAAAATATTGGAATAGATTTAGAAATTGGTAAAAATGTTATAACCATTTCAGGATATTCTAATTTTAGTGAATTTGCATATTGGGAAGAATTGAAACTAAATAATTTCGTAAATGTTAAGTCATTTATTGTAGATGAAGATAATGCAGTATTTACGAGTGTTAATGGTTCTTTATATAGTAAAGACTATTCAGTATTAATTCGCTTTGGAAAAAATAGTGATAGTAAACAAGTGTTGCTATTACCTTCAATAAAAACCATTTTCAAAGATGCATTCCTTTACAACACAGAAAACCTTATAAGTTACCTAAGTAAACAAATTGAATGCATACTAATAGATAACGCTAATAATGAAGATTTATCAGAACTATTGGGAGATTCTGAACATGGAATTGGAAAATATTTTTCTAATTTAGGATTTAATGCTCAAAATTTAATTATCTATTTTGGAACATTTGAAGGATTTGCTGACTTAGAAACTAATCCAATGTATACTGTTGTAACACCAGATTCTTCTTTCAGACTATATACAGAAGGTAATTTGCATATAGGAGGAGAAGAACTACATATAGGCAATAATAAAGAATATTTTGAATACGCTGATTTAATGATTAATGAAGCTCCTGTAACTTCATCATCAAGTGTATTTATTGGCTGGTATTTAGATTCTGATTATCAAATACCTGCTAAATTCCCATTATTATCAATAACAAATGGTTCATTAAAATATGTAAGTTTATATGCTAAATTTGGTACATCATATCTAGTTACATTTGATAGCAAAGGTGGAACTAGTATTGAATCTATTAATTATATTGATGTAATCACAAAAGATACACTTCCTATTAATCCTGAAAAAACTGGATATAAGTTTGGTGGTTGGTATCTTGATTCTGCCTTAACAAAACCATTATTTAGTGAAACAGAGTCATATGAATTGTCATTACCAACAACGCCTCTATATGCTAAATGGAATGTCGAAGTTACAATATATGTTAGAGATATTGAGACTTATACATTTAAAATTCTAAATTCTGTTAATGGAGAGTCATGGTATTTTGGAACGGGTGATTCCTTAAATAAACATTTGGGAGAAGAATATAATAAATATAGATGGTACACTGATTCTGATTGTACTAATGAAATTTCTTATTCTAGAGCAATAAATTCTTCAATAACTATATATGGTATTCCTTACCATGAAGTGGAAATTGAAATTGTCTATTTAGAAGAAGATAAGGTTACAGAACTTGATAGAAGACAAATATCAGTAGATGTAGCTTTAGAAACCACAATTAATCAGTTGGATGTATATCAAGAACTAATAGGGGCTTATATAATTAAATCTATTTATTTAGACAAAAATGAATCAGCAGCAACTAACTCAACTTCTGCAATTTCATTTAATGTCAATTTCATTAGAATTTATTGCTATATGATGTAACTTGTTAAATTTTCCTATTTGTGTTAATATAAATTAAACTAAGAAAAGGAAGAGTAACTTCTAAGTTTAGGTAGAGAGTCCTTGGTTGGTGCAAAAGGATTAAATGAAGTTGTGAAGGTCGCCTTGGAGTTTATTAATTGAAATAGTAGTAGGTTAATCGTTGGTCGCGTTAAGACTTAATTAAGAGCATAACAAATGTTATGAACTAGGATGGTATCGCGGTTAAAAGTCGTTCCTAATTTTAGGAATGACTTTTTTATTTGAAAGGAGAATTATTATGAAAGAACTAAATCCAAAATATGATCATAAAATGGTTGAAGAAGGAAAGTATAAAGATTGGTTGTCAAAAGATTATTTTAAATGTGGTGATTTAAATAAAAAACCTTTTTCAATTGTTATACCTCCACCTAACGTTACAGGAAAGCTACATTTGGGGCATGCATGGGATGTTACTTTACAAGATTTAATAGCCAGATACAAAAGAATGCAAGGATTTGATGTTTTATGGTTGCCTGGAATGGATCATGCTGGAATTGCAACACAAGCAAAGGTTGAAGAAAGATTAAGAAAAGAAGGAATTTCAAGATATGATTTGGGTAGAGAAAAATTCTTAGATCAAGTTTGGGCCTGGAAAGAAGAGTATGCTTCTACCATAAGAACTCAATGGGCAAAAATGGGTGTTAGTGTTGATTATAGTAAAGAAAGATTTACACTTGATCAAGGACTAAGCAAAGCAGTTAGAGAAGTTTTCGTTAAATTATATAATGAGGGACTTATCTATCGTGGACTTAGAATCATCAACTGGGACCCTGTTCAAAAAACAGCGTTGTCCAATATAGAAGTTATCCATAAAGAACAAAAATCTGATTTTTTCTATTTTAAATATTATTTAGAAGGAAGCAATGAAAGATATTTAAGTGTTGCAACTACTCGTCCTGAGACAATGTATGGAGATGTTGCTGTTGTAGTTAACCCTAAAGATACAAGATTTAAAGACTTTGTAGGAAAAAGAGTTATAAATCCTGCTAATGGAGAACCTTTGATTGTTATTGAAGATGATTATATTGATATAGAATTTGGAACAGGTGCAATGAAGTGTACCCCTGCTCATGATCCTAACGACTTCTTAATAGGAGAAAGACATGGTTTAGAAAAACCAATTTGTATTAATAAGGATGGCACTGTTAATGAACTTGCGGGTAAATATAATGGATTAGATCGTTTCGAATGTCGTAAGAAAATGGTTGAAGAAATGGATCAAAAAGGGTTATTAATCAAAATTGAAAAGATTACTAATCAAGTAGGACATTCAGAAAGAAGTGATGCAGTAGTAGAACCATATTTATCTGAACAATGGTTTGTTAAAATGAAACCTCTTGCAGAAGCATCGCTAGAAGCGTTAGGTACTAAAAAAGGTGTTGAATTCTATCCTCCTAGATTTGAAAAAATCTATCGTAATTGGATGGAAGGAGCAGAAGATTGGTGTATTTCTAGACAACTTTGGTGGGGACATAGAATCCCTGCTTGGTATCATAAAGTAACAGGAGAGGTATATGTTGGTACTGAGGAACCTAAAGATATTGAAAATTATATTCAAGATGAAGATGTTTTAGATACATGGTTCTCTAGTGCGCTTTGGCCTTTCTCTACTATGGGTTGGCCTGATACTAGTAGTATGTTATTAAAAAGATATTTTCCTACTGATGTTTTAGTAACAGGATATGATATTATTTTCTTCTGGGTTAGTAGAATGATTTTTACATCTTTAAAATTCATGAATAATAAGCCATTTAAGGAAGTTTTAATTCATGGTTTGATTCGTGATGAGCAAGGACGAAAAATGTCTAAATCACTTGGAAATGGTGTGGATCCAATGGATGTTATTGATTCATATGGTGTAGACGCTTTACGTTTCTTCTTAATCACTAATTCTACTCCTGGACAAGATATGAGATACAGTGATGATAAAGTCAAATCTGCTTGGGGATTTATCAATAAAATTTGGAATGCTTCTAGATTCGTATTGATGTCTTTAGATGATAACTATATTAAAGAAAATGTTGATACCTCTAAATTATCAATATTTGACTTTTGGATTTTAAGTAAATTAAATGAAACTATCAAAGAAGTTACAAAATCAATGGAAAAATATGAGTTTGGTATCGCAGGAAAATCTTTATATAATTTTATCTATAATGATTTCTGCTCTTGGTATATTGAACTTAGTAAAGTTAAGCAAAACAATAACACTAAAAATATCTTAGTATATCTAATTGAAACAATTTCTAAATTATTGCACCCATTTACTCCTTTTGTAAGCGAAGAAATTTATCAAACTATCAATGGTAATGATACAAGTTTAAATGTTGCAAGTTATCCTACTGTTTTGAATTTACCTAAAGATAAAGAAAAAATCTTAGTAGCCACTAAAATTCAAGAAATCATTAGTGCAGTTAGAAATTTAAGAAATGAGAATAAAATTGCTCCAAATAAACCAATAGAAATTAATATCGTTGTTGAGGATGACAAACTAAAATCAGGGTTAGAAGATAATGAAGAATATTTAGAAAGATTCTTATTTGCTTCTGCTTTATATATCAGTAAAGTAAATCCTAGTTCAGAAAAAGCAATTAATATTGTTTTAGATAAAGTTACATTGGTAATACCTTTGAAAGGTTTATTAGATGTAGAAGCTGAAATAAAAAGGTTAGAAAATGAAATTGCCAAAGTTGAAAAAGAACTAGCAAGGAGCAAAAATATTTTATCTAATGAAAACTTCATTTCTAAGGCAAGTCCAGAAAAAATTGCTATAGAAAAAGAAAAAGAAGCAGTTTATCAAGAAAACTATAAGAAATTAGTTGAAAAACTAAACGAATATAAAAATATATAAGAAGGAGAAATCCTTCTTTTTTTATTAAAACTACCAATAAATAAGAAAATTTTTTATAATATTAGTAAGGAGTGATTTAAAGATGCAAGAATTAAACATTGAATTATTTAGAAATCTTATCAAAACTAAAAAAATCACTGAGTTAAGAGAAATATTTGAAGAATATAATAGTGTTGATATTGCCGATAATATCAATGAACTAAATGAAGATGAATTATTGTTTTTATTTAAAGTAATTCCTTCTTATAATAGTGCAGAAGTTTTTACATATTTAGATCAAAATGCAAAAGAAAAACTTATTAATCTTTTTTCAAACCAAGACATCCAAAAAGTTTTAGAAGAAATATACACAGATGATATTGTTGATTTTATTGAAGATTTGCCCACTAATCTAATAAGAAAAGTTTTAAGATCTATCAATAAAGAAACTAGAAATGATGTTAACAAGATTTTAAACTATCCAGAAGATTCAATAGGTTCCATTATGAATATTGGATATGTAGAGTTAGAAGAAGATGACACTTGTAAAGAAGCATTAGCTAAAATAAGAGAACAAGGCGATAAAGCAGAAAGTATTTCTTATGCATATATAGTAGACAAAAAAAGAACCTTAAATGGATATATTAGTTTAAAAAACATTATTATGTCTAACGAAAAAGAGGTCATTGGAGACTTAATGGAAAAGGACATCATTAGTGTAATGTATGAAGATGATAAGGAAAAGGCATCATTAATATTTAAAAAATACGATATGTCTGTCTTACCAGTAGTTAATAAAGAAAATAAATTGATTGGAGTAATAACTGCGGATGATATTTTAGACGTTGTTACTGAAGAAGCAACAGAGGATATTCAAATTATGTCAGGTAGTTCCCCTTTGGATGGGATGTATATGGACTCATCAGTTTTTTCATTATTTAAGAAAAGATTCTTTTGGCTCTTAATATTAATGATTAGTGCTGTTTTTACAGGAATGATTATTAGTAAATCAGAATCTATTTTAATTAATATACCTGCTTTAGCTATCTTTATGCCAATGCTTAATGGGACAGCAGGTAATGCAGGAAATCAAACCACAGGTATAGTAACCAGAGGAGTTTCTATTGAAACAATCAGCACTAAAGATTGGGGCAGAGTTGTTTGGAAAGAAATTAGGGTCGCATTATTATTAGGAATAGGAATGTCTATTTGTGCGTATGGTTGGATGTGGATTGAAAAGTGGTTAGGAATCATTGATGTTACTGATACATCTTTGTTTTTCGTTGTATCTTTATCAATGTTTATTTCTATAGTGATAGCGAAAGTAATAGGAGCTAGTCTTCCTATCTTAGCAAAACTTTGTAAATTAGACCCTGCAGTAATGGCAGGACCATTTGTTACTACTTTGGTTGATGCCTTAACAGTGGCATTGTATTATGGTCTTGCTGCCTTGCTTCTTATTTAAGGTTGTAATTTATGATAAAAAAAGATAAAATACTTATGTCGATTGGAGTGAAATAAATGGGCAAAATCATTATTATGTCTGATAGCACATGTGATTTATCAGAAAAATTAGTTAAAGAAAATAATATTAAAGTTTTTCCTTTATATGTTGTTTTTGGCGATGAGGCATATAAAGATGGAGTGGAAATAGACCCTGCTAAATTATATAAAATGGTTGAAAAGAGAAACGAAATGCCAAAGACTGCTGCCGCTTCTGTTGGTGATTTAGTAGAAGCATTTAAAAAATATATAGATGATAATTATGATATTATTTTTATTGCAGTAGGATCTGGACTTTCATCAACTTATAATAATGCATTACTTGCTAGTAAAGAGTTCCCGGAAGGTAGAATTGAAGTAATTGATAGTCAAAATCTTTCGACAGGTTCTGGCCTATTAGTACTAAAAGCTTCTAAATATGCAAAAGAAGGATGGCCAATTCAAGAAGTTGCTGAAAAAGTAAGAAAACTAGTACCTAATGTAAGAAGTAAATTTACAGTTGAATCACTTGATTATTTACATAAAGGTGGAAGATGCAGTGGTACTACAAAACTGATAGGTAACTTATTTAGAATCAAACCTATTATTGAAGTTAAAGACAATAAATTAGGTGTTTTAGCAAAACCAATTGGTAAAAAAAGAGCTATAAAATTTATGATTGAAGATATTTTAGAGAACAAGGACCATTTACACACTGATTGTGTGATGGTAACTCATACTTTCGCAGATGGTGATGCAAAAGATATCAAGAAAGCATTAAAGAAAGAATTGCCTAATGTTAAAATTGAGGAGACCGAAGCAGGTTGCGTAATTAGCTCTCATTGTGGCAAAGGAACAATAGGAATTTTATATATTGTTAAGTAATTAACAAAAATTGTTGTATGGCTTGTTAAAAAAGTTTCAGTTTATTAGGATTAATATGCTGAAATTTTTTTATTGGAGTGATATTATGTTTAAACCTACAAATAGAATAATGTTAGAAACAGAAGCATTTTTGGAAAATCTTAAATTAGAGTCTTTATATAATGAAAATAATCCTGATTATGTCGAAACATTAGCCACAATCAAGGATTTTAAAAAACTAGTACCTAATATTGAATTTTATGCATATGATTTTTTATCATATAGTGAGGTTTTTCCTATGATGTTAAATTCAAAAGATCCTTCATTTTTACTAGAAGAAGGAGTTATGGAAGATTTACTATTAGAGGTTAAAAGAAATCTATTCGACAAAGGATTTATTTCTTCTTTTTCTTCTTTTTATAACTCCATTATTGAATTTTCTACGATGATGGAAAATAAAGATGTTCTAACTTCACTTAAAATGTCAGATTTAGAAGCTTTTGTTGAATTATGCAAATTAGTAAATGATCAAGAATATATGGATTTGCATAATGATTTTGGAACTTTATTCTCTTATGAATACAGCAATAAACTCTATGAAAAGATGGTAGAGCATCTTCAAATTAGAAAAAACAAACATGATAAAGAAACTGAAGAAAAATGGATAAATTTAGAAAATGAATTTAAAGATGGCGTAAATAGAAGAAATGAATCAAGTGCTTTGAATTTTTATTATAATAGTTCGATAATCTTTAAATCATATTATAAAAAGAAAGGCAACAATGATACTGATGATCAAAAATTAGATCAATATATTGAGAAAAAGATATTTAGAGACGATCCTTTATATTACTCAAGACAATTTGATATTGATAATGTTAATTTTGGTTTTAGACATCTTATTTTATCAATTTTGAATAATGATTTAGATTCTATTTATAAATACGGAGAATTTTCTAAAACTCAATTAAATAAGATTTCATATTTATTTCCTAGACATAAAACAATTGTAAATAAGTTGGA
Organism: Erysipelotrichaceae bacterium; assembly: GCA_015058985.1. Lineage (GTDB taxonomy): Bacteria > Bacillota_I > Bacilli_A > RFN20 > DUOF01 > SIG223. The sequence continues at coordinate 115,414 of SVBH01000002.1, forward strand.
TTCATATTTGACTTCTTTAAAGAAAAAAGAATTATATCAAGTTACGATTGAAGAAATTGAGCAAAATATTCATAGTGAAGAAATAACCACAATAATCGAAGACTTAAACAAAGAATTAGAAAATAGAATTAATAATATTCAAATGAAAGATAAATATTTTTATGCTTTTGGAAATGTATATAAAGGATAGAAAGATTGACTATAAAACACATTTGTGATAGTATATTAGTAGCGTTGAAAAAGAAAAATTTATTAATTTTTATGTAGAGAGAACTAGGTTGGTGAAATAGTTTTAAAGGTTAATAGAGGGCTACTTTGGAGCTTCTAGTGAAAACTAGCGCAGTTCTGCGTTAAAGACATTAATTAAGATGCATAAGATCACTTATGAATCAGGATGGTACCGCGTTTATAACGTTCCTGAAATGGGAACGTTTTTATATTGTTTAGGAGGAAATTTATGAAAGCTTATGATTTTAAAAAAATGTGGATTGATTATTTTGTTAGCAAAGGACATAAAGAAATAGAAAATGCTCCTTTGATTCCTGAAAATGATCCATCAGTTTTATTTACTACTGCAGGAATGCATCCACTTGTTCCATATCTACTTGGAAATCCTCATCCTGCTGGAAGAAAATTAACTAATTCTCAAACTTGTTTAAGAACAAATGATATTGATTCTGTCGGAGATGCTTCTCACTTAACTTGTTTTGAAATGTTGGGTAGATGGTCATTGGGAGAATACTTTAAAGAAGAAGCGATTAAAACTTCTTATGATTTTTTGGTTAACTATCTAAAATTAGATCCAAAAAGAATTTCTGTTACTTGCTTTGCGGGAGATCAAGATTCTCCTCGTGATGAAGAAAGTGCTTCTTCTTGGAGAGGTTTAGGATTTAATGATGATCAAATTTATTTCTATGGAAAAGAAGATAACTGGTGGGGTCTTGCTACTGGACCATGTGGGCCTGATAGTGAAATATTCTATGATATGAAACCTAATGAGCCAAAGTGCGGACCTAATTGTGGACCAGCATGTAATTGTGGTAAATACATGGAAATAGGTAATAATGTTTTTATGCAATATTATAAACACGAAGATGGTTCCTATACTCCTTTAAAACAAAGAAATGTTGATACTGGATTTGGACTTGAAAGAATTTATTGCTTACTAGAAAACTATAATAATGTTTATGATACAGAATTGTTTTTACCTGTTTTAAAAGTCATAAAAGAATTGAGTACTAACTATATTGAAAGTAGTGCAAGAATGATTGCTGACCATACTCGTTCAGCTTGTTTGTTAATAAAAGATGGAGTCATTCCTTCTAATGTAGGACAAGGATATGTTCTAAGAAGAATGATAAGAAAATGTGTTAGACATTTAAGAAAATTAGGTATTGCTAAAGAACAATATGAAAGCATTATTAAAGCTACTATCGAAAATGGTGTTGCTACTAAGTTATATCCTGTTTTAAAAGAAAAAGAAGAAATTATTTTGACTGAAATTTTAAAAGAAACTAAGAAGTTTATGAATACTCTTGGAGATGGAGAAAAGAAATTTAACCAAATGGCTCGTAATTTAAGAAATAATAACTTAACAGTTTTAAGTGGAGAAGATAGTTTTAAATTGTACGATACTTATGGATTCCCTATTGAAATGACTCAAGAGTTGGCTAAAGAAAATGGACTTGATGTAGATATAGAAGCTTTCCATAAAAGATTTGAAGAACACCAAGCAGTTTCTAAAAAGGGTAGTGATCAAGCTTTTAAAGGAGGACTTGCAGAAACTAATGAAATTACAACTGCTTACCATACTGCAACACACTTGTTGCATAAGGCCTTAAAAGTCGTTTTAGGTGAACATGTCCACCAAGCAGGAAGTAATATCACTGTTGAAAGAATGAGATTTGATTTTCCTAATCCTGTTAAAATGACCTCTGAACAATTGATAGAAGTTGAAAGAATAGTGAATGAACAAATAAAGAAAGCAATTCCTGTTGAAAAATATGAAGTTACTAATGAAGAAGCAGATAAAATGGGAGCAATAGGATTATTTGATTCTAAATATGGAAATGTCGTTAATGTTTATAAAATAGGTGATTTCTCAATTGAAAAATGTGGGGGACCTCACGTAACTAATACTCAAGAACTTGGAGAATTTAAGATTCAAAAAGAAGAAGGTATTGGGGCAGGTATGAGGAGAATAAAAGCTATTCTTATTAAAAAGTAATAGTATTTAAAGTACTTAATTGATAAAATAAAGTTGGTGATGTAAATGGGAGCAATGTTAGGTCTTGATTTAGGAACTAAAACCTTGGGAATTGCTATTTCTGATGACTTAGGAATAATTGCATCAGGTTTAGAAAATTTTCGTTTTGAAGAAGAAAACTATGATAAGGCAGTTGCTAGAGTAGTAGAAATTGTAAAAGAAAAAAATATTACTAAAGTTGTTCTGGGAAAACCTGTACACATGAACGGTGATGAAGGTGATAAGGTTGAATTGGTCAATGGATTTAAAGCTAAACTAGAGGAGCATGGGATAAGTGTAGCTTTGTTAGATGAAAGATGGACTACTAAGATGGCTACTAGAAGACTTTTAGAAGCCGACCTTTCAAGAAGTAAAAGAAAAAAAGTTATTGATATGATGTCTGCGGTTATCATATTACAAAATTATTTAGATATGGGAGGAAGATAAGATGGCAGTAGGAAAAAAACCAGATAATAGAATTATTATTACCCTTGATGATGGAACAGAAAAAGAAATGGTCATTTTATTGACTTTCAATGATAAGACAAATAATAAAGATTATGTTTTATATTATGATCATAATGATGAATCTGGTTCAGTATTTGCTTTTCAATATGATAAAGAAGGTAAATTGAAACCTTTAACTACTAAAAAGGAATGGGACCTTGTTCAAGAAGTTTTCGACGCTTATATGTCTGAAGAACAATAATTTATAGAAATTAAATTATTTTATGTTATAATAAAAACGTTTTTAAGGAGAATGGAAAATGGCAGAAGAAAAGATTTATTTAACTAAAGAAGGTATTGAAGCTTTAAAAAATGAATTAGATCATTTGAAAAATGTTGTGCGTTTAGAAGTTTTAGAAGAATTAAAAGAAGCTAGAGCACAAGGAGACTTATCTGAAAATGCTGACTATGATGCTGCTAGACAAAGACAAGCAGAAGTAGAAGCTAGAATCAAAGAATTAGAAGTAAACTTAGATAATGTTGCAGTCATCAGTGAAACTAAAGGGGGAATCCAATTAGTTAAACTTGGTTGTACAGTTACTGTTTTAAATCTTAATACTTTAGAAGTAGAAAAATTTACAATCGTTGGTTCTTTAGAAGCTGACCCATTAAATGGAAAGATTTCAAATGCATCTCCATTAGGAAAAGCTATTCTAGGAATGAAAAAAGGCGACAGAGTTACTGTTAAAGCACCTAAACAATACGATGTTGAAATTAAATTAATAGAAAGATCTTAGGATCTTTTTTTTTGGAATTTTATTTTTCCTGACTAATAAATAATCAAGGAGGGATAAAATGAAATTCATAATTATAGTAGCTATATGTACAGGAATATATGTTTGTGCAATGGATATTGTTAGTAAATTTACAAGTTCTTTAGATTTTACTTCCACAAGTAATATAGTAGAGGTTTCTATATCAGGAGAAGTAACTGATCCAGGGACTTATTATTTACCAAAAGGAGCAGTTTTGAAAGACTTAGTAGCCTATGCAGGAGGATTTACAGATTGTGCAGATGTATCAAATCTAACAGCTAGCGAAACGTTAAAGAATAATGCCAATTATTACGTTCCAACTAGTAAAGTTGAAGAAACTAAAATAATGATATCTTTAAATGAAGCATCTCTTTCAGAATTAGAAACAATTCCAGGAATAGGAAATTCTTTAGCAGCTAGAATAGTAGCATATCGTGTTGAAAATGGAAACTTCACTTCAATAGAACAATTATGTAACATAAAAGGCATTAAAGAAGAAACCTTAGAAAAAATAAAATCTTATATTTATATTGAATGAAAACTATTTTTTTATTCAGTATAGCATTACTTATTTTAGTTCTAACATTTTTAAAGGTAAAAATTAATTTATTAGCAATAATTTTCCTAATAAGTATATTTGTTTATATATCCAAAAAAATATCTTTAAAATGCTGTCTATTTTGTATAGTATTTTCCTTGTTCTTTTATTTATTTCCTTTATATGAAATAGATACGAATTTTATAAATATTGATTTTTCTTTGTTTTCAATTAATAAAGAAACAAGAGAGTATATAAAACTATTTCTCTTTAATGAAAAACAAAATTCTTCTATTTACGGACTTAGCAATAAGTTGGGAATAAGTTATCTAATAGTTATCTCAGGATTACATTTTAATTTAATTTATAACTATTTGAACAAAGTAATAAATTATTTTTTTGATGAAAATATCACATCTTTTATAATTTTTTCATTTCTATTTTTATATTTGTTAATTTTGGATTTTTCTATTAGTGCCTTAAGAGCTTTTTTAATGCTGCTAATAGGCAAAATTAATAAGATGAAATTTCAAAAATATTTATCTAATTTAGATATTTATTTGCTTACAATCATAATTGTTACATTGTTATTCCCAAAATCAATCTTTTCATATAGTTATATATACAGTTTTACTTTGACTTTTTTTATCGTAATCATTCAAAAATTTACAAATTTAAATCTTTTAAAATTATCTATTTTTTCATTCTTAGTAAGTTTACCTATAACAATAAAACTAAACAACTCAGTTAACCTTGCAAGTCCTCTTTTTTCATTTGTTTTGACTACACCCTTTATGATTGCTATTTTCCTTTCATTTCTTATTATTATATTTCCTTTTTTAGATTTCTTAGGATTATATTTCAAGGGGTTAGAAAGTTTTTGTCATCTTTTAAATAAACTATCTTTTTATATAACATTAGATTCAGTAGATAATATGGTTATTATTGCTTATTATTTGATTTTGTTGCTTGTTGTTTTTGAAATAGAGAAGAAAAATATAAAAAATGTAATTATAAAAATAAGTTCCCTACTAGTGATGTTATCGTTGATCTTTATTAAACAATACATTGAAAACCCTTATCAAATAACTTTTTTGAATGTTTATCAAGGAGATTGTATAGTGTTTACTAGTAAATATTCTTCATATGCATATTTAGTTGATTGTGGAGGAAATAAAAATATTGATATAGCTAGTAAAATTATTATTCCTTTCCTAGAAAAAAAGAATATTAAGAAAATAAAGTTTTTTATAAAAACTCATAATGATTATGATCACATAGGAGCACTGGATAGTTTAAAAGAAAAAATACATATTGAATACATTTATGAAGAAGGAAATAGGTTTTGTTTCTTTTCATTTTGTTTAGATAACATAAATAATAAAGATTACAACAATGATAATGATAATAGTATTGTTTTATACGGTAGTTATAATAATATGAAAATATTTTTAAGTGGTGATATTTCATCAAAAGTTGAAAAAGACATTATTGAAAAATATCCTACTTTAAAAATAGATATTCTTAAAGTAGCTCATCATGGATCAAAGTATTCTACCAGTCAGAAATTTGTTAATCAGTATAAACCAAAAGTTTCTATTATTAGTTATGGATATAATTACTATGGGCATCCACATTTAAGTGTCATTAGTAGACTCAATAGTGTAAATAGCAGAATCTTTTCTACCTTTGAAGATGGGCATATTACTATAAGAAATAAAAACAATAGAATTATAATAACTTTTTCAAAAAGAAAAAAAGTGCAAATTATAGCGATGTAAGCTATAATAAAAGAGGTGGTAATAATGAACTATATACTAGTAGGTAATCAATCAATTTTCTTGGAAAAAAGAATGAATGAAATTATTGATTCATTAGTTACTGATAGAGATGATTTTAATGTTAGTTTTTTAGATGTGGATTCTTTAGGAATAGATGATATTGTAACAGAATTAAATACCTATCCTTTTGGAAGTGAAAATAAGGTTGTTATATTAAAGAATCCTTATTTTATGATGGATAGAAAAGTAAAAAATGACTTAAATAATGATACTTCTTTATTGATAAATTATTTAAAAAATCCTGTTTCTTTTTCAACGTTGATTATTATTATCAACCCCAAGATGGATGAAAGAAAAGAAATCGTAAAAAATATTAAGAAATTAATGAAGGTAGAAAATATTGAAGGTCCTGATAAAAAACAGGCAACCGAGTATATTCGTAAAATGTTTGTGAGTGCTAATGTAAAAATAGATAATGATGCTTTACAAGAGTTTATAAGCAGAGTACCAGATGATTATACGCTTATTGCAAATGAAATTAAGAAATTAAAAAGTTACTCTGATAGATTAACTAAGGAAGACATTATTAATTTAACACCTGCTAAATTAGAGGAAAATGTTTTTGAACTAACAGATGGAATTATTGCTAATAATAAAAATAAAGCTTTAAAAGTTTTTAAGGATTTAAGAATGAATAATGTTGATCCTGTTACAATGATTAGTTTAGTGGCAGGCCAACTAAGATTTATGTATCAAGTATGTTATCTAAAAGATGAAGGATATGGAGCACAAACTATTGCATCTAAATTAGGAGTCCATCCTTATAGAGTAGAAATTTCTTTAAGAAAAGCATATAACTATAATCCTAATCAGTTATTAAAGTCTTTAACTGACTTAGCAGATTTAGATATTTCCATTAAGTCTGGTTTGGTAGATAAGGATAATGGTTTTGAATTATTTATTTTAAAATTAGGGGTCAACTATGATTAGTGAGAAAATGTTAAAGGAAATGGCAATAAATCAGAATGCATATCTTAAAGGATATGACTTGTATGAATTTGGAAAAGTAAAACTTTCCATGAAAATGAAGAAAAATAACAAAACATTATATAAATTTAAAGTTGATGGTAAGATGGTTTCATTTGTTATTGATGAAAATGAAAATATTGATAATGTTCAATGTCAATGTTTTGAAAAAGGAATTTGCAAAGAAGTAATCGCTTCACTTCTTTATTTGATAAATAACAATCCTAAAAAGAAATTAGAAGAATTATTAAAGAATACAAAAAGTAGTATAGGTCAATAATTAATTAGGTGATTAAATTGAAATACTACTTTTTTAATTCTGATTTAGCAGATGAAATAGTTGAAAAAGAGACTTGTAATGAATATTATTCTTTTACCAAAACTAAGCACGATAATGTTTATGTTAGTAAAGTACAAATTTTAAAATATAATAAGGACATAGGGAAAGAAGTAGGGGACTATATCAGTATTGATATTAATAATCTAGATGATTTTAAAGAAAGAGAACAGGTGTCAGATTTATTAGCTTCCTCAATTAGAAAAATAATAGAAAAATATCATTTGAAAGATAATTTTCATGTTTTAGTAGTGGGACTTGGTAATGAAAATGTCATTGCAGATGCTTTAGGACCTGAAACTTGTAAAGGGGTAATTGTTACTAATCATTTATACGAGTACGAGAGAAACTCTATAAAAAAAGGCATAGGGAGGGTTTCTATGATTTCTCCTGGAGTGATGGGACAAACAGGATTAGAAACATTTTCAATTATTAAAGGAATTGCTAAAGAAACAAAACCTGATTTAGTTATTGCCATAGACTCTTTGTGTTCAAGGAGTATCCATAGAATTAATCGAGTAATCCAAATTACAGATAGTGGCATCAGACCGGGAAGTGGTGTAGGTAATAATCGCAAAGCATTAACAAAAGCTACATTAGGAGTGCCTATTGTAGCTATAGGCGTTGCAACAGTAGTTGAGATAATAAATTTAGTCAATGAAACATTGGCCTCTGTTGAAAAAAAAGGAACCGCGATTCTAAATCCAAGAGAAAGAAAAGAAATATTAAAAAATTTAACTACTGATGAAAAATACAATATGGTAGTTACTCCAAAAGAAATAGATCAGGATATTATGTATTTATCTACTATCATTGCTACGGGTATAAACAAAGTTTTACATAATGACATTAAATACGTATAAAACGACAAATTATGTCATATAAAATGTTTATATTATAGACAAGGAGGATAATATGTCGCGATTTGTTTTTGATTCTTTAATAGTAGCTTTATTATTGCTTGTCTGTATCTCTTTAATTTCTACGGATGGTACTGATTCTAAGCAAGAACAAATGAATGCTATTATTCAAGATTTTGAAAATGATGTAAGTAATGGTACGGTGATTGAGGATGGATATGGACTAGAAGATCCTATCGTTTCTTATCAAGGAAACGGGGTATCTAATATCACTCATACAATTGGATCTTTTATCGTTCAAGGAGCAAACTTTGGAGTTGATATGGTGATTAAAGTAATCCAAATGGTCATAGGATAAGCACGAAAGTGCTTTTTTATTTGGAAAAAGATAGATTTTAATTGTAATTATTAGTATAATTAATTGTGCTTTGAGGTGAAAATATGGAAATAAAAAATATTAGAATTGCTTTTATGGGGACACCTGATTTTGCAACTACTATTTTAGAAGGATTAATTAATCATGGTTATAATGTGGTTGCTGTTATTTCTCAACCTGATAAAGAAGTTGGAAGAAAGAAAATTATTGAGCCAACTCCTGTTAAAAAAGTTGCTTTAAAATATGGAATCAATGTGTATCAACCTATAAAAATAAGAAAAGATTTTTCTTTCTTTGAGGAAATAAAACCTGATTTGATTATTACTTGTGCATATGGTCAAATTGTGCCTCAAGAAGTTTTAGATTTCCCTCCATATGGATGTATCAATGTTCATGGTTCTTTATTACCTTCTTATAGAGGAGGTGCACCTATTCAAAGAGCTATAATGAATGGTGATAAAAAAACCGGTATTACCATTATGGAAATGATTGCAGAAATGGATGCTGGAAAAATGTATTCTAAAGCAGAAGTTAATATTGATATAAATGACACTTATGATGATTTGAGCCAAAAACTTCAAATCAAAGGTCGTGATTTATTGCTTGAAACTTTACCTTCATATTTGGACTTTTCCTTAAAAGGAGAGGAACAAAATAAAGAAAAAGTTACTTATGCTTTTAATATTAAAAGAGAAGAAGAAAAGATTGATTGGTATCGATCTAGTTTAGACATTCACAATCATATAAGAGGATTATCTTCTAATCCTGCTACTTATACGATGTTAGAGGATAAAGAACTTAAAGTATTCAAATCAAAATTATTAGATATAAAAGTAGATGGAATGTTTGAACCAGGAACTATTGCTAAATGTGATAAAAATGGTTTTATTGTTAAAACTTTAGATGGATTTATTCACTTAGAAGAAATTCAACTGCAAGGAAAGAAAAGAATGTTTTACAAAGACTTTGTAAATGGCTTAAAAGAAAATATAGTTGGAAAAAAATTTAATTAAAAAAGAAAGGAGAGTGTATTCATGGAAGATATAAAACGTGTTCGTAATTTTTCTATTATTGCTCATATTGATCACGGCAAATCAACTTTAGCAGACAGATTAATTGAATATACCAATACTGTTGAACAAAGAAACATGAAAGCTCAACTTTTAGATAGTTTAGACTTAGAAAGAGAAAGAGGAATAACTATTAAATTGAATAATGTTCAAATTGTTTATCATGCAGATGATGGTGAAGATTACATATTAAATTTAATAGATACCCCAGGACACGTTGACTTTACTTATGAAGTATCTAGATCGTTGGCAGCATGTGAAGGGGCACTTCTTGTCGTTGATGCTTCACAAGGAGTAGAAGCTCAAACGTTAGCAAATGTTTATTTAGCAATAGATAATAACTTAGAGATTATACCTGTTATTAATAAAATAGATTTACCTAGTGCTGATGTAGATAGAGTTAAAAGAGAAATAGAAAATGATATTGGTCTTGAATGTTCTCATGCTCCTTTAGTTAGTGCAAAGACTGGGCTTAACATCAAAGATGTGTTAGAAGCAATAGTAAAATATGTACCTTATCCTCAAGGAGATAACAAAGCACCTTTGAAAGCTTTAATATTTGATTCATATTATGATGCATATCGAGGAGTTGTAGTTTTCTTAAGAGTTAAAGATGGTACCATAAAACCAGGAGATAAAATCTTAATGATGAATTCTAAAGCAGTTTATGAGGTAATTGAGGTAGGAATAAAAACCCCTAATGAAGTGAAGAAGGATCGTTTAGAAGCAGGAAATGTTGGTTGGCTAAGTGCTAGTATTAAAAATGTTAATGATGTAAAAGTTGGAGACACGATAACATCTGCAACAAACCCTGCTATTGAAGCTTTACCAGGATATCGCCAATTAAATCCAATGGTTTATTCAGGATTATATCCTATAGATAACAGTAAATACAAAGAATTAAAAGAGGCATTAGAAAAGTTAACTTTAAATGATTCTAGTTTAGTTTATGAAGCTGAGACTTCTCAAGCTTTAGGATTTGGTTTTAGATGTGGTTTCTTAGGTCTACTACACATGGATGTCGTTCAAGAAAGAATTGAGAGAGAATATGGAATACCTCTTATTGTTACGTCTCCATCTGTTATTTATCATGTCTATATGACTGATGGTTCAATGATTAAAATGGATAACCCTTGTAACCTACCAGAGATTACTAAGATAGATAGAATCGAAGAACCTTATGTAAGTGCTTCTATTATGTGTCCAGGAGACTATGTAGGAGCAATTATGGAACTTTGCCAAAATAAAAGAGGCATCTATACAGATTTGGTTTATATAGATGATACAAGAATGTCATTAAAATATGAAATCCCTTTAGCAGAAATTGTTTTTGATTTCTTTGATAAATTAAAATCATATTCAAAGGGGTATGCTTCATTTGATTATACTTTATCAGACTATAAATCCAGTAAATTAGTGAAAATGGATATTCTTTTAAATGGAGAAATTATTGATGCTTTCTCTACAATAGTTCACAAAGATTTTGCTTATGCAAGAGGGTCTAAAATATGTGATAAATTGAAGGATATAATTCCAAGACAACAATTCGAAGTGCCTGTTCAAGCTGCAATAAATGGAAAGATAATTGCTAGATCTACTATCAAAGCGATGAGAAAAGATGTTTTAGCTAAATGTTATGGTGGAGATATTACCAGAAAGAAAAAATTGCTAGAAAAGCAAAAAGAAGGAAAGAAAAAAATGAAAGCAATTGGAAGTGTTGAAGTCCCTCAAGAAGCTTTTATGGCGGTTCTTTCAAATGACGAAGATTAAAGATGATTTTTTCATCTTTTTTTATTATAAAAAATGTTTAATTTTAGTGTAAAAAATGTTGAAAAATCATAATATAGTAGTAAAATTAAATTAAAACAGGGAGGAAAGTTATGAATAAAACTTTGAAAAAATTATTGATGGGTCTTATTCTGATTCCAGGACTTACTGTAACAGCAGCATGTGGAAAAGATAAAGATCCAGAAAATCCAGATGATGGAACAAGCCAAGAAGGCGGAGAACAAGGAGGAAGCCAAGGTGGATCACAAGGAGGAAGCCAAGGAGGTTCTGAAGGAGGAAGTTCTTCAGGATTAAATGCAACTGAACAAGCTGCAGCTTATACAACTTTATATGGACATGTAACAAATTTAACTGATGAAGAAACAACTAAAGTGTTAGCATACAAAGCAGATATGGTTGAAAATATGACTATGACTGTTAGTGAATCTTCAACATTAGACACAACTATTAAAGAGATGTTAAATGCAGGATTTGCTGAAATGGGAGATACTTATGGTGCAAGTATGTCAGCAGGTTATAATTTAACAACTGGTGAAGCTTATGCTGAATTTGCTGAAGGAGAAGGAGCAACAAGAGAAGTAACTGATGGAACATATATTATTAGAGAAGGAAATAATTATGTTTTATATGAATTAGAACAATATTGGGTTAATGAAGAACCTGAACCTGTTACTGAAAAATCAGCTTCTTATGTAGGAGCAGATTATTTAGTTAAATCAGAATATACTCTTGAAAGTGTTTCAGAGGGATTAGAATTTTTAGGATTAGTATCAGAATTTTCTACTTATGATGCTTTCAAAGCAGGAGCTATTGATTTCTTATTTGAAGAAATGGGTGGAGATTTTGGTGTCAGTGCAAATGATGCTGTATATAATCTAACTTTAGCTGATGGAGTATATACATTATCAGCAACCCTTGCTAAAGATAATTTATCAGTAGATATGGACGGAATGACTGTTGTAGGAGATTTAGATGCTAAAATTGAATTTAAATTTAATACTTCTGGCATCCTTAACGCAGATTTTGAATATGGAATGGAAGGAACTATGACATTCCCTAAAGAAATGTTTGAAGGACTTGTAGCAGAAGATGTTCCTGTTGATGTAGTAATGGTAGCTTCTTCTAAAACACATGATTTCTCTACAACTTTAGATTCAGCTATTCTAGAAGCAGACTATAGTTCCTTTGTTGATGGAACAATTGAACCAATCGATGTTTATGTTGGAACATACATTGATGGAGTAAGCGTGGGATTGTACAATGGAGATGCTGTTTTTGGGGCAACTTTAGAATTACCAAATATAGAAGAACATTACCCAAATGCTACATATACTGAATGGTATTTAGATGAAGAATGCACAATTTTAGCTTCAACATTAGAAACTTTACCTTCATATGATATTAGTCTATATGCTAGAACAGAAACTTTAGATGAAGGATATGCTTTAGTAACTATTGTTGGAAAACATCTAGATTATGATAACTACCTAAGAACTTCTTATCGATTGATGGAAATTGAATTAGAAGAAACATGTGATTTAGGTGCATATTTTAGTGATAATCCTTATATAGTAGTTTCTGATATCACAGTTAATGGAGAAGCTGTTAATGAAGACCATGTCATTACATTAGTAAGTGGTCAAAAATATGTTGTTCAATATTATTTCACTGAAGATTATGGTGAATAATAATTAAATATGCTCAAATTTAAAGGATTTGCCTAATGGTAAGTCCTTTTTATATTGCAATTTTTTATTTAAAGAAAAAATACTTTAATTATTTATAATAATTATGGTAAAATTATGTCGATGGGACAATAGGAGGTTTTGCTGTGGAATTATTTAATGTTATACCAAGCAATATGTTTTCAGTTTTCACCTCTAAGAACAAAGAAGTATATGCCTCAAGTTTGTTAATACTTAGACAATTATTCAAACAAGAAGTTATGATTGAAAAAGAAAAATTAACTTCTTCATTAATTAATAGCCTTGAACAACAACTATACAGCATTGACATGAGTGAAGAAAATGAAGTAGATGTAAACAAAATTGGTAAAGATGCTTTGTCTTTAGCACGTTTTATTATTCGTAAATTTAGAGATACTGGTTGGATTGAAGTAGAATATGAAAACAAAACATCGTTTGTAGAACATATTACTTTGCCACCTTATACAATTAAATTACTAAATACTTTACATGATATCGTTGAAGAAGAAACAAGAGAATATTCAACTTATATGTTTGCGATTTATTCAAACTTAAAACAAGCAGACTTAGAAAAAGAAGAATATCGTTATACTTCACTAATTAATGCTTATGATAAAACTTTAGAATTAGAGAATGAATTAAAACTTTTATACCATAACTTAAGAAGAAAGTTTAATAGATTATCAGTTTTAAACACTGTAAATGAAATGCTACATGATCACTTTGATGAATACCAACAAAGAATCATTAATCAAATTTATTTACCTTTAAAAACTAAAGACTCAATTACTAGATTCAAAGGAAGTGTCTTTGCAATCTTAAATAAATGGTTAAAAGATAAAGATATAATCGATGGAATTAGTCAACAAGCTGCTAAATATCATCATGAAGAAGATGACTTTAAGGCAAAACAAGAAGTCTTGATGAAGATGTATCATATCATTGATAAGATTAATGATTTAGAGGAACTATTAGAAAAGATTGATATTAAGAACAATGATTATGTTTCTTCTACCGCAGATAAAATGAAATATTTATTAAACTCTGATAAATCAATCAAAGGAAAATTAGTAAAGATTATTGAAAAACTTGCAGTGGAACATGAATATGGTGGTTCTTCATGTTTAGAGATTTGTAAAGATAAGATTAACTTTATGTACAATGGATATGTGACAGAACGTTCTGTTTTTACAAGAGCTAATCCTACTAAACTAGGCGATGCTGAACCTGTCGCAATAAATGTCTTTGATGATGATGTAGGAAGTGCTTTAGGAAATCAATTTATTCTTGATACTTTAAACCCTTATTCAACTGAAAAAGTATATGAGTTCATGGAAAGACAATTGATTGATAAAAATGAAATTAAAAGTACTGATTTAAGAATTGATAACATTCAAGATTTAGTTATGACAATCTTTGCAATGTTAAAAGGAGATTCTTCAAGAAGCTTCTATAAAGTAGAAATGTTTGATGGAATGGTACAAAACTGGGAATACAATATTCCCAATATGGAATTTAAAAGGAGGAAGAAAGCATGCTAGATGAAGAAAAATATTATATGCTAACTGACTTAGAAAAAGAAAAATTTGCTAAAGTTGGTTCATATTTATTAGCCCATACTTTCTTAACAAGAGAGATTTACGAAACAAAAGATAAATTAGGCAAGATTAATCCTGATTATCGTTTTGTTGAAAAATATTATGAAATGTTTGATAAATACTACGATATGTTTGGTTATAAATTAGAAAAAGATGATGTCTATGGAATTATCCAAATCAACAATAAATATAACCATAACATAGTTCGTTTAGATAAGTTTACAACTTTATTGCTTTTGTCTTTAAGAATGATTTATGATGATGGAAGAAGTCAAAGTGCTTATTCTTCAAATAATGCTGTTTACACTTCTATCGGTGGCATTATTCAAAAAATGTTTGACTTAAAGATTATTACTAAGAAACCTACAATCAAAGAAATGTCTGAAGGTTTTAAAAATATTAATAGATACAATGTTATCTCTAAATTAGATAAAACATTTGAAGATATAACTAGTAATATCGTGGTTTTACCTACAATCACTAAGGTTGTAAGTAATGAAAAGATAAATGCTATTTTCGCAATGGTTTTTGACAATGAGTTAGGAACTGAAAGTGAAACTGTTGGTGAAGGGAATTAGGTGATAAATGATGAAAAAGATGGAAAAAGTAACCTTAATTAACTGGCACTATGTTTCTTATGAAACGATGGAACTTAAGGATGTTAACTTCTTAACAGGAAAAAACGGATCTGGAAAGACTACTATCATCGATGCTTTCCAAATCTTATTACTTGCAGATACAACAGGACACTATTTCAATAAATCAGCATCTGATAAATCAAGCCGTACTTTAAAAGGATATTTAAGATGTGAAATTGGAGATGGAGAACAAGGTGTTCAATATTTAAGAAATGGACGTTTTACAACATATGTTGTGGCTATCATCAATGATGACAAGTTAAATAGAAAATTCACTATTGGAGCTGGTTTTGATACCTATGAAACTGGTGATTATGATACTAGATTCTTTATTTGTGATGGTGTCGTTGAAAAAGATGATTTACTAAATAAAAATGTTGCCGTTTCTACAAAAGAATTGAAATTAAAACTAATGGAAAAATTTGGTAAAGAAGTTGTTAACTTCTATGAAACAAATGTTTCGTATAAAGAAGCTTTAAAAATTAAATTAGGAAACTTAAATAATAACTTCTTTACTTTATTTAAGAAATCCGTACCATTTGCTCCTATTTCTGATATTGAAAAATTTATTACAGAATATATTTGTGATGTTAAATATCAAATTGATATTTCTTCAATGCAAGAAAACATTAGAGCATATAAGCAACTTGAACTTGAAGCTGATATTATCGCTAAAAGAGTAGAAATTTTAAAGAATATTGAAGATGCTTATAATGATTGGCATAATGATGAAACTAAATTAAGAATTCAAAAATATATGTTAAATAGATTAGATTTAATGGTCAAAGAAAAACAAATTAATGTTTTTAAAGAACAAATTGAATCTAATGATGATGACATTGCTTATTCTAAAACATTAATTCAAAAGAATGCTGCAGAAATTGCTGCGTTAAGTGTTGAAAAAGAAAAACTTCTTGAAGAAAAATTCTCAAGTGATGCTTTTAAACAAAAAGCTTCTTTAGAACAACAAGAAGAGCAATTGAAGAAACAAATAGAAAGTTTAGATTATAAAGTAGATAACCTAAAAGATAGTTTTGCATCTTACTATTCTGGCTGGAATAATGTCTTAAAAGATATCAATAACTATAAAGATAGTGATGATTCTTTCAAAGATGTTAAAGATTTATCTAGAAGAATTGCTGCTAATATAGACTTGTTTAATATTAATAACAATGATTTATCTTCTATTGAAAGAAAAGATTACGTCTCTTTACAAGCTTCTTTAAGCGAATTTAAGAACGTTTGTTCAGGAGTTGCTAGAGAATGTGAAAGTTTAGGTAAAGAACAATATAGAACTAGGGAAGGTTTGTTTAATGTAATCAACTCTTTAAATAAAGGTGTTAAAGTATACGATGCTAGACTTTTAAAACTAAGAGAATTAATAAAACAAGCATTATATGAAAAATACCATAAAGAGATAGAAGTATCTATTCTTGCAGATATGATTGAAATTAAAAATAGAAGATGGGCTAATGTTATCGAAGGATATTTAAGCAGTCAAAAATTCTATTTATTTGTTGAACCTAATTATGTAAATGATGCTATCGCCATTTATGATAAGATTAAATTTGAATATAACTTATTTGACTTTGGTATCGTTGATACTGCTAAGATCATGGAATCAAAACACGATACATATAAAAATGCTTTATCAGAAGAAATCACAACGGATAACAAATATGCAAGAGCATTTATTGATATGACTATTGGTAGTTTAATCAAGTGTGATCGAGTTGAAGATTTAAGAAAATACAATCGTTCTATTACTGATAGCGGTATGTTATATCAAGGATATGTTGCAAGACAAATCAATAAAGATAGATGGCGTAATCCATTCATTGGTAACAATGCTTTAAAATCTCAAATTGAATTAGCTAAAGCACAAATCAAAGAATGCGAAGAAACTATGATTGCTTTAAAAGAAAAATTAGCAATGTTAAATGTTGTAAATGGACTTGAAAATGTCAATAACTATC
Source organism: Erysipelotrichaceae bacterium (assembly GCA_015058985.1). Lineage (GTDB taxonomy): Bacteria > Bacillota_I > Bacilli_A > RFN20 > DUOF01 > SIG223. The sequence goes on from SVBH01000002.1 coordinate 132,615, forward strand.
AAATCGAAAGTTTAGTAACTATCGGTCAAGAAGTTAAAGATTTACCAATGTTAAAAGAACAACATTCAATATTGTTAAATGCTATTTCTTCTATTGATTCTAGCTACATTATGGTTTTAAATAACAAACTTGAAACTGTTACTAAGAAATTAGAATTATTGAATAACGATAAAGAAGATATTATTTCTAATATTTCTAAATTAGAAACAGATAATGAAAGAATTAAAGAAGAATTATTACCTGGTCAAGAAAGAATCATTGAAGATGCTAAAAACAAAATCAATGCTTCATTCACTAAGGACTGGATTACTGAAGTTGGAGAACCAACATTCATCGCAGAAATTTCTACTAAACAAGATATTGATAGATTATTCAAAGTATATCAAAATGAAATTGCTTCTTTAGACAATGGATTATCTAGAAAATTCAATAAGGTAGTTAACTTAAGAAGTTCTTATGTTACAACTTATAAATTAGGATATGATGTTAATGATATCTCTAATAAAGTTTTCTCTGATGAATACAATGAATTCTCTACTAACTTACTATCAAGTTATAAAGATAAGATTGTTAGTGCTAAAGAAAATGCTTTAATTCAATTTAAAAATGATTTCCTATCTAAGTTAAAAGGAAACTTTGATACTGTTAAACTTCAAATTGAAAAACTAAATGAAGCACTAGAGGATTCTACATTTGGTAATGACTCATATCACTTTGTTGTTAACCCTCGTCCTGAGTATCGTGAGTACTATGATATGATTAATGATCCTATGCTAGTTGAAGGTGTTACTTTGTTTGATGATGCATTCAATGAAGCTTATGGTGAAACAGTTGAAAACTTGTTTAGACAAATCACTTATGTTGATGATGAATTAAGTGGCAATATGAAAGGTGAAATTGCTAAGAATATTGATAAATATACTGATTATCGTACATATCTAAAATTTGACCTTATCGTTAAAGATGAAGCAGGAAGAAAACAATTCTTGTCTAAGACACTTCTTAAGAAATCAGGAGGAGAAACTCAAACTCCTTTCTATATCTCAATTCTAGCTTCATTTGCTCAACTTTATAGAGTTAGTGAAAAGAATGCTAATGACCCTGGTACTATTAGACTTATCATCTTTGATGAAGCTTTCTCTAAGATGGACAGCGAAAGAATTCAAGAAAGTGTTAAGTTATTAAGACATTATGGCTTACAAGCTATTTTATCAGCACCACCTGAGAAGATGGCTGATATCGTGCCTCTTGTTGACCAAACCTTATGTGTCATTAGAGATTCTAACAAGGCTTTAATAAGAGGTTATAATAAAATATAGAATATTCCTTAGTGAATATTCTTTTTTATAGGAGGACATATGCAATATTATTTTGTAGATAAGAAAAATGATAGATTTGTATTACAAGATAGTGATATTCATCATATTTTGCATGTTTTAAGGGCTAAAACTGGTGAAAAAGTAGTTTTTAATAACGAAGGAAGTCAATATTTGGTTTCTTTGAAAATAAGTCAAAAAAGTGTCGATTATGAAATTCTTTCTAAATTAGAAGATAAAAGAGAATTAAATATTGAGACAACTCTTATTGTAGGATTACCAAGACTAGAAAAATTTGAATGGATAATCCAAAAAGCTACTGAGTTAGGAGTAACTAAAATAGTTCCATATATTTCTAAAAGATCAATAATTAAATTGGATGATAAAAGGCAAACATCTAAAGTGGAAAGATGGCAATCTATTGCGAAAGAAGCAGCAGAACAATCTAGAAGGTGTTCCATACCTAAAATAGAAAATGTCATTTATCAAAAAGATTTAAAAAAATATTTGTCAAAAACTAACCTATTGGCCTATGAAGAAAGTAAAGAATACACTTTATTAGATAAAATAACTAAAGCTGAAGAAAGTATTACATTGCTGGTAGGACCAGAAGGTGGCTTTGATAAAAGCGAAGTAGATTATTATGTGAATTTAGGTTTTGACTCTGTTAGTTTAGGAAACAGAATATTAAGATGTGAGACTGCGGCTATCTTCTTAGCAAGTTTAGTATCAGTTTACCACAATTAAGGCAATTCTTAATGAATTGCTTTTTTTATTGTGCTAATATTCCTGCAATGAGGTGATTCAAATGGCATCTAAATATGGAAATTCTTTCTTTATGAGTGAAGAAATAAGAAAAATAGCAAGAGAAAATTTATATAATAAATTAAAGCAATATGATATATTTAATACTCTTTTAGACGCTCATGTAATTAATATTAGTAACACTTTAATTTCAAGTTTACACACTTACGTATCTAACAATAATTACAATAATGATGATTATCGTAAATTGTTAGATGGAGTGATAAGAAGTGAATTTCATAAATATAAAATTTTTAAAAGAAGCGAACTTTTAATCAATAACATCATTGATGATACATTAAGTATATTTTTTATGAATCTATGCAAAATATCTGAGTATGATGGAAATTTAGAAACATCAGCAGGAAAAAACATTATCGCATTTATTAAAAAATAGAGTAAAATCTATTTTTTTTTGTTATAATGGGGAAGGTGATAACATGAAGTTAGTAAAAATAGTCTCTTTAGGTTGTAAAGTTAATCAATACGAAAGCGAAGCTGTATTAGAACAATTTAAAGAACAAGGATATGTTTTAGCAAAAAATGAAGAAATTGCAGATGTAGTAATTATCAACACTTGTTCTGTAACAAGTGTGGCTGATTCTAAAAGTAGACAAAGAATTAATCGTGAAATAAAGGAAAATCCTGGTGCAATAGTTTGTGCTATGGGGTGTTATAGTCAAGTAGGGTATGAGGTTCTAAGAAAAATTCCAGGTTTATCAATTATTGTAGGAACCGACAAAAGGAATAAAATATATGAATATGTTTTAGAATACCAAAAAAATAAAACTCAAATAGTGGATATAGCCAATAGTAGAGAATATCAAGCTTTTGAAAATCAAAAACTAAGTTTCTATACTGACAATGTTAGAGTATATTTAAAAATTGAAGATGGCTGTAATAATTTTTGCAGTTACTGTATCGTTCCTTATACAAGAGGTAGAGTCAGAAGTAGAAAAAAAGAAGATGTTTTAGAAGAGGCACAAAGATTTGCAAAAAATGGATACAAAGAACTAGTTTTAACAGGTATTCATACTGCTGCATATGGACAAGATTTAGGAGATTATAATTTTGATGATTTATTGGAGGACTTAATTAAAATTAAAGGCATTGAAAGAATCAGAATTTCCTCTATTGAAGATAGTGAAATAACAGATCGTTTTGTCCAATTGATTAAAGAACACAAAACAATCGTTAATCATATTCATATACCTTTACAGTCTGGGTGTGATACAGTTTTAAAAAGGATGAATAGAAAATATAACACTGAATATTTTGCTGCCTCAATTAAAAAACTAAGAGAGGTTATACCTGATATTGCAATTACCACTGATGTTATAGTAGGATTCCCTGGAGAAACAGAAGAAGAATTTAATACAACCTATAAATTCATAAAAGATTTAAATTTAACGCAATTACATGTCTTCCCATATTCTATAAGACAAGGGACATTAGCAGCTAAGATGCCTAATCAAGTAGCACCCCAAATAAAGAAAGAAAGAGTAAAGAAACTTATTAGTCTTTCTGATTCTTTATTCCAAAATTACATTAAAAACTATATTGGGGAAGTAGTAGAAGTTTTAGTAGAAAGTGAGAGAGAAGGATATTTAATTGGACATACTACCAATTATTTAAAGGTTGCATTCAAGGGAGATGCTTCTTTAATCAATCAAATAGTTCCAGTTAAAATAGAAAAAATGGAAGGATTGTTACTGGAGGGAATAAAAGTAAGTAATTAACATCTTCCACCTTGTTTATTGTTATAAAAATATTAATAGTCTAAAATGTTGAAGGTGATAATATGGAAGATTTATTTATAAATGCAGTTAAAGTCAGAGATATTGATTCAAATATCTTCAAAATAAAAGGTGAATATTTTCAAATTGAAAATGCAATTGAAGATAAAAGTATAAATGATAATTATGCTTATTTTAATGTACTTCCTGAATCATCAAAATGGAATCATTTAGTTTATAACAAAGATGAAAATGGAAAACTTACAAAAGTAAAAACTCAAATAAAAATTCCAAAGGATTTATATCAACAAAAAATGGTTTTGGTAGGAAGAAGAATCAATGGATTAAGAGGATATAGCAAACCTTTAGTTATTAATAAATTCGGCTATATGGAAGTAGAAGAAGATGAAGTAGTAACAGTGATAACTCCATATGCTGCTATTACTGAGAAAAAACTTCAAAAGGAAAAAATAGGCTTCTATTTAAAAGATTTAAAAGATGGTTCAATCGTAGAAGAAGTAATCCCATCAGCTTATATTCCAGGAAGAAGAATTTGTTTGAACTATGATAATAAAGGTCAACCATTAGTTCAAATTGGAGTTCCTGATAACCCTTTGCATAAAGGGTATAACTATACTTTTGATGAAGTTAATGAAATAATTTTACAAGGTATAAAAAATAAAGGTAGAAATTAATTCTGCACACCAAAAACAAAAATATTGCATAAATTATAAAAAGTGTATATAATGAATAAACGTAAAGAAGTTTGATGCTTCTATAAGGAGGGTAGTTCTTACATGTCAAAAGTATCAATCCGTGACAACGAATCATTGGATGATGCATTACGCCGTTTTAAAAGACAAGTATCAAAAGCTGGTACTCTTGAAGAAGCACGTAAACGCGAATGCTATATGAAACCTGGCGTTGCTCGTAGAGAAAAGATTAAGAATTCTAAAAAGAAAAAGAAATTCTAATGTAAGAAAGTACCTTTGGTGCTTTTTTTTTATGCTTTCTCATAATATTACATAGGGTGATTAGATGTTCTACTATCTGAAACAATCTTTAAAAGTAATAAATGTAAAAAGAATTCTAAATCTTTCACAAGAATATGTAGAAATACAACTGCCTAAAACAATCTTGAAAATAAATGGAAAAGAAATGTATATTTCATATATAGAAGGAAAAGAAATAATTATAAAAGGAAAAATAGATAAAATAATAATCGAGGATTTTAATCTATGAAGAAATTTTATGATCGATATCAAATTTCATTCTTTGGTGAATTACATCTTCTAGATAGACTAAGAATATCTAATATTCCTTTTTCAAATTTTCACAAAATAGATGATTATACATATATTTTTGAAAGTTCATTCTTAAATAGAAAAAAAATCAAAAAACTTTTTCCATCTTCTAAGATAATTAAATCTAGGGGATTTTTGTCTTTTTTTAGATTCTTAATAATAGAAAAAGTAACGTTGATAAGTATCATTATTTCAAGTTGTTTTTTTATCTTTTTGTCCTCGAAAATATGGGATATTAAAGTGAAAGGAAATTATCAAGAAATTAATAATTCTATAATTAAAGAACTAAAAACATATAATCTAAAAAAAGGAGTATTAAAGCCTAGCTTTAATTATCTTAAAGAAACGGAAAATAAAGTATATAATTCCTTAGAAGAAGATATAGAATGGTTAGAATTATCATTAAGTGGCTCTGTTCTGTATGTGAATTATGTAAAAAGAAGAACTGCTCCTAATATAAAAGAAACAAAAGGAAAATTATACGCAAGTAAAGATGGTGTTATATCAAAAATTAATATTTTAAAGGGTAATGTTTTGGTTAAAGAAAATCAATTTGTGAGAAAAGGAGAATTATTAGTTGATGATATTTTAGTAAATACTAACAACGAAGAAATTTATCTAGGAACAAGTGGAGAAGTATTTGCTTATACTTGGTATATAGTAGAGGTAAATTATCAAACAAAATTAGAAGATAGTTTAGATATTTTTAATGAAGCAAGAGATCAAAGTTTAGAAAAAATAAGATTAGAGTTATCCCCAAATGAAAGAATAATAAAAGAAAATGTTTTACATTATAATGTAAATGATAATATAATTTCCATAAAGATACATTTCACACTTTATGAAAGTATTGGAGAGGAAATTTAATATGGATTTAACTAAAAAAAGAAATGATGATATCCAAAATGTTTTTGGACCAGAAGATGTTAATTTAAAAACATTAGAAAAGCATTATGATGTAGAAATAAAAGTTACCCCTAATTATGAAAAAATCGAATTTGGGGGGGCAAAGGAAAACATTAATAAAGTCAAAAAGATTATTATGACTTTGTTTGAAATGTCCAAAAAAGGAAAAGAAATAACTCTTGAAACAATTAACAATGCCATCTTACTTGAAACTCAAGGAAATTTAGATGATTACGAGCATTTTAAAAAGGTAGAAATATGTAAAACTTTAAGAGGAGAAATTATCTATCCTAAAACACAGGGACAAAAGAAATTAGTAGATACCATAAAAGAAAACAGTATTATCTTTGCGTCAGGTCCTGCAGGAACAGGTAAAACATTCGTTGCCGCTGCTTATGCTGCAAATATGTTAAAAGCAGGAAAGATCGAAAAAATTTACTTAGCAAGACCAAATGTAGAAGCAGGAGAAAAATTAGGATTTTTACCAGGAGATGTTAGAGAAAAAGTTGAAATGTATTTAGTCCCTTTACTTAATTCTTTACAAGATATCTTTGGTAAAGAACAATTAGAAAAATATTTAGAAGGAAAAGGATCTAAAACTATCGAAACAGGAGCAGTTGCTTATATGAGAGGTTTAACTTTTAAAGATACTATTGCCATAATCGATGAAGCACAAAACTTAACAGGAGAGCAATTCAAACTTATTTTAAGTAGAATAGGAACTAATAGTAAAATCATTATCTGTGGAGATACAAGACAATCTGATATTGAAGTTGGCCCAAGTGGAAAAACAAGTTTGGAACTTCTAATGGATTACTTAGATAGTAAAAAAGTTGAAGGAAAATACAAAACTTTTGCTACTTGTCGTTTAACAAACAGAGATGTTGTTAGAAGTCAAGAATGTTTAGAAGCAATCGAACTTATTGAAGATTTTGAAATTTTACATGGTAAGGGCATTGGTAGAGAAAAGAAACCAAATTATATCCAAAACTTATGTGAATTATTAGAAAAATATATTCAAATCCAAAATAAGGATGAAATAAAAAAAGAAAAATAAATTAGGAAAAATATCTTTTTATGACTATTATAGGTTATGAAAGGATATTTTTATTTTTGGTTTTCATGTGGTTATAGATCACTGAAATGTTTATGCTTTTGCAATGGAATTCCTTTTTCTATCAAAAAAATCAAAAAAATTGAAACTTCTTTTTTTGATATGAAAGAATTTTTAGAAAGAAAAAGAGTTGAATGTTATTGTTACTATGGGAAAGATATCTTATATGCTAATTCAATCTTGCAAACTAGTTTAAAAGGACAAAATCATTTTATTTATGTGATTAAGTGTTTTAGAAAATATTGTTTTGTTTATGACAGTTCTAAACTTGTGGTTTTTAGACTTAGAAAAAAAGAAAGAGTAATGAATAGTTGGACAGGTTACCAATTGACTTTAAAAAAAGAGATAAGTCCAAAAAAGATGATTTTTAAAACATTCTTAAATATTTTAACAATAATTGAAGTGCAAATATTTATTTTTATTCTAAAAATAGTTTTAAATATGTTATAATTTGATTGATAGTGAGGTAAGAAATATGTCCCATTTGTTAAGCGTAATCAATAATACAAAACATGATTTAAAGAAATATCAAAAAAAATACAATGAAATTTTATTAGAAACATTGAAAGTTTTAAAAATTAAAGATGAAGTATCTTTATCTGTATCTTTTGTTAGTTCCTACATGATTAAAAAATATAACAGAGAATATCGCAATATTGATAAAGTTACTGATGTTATTAGTTTTGCTATGGAAGATAGTGAATGTTATTTCCAAGATGATAATAGAGAACTTGGAGATATTTTTATTTGTTATGACAGAGCTTTAAAACAAAGCAAGGAATACGGACATTCTTTAGAAAGAGAATTATCTTTCTTATTTACACATGGATTACTACACTTATTAGGATATGATCATATGGAAAAAGAAGATGAAGAAATTATGTTTGGGTTACAAGAAAAAATATTAAAGAATTTAGGAGTTAATAGATAATGGAAAAGAAATTTGGATATGTAGCTTTATTTGGAAGACCTAATGCAGGAAAGTCAACTTTATTAAACTCAATTATTAAAGAACACATTGCTATTACTTCTTCTAAAGCGCAAACAACAAGAAATAGAATACAAGGCATATACAACGATAAAGATTCTCAAATTGTCTTTTTAGATACTCCTGGAGTTCATAAACCTTTGCATGCTTTAGGAGATTCATTAAATAAAGAAGCTTATTCTTCTATTAAAGATGTTGATCTAGTGTTGTATATGGTTGATGTTTCTGAAAAAGATGGCAGAGGAGATGACTTTTTACTTGAAAGACTAGAAAAAGTAGAATGTCCTGTTATCTTAGTTTTGAATAAAGTTGATTTAATTAATAAAGTTGAACTAGCTGAAAAAATTACAAAATGGAATTTAAAAAGAGAATTCGCAGAAATATTCCCTTTAAGTGCTAAAAAAGGAAGTAATGTTGAAAAATTAATAGAAACCATTAAATCATATTTGGATTATGGAATACCCTTTTATGATGAAGATATGATTACTGACAAATCAGAAAGGTTCATGGTAGCAGAATATGTTCGAGAAAAGATTTTAAGACTAACTGAAAAAGAAATACCTCATAGTGTGGCTGTTACTATTGATAGAATGCAATTTGGTAGAAAAAGTTGTGATATCGATGCAACTATTGTGGTTGAAAAGCAAAGTCAAAAAGCCATTATAATTGGAAATCAAGGTACTTTAATTAAAAGAATAGGAACCTATGCCAGAGAAGATATTGAAAAATTATTAGACAAAAAAGTAATGTTAGAACTATTTGTAAAAGTTGAAAAAGACTGGAGAAATAAGCCTAAGTATCTTAAAGAATTTGGATATAAGGATGAATAATTATGCTTCTTAAAATAAAAGGAATTGTTATCAAGGAAATAGGATATAAAACTAGCGATAAGATTGTTAGTATTTTAACTATGGAAAGTGAAATAGTTTCATTTAAAGCCAAAGGAGCCAAAAAACTTACTAGCCCTTTTGCTAAAATAACAATGATAGGAACAATTTGTGAATTTGAACTTGAAAGTAAAGTTGATAATGGAAAATATGAGTTAGTGGAAGCTAAACAACTTTTATATCCTAAAAAGATATCTAAATCTATTGAATCTTTAGCAGTTTTATCATTTATAATAGAGTCTTTAAATTACATCAAAGACGTTCCTGATTTATATGATGAGATAACCTATTTGGTAACATTATTAGAAAATAATATTAACCCTTTGTTTGTGGTTACCTATTATGTGATGAAGATGATTAGTTGGGAAGGAATCACATTAGAACTTGATAAATGTGTTAAATGTGGATCTAGTAAATCAATAGTTGACCTAGATTATAAACTAGGGGGATATGTTTGTTATAAATGCACTTTTTCTACCAAGGATAATACTTATTTAAAACTAGTTAGACTATTTCAAAAAATAGAAAAGGAAAATTTATCTAACTTAATTTTAGATTATGATTTAACCTATACAATCTTATTAAACTTGTGGGATTATTTTCTTGATTTTGGAAGTTATAGATTAAGAAGTTTTGAGTTTTTAAAACAATCTCTATTATAAAGTAGATAAGAAAAGTTCACTTTTTTTAATAAAAAGCGAAATAAACATTAAATAAATTGTATTTATTTAAGAAATATGAGATAATTTCAATATTGTAAAGAGGGATAAAAAATGAAAGAATTTGAATTTGAAAAGATTGTAAGTCATTTAAAATCATCAGGGTTTGTATTCCCTGGTTCACAAATATATGGAGGATTAGCTAATAGCTGGGATTATGGTCCTTTTGGAGTTACTTTAAAGAACAATTTAAAGAAAGCTTGGTGGGACAAGTTTGTTGAAAAAAACAAATATAATGTTGGACTTGATAGTGCTATTTTAATGAACCCAAGAGTGTGGGAAGCAAGTGGACACTTAGCTAACTTCTCTGATCCTTTGATGGATTGCAAACATTGTAAAACAAGATATCGTGCAGATAAACTAATTGAAGATGTTTCAAATGAACCATGTGAGGGTTGGTCTAATGCTCAAATGGAAGCATATGTAAAAGATAACCATGTTAAATGTCCTAACTGTGGTAAAGAAGATTTCACTCCTATTAGACAATTCCATTTGATGTTTAAAACATTCATGGGAGTTGTTGAAGATTCTAAAAGTGTTGTCTATTTAAGACCTGAAACTGCACAAGGAATCTTTGCTAATTTTAAAAATGTTCAAAGAAGTTGCCGTATGAAAGTTCCATTTGGAATTGGGCAAATAGGTAAATCATTTAGAAATGAAATTACTCCAGGAAACTTCATTTTTAGAACCAGAGAATTTGAACAAATGGAATTAGAATTCTTCTGTAAACCTGATACTGATTTAGAATGGTTTGAATATTGGAGAAGTGAATGTATTAACTTCTTAGATGAATTAGGAATTAAAAAAGAAAAATTACACTTCAGAGACCATGGAAAAGAAGAACTATCATTTTATTCAAAAGCTACTACTGATATTGAATATAAATTCCCATTTGGATGGGGAGAATTATGGGGAATAGCAGATCGTACAGATTATGATTTGTCTAAACATATGGAATATTCAAAAGAAAACTTGGAATATTTAGATCCTGAAACAAATCAAAAGTATGTTCCTTTTGTGGTTGAACCATCATTGGGAGTCGATAGATTATTCTTAACAGTTGTTTGTGATGCTTACGATGAAGAATTATTGGACAATGGTGAAACAAGAATTGTTTTAAGATTCAAACCTTCTATCGCACCTTATAAAGTAGCAGTGTTACCACTTTCAAAGCAATTAAATGAAAAAGCTGAAGAAGTATTTAGCACTTTACAAAAGAAATTTGCAGTAGATTATGATGAATCTGGAAGTATTGGTAAAAGATATCGTAGACAAGACGCTGTTGGAACCCCATTCTGTGTAACATATGATTTTGATTCATTAGAAGATGGCATGGTTACTGTTAGAGAAAGAGATTCAATGAAACAAGAAAGAGTTAAAATTAGTGAACTTGTAAATTATTTAGAAACAAAAATTAATAAATAAAAAAGGAGGCGATGTTATGGCGTTAAGAAATGAAACAATTGAAGAAATTAGAAAACGCGCTGACATCGTTTCTTTAATTTCTTCCTATATACCTGTTACAAAAAAAGGAAGGAATTACTTTTGCGTTTGTCCTTTTCACTCAGACACTAATCCTTCAATGTCTATTTCTCAGGAAAAACAAATCTATAAGTGTTTCTCTTGTGGAGCAGGTGGAAATGTTTTCACCTTTGTTCAAGAATATGAGAAAGTTAGTTTTATCGAATCTGTTAAAATAGTAGCTAATTTCGTAGGAATTGACATATCTTCTGAGATAGAAGATACGGAGAAGAAAATTTCTAGTGGCGAAAAAAGATTATTTGAACTTATTAATGAAGCCAACGAATTCTACAAATACAATCTTGAAACAGAAGAAGGACTGAAAGGAAAAGAGTATTTAGAAAAAAGAGAACTAGATGAAGTAACTAGAAATAAATTTCAAATTGGATTTTCCTTAAATGATGGAACTAAAACCATTCAATACTTGATGAAAAAAGGATTTTCGATTGACGAAATTATTAGTTCTGGAATTGCATTAGAAACTAATGGAAAATTAACTGACAGATTTAAAGGAAGGCTGATATTTCCTTTAGCAAATTTAGATGGAAAAGTAGTAGGTTTCAGTGGACGTAAAATTGATAATGCCGATATAGCTAAATATGTAAATTCTCCAGAAACTAATATATTCATCAAAGGTAATTGCTTGTACAATTATTATATAGCTAAGCAAGAAGCAAAAAAACTTGGATACATTTATATAGTAGAAGGATTTATGGATGTAATAGCTTTATCTAAAATAGGAATTAACAACGTTGTCGCTATCATGGGAACTTCTTTCACAGAAAATCAAATTAAAGCAATTAAAAGATTAAATGTAAAAGTCATTATGGCTCTTGACAATGATGATGCAGGCCAAGATGCAACTTTTAAAATAATAAATGAACTTGAAAAGCAGCATATTTCTATAAGCGTTGTAACTAAAGATAAAAATGGAAAAGACTTGGATGAACTTTTAAAGATAGGAAAAGATAAGGTGATTTCTTATCTAAATAATCAACTCAGTCCTTTTGATTTTAAAATAAGTTATCAGTTTTCTAAGATAAATACAGAAAACTATGAAGAAAAGAAAGAATTTGTTAAAAGAATAGCAGGATATTATATGACTAGCAATTCTGATGACCTAGATAAAGATTACTACATATCAAAATTGGTATCTTTAACAGGATTTTCTTATAATGCCATTAAATCTTTATTAGGAGATAAAAAAGAAGAAAAAAAGGTTTTTAAAAGAACAAATCCTTTAATTGTTAAAAAACCAGATAGATATGAATGGGCAGAAAAAAATATTTTGTCTCAAATGTTATATGATACTAAGGCGATAAGATATTATATCGACAATTTAAACTTTTTGTACAATGATAAGTACAGAATTATTGCAAAATATGTGATAAACTATTATTATGATAATAATAGGATTTCAGAAAATGATCTTCTTTCTAGAATAGATGACCCTGTTTTAAGAAGTATTGTTACTGATTTAATATATGAAAATGACTTGCAAAAATCATTTGATGTCCAATATTTTGATGTAATAAGACTAGAAAAACCTCTTAGTAGTGAAATTGGTAGGTTACAAACCCAAATAGAAATAACAGACAATGAGGATGAAAAATTAAGATTATTTAATTTAAAAATGGAAAAATTAAATGAATTGCAAAAGTTAAAAGATAAATTTCTTAAAGGAGGGAATTAGATGGCTAAAAGAAAAGACGACTTTTTAGATGATCACGAGGATGAGGTTATTGGCCTAGATCAAATTAAAAAGGAATTAGAAAAGAAAGCTAAGTCTGGTTCAAATATGTTAACTTATCTTGAAATAGAAGATGAAATTAAACATTTAGATCTAACTGATGATGAATTTGAAGGATTGATCGTTTATTTTAAGAATAAAAAAATTGATGTTATAGATGATAAAAAATCTGATGATTTTGAAGAAATGGACGTATCAGATTTAGAAGATTTAAGTGAAGAAGATCTTTTAGAAGATGATTTTTTATTAGATGATGGATTATTAGAAGATGATACAGAACTAGAAGATTTAGACAACTTAGAAAATATGAATCTTCCAAGTAATGTAAAAATGATGGATCCAGTGAAAACTTACTTAAAAGAAATAGGAAAAGTTTCATTGTTGAATAAAGATAGAGAAATAGAACTTGCCGAACTTATCGAGAAAGGTGCAAAAGAAGATGCTACTGAATTTGATAAAATACAAGCAGATATTGCCAAAAATGAACTTATTCAATCTAACCTAAGATTAGTTGTTTCTATTGCAAAACATTATGTTGGTAGAGGTATGCACTTACTTGATTTAATACAAGAAGGAAACGTTGGATTAATTAGAGCTAGTTCAAAGTTTGATTCTACAAAAGGATTTAAATTTTCTACTTATGCTACTTGGTGGATTAGACAAGCTATTACAAGAGCAATAGCAGACCAAGCGAGAACAATAAGAATCCCTGTTCACATGGTAGAAACAATCAATAAACTAACAAGAGTTCAAAGACAATTGTTCCAAGAATTTGGTAGAGAACCTACAAGTGAGGAAATCGCTAAGAAAATGGGAAATGATATGACTCCAGAAAGAGTAAGAGAAATTCAAAGAATTGCTCAAGACCCTATTTCATTAGAAAAACCAGTAGGTGAAGAAGAAGATTCTCATATCATCGATTTTGTTAAAGATGATGGAATGTCTCCAGCTGATTATGCTACGAATGAATTACTTAAGGATGAATTATATAATGTTATGAAAGATTTAACTGAAAGGGAAGAAAGGGTTTTACGTTTAAGATATGGCCTAGATGATGGTAGAAGTAGAACTTTAGAAGAAGTAGGTAAAGAATTTGGAGTAACAAGAGAAAGAATTAGACAAATTGAAGCTAAAGCTATTCGTAAATTAAGGCACCCTACAAGATCAAAAAGGTTTGGTGATTATCGTAATGGACAAAACAATTAAAGTTTCAAAAAGAATTGAAACTATCGCTTCAATGATAGATCGTAATTCCATTATGGCTGATATAGGAACTGATCATGGTTATCTTGCAATCTATGCAGTTCAGATTGGTAAAGCAAATCACTGCTATGCAAGTGATATTAATGCTAGTCCTTTAAGTGTTGCTATTAAAAATGTTAATAGATTTGGATTAGAAGAAAAAATAGAATTAAAACTTGCTGATGGAATATCACAACTTGAAAGTGATGTAGACACTATTACTATTTCAGGAATGGGTGGAAGTTTAATGACTTCAATTTTTTCCTCTAATAAAAGCAAATTAAAAAATGTTAAAACCATTATTTGTCAACCTAATGTTGGAGCATTTACTATTAGAAAGTGGCTTGTTAACAATGGTTTTATGATTGTAGATGAAAAATTATTTGAAGAAGCAGGTAAATATTATGAAGTAATCAAAGCTATCAAAGGAGAAGATTACTTAACGGACAAAGAAATTATGTTTGGACCTTGTCTTTTAAAAGAAAAAAGTAATTTGTTCTATAAGAGATGGAAAGATGAATTACAATTCGTGTCTGAAATTATCAAAAAAGTGCCTAGAGAAAGTGATGATTATTCTCGCTTAAGAAATTATCGTAGCCAAATAGATTCTGTATTAAAAGAAATAAAATAGTATCGTTGATACTATTTTTTTAATTAAAAAAAGGTTTAGCAGGAGAACATTGAGATTTCATTTCTAAAGGTTGTTCCTCTTTAGGGGTGATTACAGTTTTGTTTGCGTTTTCTGTTTGAACAGTTTCAATTTTATTATTTATATTTGGAGTATTTAAACTTCTCATAACTTTTAAAAGAGTTTTGGAATTAGATATTATTGGTTTTACATTTTGATATAAAGGGATTATTTGGTTAACAGTTCCTACAGTTTTTTGAATTCCATTAAAAAGGCCGGACCAAGAAAATGATTTTGTGGCAGCACTAGCTACAGCACTACTTCCAGGCAAAGAAAAAGGAATTTGACTTCTCATTAAACCAGAAGTTATATAGGGATTAAAATTAAACATACATTTCCTCCTAATTAAGTGTATGCAAAAAATAGACTTTTGGTTAATGTAAAAAATTTATTTTTATAGACAAATTACTTTTTGTTAGTTGTAAAATTTATAATAAAGTATATAATAAAAGTGAAATAAGATATTTCATTTTTGTGAGGTGATGATATGATTTATGAATTTTTGAAAGCTAATTATTCAGAATCAGAACCTATATTTCTTTATGAAATCAAAGGATATTCAAAAAATTATATTAGGCAAGAAATGAAAAAATTGGCCGATGAAGGTAAAATTGAAAGGTTTTACAATGGAGTTTACTATTTGCCATACACAACGATTCTAGGCACAAAAGGCAAAATATCTATAACTAAATTTATAGAAAAAAAATACTTATATTTCAATGAAAAAATAAGTGGATTTTATACAGGATTATATTTATCTAATTTGTTGGGGTTGACTTCTCAAAATCCTTCTTGTTATGAAATTTGCAGCAATTTTGCTACTACCAAGCAAAGAAAACAACCAATTGAAGATATAAATATCGTCATTTATAAACCTGTTGCAGAGGTTACAAAAAAGAATTATAAAGAATTACAATTTTTGGATTTAATGTTGAACATAGATAAATACTCTGAATTAAGCAAAGAAGAAACAACTAGGAAAATAAAAAAATATATAAAGCAAAGTCAAATAGACTTTAAAATAGTAAAACAATATTTACCTCTTTATCCTGATAAAATTTATCGTAATATATATGAAGGAGGAATAATGGATGAATTGGTATAAAAATGACAAAGAATTATGGAAAAAAGTAATAGAAACAGTTTCTAATGAAACTAAAAGAAATGTATTGATGATTGAGAAAGATACAATTCAATCCATGATTTTATACCAACTTAGCAAAAAAGAAATTCCTTTTGTTTTTAAAGGAGGAACATCTTTATCTAAATCGTATGGGATAATTAATAGATTTTCTGAAGATATAGATTTATCTGCTTCACAAAGTCTGAGCGAATCCCAAAGAAGAAACGTAAAAAATATAATATTAGAAATAACGGAAAACTTAGGACTTATTTTTGATAACCCTGAATCAGTAAGATCAAATTATAAATATAATAAATATGTTTTTAAATACAAATCTATGTTCGTAGAAGAATTCCAGGAAATTATTGTAGAAACGAGTTTTTACCAAATAGTGTATCCAAATAAAATTAATAGAATAAATAGCTATATTAATATGTTTTGTGAAAACAATGATATAAAATTACCTTTAAACTGTGATGAACTTTCGTTTGAGATGGAAGTTCAGTCTTTACAAAGAACTTTTATAGATAAAGTATTCGCTATATGTGATTATTTTCTCGAAAATAAAAAGAATAGATATTCAAGGCATTTGTATGATATCGCTAAGATTATGCCATATATTAATTTTAATGAAGGATTTAAACAATTAGTGAAAAAGGTGCGCAAAGACCGACAAACTGTAAATAGTAATTGTTCCGCACAATCTAATTATGTGATTTCAGATCTATTAAAAAAAATAATAGAAACCCATTTTTTTGAATCAGATTATAGAAGTTTAACTGAAAAAATTCTATATGAAAAATATTCTTATGATCAAGCAATAAGTCAAGGGATTAAAAAACTTTTAAATGCAGATTATTTTGATTGATAATGCAACTAAAATAGACTTTTGGTTAATGTTTTTGTTATAATTAAAAAGGTGATATAAATGAAAAAATTTATTGAAGAATTAATTGAATATAAAAATTTCAAAGAATTAACTCCTATTCAAAAAGAAGTAATTCCTTTAGCTATGGAAAATAAAAATGTTATTGCCCTTTCTGCGACGGGAAGTGGAAAAACTCATGCCTTTTTAATTCCTATTATGGAACAAATAGATTTTACAAATAAAAAGTTACAAGCAATTATAATGTCTCCAACCAGAGAATTAGCAACTCAAATATATAATATGGCTATTGAATTTACTAAATTTAATAAAGATATCAATATTAAACTTTTAGTAGGAGGAATTGAAAGAAAAAAAGATGACACTAACACTTCTTTTCAAATCATTATAGGGACTCCTGGTAGAGTGAAGGATTATTGTGTTAGCAATGCTAAAGTTAATATTAATACAGTAAAAACTATCGTACTTGATGAAATAGATATGATTTTTGAATTAAATTTCATGGAAGATATTGATGAAATAGTAAGTCGTATTAAAAAAGTGCAAATTTTGGCTTTTAGTGCAACTTTAAGCAAGGATATGAAACCTTTTATTGCAAAGTATCTAACCAACGCTAAAACAGTCCAAATTAACGAAAAAACATCATCTAATGTTTCTTTCTATTCAATAAATACCAAACATAAAGAAAAAGAAGAAGTTGTCTTAGAATTAACCAAATGTATAAATCCATACGTATGTCTAATATTTGCATCTAAGAAAAAAGATGTTGAAAAAATATATGATAAATTAAACAGCCAAGGTTTAAGCATAGGAATGTTACATGGAGATTTAGAATCGAGAGAAAGAAAACAAATATATAAAAGGATTTTAAATGAGGAATTTACCTATGTAGTTTGTTCTGATATCGCAAGTAGAGGATTGGATATTAATAGTGTTACCCATGTAATAAATGTCGATTTCCCAAAAGAAAAAGAATACTTTTTCCATCGTGCTGGAAGAACAGGAAGAATGAATCAAACAGGTTCATGCTATGTATTATACAATGAAGAAGAAAAAAAATTCATAAAAGATTTGAAAGAAAATTCAGGGTTAAATTTGAATGAAGTGGTTATAAAAGGAACTAATATTAATCCTGCTAAAATAAGAGAAAGAAAAGTTTCTAAATCAGATGAAGTTTTAAATCAAGAAATAAAGAAAACAGTCAACAAAACAAAAACTAAAAAAGTAAAACCAAATTACAAAAAGAAAGTAAAAGAAGCTGTAGCAAAAGTTAAAAGTAAACATAAAAGACAAATCATCAAAGATGATATCAAAAAAAGACAGCAAGAAAGAGCAAAAGAAAGAACAAAGGCGATGAAAAATGGATACTAAAGAATTAATAATAGGATCACATGTGAATATGAATGCTCCTGACTTTTTGCTAGGAAGTGTTAAACAAGCAATCGAATACAAAGCAAATACCTTCATGTGCTATACAGGTGCCCCTCAAAATAGCGTAAGGATTCCAGTTGAAAAATTAAAAGTTCTTGAAGCAAAAGAAATGATGCAACAGAACAATATAAATCCAAAAGATGTCGTAGTCCATGCACCATATCTAATAAATCTAGCTAATCTTGATCAAGAAAAATATCAATTCAGTGTAAGAATGTTATTAGACGAAGTAAAAAGAGTTGAAAAGATGGGATTTGAATATTTAGTATTACACCCTGGATCACATTTAAAAGAAGGTTTTGAAAAAGTTCTTCTTAATGTTATCAAAGGATTAAACTATGTTCTTGATAACACAAACAATGTTACTATCTTACTTGAAACTATGGCAGGAAAAGGCAATGAAATTGGAAGAACTTTTGAAGAAATAAATCTTATGTTAAAAGGAGTAACTGATCAATCTAGAATAGGTGTTTGTTTAGATACTTGTCATATTTTTGATGCAGGATATGATATCGTTAATGACTTAGACTTTATTTTGGACCATTTTGATCAACTTATTGGACTAAACAGAATAAAAGTTGTTCATATAAACGATTCTAAGAATTATTTGAATTCACATAAAGATCGTCATGAAAATATTGGTTTTGGTCAAATTGGATTCGAATCATTAGTAAATATTATCTATCATCCAAAATTAAGTCATACCATCAAGATTTTGGAAACTCCATATGTAGAACAAAAAGCTCCGTATAAAAAAGAAATAGAAATGATAAGAAAAAAGGTATTTAATCAAAAATTAAAAGAAGAATTATAATCAAAAAAGACACACAGGGTGTTAATTGAAGTTATAAGATAAATGTAGACACAAAAAAACGTGTCTGCATTTTTTGTTATAATGAAATTGGAGGTACAGATATGGCAAGAATTAGAAAAGGACCAAATAGATATTGGTCAAAAGATGATAAA
>SVBH01000003.1 GCA_015058985.1 Erysipelotrichaceae bacterium
ACTGTTGCATTATCATCATTATTTGTTGATAAACTTCCAGCAGTATAAGTACTTCCACTTAAACTTCCTTTTGTTGCACAATTATCAGTTCCTAAAGTATATGTTACCGTTCCTTGTGCACCTGATACTAAAGTTGATAAATTTGTTGCAGATAATACATATACTGTTTTATTACTTACAGTTATTGGGTTTCCTGCTTTTCCAATAGTTAATGTATATATTGCACTTGCTGCATTATATTGTGCTGTTTGACTTGCAGTTACAGTTACTTTAATTGTTGTAGGTGAAATTCCAGATAAACTTGATAATGTTACTGTTGTTCCACTTACTGCACTTCCTGCTGTACCATTATCATCACTTACACTTAATGTTGCTCCTGAGTGATATGCTGTTACTGTAAACGTTTTTGTTGATGTAGCACCATAATTCATGCTTTCAGATGTCTTACTTAACGTAATATTTCCTGTTGCTCTTGCTACTGCAATAGTTACAGTTTTACTTGTTGCTTTTACCGTTGCAGTTCTTGATAAACTTGCAGTAATTGTTACTCCAGTATGATATGCTTTTGCAGTCAATGCTCCTGTACTACTATTAATTGCTAAATAATCAGCATTATTTGATGTATATGTTATTGAACCTGCTGTTCCACCAGATCCACTTGCAGTAGCTACTGCACTCTTTCCTGTAGCACCATAAGTGATACTACTTGGTGTTGAACTATTGAATGCCAATGTTCTTGTATATTTTTGAACAGTTAAAGTGATAGTCTTGCTTCCACTATTGTAATTTGTATTTCCTGCTGCTGTTACAGTAAATGTTACTGTTGCATCATTATCATTATTTGTTGATAAACTTCCAGCAGTATAAGTACTTCCACTTAAACTTCCTTTTGTTGCACAATTATCAGTTCCTAAAGTATAAGTTACTGCTCCTTGTGCGTTTGAAACTAAAGTTGATAAATCTGTTGCAGATAATACATAAACTGTCTTATTACTTACAGTTATTGGGTTTCCTGTTTTGGTAAATGTTAAAGTATATGTTGCACTTGCTTCTTTATAGTTAGCAGTAGCAGCACTTTTTACAGTTGCTACAACAGAAGTTCCAACAGTTAGTGTACTCAAACTACTTAAGGTTACTGTTGTACCATTTATTGCACTTCCTGCTGTACTATTATTATCAGTTACACTTAAAGTTCCACCATGACTAGAATTTACAGTGAAAGTAGTACTACTAGTTCCGTAATTTACACTACCAGAAGTAGCACTTAAAGTTACACTTCCATTTGCTTTTAATATCCATAAAGTTACAGTTGTTGATCTATTAGAATAGTTAGTACTGCTTGCATTAGTCGTTGCAGTAATTGTATATTTTCCGGCGTTTGTAAATCCATTTCCTGTTCCAGTTGTCTTTGTACCACTAGGCGTAGAACTTGTTCCAGTTCCAGCATCAGATGCAGTAAATGGTAAAAAATCCCAACTGAATGAAACAGTTCCAGCACTTGCTGTACAAGTAATTGTTTGTGCACTTCCTGTATAAGTTTTATTTGAAGGCGCACTACAATTCCAAATTATGTCTAATTTTGCAACTCCTTTTACAGTAAATGTTTTTGTTGCATTATTATAACATGCTGTATCAGTAGGAGTAAAAGTAAAAGTAATGGTAATATCACTTGTAGTATATTGTTTTCCTGTCATTGTAGCAGTTAAATTAGTATTAGGAGTAACACTTGTAGTATTTAAAGAAACAGTAACATAAGTAGTGCTAGATGAAGACGCAGCCATTGTACCAGCAACGTTTGATTTAACAGTGTTAGTAACAGTTCCATTATAAATTAAACCAGTAACTGATGCTGAACCTAAAGTAAGTGTTGGTGTGGCTTTTATTGTAGTTGCATTAGTATTATTTGCTGCATCAGTAATATCAGACCAGCTAGCATTATTATAGTTACTCTTAGTTGCACTTACAACAACATAAACGTAGTTTCCTACACAAGTTCCTGTACATTTATACGTAGAAGAAGTAGCCCCATTTATTGCAGTTCCTCCACTTGTACTGTTACTACTATTTGTATACCATTGATAAGCTAAAGTTGCATTATTTGTATTAGTAACACTTGCTGTTAAAGTGTTAGCACATGTATTTGTTCCAGTAATTTTAACGCTTCCACTTAGTGTAGCGTTTTGTATTCTAAACGTTACAGTTGATACATTACTACAAACATATATAGTTGCATTTGCAGTTGCACTCGTAGAACTTGGAACCGCTCTAACATAAACTGTAACGCTACCCACATTAGTTAAAGATGGCTTTTCAGTACTGAAACCACTTGTAGAACTTGTAGTTGAATATTGAACAGTACCACCAGTAGGAGCACTGATAGAATAAGTTTGAGCACTACCATTATATGTTTTAGTAGAATCACTTGCGGTAATAGTAAGTTTAGTAACAGTAATTGTTTTAGTTACTGTATTTCCAGCCATATCTGTTAGTACAACAGAAGATGTAGCAGTTACAGTTTTAGTTACCGCAGCAGAAGTAAATGCAGTTTGAGCTGTGCCAGCAATTGTCCAAGATTCTATTCTAGGAAGAGTAGAACCAAAGTTTACATTTCCATCTTTAATTGAAGAACTTGCCTTATCTCCTACAGTACTTGTACCCAAAGTGTTTGTTAAAGTAACATTTGCATTTGCACAAGTTCCACTACAAGTAGCAGTTAAAGTCATATTATTAACGCCACCACTACTTCTAAGTATCAAAGTAGACGCTACAACACGAACGTCAGTACCTTCAAGACCAAATCTTACAGTTACTACATACCAAGTTTTGTCTGTACCAAGAGTGATAGACTTATATATACCATTAGAACTTGAGCCATATGCTGTCCAACCTGTACCAATTGCAATTGGGTAAGTTGTACTAGCCGTATCAGCAGTTAATCCAGCTTGTGAAACGGAAGTTCCAGCAGTTACATTAATTTGGTAATATGTCTTGGAAGCCTCAAACGAATATTGAGCACTTGCGATTTTTGGTAATTGCAAAAACACATTGACTGTGCTTGCATTAACAGCTTCTTTAATTTTGCCACAATCTTTGTAGTTGTAAGAAGCCCCATCAATATCACAAACGTCTCCCAAAGTCAAGGATGTTAATCCTGACTGTGTTTGAGGGATTGAAATGACCTCAGTTTCATTTTCCAAAGTCCATGAATCTGCCTTCACACCTTGGCCATTCACAAACATCATTGCAAACATAAATGCTGCAACGATAGCAAAGAAACTTGCTATAAATCCCTTTTTAAAACTCGTTTTACTTTCCGTATAATTCATACTACACACACCTCACACCAAATTTTTAGGTTAATATATATTATATATATATTACTCTACCACTGTATTTTACTATATTTGATTTAATAAATCAAATAAAAAAGTACTTTTGCTATGATTTTTTGCCCTGTAATAAAATTATAAAATATAGACACTAGAAGATAAATCTTCTAAGTACAGTTTTTCACAATAAAAAAGGACTTTTTACAAGTCCTTGTTAATTATAATAAATTTTCCATCTTCAAAATCTAAAAGATAACGCTTTATTGAATCATCCATAATGATCTTTTTAGCTAATAAAGTTTCAACATTTCTTTGAATAAACCTTTTCAAAGGCCTAGCTCCATAATCAACTTGAAAACCTTGATTAACAATCTCATCTTTTGCCCTAGAAGTTATTTCAAGAAAAATTTCTTTTTCAGAAAGTCTATTGTTTAGTTCACCAATAAATTTATCAACAATCAAATCAATTGTGTTTTTGTTTAAAGAATTGAACATTACAATTTCATCAATACGATTTAAAAATTCTGGCTTAAAAGTATTTTTCAGCAAATCATTAATTCTTTCAACAGCTTTGTTATATTCTAAATCCAACAAATAAGAAGAACCAAGATTAGAGGTCATGATGATAATCGTATTTTTAAAATCTACAAGTGTTCCCTTGGAATCCGTAACCCTACCATCGTCAAGTATTTGCAACATCACATTTAAAACATCAGGATGTGCCTTCTCGATTTCATCTAAAAGAACGATCGAATAAGGATTTCGACGAACTAATTCAGTCAATTGGCCACCTTCTTCATAACCCACATACCCGGGTGGAGCGCCCAATAATCGGCTAGTTGCGTGCTTTTCCATATACTCAGACATATCTATTCTAATCATATAATTTTCAGAATCAAATAGTTGTTCAGCTAATGCTTTTGCAACTTCTGTCTTACCTACACCAGTAGGTCCTAAAAATAAAAAAGAACCCATTGGACGTCTGGAATCATTAATTCCAGCCCTTGATCTAAGTATAGCATTGGAAACTAAATTAATAGCATGGTCCTGTCCCATTACCCTCTCTTTTAGTTTGTTTTCTAAATTCATCAATTTCTCTACTTCACTTTTAACTAACTTTTGAATAGGGATTTTTGTCCAAGCAGAAATTATTTTAGCAATATTATCATCGGTAACTTCTTCGTTTAACATTTTATCTTCTGAAGTTTTTCTCTCATAATCCTCAATCTTCTTTTCCAATTCAGGAATCAAGACATATTGAATTTTAGCAGCATCTTCATATCTAGCTTCTGTTTGAGCAGTTTCTAAGTCTAATTTTAATTTATCTATTTGAGATTTATAAGTCTTGGATGCAGAAATTTCCTCTTTTTCTTTTTGCCAAATCTCTTTTAAAACCATTTGACGATCTGCTAAATCTTTCCTTTCATTCTTAATAGCATTTAATCTTTCAATTGACTTAGCATCTTTTTCATTTTTTAATGCTTCTATTTCAATATCTAACTGAATAATCTTTTTTGTTATCACATCTAAATCAGTAGGCATAGAATCAATCTGAATGCGTACGCTTGCGCATGCTTCATCAATTAAATCAATTGCCTTATCTGGTAAAAACCTATCAGTAATATATCTACTTGATAAAGTAACAGCACTTACAATGGCACTATCTAATATTTTCACACCATGATGTATTTCAAAACGTTCTTTCAATCCACGCAAAATTGCAATTGTATCTTCAATTGAAGGTTCAGTAACCATTACCTTTTGCATTCTTCTTTCTAGTGCAGGATCTTTTTCAATGTATTTACGATACTCATCAATTGTAGTAGCCCCAATACAATGTATTTCTCCTCTAGCTAACATAGGTTTCAGAAGATTTGCTGCATCCATCGCACCATCGGCACGACCAGCACCAACTAAATTATGTATTTCATCTATAAATAAAATTGTTTTCCCATCACTATTTTGAATTTGACGCAAAACAGCTTTTAATCGTTCCTCAAACTCACCACGATATTTAGCACCTGCAATAAGAGCACCCATATCTAATTCAAAAATAGTATGTCCTTGTAAACTTAATGGAACTTCATTCTTATGAATCAACCATGCTAACCCTTCAACAATTGCAGTTTTACCAACTCCTGCTTTTCCAATTAAGACAGGATTATTTTTAGTTTTACGAGAAAGAATTTGTAATACCCTACGAATCTCATCGTCTCTACCAATGATAGGATCAATTTTACCCGCTTTTACACTAGCGACCAAATCTCTACCATATTTTTCTAATACCTCGTAATTAACCTCAGGGTTTTCATCTTCCACCATATTTCCACCTCTTATCCTCATAATTATATTAACAGCATCTTCTCTTGAAAGAGAAAATGTTTTAATAATCTTTTTCATCAAAGTATGTTTTGATTTAAAAAAAGCCAAATATATATGTTCCAAAGAAATGAATTTATCATTAAACGAATCCGCTTCATTATCTGCTAAGTTTAAAAGTCTTTCTAATTCCAAACTGCAACTTACTTTTTCATTGCGATAAATTTTCGCATAAGAAGAAAAGTAATCATTAATTAATTTAGTAACTATTTCTAAATCTACCTTCATTTTAGAGAATAAACTAATTATTAAATTATCATTATCCTCAATACAAGTATCAATGAAATGAGGTAGGTCAAACTGAGAATGAGATAAAGCAATCGCCTTTTCTTGTGCTTTATTTAATAGTTCCTTTGCTTTTCTAGTAAGTTCCTTCATCAATAACATTATCTCCTTTGTTCAATTCTAAATCATTTTTAGAACTAACTCTACAGATTTTATTATCAACTTTTTTTGACTTATTTAAAACCACATAAGATAACTTATTAACAGTATCAGTCTGTAATTTAATTTCATCTAACAAATATTTTAGAGCAGTAGAATGTACTATAGTAATATTTTTAGAAGATGCATACTCACGTGTGTCTGTATCCTTAGAAATTAATTTTATATAATCATCTAAAGAAGAAACATATATAATTGCACAGTCTTCACTATTATTATCTGTAAGGTAATTATTATATATATTATTTATATAACCTCTTATATCATTATATTTAGGATTATAACAATATATTGGTAAATACTTTTTTTCACCCGTTTTAATAGCAACATCAATTGTTTTTTTATTTAAAGATATTTTATTAACTTCATATTGTTTACTATCAAAACAATTAGAAACAATAGAAATTAAATTTGTTTCATTTAAAGTTTTATTATAATTATTTAAGACATTTAAAATATTATCACTAGTCTTAATTTTTCTTACATTATTAAAAGTAATGTATTTATATACAGAATAAGTATTTAACAAGATACTAAAAATTAATAGAATAAGTAGAACTTGTTCCATATAACACACACCCCTTTTGCACAAATTATAGCACAAAAAAATATTTTTGCATCACATTTTTAAAATTTTAAATAATCATATATACATATATGTATATATGAAAAAACATTTTTTCATCAAAAAAGAGGATTTTTAACCAAATCCTCTTTATTTTTTATTAATCATTAGGTTTTTATTGATAAATTATTTTACATTCCTAGAACGCTGAATAATCATCGTCATCATCTTCTACAAAAGAATCTCCCTTTTTCTTTTTAAGGTGTTTAAATAAGAACGCTCCTCCTACTCCAGCACCTACTAGTCCAAATACTCCAATTACTAAAGGAATAATAGGTAGACTAGATTTTGTTTTCTTAGCTGCTACTACTGTTATTTCTAATACAACAGAGTTTTCGTTACCAGAAGTATCTTTAACAGTAAATTTAATATTATAAGTTCCTTTTTTAGAAGTATCAAACTCACCTTGATCAATTTCCAATACAATTTTATCCATTGCATCATAATTATCTTGGATAGATTCAATATAAGAATTGAAATCTACTACTGTTCCAATTACTACTCTATCAGTTAATTTGGTAAGCGTAATTTCAGGTCTGACATTATCTACTACAATAACTGTTCTCTTTACAGTAGCTGCAGGATATCCATTCATGTCTACATAATTATAAAGAAGATAATATGTACCAACGATATTTTTATTAAAGTCATTTTCCCATACAACATCAGTTACATAAATTTTGTTGCCCATATCATCAATAACATATGCACCTTTATCTTTATAATCAGTACCTAAATTAATTGAAACTGTAGCATCACCATCAAGAACTATCACAGGATAAATAATTGGAGAATAATACAATACAACATCAATAAATGACTTATTAGTAGTAACATTTACATTGATACTCTCAGCATTTTTATCAATTACTTCAATTCCTGCACCTTTCAAATATCCATATAAAATAAAATCTTTAACGCTAGGAATAGTAACTACTAAATTTGTACCATAACTATATTTTCCATCCATATATAAATATCTATTAATTTCCTCACCTGTCTTAAAGTTTACTAGTTTTAAATAAACATCAATCAATGAAGGATTGTACTTAATAAATACAGTCATTTCATCAGAATTCACTAATGAAATAATTTTTGAATTATCCAATACATCTACTGTATATCCTGGTTTATATGGAGCATTAACAACTAAATTCTTACGTCCATAATAAACATTGACTAAAGTTGGATTTCCTAAATAACATTCTTCCCTAATATCTCCATCAGCAGAACAAGTATGTCCTTGAACCTTAATAACGGAAATAATTGGTTTATATTTGATTAAAATATAATCTGTATCAGACTTATTGGCATCTTTATCATGAGTAAATGTATAAGAATAGATATAATCATTTTCAACTAATTCTATATTAGTTTCTGCATCAAAATCAGGCAAATGATATTCCCAATTAGGCAATTTAACTTCAATTCGTGTATTACCTTCACCTTTGATTTCTACTTTATTTTCATAGCAATCAATATAACCACTTTCAATATCATTTGCATCAATTGAACACATTTGAATATATCTTACATACTCACTAGTCTTATAAACTAAACTTACATATGCAGTAGGATTACTAACATTTGGATTATATGCTTCTATATCCTCAAGTGTATCAGCAGTTAATAAATTCTCTCTATCCAAATTATAGTAATATCCAATATAATCACTGCCTATAATTGTTTTAATATACGTAGTAATATCTACATCATCGTGATATTGATAATTACTGATATTAATTTCAGGATTGATAGCATTGCCAACCCTATTTTCATATTTGATTCGTAAATTAATAGGATAAGCAGACACCTCTAATGATCCATTTGTTACATTACCTAAAATATAGTTATTAGAAACAAATGTTCCATCAACATAACTGATAATATAACTACCAATATTCTCACCAACTTCCCTACTTATTTCCAAAGATATAGCACTGGAATCATCATTGCCAACAAGACCAGTTACACTATAAGTAAATTCTGGATCTAAAGTACCAATTTTCTTTGAAATTTTATCAATTACAATATCTACAGATTTTGGAGAAACATTGATGATGCTAGAACCACTATAAGAAATATTATAGTTATTAGATTCTTCACCATTAATCATTACATTGATAGCTTCAATATTATAAATGCCAGCATCAATTATTGAATCAACTGGAGAACCATCCTTAGTTAACTCAAGACTATAATAAGTAACACTTTCGCCTGAAACTAGATTTATAACGCTTAAACAATATTTATCTTCATTATTTTCACAAACATCATAACCAATCAAATCACGACCTGTATAAACCAAATCATTTGAAGAAACAAATTCTAAATTCAATGTTTTCTTATTAATAACAACAGTGTCTTCAATAATTGTTGATTTATAATTATCATTATTACTACTTATTTCAACTGTAATATCATATGTTCCTGCATTTGTAGCAAAGAATTGATCACCTACAAGATTATATGCAGTACCATTTCTTAAATATTTAATTGAAGCCAAATCACTATTATAATTACCATGAGTAATCGTAGCTAAAGCTATTGGTTGACCACTATATATAACATCTTGAGCTACTGTTAAATAAGTTGTAAATGATGCTTTATCAATTGTAACAAGTACTTCTTCAGCGACACTGTCCTCGTAATAAGGAGAACCAGTCAACTTAACAATAAGAGTATACGCTCCAGCATTAATTTTCTTTCTACTATCTGAAGGTACACAATCAGCTTCACCCACAATTACATAGCAATAAGAAGCATTTCCATAAGTACCTTTATCTAAATCTAATTCACTATAATCAGTACTTTCTCCTAAACTAAACTCAACTTTTTCAATTAAGTCAAGTTCACTACCATTATATACTAAACCACTCTTACCTGTAGTTTTTAAATTTAACTTAGTTTTTGTTAAATTAACTGTAACAACAGGTTTATCAAACGTATAGTTATCACTATTACCAGTCAATGTAGAATCAATTTCTAAATCATAGAAATATACACTTTTATTTAAACCTGCAGCATCACTACTTACTTGTCCATTCCAGCATGAAACATCTAATTCCTCTCCATCAACATTACCAGTATAAGTATTACATATCAATTCAACACTTATTACTCCCATTTCAGCAGGTCTATCAACTGCCTTAACATCAATTGTAATTTTTCTCTTGCTAATAACACCATTAGGTATAGTTATTGATGTAATAGGAACATATTCACTATCTACGAGCTCATAGTTATCTGAATAATCTGTTATATCAACAATAATATTTACATTATTTGAAGCATTGACATCTTGATAATATGAGTCATAGACCAATCCTAATTCATGACTATCAATATTATTAATACTAATCTTAAAATCATTTGTTTCACTAGTTCCATCGTAGATTTTTTCCATACCACTAGTAGTATAATAATTTCCTTCCAATTTCAATTGATAAGGAGTAATAGAAGCTTCCACACTTGAAATAGAACCAATAAATTCATAATTTGTAAACCATGACAAGAATCCTTCTTTTACACTCACAGAACGGAATATGATATTTCTTACATCACTACCAACATTAACATTAATATTATCATAATAAGCATCTACTAAAATATAATCAAAATCTGTAAATAGAGACATATCATCAGCAATAATGCCAGAATCTTCATTCACTTGAAGACAAATAGTATAAGGACTATTTAAACAAGTATTGCTTAATTCATAAGAGACTTCATCAGTACCAGAATATACCTTAGACTTTAATCCACCAACTGTAAATTTAGATAAATCAACTTCTCTTTTTAAGATATAACCATCAACATTACAAGTGGCAATATCAATGTAATAGTTAGTTGCAAGCGTTTCTGTTCCATGATCATCTACATAAAGCTTGATATTATTTAATACAATTTGCACATTACCAACATTTACATCAATGTAGAAAGCATCATATTTTACAACGTATTCATTACCATCAGTAATAATTCCATCTTTTATATTTATCGAAAAATCAGAAGAAACCTTATTAGTTTTATCATATTGTTTAGAATTACCAGTAATAACTAAATCGCTAATATCAATTTGTAAAGAACCTATTTCAATCATCACGATTGGTTTTACAAAAATATAATTATTATTATTCAATTCATCTACAAAAGTTACATCATATGATACCTCAAAACTACCTTTGTTAGTTCTATCAACAGGAGCAGTTACACTACAAGTAAGATTAGAATCCTCACCAACAACAAGTCCACTAACAACCTTACATGAAGCAAATGTGATTTCATCAGTAGAACCAACATAAAGATTGTTTACCGTAACATCCAACTTGACTTCTTTAGCAATAATATTTCCTTGGAATAAAGGAACTTCTGTTGAGTCATCTAATACATAGTTACTATTGCCAATTTCGATAGATAAAATATTAATATTTTTACCAGTTCCTACATTCTTATCTTCATATGAAGCACTTACTTTTATTTCTAATGAATCGTTGCTATCTCCAATAGCAAGCTCATTAGCATTGAATGAGAAGATCACTGAATCTAATACATTACTAGTTCCATCATAAGTTTTATTAATAGAACCATTGGCAGGATTAGAAATTAACATCGCCTGATTCAACTTCTTAGGACTTATATATGCGTTTAACTCTCCACTAGAAGATTCATAATTGCCATCTAAATCAGTTATTGTATAACCCACATAATATTTATCTGCATTTTTTCCTACCGCATCTGTAGTTAGAATCGTATTTGTTTCATTACAACTATTACCATTTGATACATAAGAATCATTATTACAAACAGTGTATTTAATTTCATAATTTAAACTAGAAGTAATTAATACCAAATCTTTATTAGATCCATCATAGACTAGTCCAGGTTTAGCTTCAACTTTTATTACTTCATCACTCATAGTTGCTTTTGCAATAGTAACAAGTTTATCACATATAACATTAGTGTAACTATAACTTGCTGTCTCAGGGATTTGAATTTCTAATGTATATACACCTGCATCAGTTTGGAAGAAACCAGTATCACTACTTGTTGTGTTACCACCTTTTTTATGCATAACATAGGTTATACCTGCTACATCTAATAACATTTCATTGTTTTCATCATAAATATCAATAGTAGCTAATTCTTGTAAGTTACCATTGTAAACTAAATCTTCCTTAACATTGAAAGTTACTGTTAAACTAGATTGAGTAATTTTAAATGTAACACCTGAAGGATAATTACCAGCTAAATAGTTATTAGATTCATTTACTACAATTACAAAATCATAACTTCCTACATTAGTACCAGAAATTCCTGATACTTCTATCCATCCAGCATAAGAAGTAATCTTTTCTTCAAAACTTGAATCATAATAAACTTCAAATTTATTTAAGAATTGAATTTCTTTGCCTGTATAAGAGAAAGTATCAATAATTACATTATTTGTTTGACCAAATTCATCGACAATTTCTTCTGTTTTAAAAGATACACCAAAATATATTTGTGCTTTCTTAATCACCAATGAAGATTCAATAGAAGCACTATTATAATTATCACTTTCTAATACTTTTAATGTAATTACATAGCTACCAGCATCTTTTACTTTCGAAGTTAAATCTGTTATATCATTCCAAGAAGAAACAGAGCCACTATAAGGTGTATGAACAATATCAAATACATATTGGTGTTCATAGTCATCGCTAGCATTAGAAACAAAATTTAATTTAGAAATTAGATTAGTTTGTCCTTTATAACTATATACCAAATCATCATTGAATTTTAATTCAACTGTAATATCTGCTTTTTCAATAGTCAAATTAGCCCAAACAGAAATTGTAGAATAACCAATCTTTTCAATAGTTGCAGTTACTTTATACTTACCAGCATTTACAACATCTTCAACAGAAGAAAGTTCTAAATCAGTAACATATTTTTCATAGACATATGATATATTTGCACCATCAACAGCATTTCCAGATACTACAAAACGATCTTTATAACTTTCCCCATCATAAACCACTGTTTCATGTTCAAATACGATATCACCACTTGCAAATTCAGCATAAGCAATTACCAAAGTAACTAGTTTTTCATTACCTATATAGTTATTAGTATTTTCATAAGAAATAGTAACATCATATGTTCCTGTAGAAGCTACTCCATTTGCCTGGTCATATCCTGTTCCACTATAAACTAAATCAATATCGTTATCACTAATTTTAGCATTGATTTTGAAATATTCACCATCATAAGTACAAGTCATTTTAGAACCCACTGAATCGTAAATACATCTACCTTCTTCATTGATTATTTCAATATCTAATTTAACTTTATTAATGGTTAGAACTGCTTCCATATCACTTGGATCAACATAGTTACCAGACTTTTCATCAAAAGATGCAATAAATGTGTATACACCTGCATTTGTAACATACAGACCGTTCAATTCTTCAGAACCTAACATTACTTTATAAGAGACCTCAATAATAGGGTTATCACCAACACCTACAATATTTAGAAGTTCTTCCTCATTGATAGTTAAAGTATGTGAAGAATTTTTGCTATAATTAACAGTTTTTCCTTCAAACTTAATGCCTGAAAAATCCAATGAAGCTGGAGTAATTTCAAAGGTAATAGCATCTAATGTTAAACTATTATAATTATCTTTTGAAATTGTAGCACTTACTTTATATTTTCCAACATTTATAGCATAATCTACATTTTCACCTTTTTCATTTGTAATAATGTAAACTTTAGTGGTTTCAGAAACACCAGAATTATCAATTAATTCTACCATTTTTTCAGTTCCATCATAAACGAAATTTCTATTACTATCGAAACTTATATTGCTTAAAGTTCCTTTTTCAATACTCCATGCCTTAGTAATATTCTTTGTTTCATAATTACCATTATAATTAACATCAGATTCATCATTCACCAATAATACAGCATCATAATCGCCAGAAGCAGTTGCCGTCCACACACCAGAATGATCTACTGCTAATCCTGTAACTTCTACATTACTAGATTTTATTACATAATTTAGTGTTTTTTGATTTCCATCATAAATAAAACTATTATTAACCCATTCAATAGATAAAGAAGCTTTAACAACTTTTAACTCTACAATCTTTTCAACATAATTATAATGAGCTGATTCATTTGCAAATACTCTTACACTATGAGTACCAACATCAAGAACGATTAAATCATCAATGCTGTAAGTATCGCCATTGATACTATAACTTAAGCTATTAACTTGTTCATCATTATTGATTGTAGCATTAATCTTTATACCTTGTGATTTGTAAACTGATGTTACATCACTTGAAGTAATTAATGCATTTGCTTTAGTAATCACAAAATTAGCACTTAATGAAGAAGGCACTTCATAATTTTTGTTATCGTCAACAGTAAAATTAGCAGTGATATTATATGTTCCTACCTCTACTAATGAATAAACATTACCATCAGTTAAATCACCACAATTAGTTGTATTACAAACATAAGTTACATTTAAACCAGAAGGTAAAGTACCGAGTGTTACATTATAGCCAATTCCTGAATAAGCAAATGTTTTATCTACAAAATTATTACTTATAGAAGTCATATTATAACTTGCTTTTCCAACCACTACACTGATAGATGATTCTACTACAGTATAATTATCCCCTGTAGCATCAATTACTACTTTAACCTTATATGTTCCAGCATCAGTTACAGCTATTTCATCATATGAATCCCTTTTACCTTCTTCATTGAATTCACAATCTGTACCATAAACAACTTCGCAATAATAGTAAGTAATTACACTCGCATTAGTTAATGGATATGATGTAATAATACCAGAAATTAGATTTAATTGTTCTCCAGTGTAAATCAAACCATCATGAGGGATTAAACTAACAGATAGACTATCGCTCGCAAAGATTAAGAAACTTCCTCTTTCCCATATAATATTATAGTTATCTGCATATGGATAGCCATCATCAGCAATTGAAGTAGCATATACCAAATAATTTCCTACACTACTAACACTCGTATTAGTGTAAATAGTCCCATTATTAGTCTCAATTTTATAATTATAAGAAGTAGGTTCTTGTCCTTCTACAAAAGAACCATTAATTACTTCATAATAACTAGAATTAGCGAAACTATAAGAATTTGAACTATCATAAATAGCAGTTGAACTCTTGAATTGAATAGTAATAGCAATTTTTTCAATTGTAAACTCAATATATGTTTCTCCAGTATAATTACCTACACCCGTAATTACAATTTTATAATTACCAGCATTGATGATGTCGCCAGTATAAGATTCATATTCCCCAGCAGAATTTAAAATATAGTAATTAATTTCATAATCAACACCTACAATGCAACCTTCAATAAATATAACAGGTTCAAATTTAACACCAGTATAAGTGAAATCTTCAATATCTTCAGCCTCACCTATTTCAATTTGATTAATAGTTAAAACAGCTTCCAAATCACTTTCTTCACTTAAAACATAGTTTCCAGTGCTACAATTGAATGCAACAGCAAAATCATAATCACCTGCATTTATGACTCCATTATCAGTAGTAGCAGTTACTCCATCAATTGTATATGTTAAAGATATCACAGAGTCTAAATTAGTATTCTCTACCACGATAAAATGTTTATTACCATCATAGTTAATTGTCTTATCTTTCATTTCTAAAATAACAGGTGCCGGTAAAATATCAAGAACAACAGGAACACCAAACACTTTAGAATTATAGTTAGATCCAGCCTCAGCATAAGCAGTAACTTCATATCTTCCTGCATCAATTCCACCATTTCCACTTTGTTTAGTTCCTCCATTATAAGAAACTTCATAAGTTATAGTAATTAAATCACCTACACTAGTGTAGACTTTATTCAACTTCATTGCATGAGGTTGTCCATCGTAGACGATTGATGTATATCTAGATTCCCAAGTTAAATCATCAGGTAAGTTAATTTTAGTTATCTCAAAATAAGTACTTATTGAAGGAATATCATTATAGTTAGGATCAACCTCAAATGTTGTAACCACATAATATACACCTGTATTTAATGCATCTACTGGATTTGATAAAGGACAATTATCCTTATTTCCATCAACACATAAATAGTACAAAGTTTCGTACTTTATTTCTTCTAGAACAGAACCTTCAAACGCTATTGTTTGTACCATACCATTATAAGGTGATGTATAACCTCCAGAAATGTAATAAGGATTAGCTTGAGTAATCGTATAAGTTGCTTTTGAAATAGTAATTAAAATTGTTTCTCCTTCATAAGTAACATCATCATAGTTAACTCCTCCATCAACCACAACAGAATCTAAATAATAATATCCTGCTTCTTTTCCAACCACACTACTTGCACTATATGTTTCAATAACATTTTTCTTTCCACTACAATCCAAAACATCGCAATAATGATAGACAAAAGTAGTAGTAATTCCATCAGTAATATTAGTTTCAAAGTTGATTAATTCTTGATTGCTACGATTATAAACTAAGTTTTGTTTGCCTTCTAATTTTGTAATTTCTAACTCATTTGAGGCAGAAACTTCAATAGTGCCAGAAGAATAAGCAAACATGTAATTAGTACTATAATCAAGGCCGGTATAAGGAGCTATTAATCCTACAATTTCAACTCTATAAGAGTTTCCTGCTTTCAAACTAGAAAAATCAGATGTTTGATAATCAGTAACCTTAAATTGATTACTATACAATTGCCAATTAATACTAGTTGGAGATTCACCATAAATAAATTCTTGACTAAATGTATATCTAGCCAGATCTCCTAAATCAGGATATTTACTAGGATCAGAGAAGACCATATAAGACATTATAGAATTAGTAAATTGAATTTGAATTAATCTTTTGTTAATTATAGGATTACATGTAAATGTAGAAGTTTCAAAATTATCAAACTCACTAGTAGATTTATCATCTACATACAATCTCAAAGTATAACTACCAACATTAATAGCAGTAGGCATATTATTTTTAATAAATTGATATGCAGAATTAGCAGATTTGCTAAACTCATTAGTACAACTTTCATTATCACCATTAACAAGACATACTTTTATAGATAAATCATCATTAACAATACCCTCTGTTAATGAAGCGACTAAAATATCTTGTCCAGCAAATTTAAATATAGCTTCTGTAAGTAATGATTGAGCAGTTCCTGTATAATCGGCATTTAAAACTGTAGGAGTGAAATCTAAAGTTGCCTTGTTTATCTTAACTTCTACTACTTGTTCTTCAAAAATATAATTAGGATGATTTACGTTAATAGAAATTTGATAAGTACCAGCATTAATTAAATTAGGTTGAATATTAGGTGAAGTAGGAGCTTCACTTCCTGTTATAGGATAATTAAGACCATCTTTTTTAACAGATAAATTCACATATGCACTTACATCATCACCTAAAACAGTTCTTAAAGTAGGTACTCCAAATAAACATGGACTACCATTATAAATACAAGTTTTACTACTAAATAATAAATCATTTTTCTCAATAGTTGTTTGATTAACTACAACATGTCCCTCTTTAAAAGATATATTATAGTTACTCATTCCACCTATTTGTGTCTCTGATAAAGACATACTTGTTGGCGTAATAACATAACTTCCTGCATCTATAATAGTTAATACTTCCAAATTAACGCCATTATCTCCAACAATTGAACTGCCATCCTTTGTAGCAGTAAAAATTAAACTATTAAAATCATCAACTATTCCTGTAGCTTCAAAACAAGCAATACCACTATTCACACACATTCCAGCTGGAGATCCAGTAACTATAACTCCTGAAACAACCCCATTACCTTTGAAATCACCATATGTATATTCATAATCTTTAAAACTGACTTCAACGTCTTTTTGTTTAATTACAATAGGATCAGAAGATACATCGACACGTGGATTAGCAGCTGATTCATTTAAGACTACATTGATAGTATATTCACCGGCATATGTAGCATATAAACTTACAACATTATTAATAAAAGAACAATTTTCTGTATTGCAAGACAATCCATTTTGTTTTTCTTTAAAATACGAATTAAAATCTTCACCTTTTATAGAAGCTTCAAATACAAAATCCCATCCCCAATTATCATCATAAGGAGAAACAGAAACCTCAGCAATTTTTATTGCACTTCCATTATAAACTTTTTCACTTTCAACAGGAGTAATTGTTATTTCTATTTCAGAAACATCCAACATTCTAATAGCAAATGTTCCTGCTTCTAATGAAATGTGATAATTGTTTGTATTTAATCCATTTAAAACATTAGGAGTAATAGTATATGTTCCGATAGCAGACAATTGATTAACATCAACATCCAATCCACTAGCGACATTTTTGACGCTATAACCAATAGAATTGATTGCATCTTCTCCCAATAGTCCCACTATATTGTAATAACTAACTCCTGATAAATCATAACTATTATCTGTATGAGGAACTGTTAAATCCACAAAAGTAATCGTCAAATCTGCTTTTGTAATGCTCCATGAACCAGTTACTTCTTTACTTGGGTTATTTGCAGTTTCAGCAACCAAGAATGTTTCATTATAATTTCCTACTAAAGATTGTCCCTTACCCTTATAAGTAACAGCACCACCATTAGCAGCAGTACATGTTGGTTCTTGTACACCACCATTATAAACTAATGAAGTACAAGTTAATTTATAAGCATTAGCATCTTCTACCTTCAAAATTTCTACATTAAATGATGCTCCTATTAAATCATATCCTTCAACACCATCAGGATTATTAATATTTAAAGTAATACTATAAACGCCAGAATTAAGTTTGCTTATGTAATTATAATATGTTAAATCTGTACTATCAATGGTTACTTCAGTTTCAGCATTTACCTTATAAGAATAAGTAAATTTAGCGGTATTAATTCTATCATCATTAGTGATAAGTTTAAAACTAGCAATAACTTGTTTTTCTCCATTATAAGTTAATGTGGAATTATAAGAATAATCAAACATAACATAAGGATTGGAAACAGTTAATTGACCTGATATTTCTCTACTAACACCATAGTTTTCACTATCAATAAAAGGAATAATTGTATAAGTACCTGCACTGTTTAATTGTCCAGATTTAAACTTATAATCATCGCCTCTAGAATTAATATAGAAACTTACATCAGGCGCTATTTTACTAATTAATGTAGTTTTTTCATCATCAGTCAAATCAAGTGAATCTAAATCAATTTTAATACATGCCTTTTCACTTTCGGTTGCACAAACACCAATATTAATATCAGTTCCAGCATCAATTTCTTCTGGAATTATAACCTTTTCACCATTAACAAAACTAAGTCCAACTTTCAATTGTCCTACTGTTAAAGTAGCAGGTGATATTGTCACATTATAGTTAGGATCGCCTTGAGTAGTTACATAGTTATTATAACTATCACCACTAGTTAAAATAGTATATGTACCTGCTTCTTTTATTTCGGTTACACTTTTACCTAGCGTGTCTCCGCTTGCAAAATAAGTGATAGAATAAACAACTTTATTTATATCAGTACCAATAAAATCAACCAATCTAAAACATCCTGTTTCTATTTCCAAACTACATAGTCTTTCTGATAAATCAATTACACTATCAGTGTAAGGGAATTCTCCTGAAATAAAAGTTATAGAAGCAGATTTCTTAGTTATTTCAAAATTTTTCTCTATATAAGTAATGTTATAGTTATCTAAACTATTATTTCCAGTAACACTGTTAGTCATATCAAAAGTGTTAACCTTAATAGTGTAACTTCCAACATTTTTAGGTTTAAAATTAGATTGATACTCATCAAGAGATACTTTTCCTTCATAAACAACATTAGCAATGGTATCGTTAGATTTTAATCCGCTTACAAAATAGTTACTAATGTTACTAAAATCTATCTCTACACCACTATAAATACGATTAGAAGAAGCTAATTCATAAGATAAAGCTACTTTATTGATAACAGAATTACCAAAACTATAACTAATCACTCCATCTTCAAAATAATCAACAAATTGACTATCTGCTAGAAAACTTAATGTATATGTTCCAGCATCTACCACTGAATAACTATATCCAGAACTATCTATGCTTATCGTCTTAGTTTCATAAACACTTCCATCTTTTTTTATTGTTAAATTACCAGTAACAATAGTATC
This sequence comes from Erysipelotrichaceae bacterium, assembly GCA_015058985.1. Taxonomy (GTDB): domain Bacteria; phylum Bacillota_I; class Bacilli_A; order RFN20; family DUOF01; genus SIG223. The sequence goes on from SVBH01000003.1 coordinate 19,991, forward strand.
ACAATCTGTACCATCAACATTTCCAATATTTAAATTCAATATTTGAATTAAACCACTCGTATAATCAATACCAGTATAAATCTCACTATCAAGATATATTTTCTTAAATCCAACTTTAAACACACCAGATTCTTTTCCAGCAATGTGGAAATTTTCATTAATAGTAGTTGAGTTTTTCTCATAAACTCCATCAATTGAGATAGAATATTCACCTTGATCTATCAATTCAGTAGGAGAATATTTAACATCTATCATATTCCTTAAAGATTGATCTAACAATAAACTATAATCTGATTTATCACTAATTAAGAAACATCCTGCTCCATTAAGTGAATCACAAGCAATCAAACTATGGTTATTGCCATCATAAATTGCACTTCCATTAACAAACTTAATGTAAATATTTTTAGGAAGAATGTTCCAAGTAACTGTACCATTAGTGGAAGAAAAATTTTCATTTCCAGCATAAGTATAATTAGATTCATATTCACCTGCTTCAATAGCACTTTTATTATTTTCTAGTGTTATATCATCTTCAAATAAAACTGTATTCCAATCACTAGCATCTCTAAATAAAATTTTACAAGATGCATTTTTTTCATTACCATCATAGTAGAATTGACTACAAGAAAAATCAACTGAATAATCACCATCATCAGCAATATCAATAGAAACAGTCTCTGTTTCAGTATAAATATAATTATCACTATTGACTTGTAAAGTAATAACATATGTTCCTACTTCAGAAGCCTTCAAATTACCAATTACATTATCCAAATTAGAATAAGAACATTCTTTTCCACTAGGAGAAATGCTACCTTTAAAAGTAATTCCACTTAATCCTAAAACAAAATTCTTGATTGATTCATTTCTATATTGCTCAGAAGTTTTTACCAATTGTTGGTTTACTGCTGCTGAAGAACCATCAGCTAAAGCCATTTTATATTTCAATCCACTTATGGCAACCATAAAATCAATAGCATTGCCTTCATATTTAATCACGCTAGCTTTATTGATAGTAAAAGTGAAATCATTGACTTTAGCGCTATCAATATAAACATAGAAATAATCTTTGCTAGAATAATTGTTATTTACATCAGTAGGGATAATTTTATAAACACCTGCGTTAGAAATAGCAGCATTAACAGTTCCATTAGCAGTGTAATTTACGTTTGTAATTTTATCACTACTATTAACAATGCCATCAATTTTAAAACAACCTGATCCATTAGAACAAATAATAGAATTGAAAGTTCTTGATACGCCATATTCATAATCAGCTGTATCTTTTAAAAATTCAACAGAGACAATATTTATTACATTTATATCAATCTCATCACTTTCTATTTCATTAAATCCTAAAGTTGCTCTTAGAGTATAATCTCCTACTCCATTACTTGCAATTGTTGATAATAATTTTGAATAACTATAACCAGTACCAGTATGTATCTCAGTACCATTTAAAGATAATGACCAATAGATTAAAGTTGCATCAATCCCAATACTTTCATCTAATGTAAAACTAATTTCTCCACCAGTAGGGGATCCAGTACTAGAATAATTAACAACTTTATAATCACTACCAGAATGTTCTATCGTAGTACCACCAAATATTCCCATATAAATTGCTATGTTTTCATAAAGAGAATCATATGTAATATCAAAGCTTCCACAGGTAGCCACATTATTAATTACACTTTCTACCTCAAAAGAAGTAATTCCACTAGTAGATAATCCTGTCGTCGTAAGAACAGCCTTATAGGTACCATTTCTATTCACTCTAACCCTTATTACAAAACCATTATTTTCAGTTTTACTAACAATATAGCTAGAATCAATCAATGATCCCCCAAAATAAATTTCAACATCATCTATAGTGGCATCAGAAGAACTAATGTTTTCGTATCCTGCACCACTGTTATAAGAAAAAATAAAATCCATATATTCACTTGTTGAAGTACTACAAATTGCTTCACTGCTATCAAAACCTTTCATAACACGACCTGTAATAGTTCCGACGTTAGAAGAAAAAGTGAATTCATCATAAAAACACAAAATTTCATCCATACCTGCAATCTTAAACCTTACAGAAATGTAATACATGAGACCATCATATAAAATGTTATCATCACCAGATAGAGAACCACTTGAGACCCATGATGTAGAATCCCACTCAAGTAGTACGCCTAAATTCCCATTATAATCGCCACTGCCATCAACAGACATTTCTGTAAATTTTAACCAGTTACTAGAACTTATATTAATTGGATAATCACTTGTATTAGTTGTTTCAGTTAACCTATCTGCAAGAGAATGAGAAACATTTACTTGAAAATAAAGATATTCTGGGTAATTAATCCAATCAGATGGAATTTGCAAATACAGTCTTGTATCCAATAATTCGCTAACATAATCTGTACTTGGAACACTTTCCCCTACAGTTATTGTTCTATCAAGTTCAATAGACCCAACATCGTTAGATTTAACCACAAAAATAACATTATGATCATCAGAATTATTATAATTTGATGCTGCATCCATTTTTATGTTGTTAAATAAAAATAACATTATAAACGCAAAAAAGAGCCCAAATGTGCCCATTAAAATTCTGTTAGTTTTAAAATTATAGTTTTTCCCCATCAAAAACCACCCCACTAATTTTCCTTATTTTACTACATTTTGTCTGTTTTTTCTACATAAATAATAAATTATTATTTAACACTAATAATATTATAAATATATATACCTAGATTCACATCAAGAAAAATAAGGGTTTCCACAAAAAAATTGCACCTTACGGTACAATTATTTTTTAAATACATTTTTGATTTTATCAAACCAATTAGCGGTGGTTTTATCAGATTTTCTAAGTTTCAAATATAACTCTTTTTCTTCCTTACTAATTTTCTTAGGAGTTTTTATAATAAGTTTTACAAGTTGATCACCAACATTACTACTTCTTAAATCCTTAAAACCTTTTCCTTTAATTTTTAAAATATCTCCATATTGACTTCCCTCAGGAATCGTTAAATCAACTTCACCATAAGCAGTAGGAACTTTAACATTTGCACCTAAAGTAGCATCAATAAAGGAAATTTCTAAATCCATAAGGATATCTTTTCCTTCTCTTTTAAAAACTGCATGAGGTTTTACATTAATTTCGATGTATAAATCACCATTAGGACCACCATTTACTCCTCTTTCACCTTTTCCAGGAACACGAAGTTGTTGGCCTGTAGCAATTCCAGCAGGAACATTTACATCCAAATCGACTTTCTTTCTTTGATATCCTTCTCCTTTACAATCAGGACATTTCTCTTTGATAGTTTTACCTTTTCCACCACATTTAGGACAAGTTGTTTCACTTCTCATCACTCCAAATATAGTTCGTTGTTCACTCATCACAGTTCCTTTTCCGTGGCAATGAGAACAGGTTTCATAATCAGAAGGGGACTTAGCACCTGTTCCATTACACTTAGGGCATGTATCATCAAAAGAGAAAGGTAATTTTACTTGTTTTCCAAAGACAGCATCCATAAACTCTATGTTCAATTGAACATATCTATCATGGCCTTGTCTAGTAGTATTTCTAGATGCACCTCTAGCTCCACCTCCAAAGAAAGAACCAAAGATATCACCTAAATCCATATCTGCAAAGCCACCAAAACCTTGTTGGAAGCCACCAAAGCCACCTGGATTTCCACCTGCTCCTTGTTCAAAGGCAGCATGTCCATAGCGATCATAAGCAGCTCTTTTTTGATCATCACTTAAGACTTCATAAGCTTCGTTAATTTCTTTAAACTTTTCTTCTGCTCCTGCCTCTTTATTGATATCAGGGTGGTATTTTTTAGCTAAAGAACGGAAAGCTTTTTTTATTTCATCAGCAGAAGCATTTTTAGAAACTCCTAACACTTCATAATAATCTCTTTTAGCCATTACATGACCACCTTTCTATTAAAATTAATTTTCTTTGTAATCTGCATCGTAAACATTTCCATCATTACTATTTGAAGAAGTGTTTTCATTTGAAGATGCATTTTGATATTGATTCATCATTGCTGCAGCTTGTTCTAATTGAGAGATTTTTTCTTTTAAAGTAGCATAATCTTCTGTTTCAACTGCTTTCTTTAATTCATCTCTTAATTTTTCAGTTTCTTCTTTTTGTTTAGCATCCATAGAAGCACCTTTTTCTTCTAATGCTTTATCAATATCACTAATTAATTGTTCAGCTTTATTCTTTAATTCAACGTTTTCTTTTCTCTTTTCATCAGCTTCTTTATTAGCTTCTGCTTCCTTAACCATTCTATCTATTTCTTCTTTACTAAGTCCACTTGTCCCGGTGATTGTAATAGATTGTTCCTTATTAGAATCTAAATCTTTTGCTTTAACATTAACGATACCATTAGCGTCAATATTAAAACTAACTTCAATTCTTGGTTCACCACGTCTAGCAGGTTTAATTCCATCCAGTTTAAAATGTCCTAACATTTTATTATCTCTTGCCATAGGTCTTTCACCTTGATAAACAACGATTTCAACAGCAGGTTGATTATCTTCTGCAGTAGAGAATACTTGTGATTTAGTTACAGGAATAGTTGTATTTCTAGTAATTAAAGGAGTCATAACTCCACCTAATGTTTCAATTCCTAAAGAAAGAGGCGTAACATCAAGTAACAATACATCTTTAACATCTCCTGCTAAAATACCAGCTTGAATAGCAGCTCCAATAGCTACAGCTTCATCAGGGTTAATAGATTTATTTGGTTCTTTATTTAATAATTTTTTGATTACATCAACAACAGCAGGCATTCTAGAAGATCCACCTACAAGTAATACTTCATTGATTTCATTAGCACTTAATTTAGCATCTTGTAAAGCTTGTTTAACAGGAATTTCAACTCTATCCATTAAATGTCTAGTCATTTCTTGGAATTTAGCTCTTGTTAAAACAGATTCATAGTTGATAGGCCCAGTTGCATTCATAGAAATGAATGGTAACATAATTGTTGTTTGTAACATACCAGATAAATCAATTTTAGCTTTTTCAGCAGCATCTTTAATTCTTTGCATAGCCATTTTATCTTTAGTTACATCAACACCATATTGAGTACCAATTTCTTTAACAATGTAGTTAGCAACTACTTCATCCCAGTCATCTCCACCTAAGTGATTATCTCCAGCAGTAGAAACAACTTCAAACGTTCCATCAGCAATATCTAAGATAGAAACGTCAAATGTTCCTCCTCCTAAGTCAAATACTAAGATTTTTTCTTCTTTATTAGTTTCAAGGCCATAAGCTAATGCAGCAGCAGTTGGTTCATTGATAATTCTAACAACTTCAAGTCCAGCAATTTGTCCAGCATCTTTTGTAGCTTGTCTTTGTGCATCATTGAAATATGCAGGAACAGTGATAACTGCTTTACTTACAGGTTGTCCTAAATTTTCTTCTGCATAACTTTTCATATATTGAAGAATCTTTGCACTAATCTCTTGAGGAGTAAACTCCTTATTTAAGCAACCAATTCTTACTCTGTCGTTAGTTCCAATTTTTCTTTTAATAGAACTTACAGTATCAGGATTAGTAACTGCTTGTCTTTTAGCAGCATCTCCAACAACTTCTTCTCCACTTGATTTAAATGCTACAACACTAGGTGTTGTATTTTTTCCTTCTGGATTAGGAATAACTTTCCATTTTCCATCTGCTTGCATATATGAAACAACTGAGTTAGTTGTTCCCAAGTCAATACCAATAATAATTTCTTTTGCCATCTTAATTTTCCTCCTTTGGCTCTTCATTTGTTTTTAATTTAGTTATTTTTACAGAAGTAGGTCTTAACACTCTATCATGCATCTTATATCCTTTTTGATATATTTGAACAATCTTATGTTGCTCTCCTTCTTCTATTTCTTCAATCTCAATTACATTGTGTAACAAAGGATCATATTCTTCACCTAATTTAGTTACAATCTCACTAACACCATTTCTATCTAAGAATTGTTCAAATTGTGCATAAACAAGTTCAAATCCTTTTAAATAAGCTGCAACTTCAGGAGCAACATTTTTATTGGATATAACCATTGTGAAGATATCATATAAAGGTAACAATTCTAGCAAGAAATCTTGAGTAAAGTACTTAGCCAAGTCTTTCTTTTCTTTTTCATGTTGCTTTCCTAAATTAGATAACTCAGCCAGGGTATAAAGATATTTTTGTTTATACTCAAGCAATTCTTCTTCTAAACTTTTTTTCTTTTTAGGCTCTTTTACTTTTGTCTCTTTTTCTTCGACTTTTGTTTCTTCTTTTGACACTTTTAATCCTCCTTATCCTTTCCAAGCAATCCTATTTGCTCTGCTAAATAAACCATTGCGCTTATTGCTTTTTGATAATCCATTCTAGTAGGTCCTAACAAAGCAATTGTTTTAATTTCATTATCTATATCAATTGTCGTACTTATTAAAGTTACATCATCATCTAAATCAGACTCAATTTCCTCTCCAATAAGAACATTGATACGATCATTTTGATTTTTAACTAATTGGAATAACTTATCATTTTCAATTAGTTTAAACATTTTTTTAATCTTTTCTTTACTCGTAGTAAATTCAGGTTGATCTAATATCTTTTCACTTCCATATATTGCATACTCATCTTTATTTAAATGAGTAACGGTCTCTATCAAAGTATTAAAAAACACTTGATACTTTTCCATATAATCATTTAAGACCGGTTTTAAAGCATTCATCTTTTCAATTACCTTATTAATAGAAGTTCCTACTAATCTATCATTTAAAATATCAATACAATTTTGAATATCTTCAATAGAATTGGTAGCAGATATAGCAAAGTTCTTATATTCAACTCTGCCTTTAGTAGTAACCAAAACAGCTACTGCACTTGTTTCATTTAAAGGTATTAACTGAATTTTATTTAAACATTCAGTTTTAGAATCATTTCCCATGACTATTGAAGTTAGATTAGTCATTGAAGATAAAATTTCACAACTTTCTTTAATAATATCATCTATTGCTTTATGTTCATCTTTCAAAACGGTAGTTAATTGATGTTTAATCACATCATCTAACTGATCAGATCTAAGAAATTCTATATAATATTTATAACCTTTAGCACTAGGTACCCGACCAGAAGAAGTATGGGTCTTTTCAATATATCCATCTGCCTCTAAATCAGACATATCATTTCTAATCGTCGCACTAGAGAAAGGTAAGTTGTACTTTTCTAAAAGAGTAACTGATCCTAATGGTTCCGCAGTCTGAATGAAATGCTCTACGATCAGTTTAAGTATATGCTCTTTCCTTGTCATTATATCACCTCTTTTAGCACTTATTATCTCCAACTGCTAACCATTTTATACCATTATATTAGCACTGTCAATATTTTAGTGCTAATTTTGCATAAAATTTTTTGTTTATTTTTAAACATTAAAAAAAGACTACGAAGTAGTCTAATTCATCATAATTTTTTAGCAATCTTTGTTGATAAGTGTTAAAACAACAACGTTACACCCATTAAAACTATCAAAAAAGTCGTATTAACTAGAGTAAAAGTTAGCATATATTTCTTAAATCCTTTAGGTTGATGCTTCAAAAATTCTTTTAAAGTAATCAAACTAGCTAAAGAGGAAATAATTATACCTAAAGATCCAATATTAACAGCGACTAACAAGTCGGAATAATTAGTAGTAAACTTAGATAAGAATATAGCAGTAGGAACATTACTTATAAATTGGCATGAAACAATACCTGCTAATAAGGTGTTTTTAGCAACTATTTTAGCAATAAATTTTTGGATTACAGCAATTCTAGCAATATTTCCAGAAAAAACAAAGAAAACACAAAAAGTAGCTAATAAAGCATAATCAACAAATTTAAATCTTTTAATATCAGAAAATAGAACAGTTAAGACTACAATAATTAAAGTTATATAATGAGGAATAACTCTAAAAATACTTAAGATAACAAGAACAAACAAAACACAATAAATAGATAATTCTTTTTTCTTAACATCAATAACATTATTATTTTTCAAAGTTAAATCTTCATTTTTAATGAAAAATCCTGCAATACATAACATAAAGACAATAACACAAAACTGAGGTAATAAAACCCCAAAGAATTCACTTACAGGAATGTTATAAAAAGAATAAAGATAAAGGTTCTGAGGATTACCATAAGGAGTAACCATACCTCCCATATTAGCAGCTATTGTTTGTAAAATAAAAGTAATACCTAAATATTTATCATTATTAGTAGAATGTAAAACAACATAAGTCAGAGGTAAAAAAGTAATTAAAGACATATCATTAGCTACAATCATATCAAAGAAAAACGTACCAAAAACAAGAGCATAAATAACCGCTCTTCGAGTCCTAAACAGTCCTATCAATTTTCTAGAAATCAGTTCAAAAACATTGGTGTTCTTTAAACCTGCAACAACTACTAACATACAAAACAAACAAATCAATGTTTTCATTTCAAAGTAGTCTAAATATGATTTATCAAAAGGAACAAAAAAGATGGTAATGATGGTACAGATAATAGCAATTGATAAAACTACCTCTTTTTTCATAAAATTGAATATTGCCCTTTTTACCTTACTCATTTAAAACATCCCCTCAAAACATTTGATAGAAATAGAATACATTTTTTTGCTTTCTTTATCAACAATAAAAGACTTTTTATTTACACAAATTTGATTAAAATATTGACTAATTAATATTCTTTGAATAAAATATAGCAAAGCAATGAAAAAGACATGATTTTACATAATCTGTGCTTAGAGAAAAGATGGTTGGTGAAAATCTTTAGCAGACTGTAAAATTACCACTTTGGAGCAGCATTATTGAAATAATGTCGTATATCTACGTTACAGATTAATTAAGTGCATGATAATTATCATGAAGTAGGATGGTACCGCGTTTTTAACGTTCCTATGGATTGATAATTTTTTTGTTTTTACAAGGAGGAAATATTTATGGTAAATGTAAAAGAAAACGAAAAACTAAGCATCATGAATCATAGTTGTGCTCATTTACTTGCTCATGCAATTAAAAGACTTTACCCACATGCTAAATTTTGGGTAGGTCCTGTTATTGAGGAAGGTTTTTACTATGATATGGATTTAGGAGAGGATTCAATTAAAGAAGAAGACTTACCTGCAATCGAAAAAGAAATGAAGAAAATTGCTAAAGATGGTAAAAGAATTGTTAGAATCGAATTAAGCAAAGAAGAAGCATTAGAAATGTTTAAAAATGATGAATACAAACTTGATTTGATTAACAATATGGAAGCAGGAGAAGTTATTACTGCTTACAAACAAGATGAATTTATTGATTTATGCAGAGGTCCTCATGTAGAAACAACCAAAGAGTTAAGAAACTTCAAACTTTTAAAGGTAAGTGGTGCCTACTTTAAAGGTGATTCAAACAATCAAGTTATGCAAAGAGTATATGGAATTTGTTTCCCAACTCAAGAAGAATTAGATGAACACTTAAACTCTATCGAAGAAGCTAAGAAAAGAGATCATCGTAAACTTGGTAAAGAATTAGAATTATTTATGTTATCTGATTATGGTCCAGGATTCCCTTTCTGGTTACCAAAAGGAATGACATTAAAAAATACATTAACAGAATTTTGGAATAAAATTCATATCAAAGCAGGATATCAATTCATTCAAACTCCAATTATGTTAAATAGAGAACTATGGGAAACATCAGGACACTGGTTTAACTATAAGGAAAACATGTATACATCCTCAATTGATGAAAAAGAATTTGCAATTAAACCAATGAACTGTCCAGGTGGAATGTTAGTTTATAAAAACTCTATCCATTCCTATAAAGATTTTCCATTAAGACTTGGAGAATTAGGAATGGTTCATAGACATGAAGCAAGTGGAGCTTTAGCGGGACTTTTCCGTGTTAGAGTCTTCACTCAAGATGATGCTCACATCTTCATGACAGAAGAACAAATTAGAGATGAAATTGCTTCAATCATCCTTTTATACAAAGAAGTTTATTCAGTATTTAATCTAAAATTCCATATTGAATTATCTACTAGACCAGAAAAGAAATTCATTGGAGATATTAAAACTTGGGACATTGCTGAAAAAGCTTTAGCAGACGCATGTACAAAAGCAGGATTTGAATATAAATTAAACCCTGGAGATGGAGCTTTCTATGGTCCTAAACTAGACTTTAAATTAAGAGATTCAATCAATCGTATTTGGCAATGTGGAACTATCCAACTTGATATGAACTTACCAGAAAGATTTGATTTAACATATGTTGCAGAAGATGGATCTAAGAAAAGACCTGTTATGATTCATAGAGCTTTATTTGGTTCTCTTGAAAGATTCATTGGTATCTTAATTGAACACTATGCAGGAGCATTCCCAACATGGTTAGCACCTGTTCAAGCAAAAGTCTTACCAGTTAATAACCAATACCATCAAGAATATGCAAAACAAGTTTATAAAGCATTACAAGAAAATGGTATTAGAGTAGAACTTGATGACAGAGAAGAAAAACTTGGTTATCGTTTAAGAGAATCTCAAATCCAAAAAGTTCCATTTAACTTAATTCTTGGAGATAATGAAAAGAACACCGTTTCTGTCGCTTACAGAAGATACAATAGTAATGAAACAGTAAGTATGACTATTGAAGAATTCATTAGTTTTTTGAAAAAAGAAATTGAACACAAAAATTAGTACCTTAATGGTACTTTTTTTAATATTAAAAATATTAAGCTATTTATACACATTTTATAAAATCCAAGTGAAATATCCATTATTTAATGTTAAAATTACTGATGTGAGGTGGCCTTCATGAAATATACTTTTTTATGGAAAAATAAGAGAATTAAAGTAATTCCTGATACTAATACTATTCCTGTTTCTTATTATATGAAAAGCTACTATGGAGCTGTAATTGATGCTCATAAGGATGAACTTTTAGATAAATTTATTGATCATATCTGCAATGATCCTAATTATGAACCTCAATTTTTATCATACAAAAGAAAACTTTTAAATCCTATTCATTTAAAAAAAGAAATGCTTTTAAATCCTCGTATTGAAAAAGGAAAATTGTCATTTGAATTAGCATCTAATGATTATATGAATATTAAAGCAATTAATCGTAATAATATTTCTTACTATGATATGAGCGATAATGCTCCTCTTACTTTTGAAATAGATTTAAGAAATATTGCTACTAATATTTTGACTAAGAAAAAGGAAAAATTTGATATATCTTATTTTCCTAACACCTTTCTTGAAGGAAATGAACCAAATGAAAATTATAAATACATTCAAGTAGACATGCCTCTTTTTGGAAAAACCTATAAAATGGTTGCTTATCATGATAATGACTATTCTGATGTCGAAACTATTTTTTCTGCTACTGCCACTAATATGCTTTTGGTTAACTCACCTAGTAAAAAAATGAAACATATTATCACCAATAAATCATATAATTTTCCTTTAAAAAAATCTTTTGGTCCTGATGATGAAATCAAATTTGATTACTGTGGTCTATTTAAATATTACCAAAACATAGGAACTGAAGAAAATCCTGAATACCGAAAATTCTATCTTAAACTTCCTAGTAGATATTTATTTGAAAATGGAAAATATTTTATGATTGACTCATCTTCTTCATCTTTTTATCAAATTATCAACTCAGATTTAACTCCAACAAATCAACAAATAAGTGGGATAGAAGTGCTCGATTATATTAGACATAATATTTCTAGAAGTTATAAAAATTATGAAAACGTTGGTGTAAGTGAAGATGAAAATTACCATATTGGTTATCCAAGAACATATAATATCATTCAAAGTTTAAGTGAAAGTAAACCAGAAGATACCTATCTTATTCCTGCTCCAGTATATAGTGCAGGTAAATATTTTGAGGATGAAAAAAAATACGATAATAGCGACTACACTTACCCTGACTGTTTAGGAGATTTAATGGATGCTAAAAATCCTGAAAGATTGATGAAATATCACCACAATCGAGGCTTATTCTTTATTGAAGCAGCTATAGATATCAATAGTTATAAAGCAATATCAGATGATTATAATAGAGCGGAACCTCGAATAAAGTTAACTAAGGATAATCAATTGCAAGTACATTATGGCCATAATGATTTTATCAAAAAAGATGGTCATGCAATTCCTTATGTTAAAAAATTACCATTCCAAATTGGAACATTGAATCAAGCAAAAAATCATGCTAGAAAAGTAAATCAGGCAAAAGAGAAAAAGTATACAGAAGAAAAAAGAATTGAACAATTCAAACCATGGGAATTTGATAAGTTTGATCAAGTAGCAAGTCCGTTTGATTATACAATTGAAATGTGGAAAGAAAATTTTCTCAGTGAAAAATTCTATAAAGAATGGAAAGAAGATTTTATTGAAAGTTCTGAATTAGAAAATAAAAATGATTTGTATCTGATTCCTTTACCAAAAGATGATTCGAAAGATTTATATAGCATCGCAGAATATGCAGAATTTCACATTGGACTAAACCATCCTTGGTATTGCAAAGTTTCTACAATGATAGAAAGTGATTTAAAAAATCTAGATGCCTCCACTTGTTCAATTTTAGGTAAAGCAAATGGTTATGATTATATTAGCACTGAACAAAATGGAAAGTATATTTTAGGAGTTCATAACCACCATTATCATCCATCTAAAACTCATATTTTAAAGGTAGTAAATGAAGAAGAATTAAATCATATTAAAAAAATTGTCTACAATAAATGGATCAATAATGTATATTCAAGAAAATATTAGTGTTGATAAATTGAAATTTGTTTGACATTAGTTGCTATAAAGAGTAATATATTATCAGTATAAGTGGAAAGTAGAACACCCGTTCTCACCTGATTACTACGTTGTAATAGGTATAAATGTCACATTAATTTATTAATTTGATATTGTAATTTAACGGGTTCTATGGGCCCGTTTTTAATTTTATTTAAGGAGGACAGTATTATTAACGAGTTTGCAAAAAAAGATAACAAGGACTTAGTAAATGAAGCGATTAGATTTAGAGAAGTTCTTGTAATTGATCAAAATGGTTCTGTAGTTGGAACTAAGAGTAGAGATGAAGCATTACGCTTAGCGAGAGAAGTAGATTTGGATTTGTTGTGTGTATCACCTGATGCTACACCACCTGTATGTAAAATAGTCAATTATGGTAAGTTTCGTTTTGAACAACAAAAACGTGCTAAAGAGCAAAGAAAAAATCAAAAGATTATTAACATTAAAGAAATTCAATTATCTGCAACAATTGATACTCACGATTTAGAAACGAAAGCTAATAACGCAAAGAAATTCCTTGCAGCAGGAGATAGAGTTAAAATCGTATTGCGCTTCAGAGGACGTCAAATAGCTTATGCTGACGCAGGAATGGAACTTGTAAAAAGATTCATTGAAATGTGTGGCGAAAATGCCGTTGTTGAAAAAGCACCTGTCTTAGATGGCAGAAACTTAATTGCATTTTTATCAAGTAAAGTAAAGAAATAAGGAGGAAGTAAAAATGAAAAACAAAATGAAAAGTAAAAAAGCTGTTACAAAAAGATTTACATTCACTGGTAATGGTAAATTAAAAATGAAACACAGTCATACAAGAAAGAATACTTGGGCTAAAACAAGAAAACAAAAAAGAAATTTAAACAAAACAGCATATGTTCACGAAACAGATGCAGGAAGAATTGGACAATTATTCCAAAATTAATTTGAGGAAGGAGAAATAGTAAAATGAGAGTAAAAAGTGGATTAGCTCCAGTAGCTAGAAGAAGACATAAAAAAGTATTAAAATTAGCAAAAGGATACTATGGTTCAAAACATATTCTTTATAAAACTGCTAACGAACAAGTAATGAGATCATTAGCATACGCTTATAGAGATAGAAGAAAAACTAAAAGTGAATTCAGAAAATTATGGATTGTTAGAATCAATGCAGCTGCTAACCAAAATGGTATTTCATACAGCCAATTGATGCATGGATTAAAATTAGCTAACATTAACATCAACAGAAAAATGTTATCTGAAATGGCAATCAATGATTACAAAGCATTCCAAGGTTTAGTAGAAACTGCAAAAACTGAAATTGCAAAAGCAAAATAATTGAAGCATGGTAACATGCTTTTTTATTTGCACAATTATTTCATTTATAGTGCAAAAAAGTTTTAAATATGTTAATATATTTAAAGTTAGGAGGAGATTCCAATGTCATATTCAAGAAACAAACTACAAGAACTAGCAATGGTATGTACTTATCAATATCTTTTTTATTTAAAAGACGCAGATAGACCTTCTCCAAGTGAAATATTAGAAAATGTAACTAAAGAAAATATCGATGATAATGATAAATTTATCAAACAATTATTCTTACAAGTTATTAAAAATACCAATGAATTAGTCAATTTGATAAATTCTTCTTTAGATAATTGGGATTTCGAAAGACTAGGATTAATGGAAAAATCAATTTTGTTAACTTCATTAGCACAAGGTAAATATTTAAATCAACCTAAGCAAGTAGTTATTGATGTAGCGGTAGAACTTTCAAAAAAATATTGTGAAGAAAAGGCTTATAAACTAATAAACGGAGTCTTAGATAAGGTTTTATAATGGAAAAGAGTATTTCAATCAGTCAATTAAATTTTTACATAAAAAGATCATTGGAAAATGATATTTTCTTAATGAACTTAAATGTTGAAGGAGAAATATCTAATATCAAATATCATCCAACAGGACATATTTACTTCACTTTAAAAGATGAAAAATCTCGTGTAAATGCTATCATGTTTTCTTCATATGCCAAAAATCTAAAAGAATCTTTTAAAGATGGAGATAAAGTCATTGTTAAATGTAAAATTGGAGTTTATGAAGCTTCAGGTTCCTATCAATTATACGTTTCTTCAATGAATAAGCTAGGAATTGGTAATCTTTACATTGAATTTGAAAGACTAAAAAAGAAATTAGAAGA
The DNA here is from genome assembly GCA_015058985.1 of Erysipelotrichaceae bacterium. Lineage (GTDB taxonomy): Bacteria > Bacillota_I > Bacilli_A > RFN20 > DUOF01 > SIG223. The sequence continues at coordinate 35,006 of SVBH01000003.1, forward strand.
AGAAGGAATATTTTCTCCTAAATATAAAAAACCAATTAAAAAGTATCCTACTAAAATTGCAATCATCAGCGCATCTACTGGGGCTGCATTACAAGATATGAGAACTACATATTTAAGAAGATGGCCTATCGCTGATATAACGCTTCATCCATCATTAGTTCAAGGGAAAGAAGCAAGTAAAGATATTGTAAAAAATATTAAAGAAGCATCTGCATGTGATTACGATTTAATCATCATTGCTAGAGGTGGAGGTTCTATAGAAGATTTGTGGTGCTTTAATGAGGAAGAAGTTGCAAGAGCCATTATAGAGTGTCCATTGCCTATTATAAGTGGTGTTGGACATGAAATAGATTTCACCATAGCAGACTTCGCATCAAGTTTAAGAGCACCAACACCAACGGCAGCTATTGAAATGGTAACACCTAACATAGATGATGTTCTCTATTCAATTGTTGAATTAGATAAAAGACTATTAAATGCAGAAAAGAAAATAATTGAGAAAAACAAAAATAAAATAAATGAGCTGCAAAATAGTTATGTCTTAAAAAATCCTTTGAATTATTTAGAAAATAAAAAACATTATATTAATCATCTAAATGAGAAACTAAAAAGTTTCAGTAATTACATTATTACTGAAAATAGAACAAAACTAGAGTTATTTACTTTAAGAATAAATCATTTACATCAAAAAAACATTGAAAACAAAAAAAGTTTATTTAAACAAAAAGTATCTGAACTTGAAAGTATAAGTCCTTTAAAAGTATTATCTAGAGGATATAGTATTGTAACAGATGCAAACAATAATGTTATCAGTGATTCAAGTAAAGTAAAATTGAATCAAAATTTAAAAATCAAACTTGCTAAAGGAAACTTACAAGTTGAAGTTAAAGGTAAGGAGGAATAAACCATGGAAAAAGAATTTAATTTTGAAAAATCATTAAGTAGATTAGAAGAAATCGTCTCTATTTTAGAAAAAGGTGAGGTTTCACTAGACGAATCTTTATCTTTATACGAAGAAGGAGTTTCTCTTTCAGTTGCATTACAAAACAAACTTAAGGATGTAGAAGAAAAAACTATTAAGGTTTTTGATTCTTTAAAACCAAAAAGTTTAGAAAACGAATAATTTCATTGTATAAAATTACATTTTATATTAGAATTATTTTCGTCTGAAGAAAGTAGGTGATTGAAATGGTAAAGTCTTTATATTTCAATCACTTTTTTATATTTAAGAGAAAGGGGTAAAAAATGAAAAACAAAAAAAATATTCTTTGGAAAATTACATTCAAATATTTTCCAATTTATCTTATTTCAATTGCCTTTTTAATATTTCATAGATACATAGATAGTTACATCTCCTTATTTATTGGTCAAACTATAGCAATACTTTCAAATGGAGAAAATGTATTACCAAATTTCCTACTTAAATTTATCAATTTTAGTAATACTCATAAAGCTATTGTTAGCCTATCTATGACCTTACTTGTTATGTCTTTGATTCTTATCGTAGCCAGATTTATTTCAAACCTAACAAGAAGAATTTATACTAAAAAACTCTTAGTAGAAGTCAGCGTTTCTTTCTATGAACATTCTATTAAATTACCTGCTAGTTATTTATCAAGCATTTCGACAGGTAACTTAATTCAAAGATGCATCGATGATACCAATAACTATGCTAGATTCTACGATCGTTTCTTCTTTAATATCTTTGATTCTTTAACAATGACTTTTATCTATCTAGTTCAAATATTTTTACTAAGTAAAGTATTATTCTATATAGGATTGGTTGCTTCAGTCTTTGTCTTATGTTTTTCTCTTTTCTTTGGTTATTTCTATATTAGAAAAAAAGAAAAAGAAGTGTCAGATTTATCTGCTAAACTCGATTCCATGGGACAACAAAGTTTTTCTAATATTAACTTAGTAAAATCATTTGATAATGAAAATGAAGAAGAAAGAAAATTTAATGAAGTTAACAAAGAAAAAGAAGAGTTGGCTCACAAAGTTCAATTACTACACCAAACATATTGGGTATCAATTGACATCTTCCACTCTTTATTTAGATTCGGAGCTTTCTTATTTATCGGATATTCATATATCAAAGGAAGAATTGATTTAGGACTTGCTACAACACTAGTGTTACTATCTACTAAAGTATTACAACATCTTCCTAACTTACTTAATAGTTTAAACAGAATCATTAAATTCAGTGTTTCAATTTCTCGTTTACAAGAATATTTCAAAAAAGATGATGAATATTCCATAAATGGAAACAAAACTCCTAATATTGAAGGAGATATCATTTTCACCAATGTCAACAAATCATATGATAACAATCATGTTTTAAAGAATATCAATTTAACTGTAAAACAAGGTGAAACTATCGGTATAATCGGTAGATCAGGGTCAGGAAAATCTACTCTTGTTAATCTACTAACTAGACTTATTGAATACGATGATGGTTCTTTAACCATAAATGGTGTAGAAATTAAAGATATTGAAAAAAGACATCTTAGAGAAAATCTCTCTTTTGTTAACCAACAAGCTTACTTATTTGCTAAAACAGTAGAAGATAATCTTACAATACTAGAAAAATCTAGAGACTTTACTCCTTATGTTCACCAAGTAGATTTACATAACGATATCAAAGATTTTGAATATGGTTATCAAACTATTGTAGGAGAAAGAGGAGTTACTCTTTCTGGCGGCCAAAGACAAAGAATGTCTATTGTTAGAAGTATGCTTAAAAATAAAAAAATTCTTGTCTTAGATGATAGTTTAAGTGCGGTAGACAATAACATTTCTAAATCAATTAGACAAAATATTAAAAACATCAACGCTACAACATTTATCATTTCTCATAACTTAATAAATGTTATGGATGCTGATAAAATCATTGTTCTTAGTGATGGAAAAATTATTGAGTCAGGAAATCATGATAGTCTATTAAAGGAAAAAGGACATTATTATAAGATTTGGAATTTACAACAAAAATTAGAGGAGGTGACTTCAAATGAAGGAAAATAAGAAACCTCAAAAAAGTTATTTTAAAATATACAAAGAATTAATGGGTCCCAGATTTAAGATTTGTAAATGGTTAATAATTTTAGTTTTATTTTATTCTGTAATTAGTCTTATCAATTCATTAGTATTTGCTAAATATGGAATTGACTATGCATTACAATCTGGAAAATGGAGTAAAATCGTTATTACTGCAGTAGCTATTTTTATCTGTTATCTTCTATCGGACTTATCTTTCCATTTAGCATGGAATATTTCTATTAAGAATAAAAAGATAATATGTATTGATTTAAGACAAAAAGTATTTCATAAGATGATTAATTTTGATACTGATTATTATAGTAATCATGCCAGTGGAGCAATGCTTCATACCGTAGTTTCTGATATTGAAACTTTTGCGGATGGTGGTGTTTGGAACCTTATTTGGATGTCATATTCTATTATCAATATTATTGCTTCTTTATTCTTAGCAACATTTATTAACTTCAAACTAAGTCTTATCTTATGGGCTGTAATTCCTTTTGTATCAGTTGGTTCTTATTATTTAATAAAACAAACTAACAAATTGTATGACAAAAGAAGAGAAATCAATAAATATCGTTTAGGTCATATCAATGAAGGTATTATGGGTTATACCACAATCAAAAACTTAAATCTAGACGACCGTAACATAAAAGAGTTCAGAGGACATTCTACTAAATATGCTCACTTAGATTTCAGTGTAGGCCTATTGCATCAAAGCTTCTGGAGATTCTTTGACTTAGCAGTCTTTATTTGCTTAGCAATATTCTATTATTTATCATACAAACAATACATCAACTTACATATTTCTTTAGGAGAATTATATTTATACTTTATCCTATTTACTAAATGTTTGTATTCCATTGCTGATTTAGCAGGAGAATTAGATTACTTTGGAGAAGTTATGGTTGCTGCTAGAAAAATAGATGGTGCATTAAATCATACTTGTTTGGTAGAAAATAAGGAAAATATCATTAAAGGTCCTGATAAATTAAAAGGCAATATTCATCTAAATAAAGTTACTTTTAAATATCCAAAAGGAGAAACAATTCTTTCTGATTTTTCTTTAAATATCAAGGAAAAAGAAAAAATTGCCATTGTTGGAAGAACAGGTTCTGGCAAATCAACTATTGCAAGCTTAATTTACCGACTTTACGAGCCAAATAAAGGCCAACTTTTATTAGACGGTCAAGATTATACAGATTATAGTTTGTCTTACATTCATTCCCAAATCGGTTTTATTTTACAAGAGCCTTTAATGTTTGATGATTCAATATTAAATAACATTAAATATGGTAAACTAGATGCCTCTTTAGAAGAAGTAATTGAAGTAGCTAAACTAGTTGGAATTCATGAATACATTGATTCTTTACCTAATAAATATGACTCTAACATGGGGGAAGGTGGAGTATCACTATCACTAGGACAAAAACAAATGATTTCTTTTGCAAGAGTTCTGCTTAAAAATCCAAGTATCGTTATCTTAGATGAGGCAACCGCAAATGTTGATACTGAAACAGAAAAAATAATGCAAGATAGCATCAATAAATTCTTTAAAGATAAAACTTGTATCTTCATCGCTCATAGATTATCTACAATAAGAGACGTCGATAGAATTCTTTACTTAGAAAAAGGTAAAGTATTAGAAGAAGGAAATCATGACAAACTGATGGAAAAGAAAGGCAAATACTACTCTTTATATCAAAGTCAATTTATTAACAAAGAACTAGAAAGCATTTAAAAGGAGAAATTTTTCTCCTTTTTATTTTAATTATATTATATAATACCTTTGGTGATATCATGGATAGAATAGATATAGTATTAGTAAAAAACGGGTATTTTGATAGTAGAGAAAATGCCAAAAAAGCTATAACTATGGGTCTTGTTTTAGATTCCAACAATAAAGTTATAACTAAACCCGCTTTAAAAGTAGAAGTAAACGCAAAATTCACCATTTTAGGAGAAGTATGTCCTTTTGTTTCTAGAGGTGGCTATAAACTAGAAAAAGCAATCCAAGAGTTTAATCTTACTTTAAAAGATAAAGTAATGTTAGACATTGGTGCTTCTACAGGTGGTTTTACTGATTGTGCCCTACAAAATGGAGTAAGAAAGGTTTACTGTATTGATGTTGGACATGATCAATTACATCAAAAAATCAAAAATAATCCTTTTGTTATTAATAAAGAAGGAACAGATTTTAAAAAGATGGATAAATCAGAAATAGAAGACATTATTGACTTTGCCTCTATGGATGTTAGTTTTACTTCTTCTACTTTACTATTTCCAAAGCTTCAAGAATTATTGAAACAAGATGGAATTGCAGTCATACTAATTAAGCCTCAATTTGAAGCAGGAAAAGAAAATATAAGTAAAAATGGGATTGTTAAAGATAAGGATGTCCATATTGAAGTTATAAATAAAATTATACAAAGCGCCATAGATAATAATTTCAGTATTTTAAATCTAACTTACTCACCCGTCAAAGGAGATAAAAGTGGAAATATTGAATACTTAATTGAATTACTAAATAGAAAAAATAATAGCAAAAAAATCAACATTGAAAAAATAGTTAATCAAGCTTTCAATAATTTAAAATAAGATTTGGATTCCCAAATCTTTTTATTTTAGGCATCTCTGTTTTTTTCACCTATTAATAATTAAGGAGGAAACTATGATCATGAAATTTGAACAAGTGATTGATTTTTAGAGATTGAAAGTAAAGAAATATAACGGACCAGATAAATATCCTTTAGATTTAATAAAAAGAAAAAACATTTTTCTGTCATAGTTGATGTTGACAGTAAAAATAAAAGTATGAGTGGTTATTCTACTTCAACAGCTGATAGTAAAGCTTATGATTCTAGATTAAAAAAAATGTCAGTAAATCCAAATCCTAATGATACAGGTAATTCATATATTTCAAAGCAAAGATTTACTAAACCTGAAAATACCTTTTCTAAACCTTATGGCAATTGGCATTTGTCCGAGGAAGATGAAAAGTATGTTGATTCTTTAGAAGAAAAGTATAAAAAAAGGCATTAAAAAAACATAGCCGAACCTTTAAAGGAACCGTCAAAGTAATCTGAACCAAGGACTATGTATGTGTATAGTATATATTTATTTTTTGTAAAAAACAACAATTTTATAAATTATCAACCAATAATAAATTATTCAATTAATATTACAAAAAACTTAACCTATTATCATTAAAATGATACAATAATAACAAATATGGAGGTGAATATATGTTAGAACAATTAAATATTAAAAATTTAGCAATTATTGATGATTTATCAATAGATTTTGAACCTGGTTTTACTGTTCTAACAGGAGAAACTGGAGCAGGTAAATCTATCATTATAGATGGAATTGGATTATTGCTAGGTAATCGAATGAATTCATCTCTTATTAGAACAGGAGCTAGTAAAGCTTATGTAGAAGGGTGTTTTAGGTTGTCTGATTTTAATAGACAAAGACTTTTAGATTTTGACATTGAAGATGACCTACTTGTTATCTCTAAAGATTTATATGCTGATGGTAGATCTATTACCAAAGTAAATGGAAGAATTGTTCCTTTATCAACTTTAAGAGAAATTAGTGCTTACATCATCAATATTCATTCTCAATTTGATAACCAATATTTATTTTATCCTTCTTACCATGAATTATTGTTAAATAATTTTGCCAAAAATTATTTAGAAAAAAATTTAGAAAACTACCAAAGTTCATATAATAAATACAAACTTTTATCTAAAGAACTGGAAGAAATAAAAGATTTAAACTTTGACCCTGAAGTAGAAAAAGACTTAAAAAATCAATTAAATGAAATTGAAAATCTTAATTTACAAGAAAATGAAATTGAAGAATTAGAAATAGAGCAAAAAAGAATATCAAATTTTGCTAAATTAAATGATAAGGTTAACGAAGCTGTGTCTTGTCTTGATGATGAAAAAGGTGCACTTGAAACTTTATATTATGCTAAAAGAAGTTTAGAGTTAATAAGTGATGATCCAGTTTTTTCTAAATATGCTGAAATGCTAGAAAGTATTTATACCGATACATCAGAATTAGTTTTTTCTTTAAAAAGAGATTTCGATAATTTAGATATTGATCCTTATAGACTAGAAGAAATTACTAATCGAATTAGCCAAATTAATAGAATCAAAAATAAATATGGTTCTACCTATCAAGATATTGAAAAAGCTAAACTTAATCTTCAACAAGCATTAGACAACATGACTAATAAAACAATTCGAATCTCTGAACTAGAAAAAGAATTATCACTAGTTAAAAAGCAATTAGAAGATAAGGCTAATGTTTTAACTAACATAAGACAAAAATACGCTTTAGAATTATGTGCGTTAGTCAAAAAAGAATTAAAAGATTTATATTTAGAAAATATAACAATAGAATTTAAATTTAAAAAAGTTGATTTTAAGGAAAATGGTGTGGATTATGTAGAACTATATGTAAGTTTTAACAAAGGAGAAGAAATCAAACCATTAGCCAAAGTTTCCTCTGGAGGAGAACTAAGTAGAGTGATGTTAGGTTTAAAATCTATCTTCAATAAACTATTTAATTTAGAAACCATTATTTTTGATGAAGTAGATTCAGGAGTTAGCGGTCGAGTCGCTAATGCCGTAGCAGAAAAAATGAAATCTATGTCTTCTTATCTACAAGTAATTTGCATTACCCATTTACCAAATGTCGCCGCTATTGCAGATAATCATTATAAAGTAAGTAAACAAATTAAAAACAACAAAACTGCAACTTCAATTCTAAAATTAAACGATGAAGAAAGAGTAAAAGAAATTGCTTCAATGATGTTTGGAGACAACGTAGATAATTCTTCACTCGAAACAGCTCGAAAAATGTTGTTTAAATAATCAAAAACTACACAAACTATATTGTAACTTTAAGGAGGTGCAAATAGTGAAACGTAGTTTTTTTTCTGTTATAATTGCTCTTTTTATTTTCTTGATAACTCCTATTATTATTCATGCAAAAGAAGTAATTCTAGGAGGCAATAACATTGGAATTGAGCTTAAAACTCCTGGACTCATGGTTTCTGGCACATATGATGTAGGTTCATATAATCCATCAAAAGATGCAAACATCAAAAAAGGAGATATTATCATAAAAGTAAATGGTCAAAAAATTGCATCAATAGATGACTTTATTGCTATTTTATCCAAGCAAACAAAAAATGAAGTTTCCTTCAAAGTAGAATTATTAAGAAAAGAGCAAACAATATTTACTAATATGAAAGTAATAAGAGAAGATTCAACCTCTCCTTGGAAAACTGGACTATTTGTAAAAGAGAGAATATTAGGAACAGGAACCTTAACATATTATGATCCTGAAAATCATACTTATGGGGCATTAGGTCATAAAATGTCTAGTGCTGATAACGCCAGTAGTTTTGAAACAGGTAATATTTTTACTAGTTATGTAAATGGGATCAAAAAATCCTCAAATGGTAATCCAGGGCAAAAAATAGCAACTATCAATGAAGAAGATCATATTGGAGATATTACTTTTAACAATGAATATGGTATTTATGGAAACTATAAAATGACTGAAAATAGTTTTAAAATAGAGACAGCTTCTATTAATGAAGTACAGCCAGGTAAGGCCTACATCTATACAGTTTTAGATGGAGATAAAATCGAAAAATATGAAATTGAAATAATCAGACTAAAAAAACAAAACAAAATAGATACAAAAGGTATATCTTTTAAAATAGTCGATGAGAAATTGTTAAAGAAGACAGGTGGGGTAGTTTCTGGTATGAGTGGTTCCCCTATCGTCCAAAATGGAAAATTGATTGGAGCAGTAACTCATGTTGTCGTTGATAAAGTAAACTATGGGCATGGAATATATATAGATTGGATGTTAGAACAATCAAATATAATAAGCAAGAATAAAAATCTTGCTTTTTTTAATAAAAAAGGGCTTATGCCCTTGGTTTTAATTTAATTTGATCATTAAATTTTTCTTTACATTCATTAAAAATTTTATTCAAAATCTGATTTTTTACCATCTCATCTTTTTGATTATAATAATCATATTTATCTAACAATTTTTCTCTATGATTTAGTATTTTTTCATATATTTCCTCATTATCTATCACTAAAACCATTTTAGATAAACGAGATAGACTAAATGTATTATACCCGTCATCATATTTAAATCCCTTTAAATTGAAATATTGTTTAGCAGTTAAATCATTTTTTACTGCAAAATTTAACCCTCTACGATATAAAGTGGTTTTATAAAATTTACTTCCTAATTTACGATCAGGGTAAGCTTTCAATAAATCATCTAAATAGGATCTCTCATCAGCAGTAAGTTCAAAAGTTCTATTCGTAGTTGGCTCATAACCAAAATATTCTAACAATTGATGATATGTTATAGTTCCTTCAGGAAAATATTCTGCCAAATGTCTTATTTTTCTTACAAGATTAGGTTCATTTTTTTCTATTGATTGTCTACTAAGATTTTCCTTGCCATATTTTCGAACATAATCATGCAATAAGTTTTCAACTTCCTCTAAATAGTTAATTTGTTCCATTGAACTTTTAAGTCTAACTCCAAACATCAACATCAAATAATTATTAAAAGGAATATCTTCTTTTTTAGCATCATACCTCATAGTACGCATTAAAAGATGGCTATCCTCTATATTGAAAACAGAATCTACATAACCATTTTCGTCCTTTAAAGAATTTAAAATTTTCCAAATATCAGTATTTAAACGTCTTGTCTTAGCTAAAGTCTCATCATATTCATAACCACATAATTTATATATTTCCTTAGTATTCAATCCTGTTTTTTTACGATATCCATTTAACAATTCGTAATAAGGTAACTCTCTCTTAGGATTATAAATAGAATTACCATTAGCAATGTGTTCATCAATTTCTTTTTTTAATCTGTCAAAAGTAATATCTTGTTTAACCGATTTTCGATAAAACCCTGCTTCTTCGATAATATCATTAATATTAGAAGGAAGTCCTTTGGCACGATCCAATTTTAAAATTTTATTCAAAAGAGCGATGATCTCATTTGGTAATTCTCTTTTAAGAACGTCCAAATTGCCACCATTAGTTTTATATTCCATTAATTTTGCTCTCAATTGTTTAATTAAATTCTTTCTTTCATCCATTTTACTCACCTAAAACTTACTATCTTCATAGTAACTTTTTTTCTTTTTATTTTCAATAAAACGGACTTAATTTGTTATTTTATTATTTAAATATTGTGTTAAAATATTAAGGAGGGATGTAAAGTGAAATTAAATACTAAAAGAATCATTTATATAGGATTAGCTTTTTTTACGATATTAATGTTATGGCAAGTTTACAATAGTTATTGTCCTCTTATGCTAAGAGACTTACTTACAAATAGATTCCAGGGAGATGTTGAATACCTTATAGGTATTATCATGGCTCTTGATAATATGCTAGCTTTGTTTATGCTGCCTTTATTTGGAAATCTTTCAGATAAAACAAAGAGTAAATATGGAAAAAGAATGCCTTATATCTTTATAGGAACTATACTAGCATTAATCATTTTTCCCTTCATACCAATTTTTTATATCAATAACAGTTTAGTAGGAACGTTAATTTCAATGGCTTTAATCCTACTTATTATGAATATGTATCGAAATCCTGCTGTTTCTCTTATGCCTGATATTACTCCTAAACCTTTAAGAGCAAAGGCCAATGGTATTATCAATTTAATTGGATACATAGGAGCAATATTTGCAGGTGCACTAGCACTTGTATTCACTGATAGAAAATCTTATCTTTATACATTTGTTATCACCTCAATACTTATGGCAATAGCTCTTATTGTCTTAGTAATGAAGATAAATGAAAATAAAATCTCCTTAGAAGTAAAAAAAGATTTAGAAGAAGGAGAAAAAATAGCAGAGCTAAACGAACCAATCAAAGAAAACAAGGTTCTTTCCAAAGAAGATAAAAAAGATTTAATTATAATTATCATTTCTGTCTTTATTTGGTTTATGGGTTTCAATGCTATGGAAACTTTTTGGTCTAGCTATGGAGATATTTATTTAAAGACTAATTCTTGGTCATTAGGAACAATTATCTTAACGATTTCTTCTATTTTAACATTTGTTCCAGCAGGAAATTTATCTACTAGGATTGGTCGAAAAAAAATTATTCAAATAGGTCTCTTACTAATCATTATAGCTTTAGGTGGAGCTACTTTTATCAAATCATTTAACATTTTATTAATGTTATGTATGTCTTTATGTGGAATTGGATGGGCAATGGTAAATGTTGCTTCTTATCCAATGGTAGTGGAACTTGCATCTAATTCAGATAATGGTAAATATACTGGTTATTACTATACAAGTTCAATGATTGCTCAAAGTATAACACCATGCTTTGTAGGGCTTCTTTTAGGAAAAATTGGATGGAGATATTTCTTCGTCTATTCATTTGTATTTATGATACTAGCTATCATTATATTTTCTTTCGTTTCAAATAAAAAACAACTTAAATCTAAATAGGAGGTTTTAATATGCCAGCTGATTATATGCATTATATTTTCGCAGATAAGACTATCAAAAAAGGTCAAAAGAAAATTGCCACTTTAGCATCTCAGGGTCCTGATATTTTCTTTTTCTATGGGCTTGTATTATTACCTAGAAAAAATGGAAAAGAAATCAGAAAATTTGGTCATCATTTACATCGTATTAATCCTTTTGAAGTTTATAATTATTTAATAAATTACTCTCTTGCCCAAGAAAAGAAAAAGCAAGATATCTTATTATCTTTTACTAAAGGATTTATTTATCATTACACTTTAGATCGTAAAATGCACCCTTACGTCTTAGACAAATCAGGACACAATGATATAAATAAAAAAAGAAAAAAGGTTTCTATCGATCATGAATATTTAGAATCTGCTATGGATGTTTTAATAGCTAATCATTTTGAATATTATTTAGAGCCAAATTCAATGTATGATTTACCAATTGAGCAAATAACCTTGGTCAGTGTAATGTTATCTAATATGGCTAAAGATGTTTTCAATATTGACTATATTAAAGATGATACCTATTTGAAAGCTTTTAAGGATTTTAAAAAGATTAAGAAAATTTTATATTCTAAAAATGGTAAAAAGAAAAAAATCTTTGATTTTTTCTTTAGAAATACCCCACTAAGTGCTATGTCTCATCCAGTCAGAATTAAAGAAGAATATCTTGATTGTTTAAATGAAAAAAGAGCTGCTTGGGTTTGTCCTAACACTAAGAAAAAAAGAACTGAATCTGTTCTAGAACTATTTGACGCTGCTAAAATTGATGCTCTAATGGTAGATGAAATTATTAAAAAAGCAGTCAGAAAAGAAGATTTTACAGCTGATTTGAAATATTTCATTGGAAATATTAATCACCTAGGATTAAAATTTAAATAATTTGAATAAATATCTTTTATCCTTCCTATACTTTAATAGGTGAACAAAATGGATAAAAATACAGAAAAATTAAATGCTCAAAAAAAATTAGCCAATATCTTTTTTGAAATGGGTATGGATGAAGAAGTAGTATCTTGCGTTACAGGTCTTAATAGAGAAGATACCCTTTCTATAAAAAAAGACGTTAAAACAAAAAAAGGTAAAGTAGATATTGATTTAAAAAAATAAACATTTTATAATGAATACATAATTAAGAAAAACTCTTATGCAGAACTATGGAGGTTAAGGGACCAATGAAGTAGTAGCAACCCTTATGATTAAGAAGGTGCTTTCCCTAAGCGAGTAATCGAACGATAAGAGGAGTACTATTAGCATGCATAGAACTCCCTTGTGGAGTTTTTTCTTTTTTATAGAAAGGAATTTTTATGAAAAATATTTTTAGTTGTGAAAGCGTAAGCAAAGGTCATCCTGATAAAGCTGCTGACCAAATAGCAGATGCAATCTTGGATGAGTGCTTAAAAATTGATAGTAATGCAAGATGTGCTATCGAATGTCTGATTACCAAAGACGTCTTAATTTTAGGAGGAGAAGTATCTTTAAATGGTTATGTCAACTTTGAAAAAGTTGCTAGAAATGCTTTAAAAAGTATAGGATATAGTTCTTCTTTTATTGATTTTGATCCTGAAGAAGGAAAAATAGTCAATTTGATTAAAGAACAATCTCCTGATATTTATCAAGCTGTTTTTAAAGAAGAAATAGCAGCAGGAGACCAAGGAATAATGTTTGGTTATGCTACAAATGAAACAAAAGAATTTTTACCTTTACCATTTGTAATTGCAAATAAATTGTTAGAAAAAGCAGATTCTTTGAGAAAACAAGGTTTATTTAAATATGCTAAAACCGATATGAAAAGCCAAGTAAGTTATGACTATGATAGAAAAAATATAACTTGCATCCTTATTTCCATTCAACATTCTGAAAATTATGAAGAAAAAGAATTTAGAAATTATATAAAAAATGAAATAGTTTATCCTCTGATTAAAGAATATAATCTAAATGAAGACTTTAACTTAATCATTAATCCAAGTGGTAAATTTATTATTGGTGGACCAGCAGGAGATACAGGCGTAACAGGAAGAAAAATAGTTGCTGATAGTTATGGTGGTATAGCTAGATGTGGAGGAGGAGCATTCTCAGGTAAAGATCCTTCCAAAGTTGATAGAAGCGCAGCATATATGGCTCGATATATTTGTAAAAATTTGGTAGCCGCTAATTTAGTATCAAAATGCGAATTACAAATAGGATACGCAATTGGTATTAAAACTCCTATTTCTATCCATTTAGAAACATATGGTACTGAAAATATTTCTAAAGATATGATATTAGAAATAATTTCAAAAACATTTGATTTATCTGTCCAAGGAATAATAAAACATTTAAGATTACAAACGCCTATTTATTCGAACACTTCTTGTTATGGTCATTTTGGTAAAAATAATTTACCTTGGGAAAAATTAGATAAAGTAGAAGAAATAAAAAGTTATGTTGATAACTACAACATTTTAATTAATCACTCTTTTTAAATGATATAATTGAGACCTAAGGAGTGATATTATGTCTATTAATGCTACATTTGATATAAGCCCATATAAAGAAAAATTAATAGACATTTACACTAAATTCTACGGTGAACATAATCGTGCTTTTGTTGAAATAAAATTCAATAAAATAACCTTTTTAAATATGTATGATTTTCAAACTTTAGCAGCTTGTGAAACTGATTCTACAAAGCAACAAGAATTATTCGACTTAGACGAAAAAATTATAAAATCCTTACAAAAAGAATTAAAATTGGTATTTCCTAGTTTACCTGAATCCTTTTTATACGAAGGAGATTTACTAGGATTAGGTCTAATTGAATATTTTGTATATCAGACAGATGGAAAATTGTCTCAAGACAAACAAATAGAATATTTTAAAACACTTGGTATAGATTTAGGAGACAATTATGAAGACTATAAAAATAGCCCTCTGGCACAAAGTAAAATTCCACCTTTTACCTTAATAAATAAAATCAAAGAATTAAAAAATCATTTGATTAGACAATATGATTTAGCAACAAATCTTTCTAATTCTTCATTCTTTGCTATAAATAATTATTTAAGAGAAAATAGTATAGATAATCAAATTATTCCAAAACAAATCATAGATTACATTATTGAAGGAAATCCTATTACCGTTTCTTATCTTCAAAACAGAACATTAAATCTTTTAATACTAATGAATTTCTTTGATTACGAAGATTCTTTTAAAGATCGAGGACTGTTTCATGAAATCAATCATTGTATGTCTTTTAAAACCATTCATGTAGGAAAAAAACATCATACATACCAAATGGGATTTATTTCTTACATTGGAGATAATGTCCCTACGAATAAAGATTTTGAAGATGAGCCAGAAATTGGAGAAGAAATATTCAACGAAGTTATAAATGACTTAATAAGTATTGATATCTTAAATATCGCAAAAAAAGAAAATTTTTCAATCCTAGGAGAAACAACAAGAGCATCAACTTATGAATATTATTTTCCTTTAGTAAAACCATTCTATGAAGAATTCAAAGATGATATCAAAGAGTTTTATATAACAGGTAATTTCCAAGCATTATATAAAAACATCTCAAAAAAAGATTTTTATAAATTAATAGATGTCATCTCAGAGGCCAAAGAATACATTGATAGTACTCTAGATAGCGAAATATTAGATTTGTCTACTTATGAAAAATTGACTGAAACTATTTTAAACAAAATGGTTAGCAAAAAAATCAAAAAAAGAATTTAAAAACCCTTAGGAATTTTCCTTAAGGGTCTTTTTTATAAAGGGGTTTTTACTTCATTTGTCCAATATTCATCTTTTATTCTTTTTAGTCCATTGTACGCACAAGATTCTTTATTCTCTAAGTCATAAAAATTATTAAATACAAAAATACAAGTTCCAGATACATTTTCAAGATTTGAAGTAAATAATAATTGATTACTTGCTTCATAGTTATTTTCTTCGCTCCAAGAGTAAGCTTTAGGATTATTAGACATATATACTCCCATACCTAAATATAGCTTAGTCTTTTTCCCTTCCATTGCTTTGTTCCACCAAGTAGATACATCTGCAAACCCTGCCGTAGGATGAGAAAATCCCCAATAAGATTGAGGAACAATATAATCAATCCATTCATTATCAATCCATTTCATACTATCACAAAACAAATATGATTCATAATGTTCTTGGCCTAATGTGTTTGAACCATTTTCAACACTTCCATCTCCATTTTTATAAATTCCTGTTGGAGAAATACCAAGTTGTACATATCTCCCATCTTTGTTGATATCATTAAACTTTTTCATTTCACAATGTAAATCATAAATAAATTTATTTACATTCTCTCTTCGCCAATTTTTCTTATCTTCTACGTTATCTTTCTTATGAATACAGTTTTTATTTAACTTTATATATTCTTCATAATCATTTTGATCAGCTTCTGCTAATACATCTATATTTGGACTCATTTGCGCATAAAAATAATCATCAAAATGAATAGCATCGATATCATAATTTCTAATAACTTCCATACATACATCAATAATATGCTTTCTAACTTCTTCCTTACAAGGATTTAGGATTGCTCCACGTGATTCTTCATTTCTATAAGTAATTAAAATGTTATCTTTATTACTGGCAGGATTTAAAGGATAATCTTGATATTCTTTTGCAACATCTTCCTCTTTTACATCCGCAGGATAACCATAGTTTTTAATTCGATAAGGATTTAACCAAGCATGAAATTCAATATTATTTTTATGACATTCCTTGATAAACCATTTTAAATAATCCCAAGTTTTAAAATCACCAAAGCTCTTATCCATTGGAGCTTTATCAGTTTTATAGTAAGCGTTATTAAAATTTCTAATATGAAAAACGATAGCATTTAAATGATATTCTTTCATTTTTTTAATAATCCTATTTAATTCAGATTTCATTTCTTCTTTATTAGTGCTAGGAGTAAAATCATTACAAATTGGAGTGACCCAAACTCCACGAAATTCTTTTTCCTTTCTAACATATTCTTCAGGGAATTTTACTTCTATATTGGTTCCACGATATTTATACATAATTACCTCCCGTATTCTTCATAAATTTATCTTAACTTTCTACCAAAACAATAACAAGAAAATATTATAAAAAATATCTATTTTTTTAGTTGTTAAAACCTTTGAATTCAAATTCATTATCTTCTCATATCACTTGAAAGTAGTACTTTTTTTTGTTACTATATACTTGACTTGAAAGGGAGGAATAAATGATGAAAATTCAAGTAGTAGGAAGAGGCGTTAGTATTACTAAGGCTATGGAGTCTAGAATTACTGAAAAGTTATCTAACTTAGATAAGTATATTATTGTATCTAATGGAGAAGTTGATTGTAGAGTTGTCGTTAACAATTTAAAACTAGGACAAAAATTAGAAGTTACAATCACTAGTAAATATGCAACATTAAGAGCAGAAGTTCAAACAACTGATCTTTACAGTGGAATTGATGAAGTTTATGAAAAACTAGAAGACCAAATCAGACGCGCTAAAACTAAAATGTCTAGAAAAGGAAAAGAAAGTTTTGCAAAAGCTCTAGTTCTTGAAAATATTCCTAATGTTGAAAAAGACGAAAAAGATGAACTTGTAAGAACTAAAACATTACATGTTGAATTTATGGATATTGATCAAGCTATTGCAAATATGACTTTATTAGGACATGATTTCTATATTTACAAAGATAACGAAACAGAAGAAGTTGCCGTTGTTTACAAAAGAAAAAATGGTGGCTACGGTTTAATTGAAGTAGAAAAATAAAAATAAGGGACTACAATAGTAGTCCTTTTATTTACAAATCGACAAATATATCATATAATAAATATAGGGTTGGTGGACTGTGGGGGTTAATCATCCCTTTTATTTTTGTAATATAATTTCAAAATACCTAAAAGAATGACTAATTGAAATATTTTTATAATTTTATCAACCATTTTTATAACATCAAATGGTAGCTCCCTCCTGTAAGTCCATCTAACAAACGTCAGCAATCAACTTCTGCTGACTTTTTTATTCTAACATAAATTATATAAGAATTGGTCTCACTTTGTTTCATTTTTTTATCAGTATATTTACAAACTTGTAAATATGGCATATAATAATTATAGAGTTAGATGGACTGGGGGTAGAGTCTAGTCGACTCTTTTTTTATTTTTGAATAGTAATTCTAAAATATCATAAAGAATGACTAGTTCTATTAACTTAATAATATTATCAACCATTTCTATAACATCAAATGGTAACTCCTTCCTGTCTAGCAGAAGAAAAAAAGACTTACTGACATTTCTGCTTTAAGTCCATCTAACAAACGTCAGCAATCAACTTCTGCTGACTTTTTTATTATACTATAAGTATCACCACAATGGGTCCTAACTTTTTCCCATTTATATTTCATATGTTTCCAATTCTTTTTTTAGTTAATACTAAAAATATATAAAAAAATCCAATATTGTTTTTATATTAAAAACTGATATAATTATCATTAAAAGCGAGGGATTATATAATAATGAAAGGAAAAAGACTATTAAACACAGTTTTATCAATCACAAGCATCCTTGCACTTGCAGGATGTACAACTTCCCTAAAAAAATACAAAGGAAGTAGTGATACAATCGTAGATCAAGATGGAAAAGGAAATACTCAAGCCGCATCACATATTATTTATTTCAACCATATCGATGGAGAAGGTAAATTAGATAACGCTGATACTGAAGCTGGAAAATTACCTGCAATCGTTACATTTGAATTCAAAGCAGTATCAGAAGATTACGCTGGAGTAAGCGTAGAAACATCAACCCAACACATTAGATATCAAGTAACTTATCTTGCATGTAACTGTAGAGAAGCAGATTACAACGCTTGGACAACAATGTATGTAGAAATGAGTGCTACTAAAAATGACTTAGACAATCCTGAAAATTCTAGAATTACAAAAATCTTATTTGAAGGATCAGCATTCGAAGACAATAACGGGCACCCAACAGAAGTTGGACACTGGGGAGATTCTCCTGCAATGGATGCTAACTTAAATAAATGGGCAAGTGAATATGCTAAAGAAGAAAAAGTTCACGGAGCAACTAAACATGACTTTATCAATGAATTAGCTCCATTACTAGCAAATACTAATTTCATTGAAGGTAGCGAGTTAAAAGGATTAAATAAGGCAACATTAGATAAATGGATGACAGAATCATTCAATGAAGAAGGTTTCTTTGAACATGAAATGATAGATTTCTTCAAAGATACAACAGTTGAAAGATATGAAGCAATGTTAGATGGAATGACTGCAAGTGGAATTTATAAAAATAAACAAGAAGTTTCATTAAATGATGCTTATGCAGGTGCTTCTGTTTCACTAGATAATATGTTATCTGTGTTACAAGCTTTATTTGAATATCATGCAAAACAATTAGCAGAAATTAAAGCAGATAAAAACTTAGAATTATTCTATGAATATAGTGCTGATTCTAACTTCAAAGGAACTTATGTAGTTGAAGCTGCAGAAGGAGAAACTACAACTCATATCACTAAAGAACAATTACAAGAAATGGTTGATGATGATGGAACTTACCTAGTTTATGGAGCAAGCGAAGGATGTGCAACTTGCCAAGCATTTGCTAAACCTGTAAATAAATATGTTAAGAACTTAGGACAAAAAGTATACGAAATCATCTTCACTGATGCTAAAGAAGTAGTTAGCCATCCTAACTTCCCAGCTGCTGCACCAACATTATTCTTGTTATCTGGAGGAGAAGTAGTAGCAGTTATCAGTGCTGATACAATTACAGTAGCTTCAGAAAACAACTCTTATAAAGCTATTTTCCAAGGATTCACTCAAAACTTATTAAGTCCAAATAATGCTTAAAATTAAGAAGAAACACTATGGTGTTTCTTTTTTAATATTATTTTAACTTTTTTCTTGACTTATATATATATATATATATAATTAATGGCAGGAGGAAATAATTTAATATGAAAGTAAACAAATTATTAAAAGTAGCAAGCGTTGCTGTATTAGCCTCAACACTTGCAGCCTGCGGAAAAGAAAAAGTATCTAAAAAAGATTACGAAAAGTGGGCAAAAGACAATGGCTATGTTTTAGAAGAAGGGATCGACTATGAAGGATGGGCTGAAGACAATGGTTATGTTGAAGATCCAGACTACGAAGGATGGGCTGAAGACAATGGTTATGTTCAACCAGTAGTTGAAAAAGCTAAACTAGAAGTTACATTCAACAATTTTGCAGATAATCCTGCAACAGGAACTGTTGAAGATCCAGTTGATGAACAACAAAGAAACCTAACTGAAATTGATTATGATTCATTAAAAGCAAAATTTGATGGAGACTATGACTTCTTATTAATGTTAGGTAACTCTACTTGTGGTACATGTTCTACATTAAAAAGTGTTTTAGCAGATTGGATTGCTGAAACTCATTACACTGTATATTACATCAACGATTTAACAGCAGGTGGTAATGATGCTAAAACTGAAGTATTAGGAAAATTAGGAAATCCAACAAATTGGCCAAGATTATACGCTGTTGTTGGAGGAGAAGTTGAAGAAGTTAAATTTTTTGCTAACTCTGCAGCAGTTACTAGAGCTGCAGTTGATGAATTAGTAGCTAAACACTATACATTAGAAGAATTCAAAGCTGAAGTTTATAGATTCGAAAATATGGCTGAATTAAGAGAAGCTATTGTTGATGGAGAACAATTCATTCTTTATGTTGGAAGAGATGCTTGTGGAGACTGTAAAAACCTTTCTGATATTCACAGAGACAATACTTTAACAAAAATCTTCAAAGAGTATGAAGGAAAATTCTATACACTAGTTTCAGAAGATACAATTGCTGAATACAAAGATGCTGCTAACCCAAATGCTTTATGGGCTGATACTACTAAATGGTCTAGCTATTGGGGAAATATCAATGTTTCTACTCAAACTTCAAGTGTATCTGACTATAACAAAGCTGAAAACTTAGCTTACATGGTTGCTGGTGGTGCATTTGATGAAACTACATTAGCATTAGATAGAGATGCATTCTTAACTGCAGCAGTTGCTTATGCTAATGATGCATTATTACACGATGATGGAACTAAATATATGAGAGATTCAATCAGATCAGTCCCTGGATTCGTTGCAGTTAATTTTGCACACAGTGTTGATTATGCTACAGAAGCTGACGCTATCATGACATTAATTAGCAAAAATGCTACATTAGGAACAAAAGTTGTTGGAGAAACAACTTACAAAACAGTTATTGAAGAAAAAGAAGTACAAGTTTACGAAGGTGGAGCTTGGGTTAACAAAACTGTAACTTATGAAAGATTAACAATCAAAGGTGCTTCTAAAACTGCTATCAATGGTTCTAATAAGAGAGCTTTATGGGTTACTCATAAAAATGCATTCGTTGGTGCTTTAGGTGGTAAAGGAGACGCTACATTTGGAACATATACTAACAATATGACTTTCAATAATATCAACTCTGACGTATTAACATCTAGAAGTGATGTATATTACAATGAATATGAATTAGCTTATGTTCAAGCTCAAACTATGAACTGGTTAACTTCATGGGTATATACTCCAGCTGCTTAATTATTAAAGCAAATATTAATTTTAAAAATTTTTCACTTTCAATTTCATAAAAAACTCTAGTCATAAGGCTAGAGTTTTTCTTTGCTGTAGAGTAATGTGTGTGGCGTATAAAATAATAAATATTGACAAATATATATATATATATATATAATTTAGGTCAGGAGGAATATTAAAATAATATGAAAGTGAAAAAATTATTGAAAGTAGCAAGTGTTGCTGTATTAGCCTCTACACTTGCAGCCTGCGGAAAAGAAAAAGTATCTAAAAAAGATTACGAAAAGTGGGCAAAAGACAATGGCTATGTTTTAGAATCTGACTATGAAGGTTGGGTTGAAAATCCTGATTATGAAGGATGGGCTGAGGACAATGGATATGTTCAAATTCCAGAAGAAATCGACTATACTGTAACTCCAACATTAGAAGTTGCTTTTGGAGAGACTTATTCAACAGTTAGTTCAAAAGACTTAAATAGCAAATTAGGTTACAAACAAAACGTAGCTCTAATCATTGGTGGTTCTACTTGTACTGGATGTTCAACATTAAAATCAGAAGGAATTCTTGATGAATTTGTTGAAACCACTGGATACAAATTATACTACTGGCAATATGATACAGATGCTAACTGGACTGCATATCTTGCTAAGAAAGCAAAATTTGATGCTAATGATGGCACATATGCTAACGCTGAAGCATTTGAAAATGATATCAAAAACAATGCTGCTGTAAAAATCATCAGAGAAGTATATGGTGGATTAGATGAAATCATTGCAACTCCTACTCTTGTTGCATATGTAAATCCACAAAATGATACTGTATCTAGATCAGCTGTAGAAAACTTATGGAGTATTGATGGAAATACTGCTGCTCAAATTAAAGCAAAATTAGAAACAGTTTATACATTTGAAACAGAAGAATTTGCTGCATTCAGAGAAGTTGCTGAATTATCTCAAATTAAAACAGCAGGAGATATGGTTAAAGAAGTTGCATCTGGAGATGCTTCAATCATGTTCTTCTCTAGATATGGATGTGGATCTTGTCAAGTTCTACAAAACACATCTACTAACTGGAACTTTATTACAAGATTATTTAAAGATATCGAAGTTGAAGATGGAAAAGATTTCAAATTCATCGCTTTAGTTTCTGAAGATATCCAAAACTCAATCGTTGGGGAAAACAATTTAACATTCTATAATGGAGTAAAAGCTGTATACGATAGAGCAGTAGCTAATGAAGATTTAAGTGATGAAGCAAAAATCACTTGGTTCAAAACTACTAATGTTCAATATGTAGGTGGCCAATGGAAGAGTGCTGCTGGTGCTGAATTAGCATTCAGTGGAGACAGATATAATGAACTAGTAATGTATGCTGTTGCTTTAGGACAAGTTAAAGTTACTGCTGATATGGTAACTAGCCAAGGATACTTAACAGAAGCATTCTGGACTGCTGTTGAAACTTGGGTTGATAGCGATGCTGCTGCATTACAAGAAGCTTTAGGAACACAAGTAATTGATACTTCAAAGGGTAGTGAAAAATTATACCAAGGAGAAAGATTAATCCCTGCATTCTTAGCAGTTAATTACCAAGAATGGTCTAACAAATGGGTTGTAACTAAACCTTCAAGTAATGACCAAAATGCTCCTATCAACAACTTCTATGATTTACCAAGAGAATTAGGAGTTAAAACAACTGGTGCTGTAGGATATGCTGATTTCGTAGAATACTTATATCAAAGAACTTTAATGTATATTGAAACTTGGGTTAACTACGGTTCAGTTATGACTCAACCAGCTGCTTAATAAATATAATAATTTCAAATTAAAATCTGTTTTCTTTCATAGAAGAACGATGTAAAAGTCGTTCTTTTTTTTGTGAAATTAAAAGTTATGATATAACTTTTAAAAATTTTTATGCCTCCATTACTTCCAATTTTATTTGACAAATATATATATATATATATAATTTAAGTCAGGAGGAATATTAAAATTATATGAAAGTGAAGAAAATTTTAAAAGTAGCAAGCGTTGCTGTATTAGCCTCAACACTTGCAGCCTGCGGAAAAGAAAAAGTGTCTAAAAAAGATTACGAAAAGTGGGCAAAAGACAATGGCTATGTTTTAGAATCTGACTATGAAGGTTGGGTTGAAAACCCTGATTATGAAGGATGGGCAGAAGAAAACGGTTATGTTATTCCAGAAGTAGAAATCGATTATTCTGTAACTCCAACATTAGAGTTTTCATTCTATGGAAAATATGAAACTATTTCAGGAGCTAACTTAAACACAAGATTATCTAAGAAAGAAAATGTTGCTGTTGTAGTTGGTGGTTCAAGTTGCGAAGGATGTAGTGCATTAAAAGAATCAGGAGCAATGGATGATTTCGTTGAAGCAACTGGATACAAACTTTATTACTATGAATATAACCAAGCAGACGCTGTTGGAGCTTGGATTAAAGAAAATGTTTTCGGTGGAGATGTAGTTCAAACTCCTACATTAATTGCATTCACTAATGATACAAGTGATACAGCTAGTATGTCAGCAGTAGGAAATAGATGGGTTGATATCTCTTCAAATACTGGAGCACAAATTAAAGCTAAATTAGAAACAATTTATACTTTTGAAACTGAAAAAATTAAAGATTTTGTTACAAACGCAGAATTAGGCGAACTTGAAACTTTACAAGAAGTATTTGAAGAATATTTAAGTGGAAATGAATCTTTAATGTTCTTCTCTCAATATGGTTGTCCTGCATGTCAAGCAGTTAAAAATACTAGCCAATTAAACTTCTTAACTAGACTTGCAAAAGAAACTGATGGAGAAGGATTAAAATTATGGAACATCTACATTGATATGATTAGAAATATGCCTATCAATGCTGCTGGTGATGGATTCATGGATTATATCACTGAAAACATTGTTGCTGATCTATGGACTAGTGAAACTACAACTAGAGAAGAATTAAAAACTTGGTTAGGTGAAGTCAATGGTACTAATGCTGAATGGAATGGTACTAAATGGGTTGTAGGAGCAAAAGATGCTTCTGCTGTTTATAAAGCTTCTAACGCATCTGACTTAATCATTTATAGTACTGTTTTAGGACATGTTGTATTAGAAGATGACATGTTAACTGAAGAAGGATATTTAACTGCTGAATATTGGGAAAATGTAGTTCATTTTGCTAAATCAACAGGTGCTGAATTATCCGAAGAACTAGGTGAAGATATCTGTAATGGTAAAATGTATTTTGAAACAAGAATCGTTCCTGTATTCTTAGCTGTTAACTACAAAGAATGGTCAAATGATTATATCATCGATTGGAAACTAAGTAGAGAACACAACCACCCAATCCAATCATTCCACAACTTACCAAGAATGTATGGATTAAAACCTGAATTAAAAGAATACCCAGCAATGGATCTTGATGATTATGTTGAAACATTATTCTTAAGAATGAAAATGTTCGTTGATACTTGGGCTAAATGGGGAGATTCTTTAGACACTGAAGTAGCAGATGAAAAAGTTCCTGAATTTTTACAACCTGCTGCATAATAACATAATAATTTCAAAAATATAAAAATTTGTTTTCTTTCATTGAAGAACGATGTAAAAGTCGTTCTTTTTTTTATTGTCTAAAACAAGTATAATTTATCTAGGTGATTAGTTTGAAAAAGTTACTTAGAAAAATAAGTATTATAATAATATCTATATGTTTTATAACGGGTTGCAAGTCTAAAGATACTACCATTAAACCTGTTAGAAAATATATGGAAGCATTTGGTACAATGATAACTTTTACAATGTATGATAGCAAAGAAATCAACAAAGTCTTCCCTAAATTAGAAAATTATTTGGAAAATCTTTATTTTTTGCTCGATAGAGAACATTTATATGATAATTTGAATAATTTAGCGACAATTAATCAAAACTACGGAAATGGGCAAGAAATCGTAGTCGACTCATTACTAATAGAAGCATTAGAATTATCTGTTGAACTTATGAAATTGACTGATGGATATTTCAATATAGGAATTGGTGCTTTAGCAGATACTTATAAATACTATTACTATTACGACGAAAATAATAGATGGACTGAAGCAGAAAGGTTTTCAAGCTTTGGAATTGTTCAAGATGATCCAAGTGAAGAACAAATAGAAGAAGCATTGTCTTGTACCCCTACCATTGATGATTTAGATAATATGTTGATTATCAACAAAGAAAGTAATTCTGTTATTTTTAATAAAATAAGTACTTGTACTGATAAAATAGTTAGTTTATCTATGGGTGCTATTGGTAAAGGATTCGCAGTGGAAAAAGCCAGAAATTATGTATCTACTTTAACTGATAAAGTTTTCTTTATTAATGCTGGTTCTTCTTCAATGGTTACAAAGGGAATAAATCCAATTAAAGATCGAGATACTTGGAATATTGATATTCAAGCTCCTTATCCATATAGTAATTTCTTAAGTTCTGATTATTCTTACCAAGTTGGTATTAAAGGAGACTTAGCAATTTCAACATCTGGAGACACCGAGCAATTCTATTTCATCAGTTCTGGAAAAGATGAAAATGATAAAGATATTATTGTTAAGGATGAATATGGAATAGAACTTAAAAGACACCATATTATCAATCCTAAAAGCGGCAAACCTGAAAACTACTGGAATGTTATAACTTTTATATCTTCTTCTAGAGCAGACATTCTTGATGCTCTAACTACTGCTTCTTACTCAATCAGTTCTATAGAAGAAATTCAAACCTTGATTAGTAAGATAGAAAACAGGTATAATATCACTATAGATTATGCATTGCAAAGAGCAAAGACTGATAAAAACGAAAACCTATATGTCAGTTCTTATATAAGTGAATCTTTGCAAGATAAACTACTATGGTTTAAAGATTATTTAGTTATTGAAAACAAGAAAGAGGTAGATATTAATGAGTAAGACTTTAGTTACAATTTTATTATTAGGAGGCTTTATAAGTTTATTTATATTGTCTTGGGTCTTAAATCATCGTACAAAAATACCTGAATCTTGTCGTGTAAACAAAAAAGAATGTGTTGGATGTAGTTTTAAGGGATGTCCATCTTTCGTTTCTTCTGAGCCTGAAAAAGAGGAAATTGTAAAAACAATCGATATGGATAGAGAGGCTCAAGAAGAATTAAAAAAGAATATGAAATAGCTTAGGTTAATTCCTAAGCTATTTTTTAATCTTTGGTCTTAATGATGTTAATAGGTTTCATTCTCCTTAAATAAATTGTAGGAATAATAGAAGATAATAAAGTAACCCCTAGAATTAGTCCTACGTCAACTAACATAATTTTATAATCAAAACTAATGACGCTCATCTCAAATATTGCCTTGTGTTTAACTACAAAACCGAGAGCCTCTACAATCATAGAATCAACTGGTTTCACTAACATAAATAAACATGTTCCTGATAGAATCCCTGTTGCTAGTCCAATAATCAATATATGAGTTAAAAATATTCTATTGATAGTTTTATTATCAGTTCCTAGTGCCAAGAGTACTCCTATTTCATATTGATGCTTTTTAATATTTCCTAAACCAAAGTTTATAAAAATAAGAATACATATTAGACACAAGAAAATAGTAATCAATGTAATAAATTCTCTAAAAATATCGATGATATCTCCTGCATTCCCCAATGATTTATATAAAGACAAGCCGCTATCATATTCATTAGCTACTGCAACATCGTAAAGTTTACCTACTTGAGTGATATCATCAAAATAAAATCCATATGCAAAATGTTGCATATTTTTTATGTCTAAAAACAATTCTTCACTACTAATAAAGTTATTAGTATATTTAGCATTATCAGTTACTCCAATTATATTAAGTTCCCAAGACTTTAATAATTGAGATGGATTGTTTTTATCTAAAGTAAAATATTTGTTTATAGTAATTGTAGTGGGAATAAAGTCAATATCTTCTACTTTTGCATAAGAAGTTCCAAATAATATATTATATAGTTTTAACCCAACATAAATCTGATTTCCTGTTAAATTTTTATTATCGGCAACATCTATAAATGTTTCCAAGTAATTTTTAAATATTTCTCTTTCACCAACAACAATTTCTGCATAGTTAATAGATCCAAAAGGTCGACTCGCAGTGCTTCCCAAATAGTTTGCAAAATCAGGGTTAACAGAATACGATAATCCAATTGTTTTTTTCACATACTTCCAAAAGGAATTAACTTCTTCTTGATTGGAAACCCACATTCTGGTACCTTCAGCTATTTCTTTATATTCCTGCAAGTATTTATCAAAGAAATCTTTATATTTTTCCTTATAACCCGTTTCAATAACTGCATTAATATAATTCCTTAAAGTACCATTTGGTTTATATTCACCAACCAAATCATCATAAGACAAATACTTAGTTGGAAATTTGTTCATTATTGAATCTGCCGTATAATCTGTAATGATGATACCATACGGCCTATCTTCCAACGAACCTGCAAGAACATTTAATTTATTATCTTTTCCATACATATCAATCAAATAGTCTTCATCGACCACTAAAGTTCCATAGGTTTCCTTCAAGTATAAAGAACTCATATTACTTGAATCATTAAGGGCTTGCTCATGTTCTAATTGGGTACCACTTATTGAAAGATTTAAATTATATAAAGGATAAATATTACCATCATACCCAGTATCATAGAATTTATCCATATCAGAAATATCTGCTCTTACCGCTGGACTAACACTAATCCATTGACCATTATCGACCTTTAAATATCTTCCTTTATATAAAGTGAAATAATCTTCATTAGCATTTATCATGCCTTCATTGATAGATTTAACATTGTCATATTTAATACAAAATTGACATAAACCTAAAACAAATACTAATAATGAACTAATAAAAATAGTGAATAATCCTGCAAAAATCCTTTTGTTAAAGAATTTTCTAGACATTAACAAGGATTTTTTAAATTTCATATTAGCAGAAGACATCTTAATTTTTTCTTCATTTATAGAAATCTTATTTTCCGCGGGAATATATCCTCTTGATTTTTGCTTGATACTTTTAATATTTCCAGACTTCAAATTTTTATTTACCAGTTTTAATTCTTCTTCATTTAATTCTTTGCAATAAGGAAGTGTAAGAATCTCATTTTTAAATTCAAGTTCATTACTATAATTTTTTTCCTTTATTTCATCCTTAACAACTTTTCCATCACCAAGTTCAATAATACGATCACCATATTTATGAGCACTTTCCATATTATGAGAAACAATGACTACTAGATTTTCCTTAGATATTTCCTTAAGTAATTCTAAAACTAACTCAGCATTTTTACTATCTAAGTTGCCTGTTGGCTCATCTGCTAAAATAATTTTAGGTTTCTTAACTAAAGCTCTTGCTATTGCAACTCTTTGCTTTTGACCTCCACTTAATTCATAACCATATCTATCTGCTAACTCAGCAATCCCTACTTTTTCTAAAGTTTCTATAATTAAATTATCATCTTCTTCTTGTAATAATTCTAACGCCAATTTAACATTTTCTTTGACAGTAAGCTGATCTAATAAATAAAACTCTTGGAATACAAAACCAATGTAAGAATTGCGATAATCATCAAAATCTTTTTTTGTGAAAGAAGATAAATTATGCCCACTAGAGATAATTTCGCCACTATCAAAATTATCAAGGCCTCCAATCAAATTCAGCAATGTTGATTTACCAGATCCACTTTTACCTACAATGAAAACAAAACCATTTTCATCAAGAGTAAAACTGACATTGTCAATAACTGATTTTTGTCTTTTCCCTTTCTTATAGATTTTAGTAATTCCCCTGACTTCTATCACTAAATACCACCGTTAATATTATAACATATTTGACAATTAAAAAAACTCCTTTTACAAGGAGTTTTCATATTACCATTTTACTTTAGTAATTTCGCCATCTTCATTAGGATGGGTTGAAATATATTCAGCAATTT
Source organism: Erysipelotrichaceae bacterium (assembly GCA_015058985.1). Taxonomy (GTDB): domain Bacteria; phylum Bacillota_I; class Bacilli_A; order RFN20; family DUOF01; genus SIG223. Next base: position 64,204 of record SVBH01000003.1, read on the forward strand.
GTTCTCTCATTTCTTGAGTTCCAGGTTTACATTGAGTTAATTTAGATTCCCCTGCAAGAAGTGATTCAGCCATACCTTTACATCCTGGGTTACCACATGCACCACAGTTAGCATTAGGTAACATAGCTGTTACATCTTTAATTCTTGGATCTTCTTTAACTTCAAGCTTAGTTGAAGCAAAAGATAATGCAAATGCAAGTACTCCTGATAGAACTACTGCTAAGATAATTAAAACTATTAATGTTTTCATTATGCCATACCTCCAAATCCTAAGAAAGCAAGAGCCATTGCAAATGCAGTCATAAAGGCAATTGGAACACCTTTATAATGTCTTTTAATTGGAGCTCCATTTAATTGTTCTCTTATTGCAGAGAATAAGAAGATAGCCATAGTAAATCCTAAGGATACACCAAGTGAATAAACTATTGTATTACCAATTCCATATCCTAAACTCAAAGTAACATCATTAGCTACTTGTAAAACTGCACAGTTAGTTGTAATAAGTGGTAAATAAATTCCTAATGTTGAATATAATCCAGGTGAGAATCTTTTTACAACCATTTCAACGAGTTGAACGAATGATGCGATAACTAGAATAAAGATAATAGTTGTTAGATATGTTAATTCATAAGGTACTAGAACATAGTTATATAATGCCCAAGAAATAACTGAACTACATACGATAACAAAGATTACTGCCATACCCATAGATAAGGCATTTTTTCTTTTTGTAGATACTCCAATAAATGGACACATACCGATAATCTTATTTAAGATGATATTGTTAATAAATAAAGTTGAAAATATAATACTAAACATTATTTATTCACCTCGTTTTCTTTTGCTTTATCTTCTTTATAGAATTTATATCTATTAATTAATGATAATAAAATCGCAAAGACGATAAATGCACCCATTGCAGTTGTTAGTGGAGCAATTGTAAATGAAGCTGGTAAAACTCTAACACTAAAACTAAAGAATTCGATAGTTCCACTTCCAATAATACCTCTTATTAAAGATAAAACAGTAAGAGTTAAAGTATATCCAATACCCATTCCAAGTCCATCAGCAATTGATCTAACTGGTCCATTCTTAGAAGCAAATGATTCTGCTCTTCCTAAAATTATACAGTTAACTGCGATTAAAGATAGGAATGCTCCTAAGCTTGTATAAAGATCAGGAATAAATGCATTTAAGATTAATTGAACAACGGTAACAAATGAAGCAATAACAACAATGAAAATTGGAGTTCTGATTTCATCTGGTACAAGTTTTCTAAGCAATGAAATAACTAAGTTAGATAAAGTTAATACAAATATTACACTACCACCCATACCGATAGCATTAGTAAGATTAGTAGTAAGAGCTAGTGAAGAACACAAACCTAATAAACCAATAAACACAGGGTTTTGTTTTAATATTCCGTTTACCAATACCTTAAAGAATGAAGGCCCTTTTTTATTATTTTCTTTTTTAGCTTTTGCCTTAGGTAATTCATTTAATACAACTTCTTTATCTTTCAATGAAGTAGTTTCTGTATTTTGTCTAGCAACTTTTTTAGCTACCGGTTTTTCTTTTACAGGAACTGCAGAAGCAGATGCTGGTTTAGCTGCTTTTTTAGTTGTACTGCTTGTTGTTTTCTTAGCAGTAGTCTTTTTAGCAGGAGTAGTTGATTTTTTAGCAACTTTTCTTTCTTCTTCAGCCATTATGCTTCACCTCCTAAATTTGCTAGTGCAAATGCAGCAACTGCATTGATACTGGTTGTCATACCTTTTGTTGTTTTAGAAGCGACTGTAGTCATATCAGTTCCAGAATTTTTAACATCAATAGCACCTTCTAACGATAAACCTTCAAAATAAGCTAGGAATGCAGGCTCTGCAAGTAATGTCTTACCATATCCTGCAGTTTCTTCATTAGCTATAATTGAAATTCCGTAGAATGTTTTAGTTTCCATATTAACTGCTGTAGCATAAATTAAACCACTATGATATCCAGTTGCTTCTACTTGCATACCATATGCAATAGTTCCATCAGATAATTCAAGTTTCATAACTGATTTAATTCCTGCTGCATCAAGTCCTGATAAATCGTCAGTAATGTCTGTACCTTTTGCTGCATCATCATTTACCAAAGCATAGTAAGCTTTTGCAGCACCAGCAGAACCTCTTTCTTCAATGATTGGTGCAGTAATTTCATTTACTCCCCAAACAAGTACTGTTGAAATAGTAACAACTAGAACTAGAGTTAAAACTGCTTTTAAATATTTTTTCATTATAAAGCACCTCCAAATCCTAATCCTGCTGCTACAACTAGAAGTACACATACTCCTAAGCTAACAAGTAATGTTTTCTTATTAGATTTTGTATAAATGCTATTAATTAATGGTGATAACATATTACCAATTAATAAAGCAAATAATTCACCACAATGAAGAATATATAAATTTGCTTCTGTATATGTTCCAATAAATCTAATAGCCATAGTCATTACAGCAACCAATGTTGCAATAATGAATTTTGCCTCTTTTACAGATGGAGTTGATCCAGTATCGCAGAATAAGAAAGTTGCTACAAACATAATCATTCCTGAGCATAAGTTAGCAATTAAGAATTCTGTTCCACTTACATCTCCAATTTTCCATCCATTCATAGCAAGTGCTAAAACGGTAATTAAAGCACATGATACGATATAAGTTACTGATAATTTCCAATCAGATACTTTAGTTGCAATAAAGATTGCTAAGATAACGCCTAATACTAAGGCACTACTTACTCCAATGGCAACATCAGAATAATTTCCTAATAATAATGTAGTAGAAGAAAGTGCTATACTACTTCCTGTTCCATTAATTAAATTTGTAATTGATGTTAAAGGATATTCAGCTCCAATAAAATCAGTAATTTTATTAACAGCACCACTTAACCAGCTAATAGCAGCAAAGCATACACCCATAGCAGCTGGATTAAATACAGAATGTCCTTCTCCACCATAGATAAGTTTACCTAAATACACTGCTACAACTGTTGCAACAATTGCAGGATAAATTCTAGTAGCTAATGGTAACAATAAAGCAATTGTAAGACCAATAGCAATACTATTTAAGTAACTAGATAATTTATGTTTTTCTTTGTTAGATAAGTTATATAGGTATTCTACAACGACTGCTGTTCCCATAGAAGCTAATGATACCATTAGAATATTTCCAACTGTAAATACTCCAATATTACTATATACTCCTTCAGGTGCTTCAACTGTAAATACTCTAATAAGTAAACTAGCAATTAAAACTGCTACTAATCCACCTAAATAGATGAATGTTTTCAATAAATGAGAGTTCTCGCTTCTTACAAGAGGAGATTTTTGTTTAACTAATTCCATTATTTTACCTCCTATTGTAAACGACGCTTAGCACGTCTTACCCTTTCTAATACATTTACTCTACTTGGACAAACATAAGAACATTTACCACATTCAATACACTTATCTAAGTGTAATGTATTTAATTTTTCTTCATCTGCTAAATTATCAGCAAAAATGATTTCTGATGGAAGAATCCCAACTGGACATACATCATTACAAAGTCCACATCTATTACAATCTTCTTTTTCTAAACATAATGGTCTAACAACATTTAATGAATAAACAGAAGTTGATACTACTGTAGAATCAGAAACAATTGTTTTACCAGAAATAATGTTTCCTGCAGAAATTACAACTCTTTCATCAGTTTCAATCAAATCTGCAATAGGTGTTCCAACTGGAACTTCAACGAATTTACATCCATCAAATTCAGAACAAATAGTAACACCTTTTTTAACTACAGGCAAACCATATTGAATAGCATCTGCTACATTAGCCATTGCAGAAATACTAACTAATACAACACCTTTAAATTTACCAATTTCTAATTCAACAGATGTCTTTTTCTTGACTAGTTTGTATTGCCATCCAATGCAATATTTTTGTTTTAAAAGTTTAACATTTTCAGTTTTAGCTGTCGTTTCTTCTAATAATTTATATACATCAACAGGGATTTTATTACTTACAACTAAATAAGCAACTGTTCCAACTTCTTTTGCATATTTTTCAGCAGTAGAAACAACTTTTTCTGCTCTTTCTTTTAAAACTTCATATTTAGGTCTTAAAACTAATTCATTTGGATAAATTGCATCAATATATATAGCTTTTACATCTTCATAATGTAAACCAGTATATACACCTGCATTATCAATATCTTTAATACCTAAACTATTTAATTTTTCTTTTAAAGATTCGCCATCTTTTAAAGCACTTAATGTTTTTTCTACATCATATTTACCATCATTTTCAATAGCAATATGACTAACTTCTTTTCCATCTACATCTACTCTATTTTCAAAAGCAACAACTTTACCACTTACTGAACTAAATACAGGAGTTTTTTCTTTTCCAAAATATTTTTCAGCAACTAAAGTTCCAACTTGTACTTTTGCTCCAACCTCAACTTTTACTGAAGCAAGTTTTGCTTTTGCATCAGTAAGAGGAATATAGACAACAGATGGTGAGAACATGTTTTCACTCAAAGCCATTTTTTCTTTTTTCCTCCTTAAGCATTGTTACTTTTCTTTTCACTATAAGTAGTGTGTAAATATTTATGAGCTGTATGACCATTTGGTTCACCTAAGAAATCTTCATATGCTTTTAACACAGAAGCATTCTTGTGAGACTTTCTAAGTGGTGTATCAGCAGCATCTTGATCATATAAAGCCTTAGCACGACGTCTTGCTACTTCAAATCTATTCATAACTTCATCTTTAACGAATGGTTGACCTCCACCATTTACACATCCTCCAGGACATCCCATGAATTCAATGAAATGATATTGTTTTTTACCTTCTTTTAAGATGTTAATCATTTCTTTAATAGCAGCTCCACCGTGAACTACAGCAACATTAACTGTTGTGTCTCCAACCTTAACGCTTGCTTCTTTGATGTTACCTTTAGCAGCATCATCTGATGTTGCTCCTCTTACACCCTCAAATTCAAGTCTTGGTAAGTCTTGACCTGTAACAATTTCATATACAGATCTTAAAGCAGCTTCCATAACTCCACCAGTAGCACCAAAGATTGTTCCAGCTCCTGTAAACTCTGCTAATGGAGACGTTGGTTTATAATCTTCTAGTTTAGCAAAATCAATTTTCTTTTCTTTAATCATTTTTGCTAATTCTCTAGTAGTTAAAACTGCATCAACATTTCTATATCCATCATTTTCCATTTCTGGTCTAGCAATTTCATACTTTTTAGCAGTACAAGGCATAATAGATACTACATAAATATCTTTTGGATCTTTCTTTAAAATCTTTTCTGCATAATATGATTTAATCATAGCTCCAACCATCATATGTGGTGATTTTGCAGATGATAGATTTGGTAAGAATTCTGGAGCATATTGTTCAATGTATCTAATCCATCCTGGTGAACAAGATGTAAACATTGGTAATGGTCCAGTTCCTTTTGTTAATCTATTTATAAATTCTGTACCTTCTTCAATAATTGTTAAGTCAGCACCCCAGTTAGTATCAGTGATATCATCAAATCCTAAATCATTTAATGCACGATACATTTTTCCTTGGATATCTTTAACTGGTGTTCCAATTGGGAATCCAAATTCTTCTCCAAGTGCAGATCTAACTGCTGGAGCCATTTGTACCACAACAAATTTCTTTGGATCTGCCAATGCATCTTTAACTCTTTCAATATGACTTGTCTCATATAATGCTCCTGTTGGACATTCTTTAATACATTGTCCACAATCAATACATCCAGCATCTTCAAATGTAAATCCAGGATTTGGACTTACAATTGGATCAAGTCCATTTGCATCTCTAAATTTTAATGTTTTTGTAGAAGAAATCTTTGCACATACAGATACACATCTTCTACATAAAATACATTTAGATAAATCTTGGCATATTCCTATACCTTCAATTCTTTCAGTATGTCTTCCTGGGTTATTTCTATAAGGAGCTATACTGATTTTGTTTTCAGTTAATACTTTTAAGAATTCACATTTTCCAAACTTAGGACAGTGAACACAGTCAAAATTGTGATTTTCTGCTAAAAGTTTTAAAGTAGTCTTTCTACTTTCAATAACTTGTTCAGAATCTGTTACAACTTCCATCCCTGCTTTTGCTTTAGTATTACATGATGATACTAAATCCTTTGATCCTTTAACCTCTACTACACATACTCTACAGAACCCTACTTCATTAATGTCTTTTAAGAAACACAATGTAGGAACATAAATTTCATTGGCACGACAAACATCTAAAATAGTTTGGCCTTTAGTAAAACTATATTGTTTACCATTGATAGTAATTTTATTTGCCATCTTTACCCTCCTTAACTGGTGCTAGTAATTCAAAGTTATTATTTAAAATAACTTCAAGGTTTTTACCAACACTTAATCCTATTGTGCATCTAGAAGAACGTAAATTTCTAATTAAAGTTTCAAGTTCTAAAACTTTTTCGTCTGATCCATTTCCTTCACCAATTTCTTTAAATAAAGCTCTAATGTGAGGAATTCCATCACGACAAGGAACACATTTTCCGCAAATTTCTTTTTCTTGTTCAGCAATATATGCATCAACTAGTTTAAAGAAATTTTTCTTATCTAGTTTTACACTAGCATCATTAACCCATGCGTCATAAAGTGATCCTACTTCAATTTTTTGTGCTTCCACTAGCTTCACCTCTCTTGTTGCTAATTATACCATTTCAACTATTTAAAGTCTATTTAATTATTTATTAATAATTAGGACATAAAAATTTTAAATAGTCTCATTGTATGATAGTCAAAAATAGGTTATAATAAACAAGATTAAAAGGAGGACTAACATGAATCTAAAAAGAAATAAAACCGATATTGTTGTTATCGTTGTTAGTCTTCTACTAATAATTGCGGTATCTGTAACATCAATCATTATCAGTAACAATAATAGAAGTAATAACGTTAACATTTATTATGAAAACAGAATTGTCTATTCTATGAAATTAAATGTTAATGAATTATGGACAATGGAAAAGAAAAAGTATCCTGCATTGCAAGCAGATATGAAAATAGAAACTAAAAATGGAAAATTTAGAGTTGCAGAAGAAACTTCTAAATATAACATCTGCTCAAAAGTAGGATGGGAAGATAGACCTGGCTTTCCTGTTGTTTGTTTACCGAATCACGTGATGGTAGTAATTGAAGGTTATGCACCTTCTGATACGGATTGGAGTGCATAATATGGAAGCAAAAAGAGTACAAAAATTAGTTAGATTTGCTATGCTTTTAGCAGTATCAGTGATTATCCATTACATTGAAAGCTTAATACCAATTCCATTTATGTTTCCTGGAGTCAAACTAGGATTAGCTAATGCAGTGGGACTAATAGTTTTAGCATTTTGGGGAACCAAAGATTTCTTTACCTTTGGTTTATTTAGAGTGCTTATCGTTGGTATTTTAAGAACTGGAATATTTAGCACTGCTTTTTTCCTATCACTGACAGGGACCTTATTATCTGCAATAATGGTTATATTAATATATAAGTTAACTAAAGCATCAGTTTTAAGTCTTTCTATTATAGGTTCTTTATTTCATGGTTTAGGACAAATATTAGCAGTTTGCTTTATCTACAACAACATTTATATGATTTCCTACTTACCAGTTTTGTTAATAGCTAATTTCATAACTGGTTATCTATTATCATTGGTGGTAAAATCATTATTAGAAAGACTACCTAGTAGTCTATATATTCGTGCCGAGGAGTGTTAAATATGAAACATGTTGAATATCAAACAGAAAAATTAATTTGTAGTAGAAAAATCACCTTTGATTTAGAAAACAATAAAATCTATAACATAAAATTTGAAGGCGGATGCCCTGGTAATCTATTAGCAATATCAAAACTTTTAGAGGGACAAGATATTGATTATGTTATTAGCAAACTAAAAGGAAATAAATGTGGTAATAAACCAAGTTCTTGTACCGATCAACTAGTTAAGGCAATAGAACAAAACAAGGAGTAATTTATGATTTATATTTTATTAACATGTGCAGCAATAATTGGAATAGTAGTTTTAATAAAAAAATACATTTTAAAAATAGACTACTCTGAATATTCAAAAGAAAATAATCGTTTACAAAAAATGATTAAAACTGAAACGTTGAAAGATGAAAAAGAAAATGAATAGTAAACCTAAATCTTTATATGTCCATATTCCTTTTTGCGAGCATATATGCAGTTACTGCAATTTTACCAAAATATTTTATAAAGAAAACATTGTAGATAGTTATCTAGAAAGACTAGAACAAGAACTATCTTCTTTTAATATTGAATCATTAAAAACTATCTATATTGGGGGAGGTACCCCTTCTTCATTAAACATTATGCAACTAGAAAAATTACTAAAGATGTTTTCTTCCATTAAACTAGAAAAAAATTATGAATATAGTATTGAAGCTAATCCTGAAAATTTATCAGAAGAAAAAATAAAATTGTTAGCTAAATATGGAATAAATAGAATTAGTCTAGGAATTCAAACATTTGACGAAAAACTATGCAAATTATTAAATCGAAAACACAATTATCAAATGGTAAAGGAAGTTGTAAATAATTTAAACAAATACAATATTAGAAACTATTCATTTGATTTTATCTATGCTATTCCATTTCAAACAAAAGAAACAATAAATCACGATATAGATTTGGCCATTGAATTAGGTCCAAAACATCTTTCTTTTTATTCTCTTTTAATTGAAGAAAACACCCTATTATATTTACAAAATCATAAAGAAGCCGAGGATAGTTTACAAAGAGAAATGTATGATTTTATCTATGAAAAATTGAAAGATAATAACTACAAAAGATATGAAATTTCCAATTTTGCTTTACCAGGATTTGAATCACAACATAATAAGACTTATTGGTTGGACAATTGTTACTATGCAATTGGATTATCAGCCAGTGGCTATGTTGATAATATTAGATATACCAACACCAAAAACCTAACAAATTACTTAAAAGGAGTAAATAAAAAGACTATGGATATTATTAATAAAGAAGATGAAAAATTCGAATATATCATGTTAAATTTAAGATTAGATCAAGGAATAAATATGTTAGATTACCAACATAGATTTAATGAAGAATTTATAAAAACTAAAAGAGAAAAGATAGATAAGTTATTAAAAGAAAAATTAATTATAATTGAAAATAACAATTTAAAAACAACCTATCAAGGCAGTATGCTACTTCATAGAGTTATTGAAAGTTTAATTTAATAGGAACATTATGAATAAAAAAATATCAATCCTGTATATAGTAATCCTTTTTCTTTTAACATTAATTACTATCACTTTAAATTTAAACTGGTTAGATTACACCTCTGTTATTTTAGAAATTACGTGCATATTGCTATTAACCAAAAGAAATTTTTTCTCAATTATAATCAAATTAATTTCCGACTTATTTTATGTCTATATTGCTTACAAAACTAAGTATTATGGTGATGCATCATTTTATTTATTTATCTCCACTCCAATAACTATTATATCTTATTTCAGTTGGAATAAAAATTTAGATGAAACAAAACTTGTAAAATCACGTTCTTTAACTATTAAAACAAAGTATTTACTATGTTCTTTAACTTTAATAATAACAATTTTCTATGCTTATTTATTAAAGACATTAGGTGGCATAAACACAATTCTAGATGCTGGTTCCACAGTTAGCAGTCTATTTGCATACATATTTATGATGCTAAGATATCAGGAGCAATGGATAATGTGGATATTACAATATTTAATAACTATATTTATGTACGTTGCAGTAGGCAACTTCTTAATCACATTTATGTCTACATTCTGTTTATTATCATCTATCATTGGTTACAAAAATTGGAGAGAAAAAAACCAAATTTTCCACGCAAAAAAATAATGATTTGCATTTTGATAAAGATATCTATATAATAGATATCGTAAGGTGATCGTTATGAAAAATAAATTAGGTAAAATTTTAAGTATTTCTTTTATAGTCATTGGCTATTTAGCTTGTTTAAGTTGGTCAACAATTGAACTATACAAATATTATGGATGGTCCTCATTATCAAATAGTTCATTATTTATGACTATATTTAGTACATATCAAAAATTCACTGCTAATGGTATTGCATGGTTCTATACATATTTTGTTACCTTTAGTCTAGTTCTAGCATTTGGATATTTTTCATACAAATGCCTAAGAGAAAGAAAACTTGCATACTATAAAAATAATAGAGTTGAAATCAAAATTACAAAAGATGCTTCTTTCTACGACAAAGCATACGACGAATTCACTCCAGTATCAGCATATAGTGATAGCAATTCAAAAATCGATTTAGAATCTAGATATGATTATTTAATGAACAAATAGTTTAGGAGGAAACAATTATGGAAATTAACAATAAAAAAGACTTTACATCATCATTAGTATTAACAGGAGTATGGGCAGTACTTGCTACCATCTTCTTCATCATTGGACCTTTATTCATTGGAGCAATGTTTGCTTGTTCTACAATTATTTCTGGTTACTATGTATTAACTTATTATTTAAGTACTAGAAAAGAACAAGTCGAAAAAGAAAATTACGAAGTTGTCGAAACTTTAGACATCGATCATTAATAAAAGATAGTAACGAAAGTTACTTTTTTTTATATAAAAAAGATTTAGCAAAACTAAATCTTTTTAAATACTTCTTTTATTATTTTTTTCCATTCTTCTTCAATGCCAACTTCTTGTCCATATCTAATTCTAATAGGAGCTAAAGTTGCAGGTAAATTATCAGGAGAATAATGTTTTTTCATATTATCACCCTTTTTTTTATTATAACAAATTGATTAAAAAAAAGGAAGATTACTTAAATCTTCCTATATTTTTCCAAATAAAGGACAACTCTCAATTAAATTATCCATGAAAGTATCTGCCATTAATTTATTAGCGTTATATCCACTTCCGGTTTTAAATGAAGAATACAATGTCAATAGTTCAGATAATTCATATTTACTAGTTACAAAAGTTAGTAGATTATTTTTATTTCTAGTTGTAAAAATTGTTCCTAATAATTCATCCCTTGACCATTCAGATTTTGTTTCATCTCCTAAATTGTCTAAGACTAAAACAGGGACTTCATATAAAGAATTTAATAAGTCTTCATACGCTGATTTTTCTTTGTTAAATAACATTTGTTTAGAATCTTTTACCAATTTTTTGGTATCCACAAAAGCCACTCTAACACCATTTTTTGCAAATTCATTAGTTAAAGCCGCCATTGCATAAGTTTTTCCACTTCCAGATTTCCCAATTAAGGTAAATCCTTTTTGCTCATTATTATTTAAATAAGAAAACATTTTTACTACAAGTTTGCCTAAATTTCCAGTTGTTCTAATATTAAATAAACTTGCATCATCAAAGATTCCACTGAAATCTTTGATTACATATTTACTATTCTTGTAGAAAAGTTCACAAGGTTTATAGTTTTGAACTAATTCTCCTTCTTTTCTTTCAATATAAGGAACTACTCCTTTAAACTCATTTTGACACTTATTGATTCCTTTGCAATTTTTACAAACTTGCAAAGTATCATGAAAAGAAACTAACCATCCTAAATAGCGATCAATTTCTTCTTGACTCATTTTTAAATCTTGAACGATTTTTAAAATATCAGGATCAGATAAAAGTTCATCTGCAATAGAACTTTTCATTTTATCTAATTTTTTAGAATTCAAATTCCATGAAAAATTAACTTTATTCATTATTCTTCTCCTTTCGTTTTGCTGCATACTCTTGTCTTAATCTCTCTATTTCTTGCATTGTATCAGCATTATCTTCCACGAAAGCATCTTTGCTATATTTTTCAAGTTCTTTTTGCTTATTATCAATTTTCTTACCTTTATTTTTTAAATATTCGCTTGCCTCTATTGCATCACCAATTCCACTTCTTAGTAAATCACTAGCAATAGTTAAGACATAATTTTTAGGTAAACTATTATCTTTCTTAAGTAAAACAAAATCCAACAAGACATTGATGACTGGGTTAGGCAAGGATGTTTGTCTTTTAATTTCATCAATTAAATTCATATCAGTTTGAGTAGGAGGTATATCATTTTGTCTAAATTGTAAAAATTCATATGGTGACATTTCTTCCCACATTTCTTTTTTTGTTCTATTTTTAGGTTGTTTTTCAACATATTCACTCATCATTTTTAAGTTATTATCGATAAGTCTTCTATTGTTATAACACTTATCTTTAAATTTCATTAAGTCAACATATTGTCTTAAACCATTTGAATGAATACAAGTTTGTAAAATATCAGAAATTTCTTCTTCATTAAGTCCATATAAAGAAACCATCATATCTATAGTATTAATTAATTCTTCATTTAAAATTTCACTTTTGATTTGTCTGTTTTGCAAACAAATTTTGAAAATTGCAATATCAAAAGAAGAATTGATTTTTACAGTTTTCTTTTTTAAATCGACTAAATCAGAACTTAAAACATCCTTCAGTGAATCAGTATCATCTAAATTGATTTTAAATATATCATTGAATCCTACACTAATGTCTACTTTATGACCTTCAATATGATTATTCATTGTAAAATAGTCTTTAGTACTTTTGTATGTTTTTGCATCTAGTCTTTGTTTTAATAATGTTCCATATAAAACATGACTTAAAAATTTATCAGCACTTAAAGGAGCATATATTTCATAATAATAAAAAGAGGTCTTTGTTTCTGTAGTAGAAAAATATGTTTTAAGTAACCCTAAAGCTTCAAGAGTTTTACGATCTTTTTCAAATTCTTTTATCGTGCATTGCATTACTTCAAAAAGCCTCTGATGAGTTGCTATATCAGATAAATATCTATCTTTTGCCTCAGTAAGAAGTGTGAAATACATTGCTAAAGCACTGCTACCACATAAAGGTTGGTATAAGCGAGTTAAAACAATACGATCATAGTCAGTAATATAGCTTGCTAATCGTATAATATATTTATCATACGAAACTAATTTTCTTTGCTCCATCTAAAACACCTCAAACTTCCTTTTTGATTATACATTTTTATTTAATATAAATAAACTACTTTTGACAAAAGGTGCAAAAACAAGTTCCACGACCCTTTAATTTTATTTTGGTAATAGGATTACCACATTTAGAACATGGTTCTCCTTTTCTTCCATATACCAGTAATTTCGTTTGAAAAAGACCATCTACCCCATTTCCACTATGATAACTTTTGATGGTAGAACCTCCATCTTGAATTGCATCTAGTAAAGTACTTCTAGCTACTTTTATTAAATTCTCTACTTCTTTTTTAGTTAAAGATGATGCATCCTTAGTAGGTAAGAAACCACATTTAAAACAAATTTCATCTGCATAAATATTTCCAATTCCAGACATTACACTTTGATCTAACAACACTTCCTTAATAGGATTTTTCTTCCTTTGCAAAACATTAAACAATTCATCTACTTCCATATCAAAAGGTTCTTTTCCTACTCCTAGTAAAGAAATATTAAATTTATTTTTATCATAAAGATGCATTTTACCAAACTTTCTAACGTCATGATAAAGAAGCAAATCATTATTATCTAATTCTAAAATAACATGGGTATGTTTTCTTATTTTAGACAGATCTTCTTTACCTTCATATTTAAAATTAATCTTACCATCTTTATTGATTCCCTTTTCTTTCTTAGCATAATAATATTTTCCTTCCATCCTTAAATGAGAGGTTAAAACATAATTATCCAAGACAAACATCAAATTCTTACCGTATCTAGTTACATCTAAAATGGTTTCTCCTTTAATACAAGTTAAGTCCTCAATAATTCCTAAATGATAAATATAGGCATTAGTTATCTTTTTATCTTTAACCCAACTAAGCAATACTTTTTTAACAGTTTCTACCTCTGGTAACTCTGGCATAATTTCACCTACTTCGTATTAAACCAGTTAGAGCCATAACCATACTCTACTTTTAAATCAACCTCTAATTCTAAAGCATTTTCCATTTCTTTACTAATAAGAGGAATGACAATATCTAACTCATCTTTTGGTACTTCAAATATAAGTTCATCGTGTACTTGCATAATCATTTTTGTTTTAAGCTGCTTTTCTTTTAACATTTTATAAACTCTAATCATTGCAATCTTAATAATATCTGCGGCTGTTCCTTGAATTGGGGTATTCATTGCTACTCTTTTACCAAATTCTCTTATCATATATGTTGGAGAACTTAATTCTTCAACAAATCTTTTTCGATTCAATAAAGTAGTTACATATCCATCTTTTTTAGCCTGTTCTACAATATCTTCCATATATTTCTTTATACCAGGAAATGATTCTAAATACTTTTCTATAAACATTTTAGCTTCTTTTGGAGCAATTCCTATTTGTTCAGAAAGTCCCCAGTCTGAAATACCATAAACAATGCCAAAATTGATGGCTTTCGCACTTCTTCTTTCATTAGATGTTACTTCATCTGGGTTAATTCCAAAGACATTAGCAGCGGTATTAGTATGAATATCAATACCATGCTTGAAAGCATTAATCATATTTTCATCTTTTGCAATGCTTGCTAAAACTCTAAGTTCTACTTGAGAATAATCTAAACTCAAGAAAACATTATCATCACTTTTTGTTACAAAAGCTTTTCTAACTTCTTTTCCTACTTCATCTCTAACAGAAATATTTTGTAAGTTAGGTTCACTGGAAGATAGTCTTCCTGTTAGAGTTAATGTTTGATTATAAATAGTATGAACTAAGCCATTATCATTAACATAAGGAATTAATCCATCTGTATAAGTAGATACAATCTTAGAGTACTTACGATATTCTAAAATCAAAGGTATCACAGGATGAAAATTTTCTATCTTCTTCAATTCTTCACTTGAGGTACTCCTTTTTTTATTATGAGGTAAACCTAAATCATCAAATAAGATGTCTCCTACTTGTTTAGGAGAAGAAATATTAATTTTCCTTCCAATTAAATCATAAATTCTATTCTCTATATCACTAATAATATCTTTATATTTATTGCCAAGTTCAATTAAAATATTTTTATTTACTTTAACACCTTGTTTTTCCATTTTTGCTAAAACAAAAACCAAAGGCATTTCTATTTGATAGAATAATTCTAATTGCTCATTTTCTTTTAATAATTCAAGCAATTTATCTTTTGTTTTAAAAACATAATTAGCCATTAAACAATAATGCTTTTTGACTTCTTCTTCACTAGATTTTTTATCAATTACAGGCAAATAATAACCACATTTATTGAATACTCGACCTTTTTCTTTATTCAAGCTAGGATCAATCAAATAAGAAGCTACTGAGCAATCATAAGTAAAACCATCCACTCTAATTCCATATTTTACTAAACTATTGATAAACTCTTTAGCATCATATCCAAATTTTTCTTTTTGTTTATCTTTTAAAAACTCTACAAACTTATCATCTTGCAAAGCAAAAGAATCTAAATAAACTGATTTAAATCCATCACTAATAGCGAAACCTAAGACATTAGCCTTATGATAATTTGGATTATCTAAATGAACAACCAATGAAACACTTCTATCAAACATTTCATAAGGAACTTTACCACTTAAATCAATGTTTGTCTCATCATCTTTTTGTTCTATTCTTTTAACAAAACTATGCATATCATATTTTTTAAAGAACTCATTTAGTTTTTCACTTATTCCATATTTGTTGTCTAAATCATAAACACCAAAAGGTAAAGATACATCTTTATAAATCGTAGCAATTTTTTTAGATAAAAAAGCCATCTCTTTATCTTTTTCTAATTTGTCATGCAAGGCGCCTTTAATAGAATCAAGGTTTTCATAAATTCCCTCGACCGTTTTATATTCTACTAGTAATTTAATCGCAGTTTTCTCTCCTATTCCATTAACACCAGGAATATTATCACTTGGATCTCCCATAAGCCCTTTTAAATCAGGAATTTGGGAAGGAGAAATACTATATTTTTCCATCAAAGCTTCAGGAGTCATTCGTTCAATCTCTGTAACACCTTTTCTTGTCATACAAACTGTTACATTATCGTCAATTACTTGCAATAAATCCTTATCAGAAGAATAGACTTCTACTTCTAATCCTTGTTCGCTTCCAATTCGAGCCATTGTCGCAATAATATCATCTGCCTCGTATCCTGCAATTTCAAATCTTTTGATATTTGCTAAATCCAAATATTCCCTAACGATAGGAAATTGGACTAGTAATTCTTCTGGCACATCTTTTCTACCTGCTTTATAAACATTAAATTCTTGATGTCTAAAAGTCTTCTTATCAGTATCAAAAGCAACCATCACATAATCGGGTTTAGAAGAGTCCATAAGTTTTTTTATAACATTAATAAAACCATAGACAGCATTAGTAGGAATACCTTCATGATTTCTCATGATATTAGCCCCTTGATAAGCTGTTGCATAATATGTTTTAAATAACATGGAATTTCCATCTATTAAGACTAATTTTTTCATTCTACTTCCTCCTGATTCTTTTAGCATTATCAATAATCATTGTAACTCTTTCTCTAACTTCTACTTTACCTACAATATAAGCGTAATCCCCTACATCTAGTTCTTTAATTAAATTCTCATAAGATGAGGCAAATAAAGTCAAATCAATATCACCTGATTCATCACTAGCTTTAATTAAAGCCATAACATTTCCTTTACGATCTTTCATCGTTTTAATACTTCTAATCATAACAGCTATCTTTGCAGTTTTACCGTCTTGTAAATTTGCTACTAAGCTATATTCATTTTTAGTTAAGTTCTCTCTATCTTTTTCCAAAGGGAAACCACTTAAATAACTACCTGTTACTTCTTTTTCTTTTTCTAAATCATTTTCTTCATTCACTACTTTTAATAAAGGTCTACTTGCTAAATCATAATCAATTAAGTATTGATCTTTATTAATAATCACAACTCTAGAAGCATAAGACATTACTACTTCAATACTTGCAATCATACTTGCTCTATTTAATCCAAATTCATCTAAAGCTCCTGCATAAATTAAAGCTTCTAAATGTTTATCTGTTAAACCTCTTGGTTTCATTCTAACCACAAAATCAATGTAATCCTTAAAGGGATTTACATTCTCCTTAATTATTTCATTTACAATATTAGAATTAACTCCTTTGATTTGATTTAAAGCAAACCTAATATATTCACCTTCATTATAAAAACCTACTTTTTTAGAATTTACCGAAGGAGAAATAACTTTAACTCCCAATTTTTTGGTTTCTACTAAATATTCAAAAAATTTATCATTCATTGAAATTCCTGCAAAATTATTCATTAAGCAAGAGAAGAAAACACTTGGGTAATAAAGTTTAAAATACATCATCCAACATGCAATATAAGAATAAGCGACAGTATGGGCCTTATTAAATCCATATCCCGCAAATTTAGCGAGCATGTTGAATACTTTATTTAACAAATCAACATTCTTACCATTCTTAATTCCACCTTCAATAAAGTCCTTTTTAACTTCCTCTAACTTTGAAGAATCTTTCTTACTAATAATCCTTCTAAAAATATCAGCCTCACCATAACTAAATAAAGCCATTTTTCGGCAAATCTCAAGCACTTGTTCTTGGTAGATAATAATTCCTTGCGTTGAACGCAAAATCTCCTCTAAACAAGAATCAGGATACTTTATTGGCTCATTACTATTCTTTCTTTCTGCATAAGTAGGAATAAAATCTCTTGGTCCCGGTCTAAAAAGGGCAATCGTTGCACAAACATCATCAAAACAAGTAGGTTTGATAGTGAGTAATGCCTTTCTCATTCCAGAACTTTCAAGTTGGAAAATGCCAGATAACAAATTCTCATTCATTCCTATATATAATCTTTCATCACCTAAATCAATATCATGTAATTTAAAATTAGGATTAGTCTTATGAATAACATGTAAGCAATCATTAATAATGGTGATATTTTTCAAACCTAAAAGATCCATTTTAAATAAACCTAATTCTTCCAAATATTCATGTTCAAACTCACATATATAACCTATCTCATTAACTACTACAGGAACATAATTTTCTAATGATTTATCAGAAATAATTACACCTGCCGCATGAAGCGACATTTGTCTTGGTAACCCCTCTAATTTTCTTGCTAATTCAAATATTTGTTGATATTGCTTATTTGAAGAAACAAACTCTTTGAATTCAGGACTATATTCAAAAATATTTTCTGTTGAAATATCTCTTAAAGTAGGAATCTTTTTTGAAAATACATTCATCGTCGAACTACTAGTTCCAAGCACTCTACATACATCTCTTATTGCTTGCTTAATTCCCATAGTTTGGAAAGTTGCAATACTAGCTACATGATTTACTCCCCACCTATTTTTTAGATACTCAATAACTTCATCCCTTCTTCTATCTTCAAAGTCAATATCGATATCAGGCATACTAGTTCTACCTGGATTTAAAAATCTTTCAAAATACAAATCATATTTAATAGGGTCTATATCAGTAATACCTAAAACATAAGCTACTAAAGAGCCACCCGCACTGCCTCTACCAGGTCCAACAATAATATCATTACTTTTAGCAAACTTAACATAATCATACACTACTAAAAAATAGTCATTATACCCCATTTTATCAATAATAGATAATTCATATTCTAAACGATCTTTATACTCTTTATTTATCTTTCCATTTAATCTTTTAGATAATCCCTTTAAAGCTAAACTATTTAAAAACTCTTTACTATTTTCACAATATTTAATCATTTTAATAGAACTAGAAAATTCATATTTAGTAACTAAAGATGCTACCTTATGAGTATTATCAATTTCTTCTTGTAAGAAAAGTTTTGCCATTTCAGCTTCTGACTTTAAATATCTTTGGCTAAAATCTGTTTTAACTTCACTTATTAATTTATTATCTTTAATAGCTTTTAAAACAGATAAAGTTTCATTATCTTTTTCTAAAGAATTAACTTCATTTAAAGCTAATAATGTTACCCCTGTTTTTAGATTTCTTATTGTTTTAACATCTTCCAAATCAATTTTATTATATGCTTCAAGTCCAATATATAAAAGTTTGATATTTTCCTTTAAAAATTCGATTTCTTTAATAGCAACCTCTAATTCATCTTTATGAATAGCATTACCAAAATAACTTCTTGTGCTAGGAATAATAAAAGCAATATCATCTTGATACTCAAAAAGTTTTTCCATCGTTAAATCCCTATTAAGAAGTGGTGTTATTTTAAGTAAGTTATAATAACCATTGGTATTTAAAGCTATAAGAATTACTTTATATTCAGCATCATATTTAAAAACAGAAACTTCCATTCCTATGATAGGTTTTAAGTTACTCTTTTCACATTTTTTAATAAACTCCATAACACCACACATGTTATTTATGTCTGTTAAAACTGCACTGTCTTCATGTTTTTTTACAAGTCTTTCTAAATAAGAATCTATTCTAATAGTAGAAGAAAGGAAAGAATAACAACTATGTACATTTAAATGAATCATTTCTCTTCCTCCTTATACCTTTTTTATATTTTATCAAATATAAAATAAAAGTGTTAGGGAAACCTACTTTTTATCTAAAATTGAAATAAAGATGAGACAAAATTGGAACCAATTTATATTTCAATTATTATATAATTAAAAAGCCAGTAGAATGACTATTCTTACTGGTAATAGAGGATAAGGACTTTAATACTATTGCTAGTAGAGAATAGAATTCTATTTGGCTAGAAAGGTATTATGTTCATTATGTTAGAAATAATATTTGAAATTATCATATTAACTTTAACTTGTTATCTACTTAGTATCATTTACTTGATATTAAAAAAAGATAGCAAGTAACTTTTCACCAACAGTAGTCCCTTATCTATCTATATTTATTATAAACAACAATCACTTATTTTGTAAATACAATGAGGCACTATCTTTTTAGTCCTGGATTGTTTTTTCTATTTTCATATTCTTCATAAAAATCATTATTCATACACTCTAAAATCATAGCAGTGTAAGGAGGATAGTTTTTATATTTAAACTTCAATGGAACAGGATTTTCCAATTTTAAATTATCTTGAATAATCTCTTTTGGTAATAGCATAAATAGACAATAATCAATTGCTTCTGCTACTTTATAAGCATCAAAATTGCATATTTCAAAGAACTTTCTTGCCAACTCATTATACAACTCATTTCTATTGAAAAACCCTATTAAATCTTCTTTATTTTCTAAAGATAAAAGCAAAACCAAATCTTCACAATCAGGAGAATTTTTCAAAAATTTTTCTATCTCATCCATTTATATCACCAACTGCATTTTAAGTATAAATATATATTAAAACAACCTCTTATAATAAAATGGTTTATAACTAAAAAAGTTAGGCCTAATTACCTAACTTCTCAATTGCTTTTTTAATATCTTTAAATAGTTTTTGTAATCCTTTTAAATCTTTGACTTGTGCTCCAGCAGAGTTATCATGTCCTCCACCCTCATATTTGTGAGCTATGTTTTTAACATTGACCCTTTTTGATCTTAAACTACAACGATATCTTTGAGTTTCTGCAAACCAAGTAACACCCACCCAAACTTCAATTTCTGAAATATTTTCCATTAAGAAAACGTATTCTTTAATTCTATTGGGAGTGCAACCTATTTCATCTAAATCTTTTTGATCTATAATTGCATAAGCAAGTTTTCCATCAAACTGAACTCTTTGTAAATATTCTTTTTGGTAACGATATTCTTCTATCGTTCTAGTATACAAAGGTAAAGCAATTTCTGAAATATTAAATTTACCTATTTTCAATAATTTAGATACAACTAAAAAAGTTGTTGGATTCACATCATTATAACAGAATTTACCACTATCAGTCATCATTCCTGCAATTAAATATTTAGCACACAAAGGTGATAAAACTTTATCTTTTCTAGATAATAGATATTCAGCGATAATTTGAGCAGTAGCGATAGCCTTATTATCTTGAATAATTACATCACCATAAAGTTGATATTTACCATGATGATCTATTTTTATTACCTTATCAGCTTTCTCTACTAATTCTGCTTCATCACATCTATCAAGACCAGCAGTATCTACAACAATAGCAATGTATTTTTTCTTGCACATTTCTTCATCATGCTTAGGAAAAAAATCATTTCTAAAATCCATCTTTCCTTTGCATAAAACTTTTTTCTTAGGATAGTTATCTTTAATCCAAGTTGCAAGTCCCCATTGAGAACCTAAAGCATCCCCATCAGGATTTACGTGCCTTAAAAGAATAATATTATCATATTGCTCGATTAAATCTATTAAAGCCACAAACCCAGCTTTATTATTCTTTTTCATAATTATTTACCTAAGTGTAACAATCTACAAACATCTTTAGCAATTGCTAATTCTTCATTTGTAGGAACCACATAAACACCAATCTTAGAGTCTGCTGTTGAAATTCTTCCTTCATCGCCAAAGACTTTATTGCCTTCTTCATCTAATTTGATATTTAAAGCTTCACCAATTCTTTCCATAATCAGTTTTCTCATCATTGGAGCTCTTTCACCAAGACCTGCTGTAAATGCAATTGCATCACAACCACCTAATTCTACAAAATAACTTCCAATATAAGATGCTACTCTGCTAGCATACATTTCATAAGCTAATTTACATTTAGCATTTCCTTCTAAAATTCCCTTTTCAACATCTCTTGCATCAGAAAAACCACTTATACCTAACAATCCTGACTTTTTGTTTAATAAAGTTCTTGTTTCAGCAACAGATAAACCTTCTTTATCCATAATTTCCAAAACGACAGATGGATCCATATCACCAGTTCTAGTACCCATCATAATACCACCAAGTGGAGTAAGTCCCATAGATGTATTTACACATTTGCCATCTTTAATAGCAGAAACACTAGCACCACTTCCTAAATGACATACGATGAATTTTCCTTTCTTACCAGTAATTCTTTCAAGTTCATTTGCGATGAACTTATGACTAGTTCCATGTGCTCCATATCTAGCAATAGAATATTTTTCAGTCATTTCATATGGAATAGGGAAAATTTTATTAACTTCAGAAACACTTCTATGATATGAAGTATCAAATACCATTACATGTCCTACATTAGGTAATGCATCATGAAATGCTTTATATCCCTCAAGTGCTGCAGGGTTATGCAAAGGTGCTAATACACATAATTCTTCAACTTTTGCTAAAACATCATCATCAACAATTGCAGAATCATCAAAATACTTTCCACCTTGAACAACTCTGTGTCCTACCCCATCAACTTCATCAAAAGATTTTAAAATTCCATAACTAATTAAATTTTCCATAACTTTCTTTGCAGCTTCTGTGTGATTTTTAATATCTAATTCGATTTTATTCTTTTGTCCATTGAACTTTAATGTATCAAATGGATTTACAAGTCCAATTCTTTCTACATAACCAGAAGCTAATACCTTTCCTTCTGGTAATTCTAATAATTGATATTTTAAGGAACTACTTCCTGAATTTACAGCCAATATCTTTGCCATAATTTACCTCCTATAATTAGTTAATATTTTACCATAATTATATAAAATAAAAAACCATTTCTTTCGAAATGATTTTAAGGCTTACCAGGCTTAATAAAATTATTAACGATATCTAATATTTTATTTAAAGTACTTTCTTCTGGTTGAGTACTTAACATTTGAATTTTTCCATCATCAATCGTAACAAAACCAATCGGATTTATGGAAACTCCACCTCCACTTCCTCCTCCAAAAGGAAATATTTCATCTCCCAACTCTACATCATATGTCTTATCAAGACCAGAATCAGCAGCAAATTCACTTCCTCCAGCCCCAAAGCCAAATGTAACCTTAGAAATAGGAATTAAAATTTTACCTTCTTCAACTTGAATTGGTTGACCTACGACTTTAGATACATCAACCATTCTACTAACACTTCCTAAGGAAACATCTAACAATCTATTAATAGGATGTTCTTTCATACTTACCTCCTTTAATTCTTATAAACTCTAATATTAGTCTACCCAAATGAACCTGGATAATTCCAAAAAATTCTATGTAAGAATTTCCTTGATAAGTAACTGAGTATTTCAAAGGAACATTATATTGAGATAAATAAGATTGTATAATAGCTAATAAGCTATGACTAAAGCCATAATACATGGGGTTGATACTATATTGATAATTCAATCCTTCTATATCAAGTTTCATTTCTTTGTAATTAACCTTAGTTAATAGTCTTAAATATGCTTTCCCATATTTTTTTGTTTTTTCAATGTTTTCTTCATCTAAAATTACTTTTAGTTCTTGATCAAATAATTTAAATCTACGCCAAAACATTCTAATTCTTCCTCCATCTAAAGAAAGCGTCAGATTAATAGGAACTAAAAGAATTAAAACTAATAAAATAATCAATAAAGATATAAATGATAACAAATAAAACATACGACCACCTAAAAATAGTATTTCCTATTTATTAATATCTAATAGCATTTTCCTGTTAAAAAAAGTACTATCCCAATTTTACTGAAAATTATATGAATGCAAAAAAGACGCATATGAAATTACTTTTAAAAACAAAAAAAGCCCAGCAAGGGCTCTTTTTTATTCAATTGGGCTGTTTACAAAATTATAATCATTTGTATCTTTGTTATAAGGTCTTCTTTCATAATTTTCATCTAAATCTGAAGCAAATTCAACATCCTTCAAATTAGATACAGAATCTATCATCTTTCTACCTAATGGAGAAATATCTTTTCTCTTATTACAATTAGAATTTCTATTATTTCTTTTCTTGCTCATAATTACTACCTCCAAGAGTAGTTTTCCCAGATTAGAAAAGATTATAAATATTCATCTTTTTCTTCAGCAAATTTGATTTTTATAATTTCACGATTTTTGACGCATTCTACAATCAAACTTTCAAAGTCAAACTTTTCCTCGTATTCTTTACATTTATCGAGTTTTGGCTTTGTAACAGGGTTTTTTGGTTCAAAAATAGTACAACAATCTTGATGTGGTCTAATAGAGATTTCATAAGTATCAATCATTTGAGATAAATCAATAATATCAAGCTTATCATAACACGCTAAAGGACGAATAACGGGCATCGTAGTAACTTCGTTGATTACGTTCATACTCTCTAAAGTTTGAGAAGCAACTTGTCCAATACTCTCACCATTAATAAGAGCCAAACACTTTTCTTCTCTTGCCACTAAATCAGAAATTCGATACATCATTCTTCTCATCAAAGTAATTGCATAAGACTCATCAGCATTATCATAAATTGCAACTTGCAAATCTGTAAAAGGAATAATATGCAACTTTATTTCTTTTTGAAAAACAGTTAATTTTTTCAATAAATCTTTTACCTTATCAATAGCTTTTTCAGAAGTATAAGGTGGTGATGCAAAATGAATTGCTTGATAAGTAAGACCACGTTTATTTATCAAAAATCCTGCTACTGGAGAATCAATACCACCTGACAACATTAACATTGCTTCTCCACCAACACCTAAAGGATAACCTCCCAATCCCTTAATAGCGTTATCAAAAACATAAGTACCCTCAGGTCTTACTTCAATTTGCAAAAGCAAATCAGGATTATGGACATCAACCCTTAATTTACTGTTTTTTAAAATATATCCTGCAACTTCTCTATTAATAGAATCAGATACATAAGGAAAACTCTTGTCATTTCTATGTGCCTTTACTTTAAACTTTCTTTCTTCATTTTCTAAAGCAAACTTCAAAGAAATCTCTTTGATTTTATCTAAATCATTTTCTACCTTAACCACGAAAGAATAAGAATATAATCCACTTACTAAATTTAATTCTTTCTTGATAATATCAGGATTATTTCCGTTTAACTTAATAAAAATACGATCATAGTTTTTTTCATATTCTAAACCATTAAACATATACAGCTTTCTTTTAATGTTTTCGTATAAAGTTGCAATAAAAGTTTTACGGTTTTTCCCCTTAGTAGTAAGTTCACCATATCTAATTAAAATATGAGTATATTCCATTATTTCACCCTCTTAATTCTTTTCATTATATCCATTAATTCTTGAACGAAAATATCTATTTCCTCTTTAGTGTTACGATAAGAAAAACTAACTCTTAAACTAGACATTGCCCTTCTTTCATCCTTATACAAATAATTAACTATTTTTGATAATCCCTTATCCTTGGAAGAACAAGCACTTTTAGAAGAAAGATATATCTCTTTTTTTGAAAATTCATTTAACAAAACTTCATTTCTATAATCAAGCACAGAAAAATTTAAAATATAACAACTTCCTTCTTTTGAAGAATTTATGGTAACACCATTAATCAAAGACAATTTTTCATATAAATAATCATATAAAGATGCAACATATTTTTCTCTTTTTTTCATATTCTCATAAGCTAATCTTAAAGATTTACTCATCATCATAATTGAAGGAACATTACTAGTTCCTCCACGCAATCCATCTTCTTGTTCTCCACCACAAATCAAAGGTATTAAATCAACATTATGTTTCTTTATTAAAGCGCCTACACCTTTCAAACTATAAAACTTATGAGCTGAAAAACTTAATAAATCAATATTTCCAATATTTATTTGGTACTTACCTATTAATTGAGTTGCATCAACATGGAAAAATACTTTTGGATATTTTTTTAAAAATTCACCTACTTGTTCCACATTCAATCGATGACCTGTCTCACTCACAATAGCACAAATACTTACCAAAATAGTTTGATTGTCAATTAATCTTTCTAATTGTTTTAAATCAACTTTACCATTTTCATCAACATCAACATATTCAATTATATATCCAAAATGTTGTTCTAATTGCTCTAGTGTCTTTGAAACAGAAGAATGTTCTAATCTAGTAGTAATAATTTTCTTACCACGACTAGCATATTTAAAAGCAACTCCCTTCAATGCTAGGTTATTTGATTCACTAGCACCAGAAGTAAAAATAACTTCATCCTCACCTACACCAAAAAAAGAAGCAACTTGCTCTCTTGCTTTTGACAAATAATTAGAGCTAATTACTCCTAAATGATGCAAAGAATCTGCATTAGCAAAATTATCTTTTAAAAATTTACTATAACTTTCTAAAACTTCACTTTCTACAAAAGAAGTTGAAGCATAATCAAAATAAATCATAATTCTCCTTATTGCCTTTGTTCTACATATTTTTCATAAACTTTTGGGCTGTATTGTTTTAAAACATCAGTAGCAGTTTCAATAGCTTGCTCAAATTCTCCTACTGCAAAATATTTTTCACTTTCTTCTAATGCAGATGAAGCAGTAGAGAAAACACTACGATATTGGTTAGTAAAGACAATCGCGTTTTCTGCAATATGATGATTAGCAGCATCATCCTCTGCCTCTGATAGTAATTTATCTACAACCAATTTTATCTGAATTAATACTTCATTGCCTTTGACTACATCAATTGGTTGCTTATGAATAATATCTCTTAACTTAAATAAAAGTTCAGTTGCTTGTTCAAATCTTTCTTGATATTTTTCCATTAAAACATTGTGCTTAGTATGCCAAATTTTACTTTTAACTTCATTTAAAGCAATTGAATAAGTTACATATAATTCATACGCCACTTGACTATCATCTCTTAAAGAAATCAAATAATTACTATATTCATTTACTTTTTTCTCAACTAATTCACTGCTTTGTGCTAAGACGGTCATCTTATCACTTAACAAAGAATAAGGTTGTTTAAATGCTCCAAAAACTAAATTATCGAATTCACGCCTAGCAAAATGCATCTTATTTATATCACCTTCAATAGACTCAAAAAACTCTTGATACTCATCACTTATAATATAAATAGCTTTAACATTTTTCATTTCTCTTTTCATCTTTAAGTATTTATTATCTAAATCCTCAGCAGTATGATAAATCTTATCTGAATATTCTTCATAGACTTGTCGAGCTTTTTCTTCTTCATCAAGTTTTTCATTAAAAGAATCAATACATCTAACAATCAAATCATACTCATATTCTTTATTTTCAAAATTTAAATTAGTTAATTCTTTCTTTATTTGTACAAATTCTTTTTCTAATCTATCTCTTTCCTCACTAAAAGGAATGTTATGTAAAGGGTATCCTAAACTTTTTAACTTCGTAAATCTTTCTTTTAAAGCTTCAAATCTTTTTGGCAATAAAACAGTACCCATAACGACAATTTTAGGTAAAGTATCTACATAATGTTCCAAAACATCTACTTTAATCTCATTTTGATCAACAGCAGCATTTACTTTATCATATTCACCACTATCAATATCATCTTCAATTTTTAAATAAAATTCTTCGATTTCAGCAATGAAATTATCTATCTTTGCTCTACAAATTTCAAGTTCGTTTGCTTCTTCTTCATATTTATCCTTAATATTTCTAAGTCTCTCTTTACTATTACAAATCTTTTCCCTACATTCAGTTTCTTTAACAAAATAAGCATCTACACCATCATTTAAGTCCTTTATATTTTTTTCTAAAATTCCAATGTTTTCATTTATTTTTTTTAGAATTCCCGCAGCTGTTTTCAAATCATGATTAGCGATATGTTGTTGAGCCATAACTAAATCATTCTCAATGTCTTCTTTATCTAAGACCGACAACTTAACATAAGTATCATTAACCTTGTTATAAAATTCTAAATGCTTTTCATTTTTAGAACTCAATGCTTTAAGCTTTGCCACTTTACTCTCTAAATTATTTTCGTTAGTCTTTTCTAAACGCATAGTAGCATTGTTCAAGGACTTCATTAAATATTTATTTCTAGTCAAAAAACGATAAATCAAATAAGTGCTAATTACTAAAACTAAAATAATTAATAAAACTAATATCGTTAAAGTTAAACCAGTTAAAAGAAACATACAAACACCCTCTTTAGTATTTTTAATTATAACAAAACACCTAAATACTCTCAATTATTTTTATAAAAATAAATTATGCTAAAAAAAACATTTTACTAAATCAATAAAAATGTTATCATTATTGCAGGAGGAATAAAAAAATGGCAAAAAGAAAAAGCAATACAGAATTAGTAGGAATTTTATCTTTTGGAGCTCTTTTAGTTTCTGGAATTTGTAAACTACTTTCATTAATTGGAGCTAGTTTAGGTCTAATTGCTACTATTGGTGATGCATTATTGTTAGCAGCTGTTCTATTAGCAGCTTACACTTATGCAATGACATTAAACAAAAATTGGAGAATCATTTACTGGATCATTGCTGTTGTTGCAATCGCAGGATTTGTATTAACTGGATTTAATATCATAAAATAAGGAACTCAGGTTCCTTTTTTATTAACATAAATTTTCATTTTAAATAAATAAGTTGACAACGTATCTATAAATAGATACAATAGAAAAGCATGGTAGCAGCGTCCAAAGGGTATGCAACGTGTTGAGAATAAAGGCTAGAAGTAGTGAAGCTGCATCACGAAACTATTGTCCCAACACCCTGTTATACTGATTTGGATCCTTAAGTGCAAAGACATAAGGAGGAAATAAAAATGTCAAGATATACTGGACCTAAATGGAAAATTTCTAGAAGACTTGGTTTTTCTATTCTAGAAACTGGTGAAGAATTACAAAAAAGAAACTATGGACCTGGTCAACATGGTGTCGATAGAAAGAAAAAACCATCTGAATATGGAAAACAATTACAAGAAAAACAAAAAGTAAGACTAATGTATGGAGTTAACGAAAAACAATTCAGAAGATTATTTGCTCACGCTAAGAAATCTGATGAAGTTACAGGATTTGCATTCTTAAAAATCTTAGAAAGCAGATTAGATAATATCGTTTATCGTATGGGTATGGCAAGAACTAGACAAGGTGCCAGACAACTTGTTAACCATGGACACATTACAGTAAATGGTCAAAAAGTTAACATCCCTTCATACTTAACAAAAGTTGGAGATGTAGTAGCTTTAAAAGAATCATCTAAAAACTTACAAGTAGTTAAAGAATCTTTAGAATCAAACAGATCAATTGCAAAATTCGTTACTTTCAATGTTGAGAAAAAAGAAGGATCAATTCTTCGTGCTCCAGAAAGAAATGAATTAAACCAAGAAATCGATGAAAATCTAATCGTTGAATTCTACAACCGTTTAGACTAATAAAAAAGAACTAGGCAGCTAGTTCTTTTTTTGTTATATAACATTTATATAAATAATTAACACTTTCTAACTTAACCAATAAATTTCGATTAAAAGAATCCTTACAACTTATTTTCTTTATATAGTTTACAGTTTTTAAATCCAATAAATATTCCTTCAATATTAAACCTAAATAAAAATCATCACAAGAAATTATGTTATTCTCTTTATCTAAAATAATATATTTTCTCTTTTTTTTATCTTTTCTTAGATAATTATTGAAACATATCCAATAGTAACAATTATAAAAGCATATCAAGTAATTATCTTTGTATCTATACATAATCTTTGGCTTATCCAGTATCAAATAATTGTTTCCATCTTTTTCAAATATCTCATAATTAACATTATTATATTGTAATATTAAACGATTAGTCTTCTTGTATACACTAATTACAGCCAAAGCAGAAAGGCATTCACAAGTACCCCTATTATCAAATGTTTTCACCTTAAAGTCTGCATAAAATGATTTTTCTAAAATAATCAAATAATCAATTTTTAAAAGATCTATTACTTCTATTTTTATTTTTTGATTTTCACTAATGCCATATCTTTTTCCTAAAAATTCATATACTTCTATTTTCATAACATATATCCTCGATAAAATCACAAGGATTTTTGCTTTTTATTTTTATATAATTCCCCCTTGCAACATCTTTTAATAATATTTTCCTTTTTTTAACTTTTATAAAATCAATGTATTGAATATTCTTCCATTTTTTTACTATGTATACCCTTCTTTTTAGACAAATAACAATGATTCCTTTTTTTCTTTTAACTATATCTATTTCTTGATTATCTATATAGTCAAAATACAATTGCAACGATTCTAATTGATTAAAGGTTAAAAATTCAATCTTTTTCGTCCTCTTTTTCTTCTTTTTAAAAACAATAAGTTTCTCAATAGAAATAAGGTCAATTAACTTTAAATAAGCAGAAAAAGATTTAAAAACAAAATTAATTTTATTTCCTTGTTCCAATAAAGCAATAGACTTATTAATACTATTACATTTAACGTATCCTTTTACATTTATATCATACTCACTAACTATGATCATCAAATTATCAAATTTAGAAACAATTTTAGATAACTTTCTCTTTTTTATTTTTTCTTCCAGTCTCAAAACATTCAAAAATATCACCTAATATAAACTATGACAAAAGTGGAATTTTGCAACTAATTATGTTAATATTTTGATGGTGATAAAATTGGAAAATCCATTTAAATATTCAAATAACAATAAAAGATATTACACAGCAGATTATTATTACAAGAATAAATACAAAAGTAAAACAATGAAAGTAACTCTTGATGCTCATTTTTCTTGTCCTAATAGAGATGGAAAAATATCTACAGGAGGATGCAGTTATTGCTCTGAAAATGGTTCAGCTGCTAATATTATCCCTACTTCCCTAAGTTTAGAAGAACAATTTGAACACGTTAAAAATCTTCTCTCTCTAAAATGGCCAGAAGCTAAATACATTGCTTATTTTCAAAGTTATTCAAATACTTATGGAACTATGGAAAAAATAAAAACTACCTATGATCCATTTGTAAAAAGAAGTGATATAGTAGCTATTGATATTGCCACTCGACCAGATTGTTTTTCCAAAGAAATTTATGACTATTTAGAAAATATCAATAAAGAAAAAGAACTTTACATAGAACTTGGACTACAAACTAGCAACGATAACACTGCTGCACACTTTAATCGAGGTTATGAATATAAAGTTTTTGAAAACACTGTAAAAGAACTACATAAAAGAAACATAAAAGTCATAGTACATCTAATAAATGGTTTACCAAATGAAACAGAAGAAGATATGTTACAAACGATAAAAGATATCAACAAATTACCTATCCATGGAATTAAATTTCATATGCTAGGAATTATGAAACATACTTTATATGAAAAAGAAGACTTTCCTTTATTGGAACAAGACGAATACCTTAACATCCTAGTGAAACAATTAGAAATATTAAAAGAAGATATTGTTGTCTATCGTATCTGTTCTGATCCTGATAAAGATTCCTTAATCAGACCTTTATGGTTAAATAAAAAGAAAGCAGTTCATAACAATTTAGATAAACTGCTTTCTTCATTAAATACATATCAAGGACGACTTAACGTCCATAAGTAGAAAGACTTATTTCTTCCTTATCAATCTTTTGACCTATTAAATGAGATCTAAACTCCTCAGGTAAATACTTGTATACCTCTGGAGTTATTTCTTTTTGCTCTAAATTTGCAATCTTCAAATTGCCATTTAGACTTTTAGATAAAACAATATAAGGTCTTTTACTTCCTGTTTCTACACTAATATAAACTGGTTTACTATGGAAAGAACATGCATTGTACATTAATACATCATATTCTCTTTCTTCATCTAACGCAGTTTCTCCTATAACACCTTTTTTAATTAAAGCATTTAATGATCTTCTATCAAAAACATCTTGAGGAGCTACGCCATCTTTATAAACGGTTAAAAGGCAATCAACAATTTTCTTTTGACCTTCTGATAAAGAATTATAAATCTTATCGTTTGCTAAGTCTTGAACATTAATTCCATTAACATCAAATTTACTAACAGATACTTTTGTTTTCTTAGAATCAATAGCAGGTTTAACTTGATCTTCCCTTGCTGTTTCAATTTTTACAGGCAAATATGATTCTTGTTCTTTTTTATTCAACTGATCGACAATATCTTGATTTAGTTCGCCATACTTAGCATATTTTTCTTCTATGTCTTTCTTATGTGAAAGTTTAAAATTTTTAACTAATGCTTCAATTTCTGTAAAAGGCATCACCTTATTAGGATCATCATCATTTCTTTTAATAACTTTAAGTGCCTCAAATCCTTCTAAAACATATTCATGTTCATAAAGAGACTTAGCAGCTTTCATAATTATTTCAATTTCTTTTGATTTTTTTTCAGCAACTTCGACACTTCCATATGATAACCAATTTTTAGAAAGTTCAAACTTTAATTTTGAATCAAGATAGGATTCAAGTAAACCAACATTTCCAACACTTGCTTTTATTGATAATATTTCATTTTCTAATTTTTTTATCTTTTCTTCCATAGTATATGGAGTTAATTCTAATTCATGTGTTAAATCATAATATCTATCAAATTGTTCTTGATCAAATTCGTCATATTTATCAGTAGTGAAGTCTTGCAATTCTTCATAACCATTTAAATAACTCTCTATTAAAAGATTACTTTCAATAAGTTTAACTTTATCACTAGCAAATGAAATTTCATAAGAAATTCCTGAAGCTTTTTGTTTTTCTTCTAAAGTTAATTCTCTTTCCTTACTTATTTCATTCAAGACACGTTTTTCATCCAACAACTTTTTAGCTTCAAGATAATTTTCAGGATTCTCTATTACCTTCTTCAAAGTTGGATCAGTAGTAGGAGGAGGATTTAAAATTTCTTCAACCTTTTCAAACAACGATTCAACAGTTTCACCTTTATAATAATCAGAGAAATATTCAAACATTTTATCTTTTTTCTCTAATTGTTTATTGATATTATCCAACTCTTTACCCATGACTTCCATGACTTCCCATTCACCAACTTTTCCAGTGAAAAATGTAATCACAGATTTATCATAATTATCTCTAGCATCAGCTAATAATTTTTGTTTCTCTTTTGAAGAAAGTTTTTTATTGCTTTCTATTTGGGTGCAAACATTATCGTAATCTAATACTAAATTTTGATAGACATTATATAACTGAACTGTTTTTTCGTTAATGAGATCTAACTCTTTAAGTCCATCACTCTCAATTACAATTTTAAACAACTTCATATAATCAGTAGCTTTTTCTAAAAACTTTTTCTCATCAACATCAAAATTTTCCACCTTAATTTCTTCTTTATCTCCAGGCTCTGTTTTTAATTTTGGTTCAGTTAAAACCTTTTTTTCCTTTGGTTCATCTAAGGTTATCTCTACTTTTGGTTCAGGTTTGACTTCCTTTCTTATACCTTTTTCTTCACAAAGTTCATCAAACCTTTTTTGCAACCATTTATCAATGGAAGAACCAAAAATTTCATTTTCATTTTTACCTAAGTTTTCTTCAAGAAATATCAAGTCTTTTAATTCTTGAAACATACCATCAAATATTTTCTCAGCAGCCTCAAAATAATTATCATTTCGAAAAAGTCTATAAGCTACTCTTGCTTTATCATAAAGTTTATCTCGGTCATCCTTTTGTTTTTGTATTTCAGCTTCCTTTTCGATTTTTGCAAGATTTTTATCTATTTGTTTGTCTATATCTTTATTAGATAATTGCGACGTACCTTTAAATATTGAATTAAAAGCCATGGCTGGGCCAAATAAAGCAGTAAGAATTCCCTTTGAAATTCCTTTTCCCTCTTTTTGCATTTTTTCCAAATATGGCATTAAAAATCTATATCCAACGAATTGAAGGGCTCCATATCCTAATGCAGTAGCAATCATTCCAACTATCATACTTACCCCTCCCTATAATTTAATTATACATTATAATTAATTTAAAGACATCAAAAAAAGCTTTCTATGTTGTTAATTAAAGATTGTTACATATTGACAAAAAGAAAAAGGGCTATGCCCTTTTTTAATTTCTTGATAAGATTTCTTTAGTTGCTTTCGCAATATTTTTTTCTTTATTATTGAAAATAATATAGTCTTTATAAATCTCGATTTTATCACCAAATTCTTGTTTTAAAGCATCCTTTTCAGCAATAGTTAATCCTTTAACTAAACATACTTTGTGCTTAGAATTAATATTATCAATTACTTCTATTCTTGTCTTAGTAACATTAATGCTTTGAATTGGATCTCTAATTACTTGAATTCTTTCATTTCCATTTGTAGAAACATACAAATCATGATTTAATTTTCTTTCAATAATGTTTTCAACTTTTGACTGTTCTGACTTAGTATAATCTGCTTCATATTTTTCTCCAATAGGTTTAACAAACTTTTTAACTTGAGACATTTTTACACCCATTGCAGTAAATATACCTACTGGTAATCCTTCAGATCCATAGACCTCTATTAAATCATAAATAAATTTTTGCTTATCATTTAATTTTTTATATTCATTTTCAGTTAATTCACCTAATTCATATTTTCTATAATTAACTTTTTTAAATTTTTCAGGAGCGTCAGAAATAGCGATAACTTGTGCACCATCACCAGTTAAAGATGTAGCAAGAACTTTAGGTTCTTCCTCAATTTCTACTTCTTTTGGTTCTTCAACTAAATCTGCTGGTTCTTCTTCAACAACTTCTTCTTTTAGTTCTTCTAAATTATCCAACTTTTCTTCTTCTAATTCTTTATTTTCATCAATATTCTCATCAAATTCTTTGACTAATTCTTCTAAATTATTCAATGTTTCTTCTTCAATAGCTTCTTCTATTTCATTTTCAATTGTTTCTTCTTTTTTGATTTCTTCAGAGAAACCTAAATATCTAGTGTTGATTAAGGAATTCATATAAACTAAGAATTCATCTTCTTTTACCTTTGCTTCTGATACAACAGGATATTTACCAACTAGTTTATCTAATTGTTCTTTCAAATCGCTATTTTCATCCTCTGTAAAATTATATTTTTCTGTTGCGACTTCAATAGCATCTTCATAAACGTAATATCCCATAGATTTCAATTCTTCTATATTTTTATTTTCTGGGATATGTAAACAAAACATATCATTTCTAACTTCTTTTAATTGTCTAATTTTAGCTTCTACATGAATTAATTCTTTTTGGTTTTCTCTTAATGAATTAATATTTTTATCAACAATCACATTAACTAGATCTGCATATTTTAAATTTTCATCATTTTTTAAAAGTAATTCTACAGAAGGTATTAATGTTTCATTACAAACTTTATTAACTACACTTAATCCTTTTATTTTAACGTTTGCTATTCTTTCATTTTCTTGTATTTTCTTCGCTAAATCTAACAAATGAGAAACTCTTTCATTTTCCTCAACACCAGTATCATTAATTATTTGAGGTAATTCAGCACATAATTGTTCCATATCCATCAATTGATTTTCTAAAGACAATTTAATATTTAATTCATCTAACATATGCATCAATTCTTCTTTATCACTAGCATTAAAATTAGATAACTCAATTATTTCTTTCTCATTGTTTTCTACTAATTCTTCTAATTTTAAATTTTCCTCAATGCTATATATTTCTTTAATTAAATCATAAGCAGATATCATCTCAGTAACTGAATTGAAATGTCCATCAATTGTTTTTAAACTATCCTCTAAATTATTAATATTTATGCCAAATTCTTCTTCGTAAGCTACAACTTCATTTTTCAATATATTGTGTCTATTTTGAATTCTTTTATGTACTTCTGCATAAATATCTTCAATATCTATAACCTTTTCACTGGCAGCTGCTAATTGTTTCTCAACCACTTTGTAGTTATCCATTGGATTAATTTTTTCAAGTTCATTTGTTCTTTGATTTAATTTAGCATCAATGAAAAATTCAAGATTTTGCATTAATGTTTTGTGTGCTATAGTATCTTCTTCAACACTATAAATATCTTTCTTCAAAGTAGAAATATTTTGCATATAATTGCTTTTCACATCAAAATTTTTAATAATTGTAGATAATTCATAATCAGTAGCAATTTTTAAAGATCTATTTCTAATACCATTAAAATCCATTTTTGATCCATCTTCTCTTGCCTCTTTAATTTGTTGTAAAGCGTAATACTTAGCAAGATTGACTTCTTTTTGAGATAAACCTAATTTCTTAGCTTTTTTTGTAATTTTCTTAGGAATAGAATATTCAGGAATAGAATTCTTAATTACTGACTTAGAAGTAAAAGCTGGAAACCATAAAGTTTTTTCAATAACATTTAATGCTCCATTTAAAAACTTCTTGAATCCTTTATTTTCTTTGTTCTTCTCCATTCTTTTTTTGTTGTCTTCTACTATAGTATCATAAGCTAAAACATTTCCTACAGTATAAGCAACTCCACCTATTGCTAGTAAAACTATTGATAACATTTATACCACTCCAATCTAACAGAGAATATTTTATCATCCTAGATAAAACACTACATTAATTTAGATTTTCTTTGTGGATAACTAAAACAAAAAAAAGAGACCTTTCGATCTCTTATCTTATTTGAGCGTTTAAGTTAAGTACTAAAGTCTCTATTATTTTCTTATGAACGGAAGTAACTTCATTGTCAGTCAATGTTTTATTGATATCTTGATAAACAATATTTAACGCTAATGATTTATATCCTTTATCAACATGTTCACCTTTATATTCATCAAAAGGAGTTACATCAACAACTATTTCTCTACCAGTTTTCTTGATTAAACGAATTACTTCTTCGCTAGTAATTTCTTCTTTTAATAGTAAAGCCACATCTCTACTCATTGAAGGAT
This sequence comes from Erysipelotrichaceae bacterium, assembly GCA_015058985.1. Taxonomy (GTDB): domain Bacteria; phylum Bacillota_I; class Bacilli_A; order RFN20; family DUOF01; genus SIG223. Next base: position 100,900 of record SVBH01000003.1, read on the forward strand.
AAGAAGGAAGTTTCTTGTACTTAGTATCACTAGTTTTAATATTCAATAGGCCTATCAAGTCAATTTCCATTACTACTGTCTTATCTACTTTATATTCTTTATACATAAGTGGATGAACTTCTCCAATAACTGCGACTACTTTTTTATCGATAGATACTAAAGCACTTCTATATGGATGATAGAATTTGCTATCACTCAATGGTTTATAACTAACTCTAGAACTAGCAATACCTAATTGTTTTAATAAACTTTCAAATAATCCTTTAGCAGTAAAATAATCACTATTTTTCTTATTTAACCAATCAGTTTTATCTAACTTATTAGATAAAGCAACAGCAAGTCTTTCATAACTACCATTTTCAGTATAAATATTAGATATCTCAAAAATATTTACATTTTTAACTTGTCTAGCTTGGTTATACTCAACTGTATTTAGCAAAGTTGGAAGAATTGATTTTCTTAAGAACTCTTTATCTTTTCCTAAAGCTGACATAAGTTTAATAGGTTCGTCTTTAGTAGAGAAAACATCAAAATATGGACTATGTTTTTCATCTGTTAAAGTGTAAGTTAAAACTTCATTTATTCCATTAGACATCATGAATTCTCTAATTTGTTTTCTTCTTATTTGAACAGGAGTTAATTCTCCTATTGCATCCATATCATTAGGTAAAGTAGATGTTAAATGATCATATCCTTCAATTCTAATAATTTCTTCAATTAAATCTTCAGGAATACTAATATCATTTCTATAAGAAGGAACTTTTACTTCAAAGTGATTACTTTCCTCTTTGTAATAAAAACTTAATCTGTCAAAACAATCTTTAACTTCTTTATTAGAGAAAGAAGTTCCTAAAACAGCATTAATCTTGTCAGTAGAAATACCAATCGTCTTTTCTCTATATTTTACTCTATCATACACAGCCACTTCTTCAATATCATCACCATCAGCAAGTTCTCTTACCATAGTAGTAGCATATTCCATAACTTTAGCAAATTGAGTTACATCTAAACCTTTAATATATCTAGCGCTTGCATCAGAGAATAATTGTAATCTATTAGCAGTTTTCCTAATTGATACTCCATTGAATGAAGCTACTTCAATAACGATATTTTTAGTATTTTCATCAATCATTGTATTATTAAGTCCCATGACCCCTGCTAAACAACCAGGTTCACCAGCAATAGTTACTACTAAATCATTAGGTAAGATTTCGATACTATTATCATCTAATGTTTTAACTTCCATATGCATATCATCTCTAATAACAAAGTTATTACCTTTTAATTTATCATAATCATACATATGAATTGGTTGACCAAATAAAAGCATTAAATAATTGGAAATATCAACAATGTTATTGATTGGTCTTAACCCAGATCCAATTAAAGCACTTTGTAACCATTTAGGTGATTCCTTAATCTTGATATTATTGATTTTTCTGACTGAGAAATAATCACATTTTTCAGTATTTGAGAAAGCACTTATTTTAGTAATTCTTCCCTTATTAGCAACTGTTTTAGCAAAATCAACTTTCATCTTTCTATTCATAATAGCCGCAACATCTTTTGCTAAATTATATAAAGATTGACAATCTCCTCTATTAGGAGTTAGTGATACCTCTAAAAGTACATCGTCAAGTCCCATATAAGCTAAAGGATTTTCATCTCCAACAGGAGCATCAACATCTAAGACATGAATTCCTTTTTTCTCTTCTTCACTAATATATTTTTCTTCAACACCAAGTTCGCCTAAAGAACAAATCATACCATTAGATTCAACTCCTCTAATAGCAGATTTTTTAATAGTTAAATCTATTGCAGGTAAATAAGCTCCTTCTTTAGCTACAACAACTTTTTGACCAGCAGCAACATTAGGAGCACCACAGACTATTTGTTTAGTTTCTTTTCCTAAATTAACTTGGCAGACATTTAAATGATCACTATCAGGATGTGGTTCTTTTTTCTCTACATAACCAATAACTAAATTAGTTCCTCTAGCAAGATAAGAAATTTCTTCAACTTCAAGTCCAGCTTCTGTAATAGTTTTAGAAAGAACTTCAATGTCAATTCCTTCGATATCAACTAAACTTGATAACCATTTATAACTAACTCTCATCTTTAGTTCTCCTTTCCAAATTGACTTAAGAATCTTAAATCATTGCTATATAAAAGTCTTATATCATCAATACCATATCTAAGTAAAGCAACTCTATCAATACCTAGACCAAAAGCAAATCCTTGGTATACTTCAGGATCAAAACCAGACATTCTTAAAACATTAGGATGAACCATACCTGCTCCTAAAACTTCAATCCATCCAGTTCCTTTACACATAGGACATCCTTTCCCTCCGCATTTACCACATGAAACATCTACTTCTACTGATGGTTCTGTAAATGGGAAATAACTAGATCTAAATTTAACTTTACGATCATTACCAAACATCTTTTTAGCAAACAACTCTAAAGTTCCTTTTAAATCAGACATTGTAACGTTTTTATCAACTACTAAACCTTCAATTTGATTAAATTGATGTGAGTGAGTAGCATCGTCATCATCTTTTCGATAAACTTTTCCAGGACAAATAATTTTAACTGGACCTTTGCCATTTAAAGATAACATTGTTCTAGCTTGAACAGGAGAAGTATGAGTTCTCAAAAGTCTTGTTTCATCAATATAGAAAGTATCTTGCATATCTCTTGCAGGGTGATCTTTAGGTAAGTTTAACATTTCAAAGTTATATAAATCTTCTTCTACTTCTGGACCCTCTTTTACTGTATATCCCATACCCAAGAAAACTTGAGTGATTTCATCATTGATAATACTAATAGGATGCTTGCTACCCCTAGCAAAATCATCTCCAGGCATTGTAATATCAATTCTTTCACTTTCTAGTTTTGCACTTAATTCTTTTTCTTCAATTTCTGCTCTTTTACTTTCAATTAAATTAGTTACTTTTTCTTTAAGCTCATTAACAGTCTTACCAAAAGTAATCTTTTCTTCAACAGGTAAATCTTTCATCTTTACCATAAGTCCTGAAATAAGTCCCTTTTTACTTAAATACTTATTACGAACTTCTCCTAATTCATTACTATTAGAAACTTTTTCTAAATCTAAAGTAACTTCTCTTATAATTTGTTCTTGTTCCATATTTTCCTCCTAAAACAAATAAAAAAATTATCAATCCATAGGAACGAAAAAAGTCGCGGTACCATCCTACTTCATGATAATTATCATGCACTTAATTTTCCTTTAACGCAGGTAACGTTGCTTATTAGGCACACTCCAAGGTGAATTCAATAATCTTAGTTATGGAAAAACTTTCAGCCGCTGATTTTTCCTCTCTTTTTAACCAGTTTTTATTTACTAGTCCTCTTCAACATTTATGTTACTATTATATTATTTATTGCTCTTATAATCAAGAAAATTAAACAAATCTAAGAAAAAGTTGATAAATAGTCGAGACCAATTATTATTACATTTATGTTAAAATTAAAAAGTCAGCAGAAGTAGATAGCTGACATTTGTTAGATGGACTTAAAGCAGAAATGTCAGTAAGTCTTTTTTTCTTCTGCTTGACAGGAAGGAGTTACCATTAGATGTTATAGAATGGTTGATAATATTGTTAGTTTAATAGAACTAGTCATTCTTTATAATATTCTAGAATTAATATTCGAAAATAAAAAAAGAGTCGACTAGACTCCACCAGTCCATCTAACTCTATAATTATTATATGCGATATTTATTGATTTGTAAATACGATGAGAAAAAGACAAGACATAATTGAAACCAATTTACATTCAAATTATTATATAATAAAAAAGCCAGTAGAATTAATGTTCTCACTGGTAATAGAGGATAAGGGACTTTAATACTATTGCTAGTCTAGAATAGATTCTATCTGGCTAGAAAGGATTCATAATATGATTGAAGTCATTTTTGATATTATTATACTAACTCTATCTTGTTATCTATTTAGCATCATTTATATTATATTAAAAAAAGATAGCAAGTAACTTTACTCAGCCATAGTCCCTTATCTATCTATGTTTATTATATGATAATATTTTCATTTTGTAAATATTGCTGATAATGTTAATGGGATTCCAACAACTCTCGTATTTTCCATTCATCGTATTCTGAACATTCAATCACGTATTCTCCAGAATAGGTTAATATCTTAAAAAAACACACTTTACTATAATACTTTTTTTCTATCCTTGTTTGCCATGATTTTTTATCAGAAAATTTGAAAGTATATTTATGAATAGTAATACTTTCACTATCATACTCAATCTCCATGTCTTTAATTAGATATATTTTAACTTGACTTCTAAATATAGAGTAATAGTAAAATGTAATAAAAATTAAAACTATATCAACAATAATTGATACTATTAAAATAAGCATATTATTATGAAAAAAAACATTTATTATATCGAGAATCGTATGAGCAAAGAAATAAATCATTACTATTTTCATAATTTCATTAAGAAATAATGCTCCGCTTACCCTTGGTGGAGATAATTTTATTATTTTTTTGTTTATTTTAATTTTTTCCTTTTTTTCTACCATATTTCTCACCTCTATTTATAGTATCATTTTTTATTTATCTCATACATAAGTAATGCAGCTGCTACAGAGGCATTTAATGATTCTACTTCTTCACTCATATCTATTTTTACAATAATATCAGCACTACTTAAACTGTCTTGACTAACTCCTCTGCCTTCATTGCCTATAATAATTGCAATTTTGCCATTTTTTTGAACATCCTCAAGACTTTTAGAATCTTTTAAAGCACTTGTTACTATATAATAATTTTCTTTCTTTAAAAGACTCAAAAGAGCTTTGATATCATTCTTAATAATATTCATACTAAAAGAATAACCTTTGCTACTTCTAATTAGTTTTTCATTATAAATATCTACTGTATCATTAGTTAACATTAAAGTATTATATCCAAATGCTTTAGCACTTCTAATAATTGCCCCCACATTGGAAGGGTCTTGTAAACCATCTAAAACTATTACCTTTTCAGTTAAATTTGATGAATTAGTAGGAATTTTACATACCCCTATTAATCCTTGAGGAGTTTTAGTAGAAGCTAATTTTTCTATAATTCCATCTGTAACATAAATAATCTCAATATCATCTTTATAATTTTCGTTAGAAGTTAAAATAAGTTCTAATAAATTATTTTTTCTAGCTTCTAAAATAATGTCTTCTCCTTCAATTAAAAACATGCCTTTTTCATCACGATATTTTTTATCTTTTAATTTTACTAGTTCTTTTATCTTAGAATTCGTTAAAGATGTTATTTTATTCATAAAAACCACCTCTTTTTAGTTCTTTTCTCAACTTTTTATAATTAGGACAGTAAATACCTACTTCATCCCAAAATTTTTTACTATGGTCCATAAATTTCATATGAGCAAGTTCATGAATAACGACATAATCAATTATATCTTTTGAATACTTAAATATTTCAGTATTGTACGTAATAAAGTTGTTTTTCAAATGATATACACCGTATGCCGTTTTAATACTTTTTATCTTCACTGAAGGCATATCTTTTTTGATATTCATAATGCTATAAAAGTATCTTGTACGATCTAAAATATATAAATACGCGGAAGATAAAATAAATTCATTAAATTGCAGTTCCGTCACTTCTTCTCCAAATAAAGTTAATTTAGATTTTTTCTTTTCTTCTTTATTTAGAGCTTTAATAATAGAATTTCTATTACTTAAAACAAATTCATGTACCTTATAAGAAGGCATTAAAAAATGAGCAGTTACAAATACTTCGTTATTTTTAACTCTAATATACATATTTTTAATTTTTTTCTTTTCTAAATGATAGGTTATTTCTTCATCTAATTTAATAATATGTTCCATATGTATCTCCTTCTTGTATATCATACATTATTTATAACGATTATTTAAGAAAAATTGCAAAAAAAAAGCCTGGCAACGTGCTATCTTTGCAGGGTCAAGCCCAACTATTTTCGCCACTGCAGTGCTTAACTTCTGTGTTCGGGATGGGAACAGGTGTGTCCACTGCGTCATTGTCACCAGACTTAATTTATTCAGAGATAATCTCTGAAAACCGAATATAATAAGCAAATACGAAATCCTCTATAATTACCTTATTTAAGTGAAATATCATTTAAAGTAAGTCCTCGAGCTATTAGTACTACTCAGCTGAACGTATCACTACGCTTACACATGTAGCCTATCAACCTCCTGACTTAGAAGGGCTCTTACTTATAAAAATGGGAGATCTCATCTTGAGATTAGTTTCACGCTTAGATGCTTTCAGCGTTTATCTATTCCAAACGTGGCTACCCAGCTGTGCCACTGGCGTGACAACTGGTGCACTATAGGTTTGTCCATCCCGGTCCTCTCGTACTAAGGACAGATTCTCTCAAATCTCCAACGCTCGCGACAGATAGGGACCAAACTGTCTCACGACGTTTTGAACCCAGCTCGCGTACCGCTTTAATGGGCGAACAGCCCAACCCTTGGAAGCGACTCCACCTCCAGGATGCGATGAGCCGACATCGAGGTGCCAAACTTTCCCGTCGATGTGAACTCTTGGGAAAAATCAGCCTGTTATCCCCAGGGTAGCTTTTATCCGTTGAGCGACGGCCCTTCCACACGGGACCGCCTGATCACTAAACCCGACTTTCGTCCCTGCTCCACGTGTAAGTGTCGCAGTCAAGCACTCTTATACCTTTACGCTCGATGCATGATTTCCATCCATGCTGAGAGTACCTTTGGGCGCCTCCGTTACCTTTTGGGAGGCGACCGCCCCAGTCAAACTACCCACCAGACACTGTTCCCCAACCAGATAATGGTTGCGGGTTAGAATAACAATTAACCAAGAGTGGTATCCCAAGGTTGACTCCACCGAAGCTGACGCCCCGGCTTCAAAGTCTCCCACCTATCCTGTACATGATTAACCATTACTCAATATCAAGTTATAGTAAAGCTCCATGGGGTCTTTCCGTCTAGTCGCGAGTAGCCTGCATCTTCACAGGCACTAAGATTTCACCGAGCTTGCTGTTGAGACAGTGCCCAAATTATTATACCATTCGTGCGCGTCGGAACTTACCCGACAAGGAATTTCGCTACCTTAGGACCGTTATAGTTACGGCCGCCGTTCACTGGGGCTTAAATTCACTGCTTCGCCTTGCGACTAACAGCTCCTCTTAACCTTCCAGCACTGGGCAGGCATCACCTCATATACATCGTCTTGCGACTTAGCATAAAGCTATGTTTTTGATAAACAGTTACTTGGGCCTTTTCACTGCGGCTCTATTTCTAGAGCTCCCCTTCTTCCGAAGTTACGGGGTAATTTTGCAGAGTTCCTTAACAACAATTATCTCGCTCACCTTAGGATACTCTCCTTGACCACGTGTGTTCGTTCTCGGTACGGGCCACGTATAGTTAAGTTAGAAACTTTTCTTGAAAGTTGGTATCAGCTGCTTCCCTACTTAATCGCTTGTTCGGTCCCCATAACGCCTTTGCCTTATAGAGCACGGATTTGCCTATGCTCAAGCTACCTCGCTTAGACCGGCACTACCATTCGCCGGCTCAGCTTAACCACCTCTGTCATTCCATCACCTATACGCGGGTACAGGAATATCAACCTGTTGTCCATCGACTACGCCATTCGGCCTCGCCTTAGGTCCCGACTTACTCTGGGCGGACGACCCTGCCCCAGAAAACCTTAGTCAATCGGTGTGAAGGATTCTCACCTTCATTCGTTTACTCACACCGGAATTCTCACTTCCAAGCGCTCCACCAGTCCTTACGATCTGACTTCATCGCCCTTGGAACGCTCCCCTACCACTTAGTAAAACTAAATCCGTAAATTCGGTACTATGCTTAGCCCCGGTACATTGTCGGCGCAGAGCCACTCGACTAGTGGGCTGTTACGCGATCTTTAAATGGTGGCTGCTTCTAAGCCAACATCCTAGTTGTTTGTGCGTCTCCACATCCTTTAACACTTAGCATAGATTTTGGGACCTTATTTGACGGTCTGGGCTGTTTCCCTTTTGACCATGGAGCTTATCCCCCACAGTCTGACTGCTGAACAATACTCTATGGCATTCGGAGTTTGATTATAGTCAGTACCTCTTATCAAAGCCATCCCATATTCAGTGCTCTACCTCCATAGATCTAATTTCAACGCTAGCCCTAAAGCTATTTCGGGGAGAACCAGCTATAACGGAATTCGATTGGAATTTCACCACTAGCCACAGCTCATCCGCGATCATTTCGACGAGCGTCGGTTCAGTCCTCCATGTGGTCTTACCCACACTTCAACTTGGCCATGGCTAGATCATCCCGTTTCGGGTCTATTCCAACGTACTTGCGCCCTGTTCAGACTCGCTTTCGCTACGGCTCCGTCTTTTCAACTTAACCTTGCACGCTAGAATAACTCTCCGGTTCATTCTTCAATAGGCACGCCATCAGACTTTAACGTCCTCTGACTTCTTGTAGGCATATGGTTTCAGGTTCTATTTCACTCCCCTCCCGGGGTTCTTTTCACCTTTCCCTCACGGTACTGGTTCACTATCGGTCACTATTTAATATTTAGCCTTACGCAGTGGTCTGCGTGGATTCCGACAAGGTTACACGTGCCTCGCCGTACTCAGGATACCACTAACTCAGTTTTTGATTTCGTATACAGGACTTTCACCTTCTATGGTCTAGTTTCCCAACTAATTCTACTATCGCCAACATTTTGTATGTTGTGGTCCTACAACCCCAGTCCTTAGACTGGTTTGGGCTACTCCCTTTTCGCTCGCCGCTACTAAGGGAATCGAATTCTCTTTCTTTTCCTCCTGGTACTTAGATGTTTCAGTTCCCAGGGTTGTCTTCTCGTAACTTATGGATTCGGTTACGGATACTGCAATGTCTTTGCAGTGGGTTTCCCCATTCGGAGATCTACGCTTCACAGTTCACTTCCAACTCCACGTAGCTTATCGCAGGTAGTCACGTCCTTCATCGTCTAATAGTGCCAAGGCATTCCCCATACGCCCTTACTTCCTTACATTTAAAATAACTTATTTCTTTAGGTGTGCGATTCAATAATTTCTTATTTACTCGCTTTCTATTTACAGAAAGATCTCATATTGTTATTATATTCAGTTTTCAAAGATCATCAATTTTGAGAGTCATATTAAAACGATCTCTCAAAACTAAACAGAATACGATTTGGTTAATTTTAAATAAAATGTACTTTCTCCATAGAAAGGAGGTGATCCATCCCCACGTTCCCGTAGGGATACCTTGTTACGACTTAACCCCAATCACCAGTCCTACCTTAGGCGCCTCCCTCCTTGCGGTTAGGATAACGACTTCGGGTATTACCAGCTCTCATGGTTTGACGGGCGGTGTGTACAAACCCCGGGAACGTATTCACCGTAGCATTGCTGATCTACGATTACTAGCAATTCCGGCTTCATGAAGTCGAGTTGCAGACTTCAATCCGAACTGAGACCGGCTTTTTGAGTTTGGCTCCATCTCACGATATTGCATCTCTTTGTACCGGCCATTGTAGCACGTTTGTAGCCCAGGACGTAAGGGGCATGATGATTTGACGTCATCCCCACCTTCCTCCGATTCATCATCGGCAGTCTCATTAGAGTCCTCAACTTAATGTTAGCAACTAATGACAAGGGTTGCGCTCGTTGCGGGACTTAACCCAACATCTCACGACACGAGCTGACGACAACCATGCACCACCTGTGTAAGCTATAACTATCTCCCTATCTCTAGGGCCTTTACCTTCATGTCAAGTCCTGGTAAGGTTCTTCGCGTTGCATCGAATTAAACAACATGCTCCACTGCTTGTGCGGGGTCCCGTCAATTCCTTTGAGTTTCATTCTTGCGAACGTAGTCCTCAGGCGGAGTATTTAATATGTTAACTTCAGCACTGAATTTCTCCAACACTTAATACTCATCGTTTACAGCGTGGACTACTAGGGTATCTAATCCTATTTGCTCCCCACGCTTTCGTGACTCAGCGTCAGTTCAAAGCTAGCCAGCCGCCTTCGCCACTGGTATTCTTCCTAATATCTACGCATTCCACCGCTACATTAGGAGTTCTACTGGCCTCTCTTTGACTCTAGTTACGCAGTTTTCTATGCAACTTATGGTTGAGCCACAAGTTTTAACTAAGAACTTGCTTAACCGCCTACTCACTCTTTACGCCCAATAATTCCGGATAACGCTTGCCATCTACGTATTACCGCGGCTGCTGGCACGTAGTTAGCCATGGCTTTCTAATAGGGTACCGTCAATACGTAATATCTTATACTACCTTTTCTTCCCCTATAACAGAGCTTTACAACCCGAAGGCCTTCTTCACTCACGCGGCATTGCTCGGTCAGGCTTTCGCCCATTGCCGAAAATTCCCTACTGCTGCCTCCCGTAGGAGTCTGGGCCGTGTCTCAGTCCCAATGTGGCCGTTCACCCTCTCAGGTCGGCTACGCATCATTGCCTAGGTGGGCTTTTATCCCGCCTACTAGCTAATGCGCCGCAGGTCCATCTCCACCCGGATTGCTCCTTTTCTCTACTAAGGATGTCCTTAGCAGCTCACATTCGGTATTAGCCGACGTTTCCATCGGGTATCCCCATGGTGGAGGCAGGTTGCCTACGTGTTACTCACCCGTTCGCCACTAGGTTGTATTGCTACAACCTCGTTCGACTTGCATGTATTAGGCATGCCGCCAGCGTTCATCCTGAGCCAGGATCAAACTCTCATAAGTTTGTCTTGCTTTATTGTTTTATTCACAAAGTCACTCATGTGACCTTTTACTCAAGATTTATTAATTGACGTATTCTGTTTAGTTTTCAAAGATCGTTTATATAAGTTTTCTCTTATATAATGCATTACACTCAACTTCGCTCGCGCTCTTTTTCAGTGCAACGAGATTAGTATATTACTTTAGTTTCCCATTGTCAACAATAAATTTTATTTTTTTATTTTTGTGGGAAACTATTACTATATATTAATACACGTGTACGTGTTAAGTGACAAAAAAATAATGGTGCCCAGAACCAGAATCGAACTGGCACGTTCATCGCTGAACTCAGGATTTTAAGTCCTGTGCGTCTACCTGTTCCGCCATCTGGGCATCCATGGTGATCCGTAGAGGAATCGAACCTCCGACACCGTGATTAAAAGTCACGTGCTCTACCATCTGAGCTAACGGACCATTAGTTTTTCTAAAACGAATGGCTGGGGTACCTGGATTCGAACCAGGGGGATGACAGAGTCAAAGTCTGTTGCCTTACCGCTTGGCTATACCCCAATAAAAGAAAATGGTGGAGGAAGACAGATTTGAACTGCCGAACCCGTTGGGAACTGATTTACAGTCAGCCGCGTTTGACCACTTCGCTATTCCTCCATATAAATATTTATTGATGTATAACTTTTAAAATGTTCGTTTCGAAAAAAATGGTGGATGCTGACGGGCTCGAACCGCCGACCCACGCCTTGTAAGGGCGTTGCTCTCCCAACTGAGCTAAGCATCCATTTGCGAACACTTAGAATGATACCACCTAAATTCTAATATGTCAACAATTAATTAATTATTCACAAAAAAATTTTTTCATTGTGAATTTTTTATCCATATTGGAAGATTCTCTTCCAATCTTTTGAACTCATTTATTGAATTCTTCACAGTAGCAGGTTTTCTATAAGTCTTTTTTTCTTCTCTATTTCTTTGTAGAGCTTTTAGACTTAATTTTATATGTTTTGTATTAGTATCTATCTCTAATATCTTAACTTTTACTTTGCTACCTATTGTAACAAAAGAATCTATACTTTTTACAAACTTAGAAGATATTTCAGATATATGAATCAAGCCTGTGTAACTATCATCAACTATTGCAAAAGCTCCATATGGTTGTATTGCACTAATTGTAACTTCTATTATATCTCCCATTTTGTAATCCATGTATATCATCCCCTGCTTTTTGCATTATACCATCTTGTTAAAAAATAATAAAGAGTATATAATTTTACCCGTGGTGATTATTATATGGATATAGTAGAAAAAATTAAAGCAACTTTAGAAAAAATTAGTCCTTTTTTACAAAGTGATGGTGGAGATATCAACTATGTAGATTTCAAAGATGGGATTGTATATGTATCAATGAAAGGTGCTTGTGTTGACTGCATCCACTTAGATACAACAATAAAAGATGGTGTTGAATTAATGTTGATGGATGAATGTCCTGGAGTTCTTGGGGTGGAAGTTGTTAAGCCAGAACTTTAATAACTAGCCTCATTTTCAATCCATTTAATAGGTCTAATATTATATTTATATTGTAATATATAATATATAGTCTTAATTTTTTGTTTATTTAAAGATATCTTATTTTTTTCTTTGAACAAGAAAGAAGAGATATCTTTTTTATTGTCATAAAACTCTATCAATTCATCAAATAATTGTTGAGGATACATAATATATGAAAACAACACACTAGCCTCATGAGTAGATAGATTATACATATCTAAAAATTTTTCCATTTCTATTTTTGTCAAATTTTCATTTTTAAATAACTGTGCTATATCTCTAATAGGATTATCAATGATGTAATTAAATGGATCAAAAAAATCAAATGATGAAAAAGAGGTATTTTTCTTGTGAGTCAAAGTTAATCTGTCTAGTTTGTCACCAAAATCATGTATAGCATCCGATAGGTATTGCAACGAATTTTCAGCTAATCCAAAATAATAAAAAAACATATGCAAATATGATGTATATGAATCTAGGTCTCTTCTTATTGATGATAAAACAACATTTTCGATAAACTCATACTTTTGTTCTTCTACTTTTAGCACTTTATTTAAAGAATACTCTTTATTGTTTTGAATGTTAGTGAAACAACTATGTAATTTCAAATAATCACTAACATTAACATTTACTTTAGGGACTGAAATTAGGGCATAAGGAATGCTATTACTATAAGAAATATATTGATTATTCCTATTTTTTATAATGTGTCCAGAAAAACCATTAAAACATAATTTTATTTTTTCGTTATATTGCTCAATTAGATCTAAATTAGAATTATTATCAACCCTGACTAATTTAAAAATCCAATCTTTATATTCAAATGTATTATCATTAAATGATGATGGATAATATCCATAATTATCAAATAAGAAAGATATCATATAACCTCCTAATTTACAGGTATAATTGTATTAGTATTATTACTTCCAAGATATGCAGATGGTATATCTCCTTGTATAACTTTAGATATCAAAGGTACCGTTCTTTCTATAGTGAAAGTATCGCTTCTAAAAGGAATTATAACTCGCATATTGAGTTGTATATTTATCATTACTTCTAATAGTGTGTTATTTATTCCATAGCCACTAACTAAACATGCTCCACTAACATTAGCGTTACCTATAAGTGAATATACTACTGGAATCTTTGGACTTAGTTGTCTAAGTATTAAATTAGAACTTTTATGCAACAATGGTACATCATATTTCAATTCTGTATTATCTATATATTCCACTATTGATTTGTTTATCGATGCTATGTATTTGTTTATTAAATTATTTTCAAAAGATACTGCTACTAATTCCTCATTTTTATACTCATAAACAAAAACTTTATTTCTATTTATATTTTGATTAGAAATAGTATTGTTAATAATCAAATTAATATTATTGATACATTCATTTTCTCCAACATCATAACTTATACCTTTAATACCATCTGATATTAAAGAAATAGATATTATAAGATTGATTAGTATACTTATTACTATAAAATATACTTTCACTTTATTTACATTAATTCTTTTAATATTAAATAATTATATTAATAAAAGAAAAAATATAAGTAAATAATATTTATGGGTGATAAAAATGATCAAAGCGAAAGATATAATGACTAAAAATGTCATATATGTAAGTCCTAGAGCAACAATTTTTGAAGCTGCAAAAGTTATGAAAGATAACGACGTAGGTTTTCTACCTATAATAGAAAACAACAATTTAGTAGGGGTAATTACAGATAGAGATATAGTTATAAAGACTCTTGCTAATAATATGATTTTTTCTACGGTGAATAATTGTGCCACCACATCTCCAATATATATGGTTAAAGAAACTACACATATAGAAGATATATGTACATTAATGTCTGATAAACAAATACGTCGAGTTCCTGTATTGGATGATAGAGGAAATATAACTGGAATTATTAGTTTAAAGGATATAATGAAAAAAATACCATCAAAAATAAATGGTATCTTCGAAGATGTTATAACACCAATTAAATATATAAACACTAATATACAAATATAAAAACTCTAGTATCATCTACTAGAGTCTTTTTTATTCTTTAACACTTTTTCTTACAAATAATAAGCCCAATGTATCTTTACCACAATGACAAGAGATAGTTGCTCCTGCTCTTGTGATATAAATATTTTTAAATATATTGAATGATTTAACGTGTTGATATACTGCATCAACTATTTCTTGATCAACACCAGCATGTGTAATAAATGCAACATCACGTTCAATATCATTAGGGTCTGATAACTTTTCATTAACATACTTAACTAATGTTTTTTCATACTTACCACGATATTGTTTTCCAACTCCCATAGCACCATTTTTAACTTCAATGCATGGTTTGATATTTAATAGATTTGCACCAAATCTAGCAAGAGTAGAACAACGTCCACCTTTTGCTAAATATTCTAAACTATCTATTACAAATGAAGCATCTATTCTCTTTTTATATTCTTCAAGTTTATTAATAATAGTACCTACATCCTCGCCTGCATCCCTTAATCTACACGCCTCTATTAACAATAATCCTATTCCTGTTGATAGATTTTGAGTATCAAAAGTGTACACATGATCAGCAAATTCTAATGTCATACAAGAATTTTGATATGTAGATGATAGTTTACTAGAAATAGTAAAATTCAAAATAATATCATCTTTATGTTTTCTTATCTTATTGAAGAAATCTAAATATTCTTTAACATTAATAGCGCTAGTTTTAGGTAATTTACCTTTCTTCTTTACACTTGCATATATTTTATCAGGAGTAATATCAACACCATCCAAATATTGTTTCCCATCCAGATTAACGATAAGAGGAATAACCTTTATATCTAGTTTATCAATTAATTCCTTAGATAAATCACAAGTACTATCGCATGCAATAATTATTTTAGCCATAATATTACCTCCAACACACTATGATGTATTATATCACTAAACATTCATAATGTCATACCTTTTATAAAATAAAAAGTTTTAGAATTTCTTCTAAAACCTCTTTAACCTATAGAATTTTCCATTTCTAAATTTATAAGTTGATTTAATTCAACAGCATACTCCATTGGCAATTCACTAGAAAATGGTTCAATAAATCCCATAACAATCATTTTCAAAGCCGTTTTTTTATCAATGCCTCTAGACATCAAATAAAACAATTGTTCTTCACTAACTTTAGTGACACTTGCTTCATGCTCAATAATAGATTCATTATTATTAACGCTATTGACAGGAATAGTGTCACTTCTAGATACATCGTCAAGTATCAAAGTATCACACTCAACTCTACTTCTAGAATTAACTGCATCCTTGGAAATTTTAACCATACCTCTATAATTTACTTCTCCACCATTTTTTGCAATTGACTTAGAAATAATTGTAGAACTTGTATTTGGAGCTAAATGGATCATCTTAGCCCCCGCATCTTGTATTTGTGTTTCACTAGCTACAGCAATAGAAATACAAACACCTTTAGCACCTTTTCCTGTTAATATACATGCAGGATATTTCATGTTGATTTTAGAACCTATGTTACCATCTATCCATTCCATCAAACCATCTTCATCAACTTTAGCTCTTTTTGTAACTAAATTTATAATATTATCAGACCAGTTTTGAATAGTAGAATATCTGCATCTTGCTCTCTTACCAACATATATTTCTACCACAGCAGCATGTAAAGAATCTTCACTATATATAGGAGCAGTACATCCTTCAACATAATGCAAATCAGCATCATCATCTACTATGATTAACGTTCTTTCAAATTGTCCCATCTTACCTGAGTTAATTCTAAAGTAGGATTGTAACGGCTTATCAACCTTAACTCCTTTAGGAACATATATAAATGAACCTCCAGACCATACAGCACTATTTAGGGCTGCATACTTATTATCTGTAGCAGGCACTAACTTAGAAAAATACTTTTTGAATAGTTCTGGATACTCTTTCAATGCAGTATCTGTATCGGTAAATATAATACCTTTTTCTTCTACTTCTTTTAACATATTGTGGTATACAGCTTCGGAATCATATTGAGTTGTAACTCCTGCCAAAAACTTTTGTTCAGCTTCAGGTATACCAATTTTATTAAAAGTATCTTTGATTTTATCAGGAACTTCATCCCATGAACTACTTCTATTTTCAGTAGCTTTAATGTAATAAGTGTAATCTTGAAAATTTATTTCACTTAAATCAGGGCCCCAATTTTGGTTAGGTTTATCCATAAATAACTTTAATGCTTTAAGCCTAAACTCTCTCATCCATTCAGGTTCATTTTTCTTACTACTTATTGCTTTGATAACATCCTCGTTTAATCCTTTTTCAGTCTTAAACGCTGCAGTTTCTTCATCTTTAAAACCATATTTATATTCTTCTTTAAAGGATTTGTTACTCATGTTTTCCCTCCTTTTCTAGAAGTTCACTTACGCCTCTCCAACCAATAGTAGCACACTTAATTCTATTAGCTTGTTTGTATGTATTCTTAAAAGCTCCAGCTTCTTCAAGTAAATCTTCATCATATTCTTTTTCATCTATCATATTCATATAGTTATCTATGATATTCTTCGCTTCAGAGACGGTCTTATTCTTTAGCAGTTCAGACATAATTGAAGTAGATGCGGTAGAAATGGTACAAGCGATACCATCAAACCTAATGTCCTTAATAACACCATCTTCCACTAACATTTCTACATTAATATCATCTACACATGACTCTGAATTCATTCTAACACGACCATATCTAAAATCATTTGTTAATCCTTTATTTCTAGGGTATTGATAATGATCAAGTATAACTTGTCTTATCATCATTGGATCATCAAAAATATGCATCTAAGAAGTCACTTCCTCCCTTGGCGATAGATACAAAGTAATCTATCTCCTCTTTTGTATTATAAAAAGATAAAGAACATCTTAATGCAAAAGGATACTTCAACGAACTAGTAACCAATTTAGCACAATGATTTCCTGCTCTTAAAGCTATTCCATACTTGTTAAAATAACTTGCACCATCTTGTGCAGGAACTCCCTTTATATTAAAGGAAATAATAGCAGCATCTCCATCTTCATTATATATTTCAATATTATCTAACTTAGATAATTCTTTCAAAGCATAATCCTTTAGTTCCAATTCTCTTCTATGTAATTCTTCTAAGTTCATAGAAGTTAAATAATTGATTGCTGCAGCAAAACCTAATGCCCCCTCTATCTTAGGAGTACCAGCTTCAAATCTACTAGGGCCTGATTTATACTCAACATTTTGATTTATATCAAAAGATATATTCATGCCTCCACCTGTTTGGAATGTTCCCATAACATCCATAACAGACTTCTTAATATATAATGCACCAACACCTGTTGGACCACACAATTTATGTGCAGATATAGATAAGAAATCACAATCTAAATCTTTTACATCTATCTTCATAAATGTAGCACTTTGAGCAGCATCAACAGAAACCAATATATTTTTACTATGCGCATACGCACATATACCTTTTATATCACAGGTATAACCTAAGAAATTAGATGCTTGCGTAATTGCTATTAACTTTGTATTAGGAGTAATAGCATTTTTTACTTCATCTAAAGTTATTCTAGAGTTAATTAATTTAATGAACTTAACTTTAGCTCCTGTCAATTTTGCAATTTTATACCAAGGCAATACATTAGAAGCATGCTCTAACTCACTAATCAATATCTCATCATTTTCTTTTAAGTTTTCTAGAGCATATCCATATGCCACAAGATTCAAAGATTCAGTAGTTCCTGAAGTAAATACTATCTCATTTTTGTTAGCATTAATAAAATCTGCAACAATTTTTCTTGCTCCTTCATATTTGGTATCAACTATATAACTTAAATCATAATCTCCTCTATGTGCATTAGCAGTATACTCTTCATAATACTTCTTAATTTCATCTAACACACAAGCTGGTTTTAGAGTAGTAGCTGCATTATCAAAATATACTAAAGGTTTTTCTCTTTTTTTACTTAGCATCGGAAAATCTTTACGAATATTCTCTACATCTATCATACACTAAACCTCCTTTTTATATCTTTGCAATCTCGTTGCTTATTTCTTCTTTAACTATCTCATCATTAATATATTCCAACACTGGAGTCAAGTAACCTAGTGCTATCATTTTTTTGGCATTTGTCTCACTAATACCTCTACTGCACAAATAAAATATTTGATTATCATCAACTTTTCCAACAGCAGCAGCATGTGATGCATTAACATCATTATTATCTATTAATAACAATGGTTTGATTTCTCCTTTTGATTCATCATCAAATAAAATAATTTTGTTATTTTGAAGCATAGAACTCTTCATACCATTTTTCACAATAGATCCTATTGCTTTAAAATATAATTCTCCATCTAAAGTAGCAACACCGTGGTTATCTAATTT
>SVBH01000001.1 GCA_015058985.1 Erysipelotrichaceae bacterium
TAATCTATGATCACAACTATTTAAGACCTAGCTATGCATTAAATTATAAAACCCCAATCGAGTATAGGACTCAATTAGGGTTTAAATAAATGTTTTTTACTGTCTACTTTTTGTTGACAAGTTCATAAATAGATAATGTGTTTTTTTCTTGATTTTTCAATGCTTCTTTAATTCGATCCCTATTTGCTTTTATAATGGTATTTAATAATAAACCACAATAAACACATAGCCCTATAAGTTGGAATAAAAGCAATAAAATTAACAACCAAGTTAATGGTCCATAACTGTTATTGAAATTACTTAAATATTTACTATATAAACCAAATAAAGAAAGGGATATTGTAATTCCTACTGCGCTAAATAAAGCTCCTTGCCAAACATCTTTTATTCTCAACACTTTATCACTTGCTACAGAATATAATAACAAAGTCAAAATAAATAACATAATAAATTCCAAGAAAATCTGCATAACTGAACCAAAAGCTTTAACATTTGTTTCTCCAATAAAATAAGCCATTACAGCGCTCAAAGTAAAGAATAGGAACAACAACACTATAAACCCTATTGTAATTAATAATGATTTCAATCTCTTTTTAATAAAATTATTTTTTTTATGATAAAGATTATTACTTACATTAATAAAAGAATTAAATCCATTTGATATGATGATAACTGATACAAATAAGTTAAATAACAAACTTATTATATTTTCCCAAGAATTACTATTGCTCAAAAAATCAATTAAACTAGTTGCAATATTGTTAGGAAAAATTACTCTTAAGTAGTTTTGTAAGAAATCAGCGGGTATGGTAAACAAAGATAGGAAAAATTGCATTATAGTTAAAGATGGAACCAATGCAAAAATCATATAGAAAGCAAAACTTGTAGGGAATAAAGATCCCTTTGTTTTTTTCAGTCCTTCAACCAATTTCTTTAAAACATCATCATACATAACTTATATCACCTATCTAATATATAGTATATTGCAATTTTTAACTAAAAAACAATAAAAAAAAGATTGGTTAGCACCAATCTTAATCATCAATTATCTAATTTTTATTTTTTTTCGACTTCTTCTTTGATAACACCAACAAACATTTTTACATGCTCAGGACTCAACTTAATAGTTTTTTCTTCACCTTTTTCATTAACGTAATCTAAAACTACAATATCTTTTTTAACTTTCTTGAAGAATACCCATTGTTCATCAATTCTTACTTGTTTGATATCTGCATAATTAATTGTTTTCTTAGCAAATACATATCTATATACTTCCATACCTTCTTTATTTAATTTGTAGAAGTCATCAAACAAAAGAACATAGATAGAAAATAATAAGAAATAATCAATAACGATGAACAAAGATAAAGAAATCATTGTTCCAAACATTGAAATTTCCATCTTTCTAGTTAAAAAGACTACTAATAAAAGCACAAGTAAGCTTGATCCTAATACGATCATCATTTTGTTCCAATTAATAAAGGATTTAAATTTCATATTTACCACCTCAACACACTAAAACTATACCATCTAGCCAAATTTATTTCAATTAATATAAATCCAATTGTGAATAAATCCCCAATGTTAAAAACTTACCCCAAAAAAAATGGAGTCTATTGACTATTAAAAGTATATAAAATATACTAAATATAGTAGGCAGGTGACGCTAATGAGAAAAAAAATATTTGGTTTAATCATTAATATTGTTTTCATATTTTCTTGTGTTTTTCCACTAATGGCATGTAGTAGAAAAATCACTCGATCTGATAGACAAATGTATGTCTTAGCATGTAAATCAGTTAATAACTATGCTGCTTCTAATGGAGGAGTGAACCACATTGCTCAAGCATTTAGTTCCACAAACCCTTTAAGTTGTAATATGTCAGACATTGATAGCAGTAGCGCTATCAAAAATTCTTTAATCGTTACAGATGTTAGAAGTGAAAGCAGAACTGGACCATTTACTGTTACAGTTACATTTAAAGCTCCTATCAGAGGAAAAACAAATACTAACGCTCTTTTATCAGTAATGCTTGCATTTAAAATAAAAGACTCTGGAGTAAACGCTGCTTTGGCAGAATATATCTATTGTACCACACATTCTTCAGCATCTGATATTCAATGTAAGGATTACACTAATACTGATAAAGCTGCTTATACTACAAGTAAAGTAGCTGAAATAGTTAAAACTGGTAAATATATTAAAACAAATGCAAGTTCAGTTCATGGATCAGTTTCCTCACCTGGAGCTAAACCATCTTTCTCATTCAATGAAACTAACATTGAACTATTAAATGGAGAAACAATAATAAACAGTCAAAAAATAAAAGTTACCAATGGCGTTGTAAATGTCGTCGTAGAAGTTTCTTTAGATGATCTATACGTTGGACCAGCATCAGCACTTAATGACTTCTGTGAAGAAGCATTAGGAACTCTATATTCTTCTATAAGTCAAGGAACATATTCTTATGCTTATCTAAATGATGCTGTAGCAAGATTTTTCCATCTAGGATATGAGGATTTAAGAGATATTTCAGTCTTAACTAAAACGGAAGTTAAATACGAAGTAGATAGTGATTGGATAGAAGTAAATGCTGAATCTGAAAATACATACAAAACAGTTACACTTCAACAACCAGAAGGTACAATTACTTTTACAAGGGGTAACTGTAAATATACATTAAGAGTTTACAACACAAATGGATCTTTCGTTATTCCATCAAATGATTATTTAATGTTTGGTAAAGTTGAAAAAAGTGATGGTTCAGATCCTGAGTGGTATATTTTAGATGAATCTTGTTTAAATGAAGATGGTAGCTTTGATGTAGGAAAAGCTAATCGTATTGAAACAAGTAATGAGTATCGTTGTCCAGATGGAGATAAATGTTTACAAGAATTCCATTAAAAACTAGACTAGGTCTAGTTTTTTTATTTGACTTTTATTTGTTAATTATTAACAATATAAAAGAAGTAAGCAGGTGTTTAAATGAAAAAAGAAAATCAAACATATAAATCTTTCAAATACTTTTTTAAATTGTACAAACCATATAGTTATTCATATATCATAATATTTCTATTATCAATTGCAGTTGCAGCTTGTTACTTTTTATTTACACAAGCATCAAAATTGCTAATTGACTACTGTATCGACTATAATGCTGATGCAGTTAAATCAAGCAATATCTTTAATTTTCTTCTAAACGGAACATTTGGTGAACCAAAATCAAAGTTATTATTAGCTACTATCGTTTTAGTTTTGTTCCTAACAGTATTACTCAAAAATGGAGCTAGATATGTAAAGGCTTTATTCTCTACCAAAATAAACGTCCAATATTACGAAGCAGATTTGAGATGTATGGCCTATGAAAAAATGTTAAAGATGAGTCAAGCTGAAATAAATAGTTTCACCAGTGGAGAAATACTAGCTACTATTAACACCGACACTACAGAGGTAAAAACTTTAATAGGCACAAGAATAAATGATATCCTCTATCATATAATCATGATTATTTTTTCTATCATCTATCTATATCTAATTAACCCTGTTCTCTGTATTGTACCAATGATAGGAATGCCAATTATCCTTATCACCTTATTCAAACAATTAGGTAAATCCCAAAGATATGGAAAAATAAAAAGAGAAACGGCAAAAGCGATAAACAATGTTGTTTCAGAAAACATCGCAGGAATTAGAACAGTTAAAGCATATTCAGCAGAAGAAACTGAAATGAAAAAATTTGATAAAGAAAATTCTGCGTTTGAAAATGTGTCTCAAAAGTTTTCAGCAGCATGGAATAAATATTGGTTATCTGCTCAATTAATAAGAAGTGCAATCCATGTCATTAGTTTATTCTTAGGAACAAAATTAATTTTCGATGGAAAAATAAGTACAGGAAGTTATTTTATTTTCCTAAGCTATGTTTCTACCATCATTAGTCATACAAATAGTCTAACAAGAGTCGTCTTCAATTCCTTATATCAAATAACTAGTATGAATAAGCTTTATACTTTCTTAACATATGAAGAAAAAATAAAAGAAGGGCAAGCAGAAAAAGAAATCAGAGATGAACACCCCATTATTGAATTTAAAAATGTTTCTTTAACAATCAATGAAAACAAAATTATCGATGACATTTCATTTGTGGTCCCATATGGACAAAAAGTTGCTATCATGGGGGCAACAGGAAGTGGAAAAACCTTGCTATTCATGCTCCTAAATAGATTTGTAGATCCTACTGAAGGAGAAATATTGATAAATGGTAAAAATATTAAAACATTTGACTTAAACTATTTGAGAAGTCATTTCAGCTACGTCATGCAAAACACTTTCTTATATTCAAACACAATATATAACAATATTTCCTATTATGACGATGAAACTGTTAACGAAGAAAGACTATATAGTGTCTCCAAAATTGCTTATGCCCATGATTTTATTGAAAAATTAGACAAAAAATATGATACAGTTGTAGGAGAAAGAGGATATGGTTTATCCGGAGGGCAAAAGCAAAGGGTTACTATTGCCCGAGCTTTATATAAAGATGCTCCAATTTTCTTATTTGATGAAGCTTTTTCTGCATTAGACCAAAAAACAGAAAGTCAACTTATAAGTAACCTTCATGCTGAATATGATGCCCGTACTTGGATAATTACTTCTCACCGTGCTAATACCGCTAAAGAAATGGATTGCATAATTGTTTTAGATAATGGAGCGATAAAAGAAAAAGGAACCTTTGAGGAATTAATGAATCTAAAAGGTATTTTCTACAATATTTATTCTTATCAAGAAACATTGAAGAAAGAAGGTGTTGTAGATGAAAAATAATCGCTTAATTTTTGAAGATGAAAAAGTAGAAGTAAAATTTAATTTCAAATATTTAATGAGAATTATTCGTTATGCGTTTCCTTTTAAATTTTGGATTGGATTTATCTTCCTATGCTTACTAGGTCTATCCATCATTGAACTTGTAATACCTTTATTTGAATCAAGCATCATTGAAAAAGTTGTTCCATCAGGAAAATACTCAAAACTAGTAACTGTTATCAGTGTCATCACGATACTAGAAATATTAAAATGTATCTTAGATATTTCTCAAAACTATATTGCATATAAATGTGAACATAAAATACTTTATAAAATTAGAAAAGATTTGTTTGAAAAACTCCAAAAACTTTATTTTGATTACTTTGATCGAGTTCCAACGGGAAAAGTATTAGTTCGTCTAACAAGTTATGTTAACCAACTTAATGGATTCTTTGCATACTATGCCATTAGGTCTGTATTTAGTTTCTTAAAAATACTGTTAGTAGTAATCTTTGCTTTCAGAATAAATGTATTATTCACATTGATAGTAATAGGATATATGACCATACTTGCTATCGTTGCAATAGGAATGCGTTCCATTATGAAAGAAAAGAATAGAATACATAAAAACAAAAACAGCAACAGAATTGCTTTTGTAAGTGAGACTATCACAGGAAATACAGTAAGTAATGCTTTTGAAAAAAATGAAGCTAACGCTAAAACATTTAAAGAACTTAACGATTTATCAAAGCAAAGTTGGTACAATGTAGTTAAATTAAGAGAACAATATAATGTAGTGATTTCCATCATTTGGAATTCCATCAATATTACGCTTTATGCAACCGCGTTCTTCCTAATGCTAAAAGGACAAGCAGTCTTAGGAGCAATTCTAGCATTCTCATCATACACAGATTTATTTTATGACCCAATCATGCTTATTATTGAAGCTTTACAAGTTTTCTCTGAAAAAAGTGTAAATCTAGAAAGAATGTTTGAATTATTGGATTACCCTGTTAGTGTCAAAGAAAAAGAAAATGCTTATCCTTTACCTCCAATAAAAGGAAATATAAAATACGATAATATAACATTTAGCTACGATAATTCCTTCACAGTATTAGAAGACTTTTCATTAGATGTTAAGGCAGGAGAAATGATTGCCTTAGTTGGTCCAACTGGAGCAGGTAAATCCACTGTAGTTAATCTTCTTAATCGTTTTTACGATCCTAACAAAGGAGA
Source organism: Erysipelotrichaceae bacterium (assembly GCA_015058985.1). Lineage (GTDB taxonomy): Bacteria > Bacillota_I > Bacilli_A > RFN20 > DUOF01 > SIG223. Next base: position 6,041 of record SVBH01000001.1, read on the forward strand.
CATTTTTATAGATGGACACAACATTAAAGATGTAACTACTCATTCATTAAGAAGACAAGTAGGTATGATGATGCAAGATTCCTTTATCTTTAGAGGAACCATCATTGACAACATTAGATATGGCTGTCCTTCTGCAACTTATGAAGAATGCGTTGAAGCGGCTAAGAAAATTGGAGCAGATTCTCTAATTGAAAACTTAGAAGGTAAATATCACCATGTTGTAGGAGAAAATGGTGAAGGTTTGTCATCAGGAGAAAAACAATTAATTTGTTTTGCTAGAATTATCTTAAATAATCCTAAAGTTTTAATCCTTGATGAAGCTACAAGTAGTATTGATAGTTTAACAGAAAAGAAAATTATGGAAGCTTTAGATATTATAACTCAAGATAGAACTTGTTTTGTTATTGCACATAGGTTATCTACTATTAGAAAAGCAGATAAAATCCTTGTAATTAACAATAAGGGAATTCAAGAACAAGGAACTCATGAACAATTAATGAAATTGAAAGGTCAATACTATAAATTAGTAAACCATCAAATGTAAAAAAACTGCACTAGCAGTTTTTTTTGTTTCTCATATATTTTATGGTTTCCATCACAAAAACAGGAATAATAGCTAAACAAAAAGAGATTATGTAATATTTTACAGGCATTATAGTTAAACTAAAAATATTAGATAATCCTGGAACAAACAATATAATTGCAATTAATAATAAAGAAGCTATGGAAGCTCCCACCATATATTTATTAGAAAAGAACCCCACTTTAAATAAAGAGTGGTAACTTCTCATATTGTAAGCTTGAAAAATTTGAGTACTAGATAGAACTATAAAAGCCATCGTTTGACCTGCTTGAAGATTAATACTATTTTTACCTATAGAAAACGCAATTAAAGTCAAAAAAGAAAACATTAAACCTTGGAAAACAATTTTTATTATCAAACCATTGGCAAATATATCTTCATCTTTTGACTTTGGTTTCTTTTTCATAATATCTTCTTCTTTTTTCTCGACTCCAAGTGCTAAAGCAGGTAAAGTATCAGTAACCAAATTAACCCAAAGCAGTTGCATAGAAAGCAAAGGAGTTTCTTTCCATAGTAACATTGCAAATAGCATAGTAAAAATTTCTCCCATATTAGTTCCTAATAAGAATTCAATAGTTTTTCTAATGTTATCGTAGATACACCTTCCTTCTTTCACACTTTCAACAATGGTAGAAAAATCATCATCTGCCAAAATCAAATCAGAAGCTCTCTTAGCAACTTCAGTTCCTGTTTTTCCCATTGCACATCCTATATCAGCAACTTTTAAAGCAGGAGCATCATTAACTCCATCACCAGTCATTGCAACAATTTCATTTTGTTTTTGCCATGCTTTAACAATTCTTAATTTGTCTTTTGGAGTAACTCTTGCATACACTTTTATTCTTCGAATTCTATTTTCTAATTCTTTATCCGTTAGTTTAGCCAATTCGATTCCTGTTATAGATTGGTTATCGTTTGTGATAATACCAATATTTTTAGCGATGGCAGTCGCAGTAACAATATTATCGCCTGTAATCATCACAGTTTGAATTCCTGCTTCTTTACATTCTTTTAAAGAATTAATTACTTCTTTTCTTGGAGGATCAATCATCGCTAATAATCCTATGAAAGTCAAATCTTCCTCTAATCTGCTATTTATTACAAAAGGCAAATGATCAAGTTCTTTATAAGCTACTGCAAGAACACGATTTCCTTGATTAGACATTTCTAAACACTTTTCTTCTGCTATAGAAGTAACATTGATACATTTTTTAGCAAGATGTTCAAAAGCACCTTTAACGATAACTATATATTTTTCATTTCTTTTATGTATCGTACTCATTAATTTACGATCAGAATCAAAAGGTACTTCTCCTACCCTAGGATATAAAGTTTTTTTCTCCTCAATAGATATGCCTATTTCTTTTGCAGCTCTTACAATTGCAACTTCAGTAGGATCTCCCATATTTTCATTAGCATTACAGCATAAAAGTGCATATCCTAACATTTCTTTAGAAGAAGTTTGAATAGAATTATTTAATTTTTCGATTTTATTTTTGGTAAAAACTTCAACTAAAGTCATCTTATTTTGTGTTAATGTTCCTGTCTTATCAGAACAAATAACAGAAGCACTACCCAATGTTTCCACAGCAGGAAGCTTCCTAATAATAGCATTTCTTTTTGCCATTCTCTGCACTCCAATAGCAAAAATAATAGTTACAATTGCTGGTAATCCTTCAGGAATCGCAGCTACCGCTAAAGAAATAGAAATCATAAAAATCTCTAGAGGTTTAATGTTTTCAAATAAACCAATAGAAAAAATAATAGCACATATGCTAACTGCCATAACACCTAAAAACTTACCTAAATTATCTAATTTTTTCTGCAAAGGCGTTAAAGTGGTATCTTGTTCATTCAATAAAGTTGCAACGTTACCAATCTCTGTATTCATTCCAGTAGCAACAACCACCATTTTCCCAGTCCCATTTACGACACTACAGCCACTATAAACCATGTTAACACGTTCAGAAATTGGAGTGTTTTCAGGCACAAAAGACTGTGCACTTTTTTCAACAGGGAAAGACTCACCAGTTAAACTAGCTTCTTCTACTTTTAAAGCATTAGTTTCTAATAATCTTCCATCTGCACTTATATAATCACCAGCTTCAATAAAAACAATATCACCTGGAACTACTTTTTCCGCTTCGATTTCTAGTTTTTTACCATCTCTTAAAACTAAACAATGTGTAGCACTCATCTTTTGCAATGCTTCCATCGCTTTTTCTGCTTTTGCTTCTTGTATTACGCCCAGTGTTGCATTCATAAAAACAATCACTAAAATCACAATAGGTTCAATATAATCAACAGAATCTTTCGATTTAATCGCAATAAAAAAAGAAATAATTGCTGCTCCAATCAAAATCAGAACCATCACATCTTTAAATTGATTAATGAACTTCAAAAAAAGATTTTTATTCTTTTTAGCATTCAATTTATTAAATCCGTATTTTTCTAATCTTTTGGTAGCTTCATTTTCACTTAAACCTTTAACTGCATCAGAATTCAATTCATTAACTACTTCAATATTCTTTTTAGCATGCCAAATCATTACTATCCTCCAATTTATTTAATTTTATTCTCAGGAATTAAAGAATATTCAGGTAATTATCTATTAGGAGGATTATATATGAAAAAAATATTTTGTTTTTTAGCTTTATCATTTGCTTTTATTTGTTTTTTTACCTTAAGCATTAATACTAAAGCAGCTAGTTGTACCATCAACAATGTAGAATATGAATTACCTAAAACCATAGGAATTAAAAATTATCATTCCATTACTATTTATGATGCCTTACCAACTAACAATGAATTGCCATCATCATTTGATGAAGGAATAACACTTATCAATATTGAAAACGAATCAAGTTGCCAAAGCATAGAAAATTACCAATATCAAATGACGACCACCTATAACAATAAGATGGGCAAAACCATTTATAATTATAAAAACATCATTTTAGATACTAATAATGATTTTGCTTGGTCATATTCTTATAATTGGCCCAAGTTTACTGCTACTCCAACTAGCTATGAGGTGAAATTTTCTGGTTCTATAACTAGTACAATAGATGTTATTTATTATGCAAATGTAGGGCAATTAACTTCTCTCGATAAACTTCTCAGTTACATCAAAGCAAGTGAAGATGTTAAAAACTTAAATGCTATTAATGTTGAACCTATCAGTAATGAATATGAATCCTCATATAATCAATTAGGAAACTACTTAGTAACTTTTCGAGCAATAGATGCTAACAATAATATCTCTATACTTAATATGTGGGTAAATGTTGTAGATATCATCTCTCCTACAATCGATGGACCTACATCTTTAGAATCTAAAATGTCTTCACCTTTAACCATAGAAGAAATCACCTCTTTTTTAATCGTCTCGGACAATTATGACCAAAACGTCAACATTTCCTTATTGGTAGATTGTTTTACATTCAATGAGCAAAAAATAGGTTCTTTTGAAGTTCAATTCATTTCCATAGATTCATCTGATAACCAAACGATACACACAATTACTATTACTACTATCGACGATGTTCCACCAATTATAAAAGGAGTAACCAAAATTATCAAAGGTAGCAATTCCTCTATGGACACCAATTATGTAATTTCAAAATTGCAAATGATAGACAATATTGAAGGTAGTCAAAACAATTTAACTATCTTTGAAGATAATTATTCAAACAATGAAAATAAAGAAGGCATATACTATCTTTCTTTAATCGCAACAGACAGTCAAGGCAATTCATCGGAACCATATATCATCAATATAGAAGTATACGACAGTGTTCCACCTATTTTCCATGTTGATGAAAACATTATTGTCACCGATACATCAAGATTAGTAACCAAAGAAGAAATATGGCAATTATTTATTAAAACTAATCAACTAAAAGAAGAATCAATAGCAAATCTATCTTTAATCCAAGATACATATACAAACAATTACAAAAAAGCCGGAACTTACAGCATATCTTATTCTTTAGAAACTAACGAACAAATAAAAATCTTATCAGTAGATATTGAAGTTAATAAAAATCGTGATAAAAAAAGCAATAATATTTCTTTTTTCCTAGGGATTATTGCCTTGCTATCATCTATATTAATAATAAAAACACTAACAAAAAAACTTATAAAAATATAAAAGATAGGAAACCCTATCTTTTTTTCTTTATAAATTTCTTAATTTCATCGACCATTTCTAAAGCATCATTGAATCCATCTTCATACAATTTTTTAATTTTGTTAATATCCTTTTCAAGTCTTCCTACATTAACAGGAGTTTTAGGTTGAATGACCAAACATTTACCTTCTTCAACTTTATTTTCAATATAACTTAAAGTCTCATTATAAATATTATGTCTTTCCTTAATTGCCTCCACTAGTTTTGGATAATGGCGATATTTAATTTTAACAATTCCAATAGAAGAACTTTTTTTCTTAACATACCCCTTTTGTCTTGTTAAAACCACGATACATTTTTCATTGCCATCGTCAAAAGCTTTTTTCACTGGAATAGAATCAGCCATTCCTCCATCTAAATACCAATTATTATTAATAGGGACAAACCTAGAAACGATAGGCAAAGACGCAGATGCCCTAACATAAATATTTTGCTCATCCAAGTTGTTAATCTTTGGATATTCAGCTTTTCCAGTCTCAACATTAGTCAAAACTACAAATAAATTAGTTTTCGATTCATCAAAAGTTTTTTTATCTAAAGGATAAACTTCATTTGGTAACACGTCATATAAAAAGTCATTGTCCAAATAATTACCTGTTGAAAAAAGTTTTCTTAAACTTCCCATTTTCTTTTCAGGATTATGAGTCAAAATAGCAAAAGATCTTCCATATTGCCTAGAAATATAACTGCAAGCATTGATAGCACCTGCACTAACCCCATAGCAATTATCCACTAAGATATCATGCTTAATAAAGCAATCAATAACTCCTGCTGTATACGATCCACGCATACCCCCACCTTCAAGTACCAAAGCAACTTTTCCCATAGTAACTCCTTTCAAATAAAAAAGGATTTAAAATCCTTCTTATAATTCTCTAATTGATGCAAAAATATTGTATAGTTCTACTTCATTTTTATCTCTATCTGCATTGATGACAATAGAAGCACTGATTAGTATATTTTTAACTCTTGTGAAATAAACACAGAACTTTAAATCTTTAAATACACAAATAGTCTTATCAATACGACGACCATTTTCAGCGGTAATAAAACTTCTGTTTAGTATTTCCATCCCCATCTTTTGCATATTATTAATGTTCAATTGGATTAGTTGTAAATATTGAGAATCTTGAGGACATTCATCGTCTCTAATAATAGAAATACTCTTAGGAGTCTTTCCTTCTAATTTAGTAAAAACGTGTAATGTACTTTCTTCTAAATGAAACTTCTTATAATCTGATTTTTTTATTTCAGTATAAGCATCTCCAACTTCAAAACTAAAACCATAATCATTATTAATAATTTTCATACCAAACACCTCATTGAAGTAATTATATCACAAAAATTAAAGATTAAAAATACTTTATAACTTACTTTTCAATCTCAATATCCTTTTTAGCAGGACTATCAATTAACTTACCATCTTTATCATACCTAGAACCATGACATGGGTACTCCCAGGTTTTATCAATCTCATTATAATGTAAAGCACACCCTAAAGGAGAACATCTTGGAGTTTTAATATCTTTTTCTAACTTAGGGAAAGTTAAAGTTTCTATATTATCAATCCATAAAGATTTATCTTGCATTTTCATCACCACTAATTAGTATTAACAAAAAAAAGAAAAAAATCCTTTTTCAAGGATTTAATCGTTAATATTCTTTTTAAAATTATCGATAATCTTATCATAAGAAAATTGTGATAAGTCATCTAAATTAATTTTATTTTTCTTCAGATTAACATAATTATTTTCCAAAGAAGCATAAATTTCCAAAACACGCCTATCAATATCATTAATCATTTTTTTATTAGATACCTTATCCATAATGTTTTTAGCTCTAGTAACAAACCATGCAGCATAATCAGCAAGTTGTAATATCCTATTAGATTTGGAACTCTCAAATTTCATCTTTAGACTTTCATTCGGAGTTTTCTCAATTATTCCAGCATTTCTCAACCCTTCATCACAAATAATTTCATCAATAGAATCATCTTTTACATAAACTTTTGCTTTAATATAAGTCATCAATAATGCTTTAGACTTTTCGTTATTAGGCAAATTAAATAATGAAGTTAAAAATTCTACTCCATTTAATAAAGATTGATAGTTTCGCGTTTTTTCATAAGAATTCATAGTAGAAACAAAAATCTTTAGATCAAATATTTGAAACAACTCAGCAAAAGTTTCTAAAATTTCCAAAGTTTCCTCTATTTTAATATTAGAAAACTTATTTTTATGATTATACATATCCGTAAAATGAAATTCATCTGTACCAAATCTCAAATTCAAATTTTTACATAATTCATCCATGACTTTTTCTAGCTCTGGAACCAATTTGCTAGGGATGAGAACACCTGCATAGGTCCCTAATTCATTTCTTAAATTTTCACTTTTCTTTTCAAAAGCATTAAACCCTGTATCATCTAGAAATAAGATATATTTATTTCCCATAATATCACCTATGCTAAATCTACCACATTATTAATTTAATTAATATGTTTCCATAACAAGTTGTTATTTATTTTTTATCAATTGCAAATAATTGTCTTTATTAGACAAGTCTATTTCAGGAGCTTTTCTAATAATCATTTCAACAAGATGTTCTCTATCGGGAATATCTTTTGACTTTACAATTTTAAATTCTTCTCTTTCTATATATTTTAAAAACTCCTGATAAGCATCTTCTATATACTCCTTATCGATGATTCTTACATTTTCATTAATACTGAAACAGTTTGAATGGCCACATTTATTGCTTTGGTTTACTTCGTTGTAATTCTTTTCCTCTAAAATATAAATATATGCAGGTTTCCCCTTAAACATTTTTTCAAATAAACCAGGAACAACCTCCAAGAACGCCTCTTGTCCGGATTTTAAAGTGGTAAATAAATTAGGATAACCTCTTACAGCATAAGTCAATGCCACAAGCCTTGAATTAGTAACATAAATCAACTCATCTTCATTATGACTTGTAACTAATTCTTTTAAATCTCCTTTTTTAGATCCATGATAATATTTCATCACTAAGCTCCTTTCCATGCGTCTGGTACCATTCGATACTGCTTAAACCAATCCGTGTCTTTCAAAATGGTGTTATTGTTAGAACATTCTACTTTCAAACCTTTTTGAGAAGAAGTAACTACAATATTACCATTGAAAGAAGCAAATCCTTCTTCTCCCACGTACCCTTCTGCCCCAATTGAAGTTACATAAACTTTATCAGTATATATAGAAATTCGATTTATAAATGCTTGGGAAGGAAATTGACTACTCGCATAATTAGTATATTCATTATTACCTGCGCAACAACAAACAACCACTATTTTTGGCTTTATTACCGACAACAGAACCTCATTAGAAGAAGTTACCGAACCATGATGTCCTGCTTTAAATAATTCTACTTCAGGCAAATCATTCAATTCTACTAAAGACTTTTCCCCATCTTTCTCCAAATCACCGGTAAATAAAAAATGTCTATCTCCCTGATTAATTATAACGCAAACAGAATAATTATTTTCAGAACTAGATTCATTATAATAGTAATAGTTATCTAAAATTTCCAGTTCAATTCCATTACCAAGTTCAAAAATCTTTTGGCCTCCATTTTCACCCTTAATACAATCAGCAGCAGTATAATGATTTGCTCCATTTTGAGTTTCTAAATCTCTTTGTGAAATATATTTGTTGTACATATTTTTTCCAACATTATTACTCATAGAAAAATCGATTATATTATTCACTTGATATTCAGTAAAAATATTAATTTCAGTTGTAAAATTAACATAATGATCCTCGTGAGCATGAGTAACAACAACATACTCAATAATATCATCACTTATATTATTATCTAAATAAGAATTAACAGTTTCAAAACTAGTTTTCTTAGAACCAGCATCAATCAAAACATCCGTGTTACCAACTTGGATTAAAACACAATCACCTGTATTAGCGTTACCTAATTCCAAAAAGTGAATCTTTAAATTTCCACTAACATAAACATCACCATGATCTTTAGGAAATGATGTATACGAAAAAGCACTAAAACCACTGACAAAACCAAAGCACAAAGCAATGATGACGGTTAAATACAATCTAACCTTATTCATGACTACCACCTACTTTTACCTTTCTAATCAGTTTATAATTTGCGTATTTCAAATTTTCAATATTATATATAACCGTATATTCATTTTCACTACTAGTATCAATACTATCTACCTTATCATCATTAATATCATAAATAGTAATTTTCGTATTTTTTGAAATATCTTTTCCAAAAGAAACAACCTTTACTCCTTGTTCAATATAAGTGTCATTTATCTCTAATATAATTTCTTTACTTCCATTTAAGACAAAGCAATCATTTCTAGTTACTAAATAAGAAGCTCCTATTCCAAATAAAGCACCAACAATAAAGAATATAATAAACACTTTAGAAACTTTCTTTTTTCTTCTTCCCATCTAATCACCTACTACTTTATCTAAATTGTAAATTTAGACTCTTTTTATAGTCAAGAAAAAATATCTAAAAAACATAATTACTCAATACTTTTAATTTCAAAAAAATCCTTTATAATATTATCCAGGTGAAATTATGAATACTTTAGAAGAAATAGAACAATACGCTAAAGACAATTATGTCCCTATCGCAAGAAAACAAACAGTAGAATATTTAATTAAACTAATTAAAGAAAATAAGTACCAATCATTTTTAGAAATTGGTACTGCTATAGGATATACATCTTTGATATTGTCCAAAACATTTGAAAATTTAAAAATATTAACAATTGAACATAACGAAAAAAGAGCAAAAATAGCTAAAGAAAACTTCAAAAAATTCAATGTTGAAAAAAACATCAACTTTGTTATTGGAGACGCTGTTTCTTATCAAGTAGATAAAGAATACGACTTAATTTTCATTGATGCAGCGAAAAAGAAAAATGCTTTATTCTTAGATAAGTTTTCTAATAATTTATCTAAAAATGGAACTATCATCGTCGATAATATGAATCTTGATGATTTCAATCATATGGCTAAAGAAAAAAAACAAACTTATTATGAAAAAGTAAATCAAGAATTTAAAAATTATGTAGCATCCTCAACTAGATACCAATCCACTATCTACGAAAACATTGGAGATGGAATCATGGTAATTAAACTTACTAATAATTAAACAAAAAAAGCATCTCTTTCAGTAAAGAGATGTTTTTATATGTTATAAAAAATTCTTCCTTTTCTTTTAGTCAATAAAACCCCTAATTTGTAATAAAAATGATAAAAAATATATTCACCTAGATTAATAAGTCTATTGTCCATATATTTACCATATGTACCATGAAACATTTTCACAATTCTTTTATAACAACCATCATAAATTTTTTCTAATTGTTTAAACTCTTTTCTTGAATAATTCTTTTCAGAATATTTTAAGTATCTATGCTTACCATATATATCACAAGCCAGATATCTAGCACTCATATAGCAAAATTGATTTATCTTTTTAATCAATAAGTTAGCATCCTCTTTACTAAATTCATTGGTATATACCTTTTGACCAAAATCCAACAATTCTTTATAAGTATTTACCATTTCCAAAAAAGTTGGATATTCAAAGTGATTTTTATAAACAGCAGAGGATTTATAATAAGCATAAAACTCAGTCCACATTAAAAGCCCTTTCTTCTCTAAAAATTGTTCTACAGTTTTAGCTTTAGCCCAAAAATTATAATTACTATGTTTGTTACTATGAATACAATTCAAATCATAAAGATGCAACATTTCATGATATAAACAAGCATCAAAATAGTCTTCCTTTTCATCAACTAACTCATCAATTAAATTTTCGAAAATTTGAATAGTATTATTATCACTAACAGAAGCAGCCCATTCATACATTTCATTTTTTATGGTATTTTCAGAATTAATCACTTGAATTTTTAAATCTAGTTTCATAGACATCTTTTCTAAAATTAATTCTGCTGTTTTTACTATATAATTTTTAACATAGTTGAATTTATTTTTATCTATCCCCTTGTTATAAATACGAACCATATAACCACCAATTAAATTATACAACTAATAAAACTTATAAACAATTTAATATCTCTCAATTGAACTAAAACAATTGTTGGTTAACAAATGATGTGTCAGTTAGGCACATCATTTTTCTTTTGTTAGATAGGAGAGATATTATGGTGAATAAATGGAAGAGTAAAATTGAAGATACTTAAATCATTAAAAACTGGTGAAAGTAATAGAGCAATGTGGTTGATAGTTCTATTAGACCTGGTAGCATTTGCTATAGCATTTTCGTATGGTGTAGAACTTCAATATTGTTATTTTTTCTTACTAATACCAGTTTGTGCAAATGTATTAACTAATTCATTTAATTTAATTAGTTTACTGGTGTGTATAGCAAGTATTTTCGCATTCTTATATGGAATAGATGTAAATTTAGATGATGCAATATTCTTTTCAATAATTATAGGTTGTGCATTGTCGTTCGTATCGTTTTTAAGATTAAATGGCAAATTTAAATACACTAATAAGACTAACAGAACAGGGAGATGGAAAAAATGAAAAACTCCATAGAAGCAATATTATTAAGAGTTGAAGTGTTGATTAGTTATGCTAAGCAGAATAAAAAAGATATGACCGCAATGTCTCCAGATTTTTATATTTCAGAACTTCAAAACATTTATAAAAATTTAGAAAATTTAAAAACTGATAAAAATTTAAATCTTAAAAAACTTAATGAAAAGAAAAGGTAGGTAGATATTTATGGCAAATGAAACAATGAATACAGAAAATAAGAATACTGCAGCAACTAAAGAAAATAAAATATTTATTCCTAGATATAAATTGTTGGATGAAGAAAATAAAAAAGAATTAGATTCTAAAATGGATGCACCAGCTAAATTAGTTAAGCGAAAGACAAAAAGTGGACAAGAAATTTATTCTTTAAAAGTTGCAATTTATCCTAAGGATGTTACTAGACCAACAAAATCAGATCCAACTGTTATTTTAGAAAAACGTATTGATAAAATTAAATATGATTTATACTCAGCTATTTTAGATAAAAAAGCTGTAAGTAATGGTGGTTCTGATATTGAAGAAATTCAATTTAAGGGAAAGCTTAGATTATCAGTCGGCTTGAATAAAAAAGGCGAAGATTGTTATATTTATGATTTTTTCATTATTGGTCAAAAAAATAAGAAATGTATTTCAGACTATGTGAATAGTGATGAAATCGAATATATGCAAATGAAAAACTTTTTGCCTGATGTAGAACAAAGAATTTATTCTGAAGATGAAGAAGTTGATAATTTTAACTTTGATTTCTAATAATTTCACTATAATTCCTCATTATCATCGTTGTGCCTAGTCAATAAATGATGGGATGACTGCTAGTATCTGCCATTAACTAGCTTTTTATCAATTATATAATTTTTTTATTCAGTAAAGTTTTTATACTTTTTAACTTTATACCCTCCTTTCCATTTATTTATTAGTTGATGGTAGGTACTAGTAGTCATCAGAAAAGGGGAAATATTATGGCAACAAGATATAAGAATTATTTAGCAAAATTACGTGAGCAATCAAAAAAAGGTTCTACTCATGTTAACAAAAAAGGTGAAGTTGTACAAAACTCAGACTTTCAAAGAGGAGTAGCAATGGGTCGTTATAAAGCAGCTTGTGAACAAGCAAAACGTTATAACAATAAAAAGAAAGCTGGAACCACAACAAAAAAGCAGACAACTAAACCTAGAAAGAAAAAGAAAGAATAGAGGTAGATAAATATGTCTATAAATGAAAAAGATTTTAAAAAAGCTAAGAAAAAACATAAGTTTATGAAAGTTATGTCTTCTGTAGCTTTATTTGCAGGTATGACAGGAGCAGTAGTTCCTGCAGTAGCATTAACTAATAATGCTATTTCTATCCATGCGGAAGAACAGGCAAATAATCCGACAATCACGATAAATGGGTTTGAGTTGGAACTGCCATGCACAATTTATGTTGTTGATTATTATGAAGCTGTCTCACAAGAAGACGGATATATTACCGGACAACGATATTCTAATATAAGAACTATTGAATTGGACAGTGCTGAAGATGTTGAATACATTCAGTCATTACGATATGTTTTAACAACAGACCAATTTGAAGATTATGACGATAATGAAAATTATGTGAAATTCGATAGTTATCAATATAGTAATCAAATATATACAGGGTATCATTCAGGTAACAAAGTTTATACAGGATTGATTACACCTCCTAAAAGTGGAAGTTATTATACTGCAGTATATGATGCAGGTGATAATTATGCTCCAGTGGTAGATGGTCAATTAACATATATAACATCACCATTTGCACCAGTGACAATAGATACAATTATAGCTAATTTAAGAATTGTAGATAATGTGGATGGAGAAATATCTAATGAAAATATTGTTGTAGTTTCTAATGAATATACTGGTAATGAGTCTGTACTAGGTGATTATACAATTGTATTAAATGTTACAGATACTGCTGGTAATACTGCTACATGTAATGTACTTATAATGGTTCAAGATTTAGAAGCACCGGCTATTACTGGTCCTATATCAGTTGATGCATATATATCAAAAAATTTAACTATAGATGATTTTAAGTCTTTATTATCTGTTTCTGATGATATAGATGCATTAACTAAAGATGATATAGTTGTTAAAGAGGATAATTTTACAGCTAACAAAAATGTACCTGGTACATATAATGTGATTTTTTTCGCAACAGATACTGCAGGTAATGAAACTACTCATACGATGTCTGTAGTTGTAAAAGATGATATTAAACCTACTATTACTGGTACTGATGGATATACTAAGGGTTCTACTGATGTTCAAATGACATTAGATGGAATGTTGAATAATTTATCAGTAAACGATAATGTATCGATTCTAGATAAATCTAATTTAAATATTGTGTCTGATACATATTCTGGTAACGAAGGTAAAGTAGGAACATATAAAGTAGTTGTTAATATTACTGATGAGGCAGGAAATACATCAGACAATTTCACGATTACAATTGTGATCCTGGATGATGTGGCACCAGTATTCTGGGCTAACAACTCATTCTATGTACATGTAGATGGTGCAGTTGCATTATCTAATACACAATTAGCATACATAGCTCGTTCATTAGGCATTGTAGATAATACAAAAGATGCAAGTGTACAAATCATATCAAATGAATATGAGGGTAATGAAAGTACTAAAGGTGAATACATAGTATCTGTACTTGCAGTCTATGAAGATGGAACACAAAATACAGGTTCATTCACACTATCAGTTGATAGCGACTTCAATGATGCAGTAATCATACCAGCAGATGAAGAACCATTAAAATGGTATGAAAAAGCATGGAATGGAATTAAGTGGTTCTTTAGCTTCAAATGGCTAACAACTCCATTAAAATGGATATGGAATCATATTGTAGAACCAATATGGGAAGCACTTAAATGGTTAGGTAACAAATTGTTCTAATAAAATAAAAAAGATGAGGGGTCTATTTAGACTCTTCATCCTTATGCTTTATGTGTTTATAGATAGATATTATTAAAGTGGTAATGCATATACATGCGAAAATAATTCCTATTGTTATAATGTAAGGGTTAGTTTTTGGAGCAGTTCCATAATTATGATAGCAACCATCTCCGACACATTCTGCATTATTAAAATCTAATATATTCATTTATACACCTCTTAATGTGATTATACATAAAGGAGATGATAATTTGAAGAAGTTAATAAAAAGATTGTTTTTAGTTTTATTCTTGGTTGCTTCGTGTTTATATATTTCACCTACTAAAATTAATGCTGAAACTTCTACTGATTCCACAACATTAAAGCAATTTTCTGTAGATTTAGAAGATAGTATAGTATTTAACGTTCGTTATGATGCTAGTCTATCTGAAGCTTATTTAAGTGCAAGTATTAAAAATTATGAGTATCATTATTATACTGCAATTGCGTTTAATAAATTAGATGAAATAAATGATTTTGCATCATTTGATAGTATCAATTATAAATATAAGTATTGTAAAACAGGTATGAATTTAATTCCTGGTGTATCAAGTACACATGTTTGTTTTAAAAAAACATGGTCTAAAGAAAAAGTTGTTTATGCTGAAGATATTCAAGAAATTAGAGAATTAAAAAGTACTGGTAATTTACTTAATCCATATAAAGTTGAATCTATTGGTACAATTAATCATATAGGTGAAGTTTCAACTTTAATGGATATGGGTATTGCCTTTGATATTAAGTATAAAGAAATTGATTTATCAGATTATGATTATTACTTTTTAATGACTAAAAAGTTTACATATGAAGACTTAATTATAAAGGTCAATTATATAGATAATGATGGAAATTATAATGAAGCTCCTTGTGTTGGTTCTGGATGTTATCATGATTACGGAACAGCACCAACAAACATAGAAGATTTATTAAAAGAAATATGGACGTTTTTAAAAGATTATGGACCATTAATATTATTATTTGTAATAGCTTTTTTAGTAGGAATATGGGTTACACCATTAATGAATTTGATAACAGGGGTGATAAAAATGGTAATAAAGATATTAGATTATGCATGGACAACGATAGTAAATGCGTGCATTGGAGTACATAATATTTGGTTTTGGTTATGGACAAGAGATGACTATAAACGAAAGCAAAAAATGAAAAGTTACAGAAAGTATAATTAAAAATAGATGATTATTAGATTGTTTGATTTTGTATCAGAACATATATTTTTTAGTTTAATAACGGGTCTAATAATCATATATGTATTGATACCTTACATAAGGGATGTAATCGATAATAAACGAATGAAAAAGGCATCAGATATTACACAAGACAAGGTAGATTCTTTGAACAGCTTTGTCTGGGGTGTGTCAGGACCAGTAGGATTTGGTAAAACAACTATGGCATCTGGAAATGCTCATGGCAAAGTTTTATCTTTGCTTGATCATATTGAAGATGTTTTGAAAGAAACTCAAAGACTAAACTGGACTATAAATTTTAATCATTTGCATGAGCAAATTGAAAAACTAATGCAAAAAGGTTTGAATACCTTTGAAATACAAGATGAAATAGCAAATAAGATGCCTTATTTATTCTATGCTAAACATGATATAGGTACTGAGATAAAAAATGCTTTGGATATGTTAGATGAGTATGTGTCAGCTTACATCCATTCGATTAAAGGGATAACAATCTTATCAAATACAGAATTCAGATGCAAATTGACAGGTCAATTATCTAAGTGTTATGAAACTGATATGACTTTCATGAAGGATAGATATATAAGTGGCGACTGGATAATTGATGATTACACTATCATTATTGATGATGATGGTAATATGGATACTTTAACAACTGCATTAAACTTCCAAGCTTACGCTAAATTAGATACTGGTGGTTCTTTGTGGAAAAGACTTTTAAGACAAATGCACTTAGGTACAGTAGTTTTTATTACTACAGCTCAATCAATAGGAAGAATAGTAAAGGAAGAAAGAGAATTGATTCCAGCACAATTAAATGTAGAAAAGAAATGTTATATTGCATGTGATTATTGGCGAACACAAAGAAATATCGAACGATTGCTAATAAAACCATGTGAATTCTTAGAACGAATGTATTTAAGGATAAAACATGGGAAAGAAAAAGTGGATAGAGCTATGTTGATGCCAAACATCTTTAAAAGATGGCTATATAAACTAACTATACTGCAGTATAAATATTTCGCAAAAGGATATGTAGTATATCCTACGATAATTGACTATGGAAGTGATTTGATAGAACCTGAGCATTTTGACTTTGTCTATCCAGTAACATGGTGCTATGGAGCATTAAATAGCACTAATTTTAGATATTTCCAAAAGATGATGGTAGAAGCTAGTAATAAAACAATAGAAGAAGTAGCAGATAATGATGGTTCAAAAGAAGCACAAGTAACTATCTTTAACAAGGTCATATCAAAGAGAAATGAAAAAGCGGCTTTTTAATCTGCTGAAATCAATGTAAGGTGGGTGAGATAGTATGGCAAATGAAAAATTTGGCAGTGGGGTATTAGGTAATACCCCACCTACCAATACATTCAGCAAAAAAAATAAGCTTTCAAATCCTTTTGAAATCTCTGAAAAAGTATTTGTGTGTATCGACTATCTTAAGTTTATGATACCTTATACGGATGAAAATTTGTATCGGGTGTTGGATATGTTAAAAGTAGAATATGATAGTTATTTATTGACTGAGGGTCATTACGATGGAATGTTTAGGTATTTGCGCAGGTATGGCGATTTAATAGTTAAATTGCCTGGTGAAAAAGCAGATATCGATGATGTTTTTGATAATACTTGTTTTTGCATAGAAATGACTGGTCAAGCTTGTAGAAGTTATGAAGACCGTGGAGGATATTGGGATACACTAATTTTTTACCTGGATAGTTTGAATGGTGAATGTGTTCGTATTGATACACCATTCGACATTCACGATAAAGATATATTGGAATTTGAAGAGTTTTATAAAATGATATCTAAAGGTTGGTTTCAGAAAACTTTTAGAAGTATTAGGATAAATGGAGACCCAGAGTTTATTACTACATTAGATTTTTCAAAAGACTTTACGTTATATTTAGGAAAACGTGGCTCTGATAGATTTATGAGAGTGTATAACAAGATGGCAGAACGTATAGCGAATGGATATGAAGTCTTTGATGAATACTGGATAAGATACGAGTATTCAATGGCACATGATAAATCTAAAATATTTGTTAAAAATTTAGTTAAACAAGGATTTAATAATTTTGGAAAATTAGTATCAGAAGCAATATTGGACTTTTTAGATTTTCGAGTACCTACAATTGATGGAATACCTACGAAAGATAATAATAAGGCAAGATGGGACAGATGGGATAAATGGATAAATATCCTAAATGTTACCAGTAAATTGAAGTTAACTAATGAGAATAATGTTGAGACCAACATTACTCGACAAAAGATATGGTTTGATAGATCCATGGCAGGACTAATCCTGGGGTTCTATCTAACTGCAGATAGTGAACAAGAATTTTTAAACTTAATGTATAACTTTATGTATAAGCATATAACTAATAAAAAATTAGACCCTGTCAAATTTGAAAGAGTACAATGTGATAGAGTTAAACATGGTAAATGTAGAATTGATAGAACAGAGTTTTTAAATAAATTGGATGGTATAACTAAAATGTTAGGACCACATAAGACTTTTGAAAATGATGTACTAATGTATTACATGGGCATTTTGTTTAGAAATGGATTTACTGTAAGAGATATTTTGACAGAAGAAGAATATCAAGCAAATGAAGAATCTTTTTTGAAAGAGATGGAAGACATTTTTGGTGATATCTTGGTGGTAGAGGAATAAAATATGAAACAAATTATATTTGATATATCCAATGAATATTTGGATAAGTTAACAGATAAAGATATAGCTATAAGAAGATATGTTGAAAAAGAAATTGAAAAACATATTACCTCTGGTAGCATATATCGAATAAGTATAGATAAATTATTTAAGATATATGAAGCAACAAGAAACTATTATTTGCCATATCATTCTACATTAATAGTAGTTTTTGGAGTAAGTATGTATGGAAAGGAATTTTTAGATAAATTTGGAACTAAAGATTCTATATGTTGGTCATATCGAATGAGTAAATATCAAAGAATGAGGGAAAAAGTAGCAAATAAGCACTTGGTTAAACCAAGAATGAGTGAGAATTGAAAGTAAATGCACGTCTGCTCGAAAAGACAGACATTCCCTTAAAAACAAGAAAAAATAACATTCACGTTATCCCGGTGTGCTCGATAAATGTCTGAACGAAGTGAGAACCTCGAGCAAGACAAACGGAGACTCGAATAAGTCGTAGTATTACCGGTGTGAATGTAGGAAAAAGGAGCGGATTAGTTGAATGACAGATAGTATTACAATGCAAGATTATAAAAATGCTGTAGACATCATAATGGAACTTTTAGATTTTGATTTTGGAAGTAATAGTGTTGAAATAAATTTTAAAAAGCATTGGTTAGATAGTTGGAAAATGAATTTATTGATTAAAATATTTGGAGGAGTAAACAATGACAAGTAAAGAGAAAATAGATAGTAAGGGAATTTTAGAAACTTGGAAAGATACTTTCATAAATTTTTTTCATAAAGATAATCATAAAGTAATAAATGAAGATTATGAAATTATTAAAAATGATTTAGATAGATTAGAAGAATTGGAGCAAGAAAAATTAGAATTATCAGCATTAGTAGATAAATTGCAGAGAAAAGAAAATAAATGGTATTCAAAATATTCTAAACTAGAAAAAGTAATTGATTTTATTAAAAATTACAATTTTGATATTGAAGACTTTATATACCATACAACATATGAACAATATTTTAATTATTATTTTACTAATTATAAATGTTTAATTAGTGAAGAAGTTCCAACTGAAGAACAATACAATTTAGTAAAAGAAGTATTTGGATGATGAAAATAATTAATACTAAAGATGCAATAGATTATATTGTCTGTTTAAAGAAAGTACTAGGAAGTGAATTGAATGATTTACAATTCACAAAGTATAAAATAGCATGTAATATGTTATATCCAATAGCAATAAGAAATAAACCAATGGAAGTTAAATTGATAAGGAAAAAAGAATTTTATTTTTGTCCTAGGTGTGGCCAACAAAATATAATGGGATATGGTTTATATTGTCCAGGATGTGGTCAATTAGTTTCTTTTAAAAATTTATCTTTGGGTGGGCATATAAAATAACAAAAAGAAAACAAGTAGTATGAAACTACTTGCTAAAGAATTAATTATTCTTTATAATAGTAAATGTTAAAATCAATTTGGAAGCTTTGATTTTAATTTGATAAGTAGTCTTCGGACTACTTTTTTTATTTTTCCGTTTCATAGCTTTACCTCCTTTCGTGAAAGACAAAACATATCCTGGATATGTTATAATTTCTTGGCTCACAAAGGTGGTTAAGAAATGAAATATAAATATAATATCGGGTGGGAGATAAATCCACAACCTTATGGCAAGTGGTAAATATTAAAATTATTTTAAGTTAAAATCTAATTGAGGTGAGATTTTATGGAAAATAGGTTGCCACATACTTTGGAAACTAGATATTATGCAGTTAAATTATTGATGAGTGGTAGTGATATAAATTACGTAGCACGTAAATATCATGTAAGCATTAGATCCTTGTATCGATGGAAGAAAAGGTACAATGGTTCTAAAGCTAGTTTGGAAGATAAAAGTCATAGACCACTTAAACCACATCCTAATTCACACACAGCAGAGGAAATTAAACATATAAATGATTATTTAAGAAGAAATCCAGAAAGTTCCAGATTGGAAATATGGTACAAATTAAAAGTTAATTGTGGATATACAAGACATCCAATCTCATTTTATAGATGGTGTATTAAAAATTTAGGGTATCGTTTTAAAGGAAAACCAAAGGTTAAGAGAATAAATCAAAATTACGATACTCCTATATTTGCAGGAGCTAAGTGGCAGATGGATGTAAAATACATTCCTATAGAATGTAAATCTATAAAAATGCATGGCGATGATAAGTATTATCAATACACTATTATAGATGAAGCGAGTAGAAAAAGGTTTATATGGCCATATCGTGATAAGTCTAGTTATAGCACGTGTGATTTTATAAAAAAAGCTATTAGATTTTTTGGCTACATTCCTTATGAGATACAAACAGATAATGGTGGTGAGTTTACTCATACACAAGAATCTAGTAGTGTACATCCAGTCGATGCACTTATGAATGCATTGCATATTCATCACAAATTGATTAGGCCTCGTACTCCTCGACATAATGGAAAAGTAGAAAGAAGTCATAGAAAAGACTCTGAGTGCTTTTATAGAACTTTGAAATTCTACTCTTATGATGATTTAATTCTACAAATGAAAAGGTGGAATTATAGATATAATAATACTCCAATGAGAACATTAAAATATTTAACTCCATGCGAAAAAGAAAAAGAAGCTAAGGGGTTAAAATTCTTAGCTTCAATTTATTTAAAATTGTATAGTAACCGATGATGTGTCAGAGATTCAATTAAGAGAATAATCAATCTCTTTTGCTTAAGTTTATTATAAACTAACCATCTTTACTTTGTAAAGAACTTTTCAATTCAATTTCAATCTGGTTAGGCGATTTCCAACCTAGAACACTCATTGGAATATTATTTGACCTAATTAAATATAATTTCATCTGGTATCTTAAATCAGCTAAAGAGAAAAACTTAAGGTATTTATAAAATCTATTATTGTCATTCCTATGAGACCTTTCAACTTTTCCATTATGTCTAGGAGTTCTAGGTCTTATCAATTTATGATTTATATTTAACTGCTTACAGAGGACATCTAATGGATGTTCTCTTTTAGTGTCTTTCAAATAAGTAAACTCATATCCATTATCAGTCTGAATACACTTTGGAACATATCCAAAGAATACGACAGCTCTTTTAACAAAATCTATTGTTGAATAACTACTATGCTCATCATAAGCAAATATGAATCTTTTTCTACTTGCTTCATCCAATATAGTATATTGATAATAATTATTAGAACCTGGTAATTTTACTGACTTACATTCAGATGGAACATATTTAACATCCATTTGCCACTTAATACCAATCATTTTAGGAGTCTCATACTCTCTTTGTTTAGGTTTATGATATTCTTTATGTTCTTTTAAATGTTGTTTCCTAATGAAACGAAAAAGACTATTTGCATGTCTTGAATATGCATATTCAGTTTTCAATTTTCCATAAAGTTCACATAAAGTTATATTTGGATTTCTTCTCAATAAATCATAGATATGTTTTATTTCTTCCTTAGTATGACTATTTGGATGAGGAGTTAATGGTTTATGACTTTTGTTTCTTAAACTCTCCATAGTTCCATCAAACTTTTGTAACCATCTATACAACGATCTTGCTGAGATTTTATATCTCCTACAGACATATTGTATAGAATTATTTTGTGCCAATTTACAAGCATAATATTTTGTTTCTATAGTATGTGGCAATCTACATACAGTTCCCATAAGTTTCAACCTCCTTTATTAAAGTAAGATTAAAACTTTATTTCATATTTTAAAATGATTAACAGTCTATTCTGTTAATAATATTTTAAGTTTTAATCTTACATAACATTTAAAATTCAAACTTGTATTTTTCATAAATTTAATCACTCCTTTTCTAATTTTATTTTTATTATCTTACTAACAAGCAATAAGATTATTCCTATTGATATAATTATTCTAATCACATCCAAACACCTCTTTTAATAAGTTGTATTCTTCTTCTTTAAGATTATCTTCCCAAGGGTCTAATAAAGAAATGTAATGGCCATAATTATTAGCAAATAATATTAAGTGTATATCTACTTTCTTTGTTTTAAGAATCTCAATTGCTTTTTCTAGCTTTTCATTTCGTTCTTTAAGTTCTTCAATTGTTACTTTATCAAGTCTTCTTTTCTGTAAATCTATTTTACTAAATAGTTGATTATGCCGACGAGCATAAGTAATATAATCAGTTATTGCTAAATCACTTTGATTTAATATTTTATATTCCATTTCTAAATCTTTTATTTCTTGTTCTAATTCTTTACTTGTCATTGTAAACTGCCTCCAGAATATAATTCTAACTCGCCAGTATAAAATAATTTTTCACAATTATTATATTCTTCTTCAGATATTTCTTTTTTATTTAATAAGAACCTAAGTTCTTCAGTATCGTTAGCTTTTATAGTTCTTACTTCTTTTTCAATTATTACAAAGTAATTATTTCTTTCATCCTTATTGAAAATTCTTTTTACTTTCAATAATTTTTTATTTTGCATATAATCATCCTTTCTTTAATTTCACGGAGGAGGAGAAAAATATTGCTGACCAATATTTCAACAAAAAGAGCTGACCTCTTTTTTCCTACAACCTAGTATTTAATAATTTATATTTTCTATGTCTCCACATAAAATGCTCATCCTGGATTGAAAATTCATCCAAAAAATCTTTTCCATATTTTGCGGTTCCATATAACAAAACAAATGTAGCATAATTAGGTAGATAATAATCTCTACATTTTTTATATACTGAATATAATCGTTCTTTAGTAAAAGAACTTATTTCATCTGTTTGAATTATCTTATCTATAGACAATTCAATATGTCTTCGACTTTTTAAATCTCTTTCTGTGAATTTATCAATTTCCGAAAAAGAGACTTCCCAAACTATATCTTTTCTAGAATCCATATCTATCATCTCCTCCAGGAAGATACCAATCACATATATTTCCAGCTATAAAACCTAAAAAGAAAGCAAATATAAACATCAATAATTTAATCATTGTTCTATTACCTCAAATATATCTCCAAATGTTTTACAAGCCCATTCTAAAGTGGCCTGTTCCTCATTTAATTTTTTAGCTGTTTCATAAATTGGAAGTTTGTATAATTTTTGACTATAATAAATTTTATCTTTTATATCAAATTCTTTACCAGGAGTCTTTTTAGCTATCAACTCTATCTTTTGAATAAAATCTTCATATGACAAATCCTCTAGTCCTTTTTTCTTTCTGTCATTTATAACTACACCAAATTTAACATTGTCTAAACGATGTTCTTTCAAAAATTTAAAGATTGATAAATGTAAGTGATGAACAAATTCTTCATATGAATCTGAAGATAAATAAAATTGAGTGATCATCCCTGCTATTGATTTATCAAACCAAATTTTCTTTCTAGTTATTG
This sequence comes from Erysipelotrichaceae bacterium, assembly GCA_015058985.1. GTDB lineage: Bacteria > Bacillota_I > Bacilli_A > RFN20 > DUOF01 > SIG223. Next base: position 29,695 of record SVBH01000001.1, read on the forward strand.
AAGACTCTACATCATTTTGAACCCTTAGTTTAATTTTAGATGTAGCTTGTAAGAAATATCTCCAATTAAGCCATATATCCCATCTAGATTTATTACTATCATTTGTAGGAATACCAGCTATAGTTGGATTTCTAAAATCTAAAAAACATAATATTGAACTTGTTACTAATTCTGTAAAATAATCCATTCCATTATCTACTATCATTCTTACAAGTTTATCAGCTTTATCATGAGCAAATCTCATTTCATATCTAATCCAATATGTAGCAAATACATCTACCCCTGCATGTATTCTCTCTCCTATTTTATTATAAATACACATTGAACGGTCTGAACCTCTACGACCTAGATAAACAGTAAAATTTCCATAATTGCCATTCATTATATCTGCCAAATTTCCATTTACTGTTAAATTTTGAAATGTAGCTACATATTCTTTCATTCTCAACTTTCTAACTACTTCAGATATAGGTATTAAATCCCCTTTAAAGTCATCTATTGGAGTATCTATTCTTGTTGCATGACCTCCAGACTCTACTATCGCACTCAATAGTGCATACCAAGAACCTTTTCTATCTTCAAAAGTTCTACATGCTTGTCCTGATAAATCCACCTCAAAAAAAGTGTCTTTATACATAGGATTAGTATAATGACTAGGTAACTTAATCACTACATCTCCATATCTTCTTAAGAAAGAAAACATGTTATTATACTTCCCTGATGTTTCCTCAAAGGAATCATAATCTAATTTTAATAACATTAAAAAGTTATAAAAATTATGTTCGGTATATGGAATCATACATGTTAACCAGTCTATACAGACATTAACATCAACTTTGATTTCATTCTCATATGTATCAGTTAGGTGGCTATTAGTAATAGCCACCTTATCTAAGAAATCATATTCCATAGTTACACCTCCTAACTAACTATTAGAATCCTGAAACCATCCTAGCTTCAGTTGAATTTCTTTTAATAATCTTTAAAAATATTTGATTATGAACTTCAGATGAGCCGTCATTATCCAGCACATCTTCTATTCTTTTTGTAGAGTTCTTTGTCATTATTTCTTGGAAATATCTAAAGTTTTCACTATTTAATGCTCCAAAAGCAAACTGAACAGGAACTACAAAATCAAATTCCTCATTTTCTACCAAATCAGAACCATAATCTAGAATTGTTGGATATACAACAAATCCTTTTGAATATAATTTATATTGATAGATAGTGAATTTATACATTAACTTTTTGAATCTATTTGGCTTTAACAATGCTTTTTCAACATTGTTTTTTCCATATTTTAGCCATAAATAAATGAATTCTAATTTTGTTAAAGGTTTTATAACAAACCTTTCAATTATTCTTTGAGTTCTCCAAAAATCACAACAAACATAACAATGTTTTTGATTTTTAATTTGACATGGTATAAGTTCTCTTTCCTCAAGCACTATTCTTTTAATAGATTGAGAAGAACTTAATAGATATACTGTCCCCTGGTACATCTGTCTGATCAGTCTTCTGAACAAAGGAGAACCAGTGTCAGCTTTAGCAAACTTTTGAAAGTTTAATGAATTAGTAAACGAATCCATATTAGAATCATCATCAATGATTATAGTGTAATCATCTATTACCCAGTCAGCTTGTTCCCATCTTTCTTTCATATATACCATATCGGAACTATAACATTTTGATAATTTACCAGTTAATTTACATCTAAATTCACTGTTGCTTAAAATAGTAATTCCTTTTATTGAATGTATATATGCAGAGATATAGGAGTCTAACATATCCATTGCATATTTTCTTTCTACACCTAAATCATGCTTATTGATAAATGCATATCCGTATCGATATTTAATAATGTCAGTTATTTCAAAAGTATTGTATCCCTCTACCATTGATTTTTTTATATTCAAATCTAACCAATTATAATCAATATTCCAGTTTAATTTTCTAAATTCACTAATTATATCTTCCATTTTCTTTTGTAGCTTTAATACCAAGAAATGAGTCAATGCACTGATAAGAGTAGTTTTTCCATATCCAACAGGACCATCTGTTCCTGTTACATAGCACTGTAATGAATTTATTTTATCTTGAGTTATTGCTACTGGAGTTTTCATTCGTTTTTGGTCAATTAAATCAAGAATAAAAGGAAAAAATATAAATATGACTAAAAAGCCAATTATTATACTTAATCCAAGATTATTGATTACAAACCTAAATAAATTTGTTACCAATTATATTTATGTCTTTTCTTGTATTTATAAGTTCTCTTTTGCTTTCCTCTTACAAATAGGAAAATAAAGAAATTATAAATATCGATTCCTAAGTTCTTTACTCCAGTCCAAGCTACTCCTAATAGCTTTTTAATAAAATTTAATAATTCAGGTATCATAAATTGTCCTCCTAATAATGATATTTGTTATATTTTTTCTTAGGTACAAATAAAAATCTAAATAATGATTTAATACCTTTCCATACTGCACCTATTATTTCAAAAATTGGTTTTCTAAAAATTAAAAATAATCCAACAATAAATACTGCATTTATATTTTCAATTAGCCAATCAATTAATCTTGTTAAAAATCCTGGTTGATGAACATTAACTCCTGTTGGAAAATCTAGCAATTCTGCAGTAGTATATTCTCCATCCTTATAATAAGTAATCTTAAACATTGCAACATCTTCTATATATTGCTTTTCATAATATAATCCCCATACTGATGAATCTACTTTTTTAACCCCATCAACATAAGTTCTGTATTTATATTCTCCATCTTCTAAAGTTTCAATCGAATAAACTTTATCATATCTTAGACCATTTTGAATTCTCACTTTTTCGTTATAAACGATAGTAGCTTCATGTGTGGTTCTATCATATTTCTTTTTACCACCTAAAGCTCCAAATAGTCCGTGTCTTGTTTCATAAGTTACATATTCTATATCCAAAGAATATATATAATCGAAGTTTATTCCTAATTCTTCAGTATTTAAATTGAAATAAAGAAAATACAAATCATCACATTGTTGACCACCAAAATAGTGATTTAAAAAAGTATTGCATGTCAAACCAGATTCTACTTCTACTAACTTATCATCTGTTACTTCTAACCATTTCAACCTTACTACATTTTCAAAATTATGAGAATTCCAAGTAAAATTTCCCTCTGTCATATGATTAGGAAAATATTCAGATGATTTTTTATACTGAACTTTATGAACTTTTAATCCTATTACTTCTTGTTCTGTTTCACTTTCAACATTAAAAGAATATTTTCCTGTTGAAACTCTTGTTAATCCTCCAACTTTATTTTTTAAATAAGATACTTTTGTAGCTTTAGATTCATCAGAATATGTAACATATTCATAGGTTAATGATTCAACCTCCAAATCTTTATCTAAAGTAATGTAAAATAGATCATCTTTTTTAATGACTTCATTTACATAAACTTTCACTGTCTCTGTAGATAAAGCTTGTGAACCTTTTGCTCCTAAAAATAAGCATGTAGTAATAGAAGAAAAGATAGTTAATATAGCAAGAAATATTTTTAATATTTTACTTTTCATTTATATCAATCCTCCAAGTATCTTTTCTAAAAATGCTAATAACATTTGCCATAACATTTCTAAAAATCTTAACAATTTATTTTTGTCAGAATTATATTCATTAGCTCTATCATTATCACTTAAATACTTACTATCTACAGTTTTAAATACAGCAGAGCATTCTTTAGTTCTATCATCATTAAATGTAAATTCAACATCTACTTGTGCTCCTCTTTCAACTAATCCAGCTTTATATTGTGTACTGACATAATCATCATTATCTAATGAATAAATATATTCTTTAGAAGAAAAACCATTTATATAAGCAACAACATATGCTAAAGAATCAGGTTCTAAATATGAATTGCTAAGCACTAAATTAGTGTTAGTAATAGCAATAGGTAAAATTAAATCATCCGTTACAATTACTTTTATCACTTTTTCTTCACTAACATTTCCAGATTTGTCTGTTGCTTTATAAGAAAATTCATATTCTCCTACTATAAGTTGTTTTTGCTGATAAGTATTATTTATTACTTGAACATCTATATTCTCATAGGAATCAACATTATCTTTAATTCCTAAAAATGAATATAAAACTTCTGGAGATAATATAACAGTGTTAGAAACTAGTATTTCTTCAAAATTAGAATCAAAGGTAGGAGCTATATTATCTGTAACAGTAATTAGAATTTCTAAAACTTGAGTGTAAGTTGTTCCATCTACAATCATTTGAGCTGTAACAATTACTTTATGAAAACCTACTTCAGAATAATGACTAGAGTATTCATCTTCGTAGGTATAAGTAGCAGTATAATCAGGAACTAATGATTTTACCTCAACATTAGCTAAAATTTCTTCAACATCTATTTTATTAGTTGCTGTAGTTTCATATTTTGTTTGACCATCGATATATAAATAATCACTAGGGTCTTCAAAAATACATACAGTTGCCACTGCAGAATAATTTTTTCCATCATAATTTAAAGTAGCTGTGAATTTATAAACACCATATTGGCCAAGAACCCAATTATCATCATTAGAAAATGTTAAATCAGATTCTTGATAATCATCATACATCCATAACATTTCATATTCAGATGTACCAGCACATGTATCAACAGAGGCTTCATAGAAATAAAAATCAGATTCTAACATCCATATTAGATTTTCTAAATTAAAATCTTTTCTGTATGCTGTTTCAAAATCTTCTGGAATAATATAAAAATTAGAATGTTTAATTAGAGAGCCATCAGGTTCCCTAGGGTCAGTGAAACTAGCTTCTAAATATGTACTAGAACCACAAGAACCGCCTCCACCTAAATCAGAGTCAGGTAATACCATATATGCTTTAGAAGATTGACTATTTTTTAATGAAAAAGAAAATGAGGAAAACAACATAAATAACAGACAAATAAATTTTCCAAGTCTTTTCATTACATTCACCTCAAATCCCTCATATAAAATTTGTGTTTGTTTTTAAGTCTAATTGAACAATTCAATGAAATATTTTTAATATCAACATTTTCTATTGTTCTCATATCAAATGCACTATATCTAGGTAAATTTATATCTTCTCTTGCTATTGGAACTAAAAGTCCCTTTTCTAATTCATTAAATTTTTTTCTTATAAATTCCCCTTTAGAATCTTTTAAAGATACTATTGTATATACTGAGCATTTATCATCTTTTATATTTTTAATAAAAACATAGTGTCCTCCAGGCTTATTTTCTAAACCTGGAAGATTTATGTTTAATGCATAACCAATTTTTCCAATTAAATTATTTTTTTTCAATTATTAGAACAATTTATTCCATACCCATTTTACTGCAGTCCATAGTTTTAAAACTATATCCCACAAGAACAAAGCAATACTTTCAACTATGTTGAATACAAAGACAACTAAATCTACTAACCATTCAAAAGTAATAACATATAGGAATCCATCTACAAACTTATCCCATCCGCTTTTTTTGACTGGTTTTTCTTCTCCTTGAATGATAACAGTACCTAAAGTTTCACTTACTGCAAATGTTACTACACCTGTAGTTGATTCTCCATTTGCATAAGTTCCTCTTAAATAAACTTGATATTCACCCTCTACAGTTTCATTTCCTACATAATCATTTTGAAGAATATCAATTTCTACTGTTCTTGTTTTGTCAAACATTCCTAATTCTCGAGCTACATAAGCAATATTTTGTTCAGTTAATAATGTTGTAGGCTTCACAACTACATAAAATTCTCCATTTGCCCAAAATACAGGTGGAATTTCATCGCTAACTGTTACTGTAATTGTATAGTCATCAGAAACATTATTTGAACCATCCGTTACATTAACTACAATTTTATATGAACCAGGCTTATTAGCATTACCAGTTAACTCATCAGAAACAATATATACATCATCTGTTGTTACAGTGTAATAGTTATCTGAATAAGTTAATTCTGATAATATTGAGTCAATAGTTAATGTAACATTGTAAGCTTTAGTCCATTCATTTATACCTGAAATGGTAGGTTTAATATCATCAATAACAGAAACAACAGTAGTCTTAGTTGTTTCGTTTCCAGAACTATCAGTTGCCTTAACAACAACTTCGTATTGTCCAGGAACACCTTTATTAGAAGTATAATTGTCAGTAACTAGAACAGCTGTTAAACCAACATCTGCATTATCAGTAACAGTGAATAGTAACAAGAGTTCTTCAATATTTAAATCAGAAGATAAATATCTAGATACTGTAGCTGGACCATTTATAATTGGATCAGTAGTATCTACTCTAATTACATTAATTGTTACTTGACTTGAATTTCCACTTCTATCAGTTGCACTGAAAACAATAGTACATGTTCCTAACTTTTTCTCAGTACAATTATTTTCAACTAATTCTTTTTCTACTTCTCCATCAACTTCATCTATTGCAGTTAAATTAGATTTTAATTCATCAATATCTAATTCTTCATCATAATTGATTGTATATGATAATTGACCATCAATAACAGGAGCATAAATATCCAATATTACATTCAATGTTACCGTCTTTGTAACATCTTCATAAGAAACTGAATAATTATTGTCTGATGTTTCACTAATAACTAAAGAATCAGAAGACATCGTATGAGTTGATGAACTTAAATTGCCTGTAGCTAAGCAAGTAGTAGAAGTATAAGAAAGTTCAAAATTTTCTCGAATAACAGCAATTCTTTCTTCTTCTGTAAGTTGAGAAGAAACATCAATCGTTGATGGACCACTTATACTATAAACGGTAGAATTCATTGAAGAATCACATTCTAATCCTCCAGGTAAGTCAATATATGCTTTTACATCACTTGCATTACTGCTTGAAAAAGCAGTTGCTCCTGCTGTGAAAATTGAACCTAAAATAAGAAGACTAGATAATATAAATTTCGATATTTTTTTCATTTATATCAATCCTCCTTTACTTTACTTAATTAACAATATTCTTAATATATTACAAGAACCTGAAGGAGTATATTCTTGACCATCTTTAATAACAACAGCATTAGTTATATCTATATTTCCAAAATCGCTAATACGCATATTGAATCTTAATTCAGCATTACCTGTTGTATCAAGACCAATAAATGTGTTATTCATACTTGTGTGGTCTGAAATAATCCCATACATTAACGGAACATTTCCATAGAAATAATAAGTTGTACCATCAATTGTTAATCCCATATCAAATTGAACAAAAGCAAAGTAAAATTGATGATTTAATAATTCTGAAACACTAAATTGTTTTGAATTACCTGAAATCGAATCACTCGGTATGCTTTCAATTATGTAAGTAGATGTTCCACCTGAAGAACTATCATCTGCAACTGCTTCATTCCAAGTAACATTACCATCTGAAATTGCTAAATAATAATTTCCATCTCCAGTTGGCATTACTGGAATATAATCCAACTCATTTTCTAAAGTTGTAATTTTATTTTCTATAGTAGAAATATTAGTCTCTACATTAGCTATTTGAGCTTTCATTTCTGAAATTTCAGTTTCTAAATTGTTGATTTCAGATTCTTTAGTAGAAATAGAAGTTTGTAAAGTAACTATATCACTTTGTAATGTTTCAATAGCGATTTTATTAGAATTGACATCTTCTTGTAAACTAGCTAATTCAGTTTCTTTTTCTTCTAATTCTTGACTTAATACTGCTAATTCACTTTTCTTTATTTCTAGATCAGCATTAGCTGAACTTAATAAAGAATTGACTCTATCTAACTCTTGTTGTTTAGTGACCAAACTAGCTTTATAAGAATCTATATCTTCTTGTGTATATACAATTTCTTCTTCATCAGAAAAACTTTGTTTTTCCTCTTCATTAGAACAACCAGCAGTTAATCCTAATAAAGCAGAACAGACTATCGGTAATTTTAATAAACTTTTCTTTTTCACTTTTTATCATTCTCCTTAATTAAATTTAATATTATGAGCCTTATCTCTAGCTCTTTGTCCTGCTAATTGACCAGCTTTTGCAGGTTTAGGTAATTTATTGAAATTTTTAGAACATCCACTTTCAGCACCTTTTAAAAACCCACTTGCATATTGGCTTTTTGCTGACAAGTTTCCATATCCATTTTTTGAGACTTCATCTTGAAGTTCTTTCTTCCAATAAGATTTTCTTTGATTCAAAGAATATTTTTGTTTTTTCATATATTCTCCTTTTTAATTTTTAAGGGACTAAAACCGCAGTTTATTGTCCTCTGAACTTTTGAGTGCTAGAACTAACCACCAACCTAAAATAAAAATAAACAAATTTTTAAAATGTGTGTAAAAAAGAAAAATACAGGAGGTAGTTAGTGGCTAGTCCTAACACTCAAAAAGTTTTTTTGTTGATAATTTATAAAATTCTTGCAAGTCTTTTATAGATTAGCTATACTAAATATAGTGAATCAACACTCACTTGCTTATGATTAGCAAGGGTGTGGAACTTGCTAACAGGTGAGTTCCTTAAGAATATTGGAAGTCCACCATGCAATGACTTAATAACTCATTGCTTTTTTTTATACCTATTATTCATTTTAATTTTGTCATATTCCGTTAAAGGATTTAGATTAGAAACATATTTTGTTTCATATACCTCAGACCTATCTATTGAAGTAATTCTACTATCAACTTGTCTATCAGGTGTTCTATCTAAAACAATGGAGTCTGTAGTCCTTTTATTAACCGATGCTATAATTAGTTTGCCTTTAGCATCTTTATCAACAACAACAGCTACTCTAGGCTTTGATATCCCATTTTTAAAATGTTTATCATTTGTAACAATTAAGGTAGGTTCTTCAAAAGACCTACTTTTTAATTTTTCTAGTTCAGGAATTCTTTTTTTTGCTTTTAACAAATCTTCAGAACTTACTGACCTAGGATTGTTAATCATTTTTTTATAATAATTTAATTTTTCATTTACCGAATAATAGGTATAACCTGTTTTCCCATGTACAAAGCTCATTAGAAATCAATTACTTGTTCAAATTCTTCATCTTCAGAATATATTCTTTCTTCTACTTCTGGTAGAAAGTTTTTAGCTTCCATTAACTCTAAATCTACATCTTTAACATAATCAGATTCATATTTTTTACCTGCTATAAATAAATCCCATATATAACATGGATTTCCTAATCTATTTAGTCCATAACTAATTCTGAATGGAGCTTTGAAAGCACATTCACTTCTTCCGTTACCACCATCAGTTAATTCTTTTCCTAAATAATGCAAATACAAATCAAAATGAGACCTATCTAATTGTTTAGTAATAATAACTCTTGGAGTATTATCTAAAACAACTTTTGTTCCAGCTGGTAAAATAACAGCTCTTAATTCATATCTTTCTCTTTTTGATTTTTGATTAATTGTCTTAACTAATTTAGCTTGGATTTCAGATAATTTATCTAAATCTGCTTTATGTTCTTCAGACAACATTTTAGATCTACTTATAAATAGAACTTTACCTGTTGCTGAATCTATTACTGTTCCATCTTTGGAAATAGTCTTTCCTGCAATTTCTTTTGTTCCATCTTCATTAACTTTTAAATTTTTAATATCTAAATTTTCATTTGTCATAATTATTTATCCTCTTTCTTCCCTAATTTTCTTAATTTTCTTAAATCTTCAATTTTTAAAATTTTCCCAACTTTTACATTTGCTGTTTTCAACTTTTCACTTATTTTTTCTAATTGCTTTAATACCAATTGTGGATTTATTGCTACTAAGTCCTTACTTTGCATAGACACTGTGTCAGATAATATGTCTATCATCAATATTGCTGATTCTAATTCTTTCATTATCTGTATCTTCCAGTTCTGGTTCTTCTTACTTTATACTCTTGCTTAAATCTTACATTGTGCTTAAAGAAACCTATAAGTGATAATCCTGCACCAACTAAAACAGAATAGAATAATGCATTTTCTATACTCCCAGTAGTTGTATAGATAACTGTGAATAGTTCCAAAATGCATAACATCAATGAAACTAAATTAAATGAATTTGTTATGATGTTTATTAACACTGGAATTATTAAGAATACTGAACAATATATAAGTGGAACATCAAACTTAATAGCAAATGCAAAAGCTACTAATTCAATAATGATAGTTAGCCACATCACATTATTACTTTCATTCTTCTTTATTGCCCTTACAGAATTCTTAACTAAACTCATAACTCTCTACCTTACAATTTGAACTGTAATTTTCTCCTTTCCTCAATATAGCAAAAAAGATGTGCCATTTTGTGACACATCATTTGTTCAGTTACATTCTTAGCTTCAATTTATTTAAAATTTTCTTGTAAAGAAACTCCTTTAATGTTATCATATTCATAACAAAAGAAATGTATTTTTGCTAGAGTTCTAGCATAATATATTTACTGACACAACATCGGCTAACCTACAATATCTCTCAATTGAACTAAAACAATAAAAATATTACTATGCAAATGGTGATGAAAATGAAAGATCTAGATTATTTAAGTCTTCTTCAAGACAAAGATATTCCCAATGAAATATTATTGTTGTACGCTATTGATAATAAAGATTACCAGTTAAAGATTCTTTATGATTATCGTATATATGGAAAAACATTTGAAAAGTTATATCAACTCTGTGATGAAGATTTCAAATTATTCAATACTACACTTCATTTTATTAATATGAGCGATTTTATAACTTTAGAAAGACTCCATATTAATTTAAATTTTGATGATCCTATTCCTTTTTTACAAGATATTCCAGAAGAAGTCCCATTCGATGATATGGAAATTTATTTTCAAGGTTGTGAATTCATCAAAAAATACAACAAAAAAATAGACGATCTTATAGATCAACATAGAACAATATTTCCAAGATAAAAAGTAGGTTGCCCTACTTTTTTTTAAATATCATAAGTTAAATCATAACACTTGTTTTTGATTCTTTTATTTCTAAAGTGAACTAACGACTTAGAAACCATAACGAATAAACAAAATATTAAGAATAAAAACAATAAATACAAACTATAACCTTTTAAGATTTCAAATGGTTTATCTTCTAATAAGCTAGTCCATAAATATCTAGGACTAATAAAAGGATAAGGAAACCAATTAGGTTCTAAAATAACTCCTCTTATCAAACTAAAAACATAATAAGCAAAAGGAAAAATAAGGGTTAGATAAATAAATTTTTTATTCAATCCTCGATTATTAAAAGGAAAGAACCATAAAACAGTCATAAATAAAGGCATAATCAAATGATTCCAAAAGTTAACAATATTTCCAAAAGCCATAGGGCCATCCCAAGGATACAACAAAATATGAGGTCCCAAAATGGTCCAATAAATAACTCCTGTAATAAAAATATAAACAGTTAAGCATCCTTGGATATAAGGATTATAAGCTAAAGACAATAGTTTTTTATTACCTAATCTTCCTATTCCTAAAAGAATTAAATATACATCTACTAAAAAATTGGATAAAAAGGTGAAATAAGCAAAAAAGTTCCATCCTCCAATATTGTTGTTAGTATTCACAGGAACATATAAATCCAAATTTAACATTGCTATCTTTTCAAAAGATATCGCGTGATAAAAAAGAAAACCTAAACCTAATAAACCTATAGCAATAAAAATGACAGAACTAATCTTTTTCTTCATATAAACTCCTTAAAAATGTATCAAAAATTTTAACATTTAATCAATAAAAAAACAATGAAAATCAATCATTATTTTCGCCTAATAAAGATAAGAAATCTTCTCTTACCGCTCTTTTTCTAACATTAATAACCATCTTGATATTATCATATAAATCAAGATAATCACCTACTCTACAACCCTCTGGTAAATATCTTGTATGAATCTCATGAATTTTATCCTTTCTTTGATTCTCTAGATAAGCTTTATTCTTTTCAATTTTTAAAATTAGATAAGACCCTGTAATCATAACATTACCTCCAAGCACATACATTATAAATAACTTTTGTCCTTGCGACCACTAATAAAGAAAAAATGTGCAAAACATTTAAAATAAGAAAAAGAGTTAGTTGCCTAACTCCTTATTATTTGCGATTTCTTCTAATATTTTTTCAATTTCTTCATCATTATATTTTTCATCAAACAAAGAACAATCCTTCCCTTTTTGACTATTTAAATATGCTTTGTGAAAATTATCATAAATTTCTTTTGGTAAATATTGTTTAAACAACAAATCAGTTTCTTTTAAATTCCAATCATTTTTATTATCAAAAAATTGATCATGACCTCCATTACAAACTTCATTATGATACCACATAAATTGATAAACAAACTTATCTTCTCCCTCTAATAAGTTCTCATCACAATTAGACCACCACTCAACAAATTTATTCCACTTGTCATAAGACTTAATTTCTAGTTCACTACAACTAATTATATTTTTAAAATTCTCTGGGAAAGATAAACAAATCTTTTTATCATCCATTGAAAATATAATGTTATATTTATTACATATGCCTACCAACATATCTTTCCATTTACTAGAAGTACTACTATTTAATAAATACTTATACTTTTTATTAGCTCTCCTTTTATATCCATGAAAGGAAGCAAAAATGATTGCTACAACAGAACCTGGTAAAGATTTGTCCTTATTCATATAAGATAAAAAAAACTTTTTGTCTTCATCTATAGTAACCAAAAAATACATCAATTTATCAATATCATCTTGATATTTTTCAGTCCAATTCTTAGAAAACTTTCTCTCCCAAATATTAGAACATAATACACGAAACATATTTTGTTGTTCAATACCAATCATACATATTCCTCCTTAGAAATTAATTATCCTCTAATTCAAGAACCTCTTTACTTTCAATTGAAGAAACACCCTCAATATCTCTTAATTTTCTTTGCATTGCTCTAGTTCTAGTTCCTACCAAATCATTCAATTCTTTTCCTGCTGCATCCATCTTCTTTTGAGTCTTTTCCAATGCCTCAGCAAAAGTATTGAATTCAGTTTTTATAGCTCCTAATAATTTAAATACTTCAGCACTCTTCTTTTGAATAACTAAAGACTTAAAGCCCATTTGTAAAGCATTTAACAATGCTGCAAATGTTGAAGGGCCACAGACACAAACTTTATAATCCCTTTGCAATTCTTCAAACATTCCCATATTTATTACCTCTGCATATAACCCTTCAATTGGTAAAAACATTATTGCAAATCCAGTGGTATTTGGTTCATCAATATACTTAGTTGAAATGTCTTTTGCAAAATTCTTAATGTTGGTTCTTAAAGCTTTACGAGAATTCTCAACACCTGCTTTGTCCCCTGCCTCAATTGCCTCTAAAATTCTAGTATAAGATTCTGTAGGAAATTTAGAATCTACTGGTAGGTATACACTTTCATCATCCTTGTCTCCAGGCATCTTAATCGCATATTCAACAGGATCATTACTACCTTTCTTAGTTTTAACATTTTCTTCATATTGTCCAGGGACTAATATTTCTCTAATTAAATTTCCTAAAATAACTTCTCCTACAATACCTTTTGTTTTAACATTAGCTAACACATTTTTTAAAGAACTAACATCAGTAGCTAAACCTTTAATTTCTCCAATTGCCTTATTAACCCCACCAATTTGTTCAATAACGTTTTTGAAAGAATTACTTAACCTTTCTTCCAAAGTTTTTTGTAATTTTTCATCTACTACGCCTTGAATCTTGTCAAGTTTTTCATTGTTATCTTTTCTTATATTATCTAAATTAGTCGCTACACTCTTATCAATAGAATCCATCTTTTCTTTAATAATTTTAGCAAACTCATCGAATTTATTAGAAATCTGTTTAGTAGACTTTTCATTATTTTCTGCTATCAGACTATTAATGGATTTAAATTCACTAACTAAAGCATTACTATTCTTTTCTTGATTTTCTTGAATTCTCTTATTCAATTTATCAAAACTATCAGCATTATCCTTAGTTAATTTCAATTGGAAATCATTATTTTTAGTAGCAATTTCATCCACCAATTTCTTAACCTCTCCAATTTTATTTTCAACTTGTTCCATATAAATTTTATTTTGAGAATTAAGATTTGAAGAAATAATTTCATTCAATTTAGTCATTGAAGAAGACACTGTTTCTTCTATCCTTTTAATATCATCAACACTTAAAGCACTATTTTCTTCCTTTTTATTTTTTACAATTAAAGTTAACCAAATATTGACACCACATACAATTATTAATATCACGACTGCTATTTCCAAAAAACTCATACCATTACCTCCTAATACACTAATTTAATTATATAAAATCCTGATCCTTTTTGAAACATATTTTATTAAATAATAAAATAATCTATTTTAATTCAAAATTTATAGTATAATTTATTTAGGAGTGATTTGATGGAAGACTATTCATATATTATTTGCCCTAATAGCATTAAAGAAAAAATACTTAAAACTACCACAGATATATTGCATTTAAAGTTTATAGACAAAAGTGCTTTACTAAAGAACACTTATTTTGATTATGACTATCGAGCAATTTATTACTTGCATCAAAAATACAACTATAAATTCGATAACGCAAAAGAAATATTAGACAATTTAATAAACTTATCTCCTAAAAACGAAAAACTAGCTATGCTAGAAAACATTTACAAAGAATTAGTAAAAAAAGAGCTTTTAATCTTTAATCCTCATTTTTCCTTATCCTTTAACAATTATAAAATCAAAATTCTAGGATATTCCCAAAAAGATGAAGAAATCAAATCAGCTTTAAATAACTTAAACCTTCAATATGAATATTTACAAGAAGACAATCAAATATATAAACATCAGTTTATCACTTTCAATAATATTGATGATGAAGTTTTATATGTCTTCAACCAAATCGCAAAATTGGTAGAAAAAGGAACTTCATTAAACAATATTTATTTATACAAATTACCAAGTGAATATAATCTTATTGTTAAAAAGCTTTCGCATTACTATAATCTTCCAATTGAAAACTTAGAGACAATAAAATTATATGACTCACCAATTTACAAAGAGTTTATCGATTTACTACTAGAATTAGGATATCAACAAGCATATCAAAAGTTAGCAAATGAAATAGCTTATGATTCATTAAGTGCTTTACCTAAGCTTGCTAATATTTTAATAAAATTATCATCTCTTAAGTTAGATAAAGAGGAGTTACTTCCTATTTTAAATTACGTTGCAAAAAACACCACTTTAAAAAACGTTACTTACTCACAATCAATTAAAATATGTGATGAAACTACCACAATCAATAATGATGATTACATTTTCATGTTAGGATTTTCTTTAAACGATTATCCTCATATCTGTAAAGACACAGATTTTTTAAATGATCAAGAAAAAACAATTGTTAAGAAAAATACTTCTATTTTACAAAATCAAATAAATAAGGAATTATTAAAAAAATTTATTTCACATCATCAAAATATTATCATAACTTTTAAGAAAAAATTAGGAAAAATAGAATATACTCCTTCTTTACTAGTCGAAGAACTAGCACTAGAAAAAAAAGAAGGTTTATTAGATAACAAAAGATACTCCAAAGAATATACAATGCTTGAAACTGCTAACTACAAAGATATGTACTATAAATACCATGTAGTAAGTAAATATATTGATGAATTTAAAGAATCAATAGAGTATAAAAATTTTTCTCATCATTTCAAAGGAATCGTCAGAAATGAAGATAAGCTATTTTTATCTTATTCTCAATTAAATGAATATTATAAATGTGCTTTTATGTTCTTCATTAAAAGAGTTCTAAAAGCTAACATTTTTGAAGAAAGTTTTGAAATCAAACTAGGATCTCTATTTCATACAATCTTAGAAGATTCCTTAACTAAATCAATCAACTTAAAAGATTATCAGACATTAATTAAAGAAACATTTACTACTAATAAAGAATTGTTTTTCGTTGAATTATTATTACCTCAAATAGAAACTGTTCTAGAAAAAATAAGAGATTTTCATAATACAACTCAATATTCTTGTATCAAAGGTGAATATGAATTCAAATATCAATTAGATCAAGATACCACTATCGTAGGAAAAGCTGATAAAATTATGATTGATGAAGAAAACAAAAAAGCTATTGTCATTGACTATAAAACTGGAAAAGATACTTTTGAAAGTTATAAAGTGAATTATGGTCTTAATATGCAATTACCTTTATATGCTACTTTGATCAAAGACCAATTTCCAAATATAGAACTTACAGGAATGTTTCTTCAAAACATTCTTGCAGACACAAGAGAAAATGATCTTGAAGAAATCAATAAATTGTATCTTCTTTCAGGAATATGTGTAAATGATTCGTATTCCTTCAAAAGATTAGATCCTTCAATAGGAACAGAAGTCGATGAAAACGGCAAAACCATCAAAAATTCTAAGTTTATTAAAGGATGTAAAATTAGTAAAAATGACTCTATCACAGGATGTACCGAAAAAGAAAAATTTAATAAACTAATAGACACTGCTTTTAATAAAACTAAAGAAGCTAGCATTTCTATAAAGAATAATCAGTTTTCAATTAATCCAAAAGCAGAATCATATCAATTAAATCATCTGCCTTGTAAATACTGTGAATGTTTTGATATTTGTTTTAGAAAAACAAAAGATATTGTAATCATTAAAAAAGATAAAGAAGGTGATAAATAATGAGGTTTGAAGATTTCACTAAAGAACAACAGCAAGCAATAACCCAAAAAGGTTCAAACATCATTGTTTCTGCAGGTGCTGGAAGTGGTAAAACCGCCGTCCTTACCCAAAGGGTTTTACATTTTATTGAAAAAGAAGGATATCACCTCAATGAGTTCCTAATTCTTACTTTCACTAAACTAGCAGCCAGTGAAATGAAAGAAAGAATTAGAAAAGCTTTAACAGAAAAAAATCTTGAAGATGCGTTATTAGTGGATACATCTGATATTACAACTTTTGATGCTTATGCCCTTTCTATAGTTAAAAGATATCATAACATTTTAAATGTCTCTCCAAATGTATCCATCATTGATTCTAATATTATTTCTGTCAAAAAAAGAAACATCATCAAAGATATTTTTGAAGAAAACTACATCAAAAAAGATCCAATTTTCATCGAAATGGTGTCTAAGTTTTGTTTAAAAGATGATGACTTATTACAAGATTTAGTCTTAAAACTTCATAACGCAGCAACGCTAGAAATTAATTTTGACCATTATTTAAACAACTTTATTGATACCTTTTACAATGAAGAAATGATCCAAGAACATTTAAACTATTATCTAGAAATTATAAAAACTGAAAGAGAAAACATTTTAAATATAATCGAAGATCTACCAAATATTCCTCTTACTAGAAACAGTGAAGAATTATTAGTAGATAAAATCAAAGAAATATGTGAATTCTTATTAGAAAATGAAGATTATGATAACCTTATTATTTCTTTAAAGGATGCCTCTTTACCTAGACAACCATCTGGATTACAAGATGAAGAAAAGAATCTTTTTTCTGAACTAAAAAAATCCTTTGATAAATTAAAAGAACTCTTATCAAGCTTACCTCAAAGCGAAAAAGAGTTCCATGAATACTTTACTAATTTATTTCCATATATCAACACTTTAATAGACTTTACTAAAAAACTTGAGAATACATTATGGGAATATAAAAGTAGTAACAACATTTATGAATTCCAAGATATCGCCAAAATGGCTTTACAACTCTTTGAAAATCATGAAGAAATTCGCTTAGAAATCAAAAATAATTTAAAAATGATTATGATAGATGAATATCAAGATACCTCTTTAATCCAAGAAAAATTTATCCAACAAATATCAAATAACAACGTCTATATGGTAGGAGATATCAAACAATCCATCTATCGTTTTAGAAACGCAGTAAGTGATATTTTCAAGGATAAATATCAAGCTTATCGCAACAACGAAAATGGTGTAGCCATCGATTTAAACAAAAACTTTAGATCCAGAAAAGAAGTCTTAGATGATATTAACTATATTTTTAAACAAATCATGACTCTTAATATGGGAGGAGCAGATTATAGAGAAACGCACATTATTGAATATGGTAATAAAGATTACATAAAAAAGGGAATGTCCTCCCAAAATAACAATTCAACTTTTCTTTTCTACGATACAAAAGACACCAACAAAATTGAAACCGAAATTGAAATAATTGCCAAAGACATTATCAATAAAATAAACAATAAATATCAAGTTTATGATAAGGATAAGAAGTTATTAAGACCATGCACTTTTTCTGATTTCTGTATTCTTTTAGATCGTGGCTCATCATTTGAAACATATGTCAAAATATTCAATGACCACCATATTCCTTTATTTGTAGAAAACGATGAAAACATTTCAAGTAACATCGTGGTTTTAGTGTTTACTAATATCTTAAAATTAGTGAAATGTATCTTAAACAATGACTATAACAATAAAGAATTCATTCATGCTTTTCTTTCTTTAGCGAGATCTTTTATCTATCAATACGATGATCAAACATTATATAACATTTGTGCTAATAATAGTTTCCAAAACGATCGCATTATTATCGATTTCAAACAAATTATCCTTGCGAATAAAGATTTGCCAACTTATCAATTATTCTTAAAACTTGTACTTGAATTGAATATCTATACCTCTTTCATTTCTCTAGGAGATGTTAAAAAAAATGAGAGCTACTTGGATGCTTTCTTAGAAATTTTCAAACAAATGAGCGAATTAGATTATACTATTGATGACTTTATAACTTACTTAAAGCATATCAATGAATATAATTTAAAAATAGTTTTGCCTAGTCTTAATGATTCCATTGATAGTGTTAAACTAATGAATATTCATAAATCCAAAGGATTAGAGTTTTCACTTGTCTATTTCGCAGGTTTAACAAAACAATACAATCGCGAAGAATTAAAACAAAAATATGGTGTTTCCAGCAAATATGGTCTTTATTTTCCAACATTCAAAGAAAAAGAAAATATTATTAAAACAAGAAATGCTGAATATGAAGCATATCAAGATTCTTCTGAAAAAATCAGATTATTCTATGTTGCTTTAACTAGAACAAAAGAAAAGATGCATTTTGTTATACCTACTTCTCTTTATAAACAAAAAACTTATTTAATTAACAGACATAAAGCAAAGGAACTATTCCAAAATCATAACACCATTGAAGACATATTTAGTTTATTTATTAATAAAGAAATCAACTATGAAACATTTATTCTTTTAGTTAAAAAAATTAACTTTTCTCTACCTTTAAGTTTTTTTAAATCACTTGATAAAACTAGTTATACATTAGAACAGTTGTTCCTAGAAATATCTAATGAAAAAAATCTTTTAAATAAGGCAGAAAAATTAATAAGGGATTTACGAGAAGAAAAAATAACGCTTGAAGATTTTCACTCATATCTAAATGAATATCCTCTTTTAAAATACCTAATAGATAAAGACCATGTTCTTAATCAAAACAGGGATATTGATTCCTTATTTATTGATGTAATGAAATATTATACTGATCCTACTATTGAAGAATTATATTACGATTGGTTAAATGGTAAAATTGCTGATGATTTATTCTTTCAAAAAAGTGAAGCACTAATTGGTAATTTTTCTATGCACTTCTATTCTGTGCGAGATTTTAACAATATACCTTGGGATGACAAATTTATCAAAACAAGATGGGATTGTATAGATCTTAAAGGTTTCCTTTTTAAACTCTTTATTAAAATTGAAAATGAAAATGAATTTAAATCAATATTTGAATTCTTAGGATACACAGTAAATTTAAACGCGAAACTTCAATCTGAAAAACGAGAAGACATTGATAATTTCTTCTATGAAACATTAAATATTGACTCTGATTTAGAACCAATAGAAAAAGATATAATCCTATTCGAAAAATATAAATTCAAAGATGGCAAAGACCCTAAAGAAGGACCTTTAAAAACATTATTAAATTACTATAAAACTGAACAAATAAATTTAGAAAAATTCACAGAACTACTAGAAATCTATGACTATGAAACCACTATCCACTTCAATACTTCTACTTTTGAAGAAAGACAAAATTTATCATTCGAAGATTCAATTGTAGAAAAAGGAGATACTTGTTCTAGCAAATCATCAATTTGCTTTGCAGACTTAATATTTCCTTTCTCTCAATATTCTTTATTCAGCCAAGAATACTGTGATACCGAAGTTACTTATCCTGGATTAATATTCCAAGAAAACAACGAAAGGGAATGTTATGATTTAAAAGAATTAAATATTGATTTTAAGCAAGAATACGTTTCTAAAGCTAGCAAAGATATCGATATTACATCTTCACTTAAAAATCTAGAATTTGGAACGAAAATGCATTATTTTTTAGAACTCTTAGACTTTACAAATCCTAACTATGATTTCATTGATAATGATTTCTATAAAAATATCCTCATAAAATTCATAAATTCATCTTTAATGAAAAACATCAAAGAAGGAGACATTTATAAAGAACTAGAATTTATTGATGAAGAATCCAATACAAGAGGAATCATAGACTTATTAGTAATCTATCCTAATCATATTGATATTATTGATTACAAAACAAAAAATATTGATGATCAAGGTTATGAAAAACAATTAAAGATTTATAAAGATTATATCTCTAAAATTCATAAAAAACCTATAAATACTTATTTATATTCACTTTTAACAGGAGAATGTAAATTAGTAAATCATTAAAAAATGGACCATAAGTCCATTTTTTTATATATCAATATAAACTTTTTTGAACATGATTTATATTTAAAGTTTAAAATTCATTTTTCATCACAAAATATAAAAGGAAAGGAAATAAACATGGAAAATTTAGGAACAATCAACATTTTCATTCATCATCCAGATGAAGATATAACATTAAACATACAAAAACTTTTAACTTCATATGCTTCTTTAATCATAGGAAGATTGGGAATACCCGACAGAGAAAGTGGCTACAACCTAATAACAGCAATAGTCAAAGGAAGAATTGAAGATATTACCTCTCTTAGCAATAAATTAAATGATTTAGACCATGTCAGCGCTACTCCTGTTTTAACCACTATTGATATACAATAAAAAAAGACCAGCTGGTCTTTTTTATGTATTAAATTTTTGGTCCTTTTACCCCTAAAGGATCTCTGTCTCCATGTTTATTTATTAAACTAATAATTTCTTTTTTAGAAAGTTTTTTCATTTTCTTTAATCCTTCATAAAGATGAAAAGCGTATCTAAACAATTCACTATACTCTTCCCTGATTAATTTATTTTTATAATCTAATAAATACGGTAAATCTTCCTCTAAAGATTTTGAAGAAAAAGGATGATCCTCATCAAAATCACTTTTCTTCTTTTCTACATCTTTATTATATAAAGCTGTTTTAACATCTTTTTCAAATTTTTTGAAATTGTGTCCTTTCTCTTTAACAATTTCCTTCACAGTGTTTAAATCACAATATTCACCTTGATCATTTTCATCTTTGATAGCCCAAATATTCGAAGATTTAGTACCAACCTTCACATATAAAGAATAATCTTTTTTGTCTTTACCTACAAAATCGCAACATTTTACTTCTTTATAAGCAGCCATAAAACCACCATCAATAATTTGAGTAAGTTTTAAATTTTTATAAGTACATCCAGTTCTTCCATTTGCATCCTGATAAATATGAACCCCTTTTTCAGCATCTTCATATGTATTATCTTCTCTATCAATCACAGGAAATTCAGCATGAGTAAATTTTTCATGATTTATTTGATGTTCAACAGTAAATCCCATCAATTTCATACTATCTAAATCTACCCCTGATCCTTCAAAACCAGCAGAGAAAATAGTAACATTACCTTTTTCATCTTTATCCTTAAAACTAGCAATAGCTTGATAAGATTTATGCTTCTTTTTAAGGTCTAATTCTATATTATTTTTTTCGATTAAATCTTTAATTTCTTTTTCAGTAAACATATAAAACACCTCATTCATATTTCCTAACAATATAATTATCTCATAAAATGAGATTATTTGAAATAAAATCATCGAATGTTGTTTATATGATTTACTAACAATCCTCCTCAATAACATTGTTTATCACTAAAATATATTCTACACTTTTTATGGTGATATAAATGGACAATGAAAAAATTAAAGCACTGTGTGAAAAAGTTAATGATGAAGGGTTAATATTGTTTTTTTTAATAAACAATGAATACGAAGCATTAGAAACAATCGAAGAATATGAACTATATGGAGACAAATTAGAAAAACTTTTTAAACTATGCAACGACGATGAAAAACTAATAAATTATTCATTAAAAGTAATCAAAAATTACTATTATATAACAAAAGAAATCGTCGACATCAATTTTAATCTAGAAGAACCCATTCCTTTCATAGAAAATTTCCAAAAACCCGCTTTAAACATTGAACAACTTTATATCAGTTTGCAAGGTGCCACTTTTAAGCAAAAATTTAAAAAAGCTACTCAACCTGAATATTTGAATAAAATAGAAAATTTTTTCAAAAATAAATAGACATATGTTATAATTAATTTGTAAATCTAAATCGATGACTTTTCGGAGAGTAAGATGAACAAATATATTTTATATTGTTTATGATTCTCTCCATGCATGGAGAGATTTTTTATTTACAGAAAGGAGAAAACTATGAAAAGACTAGGAATAATTGCTATTATTGTAGAATGTCAAAATGAATGTACACCATTAGAGATTCAAAAACTGCTAACTTCTTACGCCCATATTATCATAGGAAGATTAGGCGTTCCTGACAGAGAAAGTGGTTATAACACAATTTCAATTATCGTAAAAGGAACTTTAGAAGACATCTCTGCTTTGTCTGGCAAATTAGGAAAATTAAAAAATGTTGCTGTTAAATCAGCACTTACTTCAGTAGAAATTAATTAAGGAGGATATTTATGAAAAAATTATTTCGTTTTTTATCTATTTTTTTGCTTTCTTTATCTATCGGGGCTTGCTCCAACAACAAAGATAAAACTGTTGATGTTTATATGCCTGATGGAGCACCTGCTCTAGCTATGGCCAAATTAATGTATGAAAAATATACAACAAAAGGTTATACGGTTAAATATCATATTGTAGCAAGTGAAACCATTACTTCTCATATAACAAATGGAGATGCTGATATTGCTATCGTTCCTACCAACGCTGCTGCTAATCTTTATAATAAAGGCAACAAAATAAAAATTGTTTCTTCAAATACTTGGGGTTTATTATATATGGTTGGAAATGCTAACAATACTACTCCTATCACTGACTTAAATTCTTTAAAAGGAGAAGTTGTAGGTATCATAGGTCAAGGACAAGTTCCTGATTTAGTATTCAAATACATACTTAAAGCAAATAACATTGAATATGTTGCAAGTGATACTGCTATTGATAATAAAGTTGCTTTGAAGTATTTTGCAGATGGACCTTCTATGATTCCTTTATTAAAACAAAAACAATTGAAATATGGAATTTTAGGAGAACCAGCTGTATCCACTTCCGTCGCTAATGCTTCAACATCCATTGTTTTAGATATTCAATCAGCTTGGCAAGAAGCATCAGGGCAATCTTCAAGTTATCCGCAAGCTTCTTTAGTTGTTAAATCTTCTTTTTTAGAAAATCATAGTGATTTTATCAATTCTATGTTAGAAGAACTAGAAACATCAAATACATGGATTTTAGATAACATTGATAAATTAAACGACACTTTAAAAGATCATGGCAGTACCACTAATATATCTTATACTGTTGAAATCTTACAAAGATGTAACATTAGACTCGTTAAGGGAATAGAAATGAAAACAGCAGTAAATGCGTTCTTGGATTCTATATATTCAATAGTTCCAAATAGTATAGGAGGACAATTGCCAAATGACTCTTTCTACTACATACCATAAAACTAAAAAATTTCTATACGCTTCAATATCTATTTTATTAGTTATATTAATATGGTATTTTTTAGCGTATTTCATCAATAAGAGTATTTAATCCCTTATCCCTTAACTGTATTAAAAACATTGATTAGCTTAATTAAAAACAATGATTTTTTACCAACTTTATCTACCACTCTTAAAAACTGTTTAATAAGTTTTACTATTTCCTTTATCTTAGCATTAACCTTTGCTATTATAAGTTATTTATCTACATCTATCGAAATGATAATTAAACCCATCATTAACATTTTAAAAGCAATTCCAACCATCTCTATCTTACTTATTGTCCTAATATGGTTGCCTGCTTCACAATCTCCTATTTTAGTAGGTTCAATTATCTTATTTCCAATGATGTATGCAGCTTTTCTATCATCATTAAAAAATGTCGATATAAATTTAATAGAGATGTCTTTAATATATAAAGTCTCTTTAAAAGATAAAATATTAAAACTGTATATTCCTTCAATAACTTCTCCTTTGCTAACTCAATCAAAAAGTTGTATTTCACTTTCTGTTAAATTAACAATTGCAGCAGAAGTATTAGCCCACACAATGAATAGTATCGGAATCCAAATGCAAATCGCTAAAACTTACATTGAAATGGATGTCATCTTTGCTTGGACTATTATTGCTATCATACTTTCATATCTATTAGAACTTCTTATTGTATTAATTTACAAAATAATAGCAAGGAGGAAAATATATGGACATTAAACTAGAAAACGTTTCCAAAAAATATGGAGATAAAACGATCTTTTCTTCATTGAGTTTCACTTTCAAAGAAAATAAAATTACTTGTCTTATGGGACCATCTGGAATAGGAAAAACAACTTTAGTAAGAATGATTGCAGGATTAACTCCATTCCAAGGTAATATTACCAAACCAAATGCTATTTCATATATTTTTCAAGAAGCAAGACTTATAAATAATTTAACAGTTTATGAAAACCTAGATTATGTTATAAAAAATATTTATAAAGACAAAAACGAAAGAAAACAAATAATTGAAAATACATTAAAAAAAGTTGAATTATTGGAATACGCTTCTTTCTACCCTAACCAATTATCAGGAGGAATGGCTCAAAGAGTTTCAATCGCAAGAGCTTTTATCTATCCATCTTCCCTATTAATCATGGATGAACCATTTAAACAATTAGACGAAGAATTAAGGACTAAAGTAATCAAAGAATTTTTAAAACTTCTAAAAGAAAACAAAAAAACTGTAATTTACATTACCCATGACATAGAAGAAGCAAAACTATTAACTAATAATATCTATATAATTAAAAATGAATCAGAAATAACAAAAAATAACAAACAAAAAAACCTCATCTGAGGTTTTTTATCTTTTAATATTTAAATCTATATCCAATTTTCCCCTGTCCTTAAGAGATTGATAAGAAGATCCTTTTCTTCCCAACAAAGTATCAAATTCCTTATTCTGACGATTATACTCTTGCTCTAGCAAAAACATTCTTTCTTCATAGACACTTATCACTGCATGCTTAACCACATCTAAATCTTGCTTATCAATTTCCTTATCACAAATATGCTCTATATCAACGCTTTTTAGTTTTTTATAAAACTCATATAACTCAGGATTAAGACGCATTTCCTCAGCCAAATCAATCAATTGTTGATGAGCATTCATATTAGCACTTTCCTTTAAAGTTAAAGCATTACCATATTCTTTACTCGTACTATTAATAGCATCAACATCTTCTTTAGTTAAATTTTCATCATTTAAACTAGCCAAATTAAAACTTTCTCCATTATCAAACAAAGGAGCAACTTCTAACTTGTAATTTTTTCCATTTCTAATCAAAGCAAGATGCAAATTATGACTACTCATATCCATTTGACAAGTAGCATATCCTAACAAAGCAATCTTCTTTAAATCCAAATCAAAATCAGAAGATAAATCAACATGCTTTTTAATTTTCAATTGCTTCCTTAATTTCTTACCAATTACACTATCACTAACTAACTCATTGGCAATCTTATTATAAGTCTCAATTGCATAAGTGCCATCACTACCCGTAACATTGCAATAAGCACAAACCAATTCATCCAATTTAATAATTTGAGCATTATTATAAGGTTCATCAATTTTATAATCATAAGATACTACCGCATTATGAACCCTTTCTTTCTCCATAATGGCTAAATAATTATTATAATATTGTTCTATCTTATTAATATCTTCAATATGAAAATTAGACTTACAAAAATCCTTGTATTCCTCAAAATTCATTTTCTTCTTTTCATCAACCTGAGGAAAATCTTTCATCAAAACAAGATCACAGTCAGCACATTTAACACCAACCTCATCACATAAAGATTTAGAAATCACATCAGCATAATCAGAAGCTCCAGTACCCTGTTTCAAAAAAACATCACAAGAATTAGAGAGAGTTATTTGATAATTATTATGACAACCTAAAAGTTTCTTATGTTTCAAAGGTTTCTTAGAACCTTCTTTGTATATTTTACCATTAGAATAAACAAAAACCTCTCTCATATACAAATCACTACTTCCTTACTTATAGTATAACATAACAAATTATTAATAATATAAAAATAATATCATTGTGTTGATATTATAAAACACCTTTATACCAAGTAGGAACAACTAAATTCATATTATCATACCATTTCATTATCTTATTATGAATCTCATATCCTTTTTGAGTTTCTTCATCCCCAAATTTCAAAGCCCATGGAATAAAAGATATCAAATGTTCAACAGCATACAAAGCTAAAATAGGAAAGAAATCACTAGGAACCTTATTATCAAAATAACCATTGATTAAACCAGTTTCAAAATATTCACTGACACTAACATTCCAAACAAAAGGTTTAAACTCATCATAAGGATCTGCCACAGTATTCTTATCAAAATCAATAACACCAATCTTACCATCACAAACAATCAAATTACCAACATGATAATCAGCATGCGTAAAAGTTTGTTTCCTATCCTTAACAAGATACATATGTTCATCCATATATTTCTTTAATAACTCTTTATTAGGAACTTCCACAGGACAATCATCCATTGCTTTATACTTTCTAACCATCTTTGTAGTATACTTTTCCCACCAAGAAGGCACATCATCTAAACTAACAGGTAAAGCATGTAACTTTTGTAATATCTTACCAGCTTCAATACCTAACAAATAAGCTTCCTTATCACCAAGTTTAGCAACCGCAGTTTCAGCATCTTCACCTTCAAGCCAAGTCAAAACAGTATAAACTTCATCATCATTTAATCTACCAAAACAAATAGGTTTAGAAGCATTAATTCCTAACTTCTCAACTTCTTGTAACAACTTAAACTGTTTAGCTTTCTTCTCATACAACTCAGAAGAAGTAATCCTTAACAAAAACTTATTACCATCTTCATCTTTAACAATATACTTAGTATCCACTGACCATCCCTTAGTCAACTTCTCAATACTAACCCAACTATCATATCCTGGTATCACTTTAAACTTTTCCATCCTATCCCACCTTTCTAAAGTCATATTTTATCATATAAAATCATAATAAAAAAACATCAATCTTTTTGTTAAATTGATTTTTTTGAATTTTCCTACATAAAAAAAGCACATAAGACATCTTATATGCTTTAAATTACATTACTCTCAAACATAGGAAGAGATAGTAACAATAACAACGCAGGTACTTTATATGCTTTAAATTACATTACTCTCAAACTACGCTCATCTATTCCCATCAGAAACTCAAGTACTTTATATGCTTTAAATTACATTACTCTCAAACATCCTTTGCTGCTAGATATAATCTCATAATGTACTTTATATGCTTTAAATTACATTACTCTCAAACATAAATCTACCCAATTCCACTTACATAAAAGTACTTTATATGCTTTAAATTACATTACTCTCAAACCTTCATCATCTATTTGTCTGACATATTTTGGTACTTTATATGCTTTAAATTACATTACTCTCAAACTTTAATCGAATTTTTCATACCGTTTTTAATGTACTTTATATGCTTTAAATTACATTACTCTCAAACTGACCAATTCCTCTAAAAGCAAGACTGTTTGTACTTTATATGCTTTAAATTACATTACTCTCAAACTCTGTTCTGATAATATTTTTTATTTTTCTTGTACTTTATATGCTTTAAATTACATTACTCTCAAACGGCCTTCTTCATATTATCCACATATTATCCGTACTTTATATGCTTTAAATTACATTACTCTCAAACATAGTGAGGATGATTGGGTTATAAATTTAAGTACTTTATATGCTTTAAATTACATTACTCTCAAACTAGACGATGTTATTTTTAGTTTCTTGAAATGTACTTTATATGCTTTAAATTACATTACTCTCAAACACTAGTTATTTAAACTACTTAATGTTATTAGTACTTTATATGCTTTAAATTACATTACTCTCAAACCCAGGAGAGCCAGGTATACAAGGACCACAAGTACTTTATATGCTTTAAATTACATTACTCTCAAACAACATAGTATTTTTAATCAATAATAGTTTAGTACTTTATATGCTTTAAATTACATTACTCTCAAACCAATAAATTATATATGCTTTTTTTTGTTGCGTACTTTATATGCTTTAAATTACATTACTCTCAAACACTATTAGTACGGAAAGTACCATCAAGCGAGTACTTTATATGCTTTAAATTACATTACTCTCAAACTATCTATTATAAGTATATATCAAAAAGAAAGTACTTTATATGCTTTAAATTACATTACTCTCAAACATATGGGCCAATATTACAAAAGTATATTTTGTACTTTATATGCTTTAAATTACATTACTCTCAAACATAACACCTAAGACAACAAACATTGCTGTAGTACTTTATATGCTTTAAATTACATTACTCTCAAACCCTATTTTTTCAAATTGCAATAGGGAAAAAGTACTTTATATGCTTTAAATTACATTACTCTCAAACATTAGAGGTAGAAAGGGGGAAGAAAGACAAGTACTTTATATGCTTTAAATTACATTACTCTCAAACTACTGGGATGACACCAACGAATGGTTAATTGTACTTTATATGCTTTAAATTACATTACTCTCAAACCTCAAATAGAGTAAAAAATTCAAGAATATACAGCTTACGACCTATAAAATAAAGCATATATATGATACATGTTTATGTTAACATATTTGGCATAAATCTTCATCTATTATTATAGTTTTATCTACATCAAAAGGTTTATGATGACCAGAAATATTAAATAAACAAATATTCATGTATTCCAAATCTTTTCTTATTAGTTTGTATTCCTCTGATGTAATAAAATCAAACAGATTCAATACAAATAATATTTTTATTTCATTGTTTATCTTTATATTTTTAACATAATTGATAAAATCTTCTACAAAAGATTCTTTATTATATGAACACTTCAATGACGTCATGTTAAAAATATCACTAAAAGAAATATTAGTGTTATATTCTAATTTCATATCATAGGATAGAGAAATTTTATCTAGCATTGTAATAATATTAGAGTTTATATTTGCAAGTATAATTTTTTCCTCATCACCTAAATAATAATTTTCAATGTTTTTATATGTAGCAGTTAAAGATTTTTTTGTATTTAAATTTAAATCGAATATATCCGTGATAAAAAATGACTCCTTACCCACATCCAACAATTTGTCTTGATATAAAATGATTTCATCATTATTAGCTTCTTTTATATAATTTATCAGTTTATATAAATATTTAGGATTTTCAAAAACAAGATTATATACAATTCCTGCTTCAATCCTAAAAACGTAATCTATCCTTTTAATTTTTAAAGTTTTCACAATTCAGTAATCCTTTCATCAGTATTTAAAACGTCCGTATAATGTTCGCCTACCACAAAATTCATCTCTGAAAATTGTTTTTCAGTAACAGTAAGTATGGCTACGCTTCCTTCACTAGGAGCAATTTTTTCAACTGATGTTTCTATAGACGATGCCATCCGAGAATCAGAACATAACTTTAAATATACGGATTCTTGCAACATATAGAAACCCAATTTCTTTATATCTTTAACAAACTTAGCATAACTCTTTCTTTGTGATACTTTTTCAACGGGCAAATCAAAAAATAATATTAATCTCATATATCTATAACTCATAATCAATAAATTCAATTGATCCTTTTCCATTCTTTAATACATTTAAAACATTTTGAACATATAATTTTATAGCATTTTCTAAATACATTTCTTGATTTTTAAACTTAACCTTATCATTTAACATATATGATAGCTGTTTCTTAAAATTATCATCATCTAATTTACCATTTATAACATACAAATCAACATAAGGTCTAAGAGGTTCTATTAAATCACAAGAAAGATTAAATGAATTAATTTCACCAATGTGATGTATGCCAACTTCAGTTAAGTAACCATAGCACTTTATTTCTCTATTAATTGCGCTTAATACAATTGAGTATCCATAATCTAAATATGTGTTAATTAAACAATCTTTATTTCTAGAAAACTCATTTCCAAATAAAGCATTAAAATACACTTTAGCAGCATGCCCCTCTCTGTTAGTTGCATCTCCATTTACAACTTCTTTACTGTAATCTAAAAGCTTATTAAAATTGCTATTATTAATTTTCATTAGATTCCTAGCTTGATTTATAATTTTTCTAACTATTAAATCTTTCCAAATTTCATCTTTTAATAACTCATTCCATTTAGTTTGACTCATTATTTTTCTATATGAATCATTTGTCCCATATATGGGTAATAATTGAGATTGAGGGTTATGTTTGCCATCACAAAACACAACCCTTATATTCTTTTCAGACAAAGCAGAAAGCAACGCTGTAGTAATAGATACCTCAGTAGAATGTATAACTAGAGATGAAATTTCATCTAATAGAATCCTTGTTTCAGTTTCACTTCTACATACAAGATAATTTAATGAATATTCAAGCTTACATCTATTTCTAATAATAACAGTTCTGAATGCCATTATTGATTACTCCATATAACCTTAGTGTAATAACCTGTAATTGATTCGGAAATAATAGAAATAGGTGATGATATTTTTTTACTCATAGACAATACACCTGCTTGTCCAGCTCCATTAATTAATCTTAAATCTGAACTTTCTCTATCGCATTTTGTCAATTTTAGCAATTGATTCAATACGAAGCACAGATCGTATAAAGATAATGAGTCAATTTTTTCTTTTATATCATTTGATTTCAACAAATTTCCTTGATTTGCTAAATTAGAAATTCCTTGATAAATACTAGAATTCAATTTTTCCTTTATTGCAGTAAATAATTCATAACATTCTTTTTTTGTAATTATGACAGCCTTATTATTTTTTCTTGCTGGAGAAATTACATATTCTTCGCATTCATCATCTATTTTGTCCTTAGAAATTGCAAGTAATTTTGAAAGTTTTCTAATTATTAATAATTGATTGTAGTTCCAATTTGCTTCATAAACATTTTTTAATACATATTTATTACCAGTTTTTCCTGTTATAGCAAACTTACTTCCATTAGACTTGATAATAGTATTAATTTTTAATTCATCTACCAAAATTTTCGGTTCTATTAATTCTAATCCTGTTATTAAATAATTCAATTTCTTTTTAAGATTTGAATTATACATCGTAGGAATCGCTTCAATGGTTACTTGCTTATTACCCTTTTTATCTAATGATTCTACTAATGTATAGGAGCCAAAGGCAAGATCAGAGTATCCACCATATTTACTAGCAACTAATCCCTGTTTCTTTTCTAATAAATTCCCATCCTTATATTCACTAGCCTTCTTTAATGAAACTTTAGAAAACAATTCCGTTCCTCTATATGCTCTAGTAGTTACCATAATATCAAACTTATTAATAATCTGATTTTTAGTTTTCTTTAGGGACTCATCGTTACAATAATTCCAAACCACATTATTATCCTTATCTAGTATAGGTTTCTTATCAAAACCATCACCATTATCAAATATTTTAGTTATATTAGTGGTTCTTTTCTTAGTTTCATCTCCAGAAACTAAATTTTCTTGAATCCATTCACTTATTTTACCTTCAATATACATATTTTTTTGACCATCTTTCGTTGTATAATCAAAATATGTATGTCCCATCCTACCCACAACAACATTCAAATAAGCATCATGAGCATGGTGATAATTATTAGCATCCCTACATTTTAAAATATCGTATTTATTTCTAAAATCTGAAATATTTTCTGCCTTAGATAAAACAACAAGTGGATTGATGTTATACTTACTAGCATGGTAATTGTAAATTAGATCTTTAAGAGCTTTGATACTTTGGTTTGTGTATACTAGTTGTCTGTTAACAAAACTCATTAATTCTTCATTTGTTATAGGATCTTTTCTGATTAATCTATCCATTTTTTCTTCACTAATAAATTTCAATTGATGTAATTGCTTAATAAAATGTCTTTGATTAAAACTATTACTTAATTGGGTAAATGGCACAGGATATATATCGCTTTTAACTCTATTGGCTTCATTAAGTACAAGTACTTTATTATCCATGCTGTCATCTTTAATCAAACATTGAGGAATGATATGGTCAATATCGTATTTATCAGATATCATAACTTCTTCCAAATCTAATGGTTTTCCAGTATATAAACATTTTCCTAATTGAGTAAAATATAAAAACACTCTATCACTATTAAAACAAGTAGGATCATTTTTGAATTTAGTATCTAATTGTTTTCTCAATTCGCTAGAAACAAATTCTTTAGCATTGTCATACAAATTTTTTATTTTTTTATATCTCGAATCAGTTCTTTTCTTTTCAGCTTTATTTGTTCTAGGAGTCTCAATATAAAACTCGTCAATATGTGTTCCTATAATTTTTTCTAATTCCTCTATAATTTTATACGCTTGAATAAGTGGTCTTTTCATACCAGGAGAAACATATAGATTATTTACATAGGTCTTTAAATCCTGATTGTACAACTCAGGGCAATGTCTTTCATTATATAAATCAATGGCAACTCCAAATCCCAATTCTGTTTTATTTAAAGCTTCCATTAAATTGTCATTTGTATCATGTAAATGAGACAATAAAGAACATGACATTATTTCCCCATTATTATCTACTCCTTGTAATAATAGTAAGTTTTTAGACAACCTACCATATTTTTTATATGTGAATCCTTTTATATTTTTTCTAATCTTTTCATCTTTTATGCCATATACATTATACAATCTTTGATCTAGTACTTTTTTATCCTCAAATATAACAATATCTTTAATAATATTTTCAATTATATCAATATTATTTTTAATATAATCCAACCCATATATTGAAGAAAAATCTACGAGGGATGCTAAAGATGCATTAAGTTCTTCCAATTGTTTACCAGAAGAAGTAGTGATATCTACGTCTTCACCAAATTTAGATTTAAACCATGCTAACAAATCTTTTTTAGTAACTTTCCTTTTCTTTAAATATAAATCTTTTAGTAAAGCATCTTTTACTTCTACAGTTATAAAGGAACCATTAATTCTAATCTTATTAAGTTCTTGCAAAACACAGTAATATGAGAAATAAATGGAATTTTTAGGTAAACAATAACAATCATCACCTCGTAAATATTCACATTTGCTTTGCATCCTTTGAATGAATTCTTTAGCTGTCTCATCTTTATTCACAATCTTATCAATATTCCAAGGTTTGATCTTTTCATTACTATTTCTTTTAACCCATGCAAATTTGCTGGAACTGTATAAAGGCCCAACATAATATGGAATCTTATATTTTAGTATAGAAATAATTTTATCTTTAACACTACCATATTCATCTACTAAATTTAAGAAGTTATAAAATTTAGATTGTGTATCTAAAATTGTTCTCATCTCTATTTCATTAAGTTGATGAGGAAATACTCCGTTATCAGCGGAATTCAACCTAGGGAGATATTCATAACTAGACATTTTATCAAATATTTCCTTTAAATATCCATCTGACTTGTCATTTATATTCAAAGTATTTTTTAAAAACTTATAAAAATCGTCTTGTTTACAATGTTCTACTC
Source organism: Erysipelotrichaceae bacterium (assembly GCA_015058985.1). Taxonomy (GTDB): domain Bacteria; phylum Bacillota_I; class Bacilli_A; order RFN20; family DUOF01; genus SIG223. Next base: position 63,818 of record SVBH01000001.1, read on the forward strand.
TTATACCTTTGCCATCAGTTCTATTAGATCCTACATAATGAACATAATTGCTAGGATTTTTATCACTAGCATCTCTAAAGATCGCAAAATATTTATCCTTTGCATTTTCCTTAACATATGACTTTAACAATTTGAGCTCTTCTTTATGTCTTTCATATCTATTTACCATAGCAAGCGATAAATATTTATTTTCACCAAGCAGTCTCCCTAAAAGTAAGAAATCGTATAGTTTCTTACACTCAAGTAAAATGTCCAATTTAGTTTCTTCAGCAGGAAATGAAGACTTTAGTCTTTCAATTATATCCTCAAAATCTTCTTTTTTGCAATCTAATGAGTCTTTTATATCACCTAAATCGCCATCTTTAGGCAGAACCTTACCAAGTAATTTTATACTACCTCCACTTATAAGCGGTATAATAACATCTTTATTAAATTTATCATCTTTACTTTGAAGTAAAATATTATTCAATGCTTCTTTTTTCTTACTAATACCTTTAACCTCTATATTTATTGCTTTTATATTTTCAAATATTTCACCACTAAAACTTAAATTTTTAAATTCTTCTTCAGAATTATCATTTAAAGAAGTCAACATATCATTAATACTATTAAAAATAGCAACTGCATCATCTTTATTTGAAGATTTGAACTCTCCTTCAAATAAGAAGTGGCCTCTATATTTAATCATATGAGCTAAAGCTAAATATATTAATCTAATATCTTCTTTCTTATTACTTTCCAAAAGATATTTTCTAAGATGATATATAGTAGGAAATTTAGAATAATAAGTTTTATCATTAAACTCCTTATCTATAAATAAAGTATATTTATTCGCATTAGATCTATCATCTAAGTGCAACATAGATTCATCTAATCTTTGAAAGAATGTTCTATCTATTTTACACATTTCTTCATCCATTAAATCTCTTAATAATCTTATTCTTTCTTTTCTTCTTTCTAATCTCCTACGTTCACTTCTATGTGATCTTCTTTCACTACAATCCCTAGCTTCTTCAAATAGTCTAACTCCCCATAAAGATTTGCCATTCTTCTTCACTACATTATTATTTTCATCAGTCAAACACCAACCTACAGAGTTAGTACCCAAATCTAATCCTAGTAAATATTTCTTTTTCATCTATTGACACCCTCCTAAAAAACAATTAACATATAAGTGTAGTTTATATGCTTTAAATTACATTACGAGTTCAAATAAAAGTTTACTCAACCCATAATTCCTATTGTAGGAATTTTTTATTTTATTTTAATTTAATTATAATATTTGTTAGTGCTTTATTCTACAAATTTTTCATTATTTTATATAACGTAGACACAAAATTTAATTTATTATCAGAAATTTTGCAAAAACAATTGGAATCAACAGAAAGATATAACCTATTGTTTTGTAACACTTAGTTATATATAATAATATTAGTTAGATTAAATACTAACTGACGCATAAAGCGACCTATCTTTAGGCTGGCATATAAAATGCTTGGAATGAAAAAAGTGAGAATACCTCACTTTTTCTTTTTATCATAATGTTTATAAAACTATTAACTGATTGATATTTCATTTATTACAATAAAGACACTTGTAATATACAAGGCGATATATCCGATATATTGGAACTGGGTAACTGGTTCCTTTTTTATATATTTATAAATGAAATGGCATGATATAAATTTTAACATTTTGTTATATAATCATATTATTTTTTCTACCATTTTGATATATTTCTATGTTTGCTTTTACATTATTACAATCTATTAAAAATAAAATTCCATACTTATATCTATATTCTCTATTCATATTTGTTAAATATCGCAATCTTTCCCTATCATTTTCTATATCTTGATCAGTATTAGAAATTTTTTTCATTTCTAATGCTAGCATATTATCATTTTCTTCATCATTACATCTGCTGTGTATTATTAAATCAACATTAATATTTCTTATATTTCCGTCATTTGTTTTAATCGTTTTAATTTGACCATGATCTCTGTTATACTCTACATCACAAAAATATTTTTTAAAATTAGACTGTCTCAATAAAGAAGTGATTTCACAAGCTAAATGATGACAATAATTTCTTTCATTTAAATTTAGTTTAATCAAATCACGATTACTATCTAAAAAAGTATCACGCGCTTTTAAAAATAATTCTAAAATATCTCTAAATTCATACATTAACAACACACCTTCTTACTATGATATATAAAATTTAAAAACAACGATATTTTTGTCATAATAAACTTTATACCATTTCATCCTTATCTAAAAAACTAGTTAAACCAAATGTTTCTTTAGCAAGTTCAACACTTGCCTCAACCATGGATTTGCCAACTTCTCCCCAGTTTAAATACTTAATAGCTTTACTAGGACAAGTTAATAATCTTTGATATGTTTTACCATTATCAGGATCAGGTAAACTTTCTCCTATTGTATCTATCATAGCAATCATCCTTACTTGAGCATAAGGATCTTTACCATTTTCTTCATCTACTAATTGATATCCTAAATAAATAGGATCATATATTGTAGTATTAACTTCCTCTATAACTTCTCTTTTTAAAGTAGCAATCATATCTTCACCAGATTCAGGTTTACCTCCTGCTAAAGAATGAAACCCATCTTCGATCCTAAGTAGCATTCTTCCATCCTTCATAAATAATAAACCATAAACTTGTTTAATCTTTATACCTTCCGGAACTTTATCATTATGCCATGTTAAAATCATAAATACCTCCTATTTGAAAAAGGAAACTAAAATTGTATTTTTTTCATTTTCTAATAAAAAAAGCCAATACGGTATTGAAGTCATCCTTTTTCAAAATTTTAACACAATATTTATTTAAATTAAATATTCATTACATCGTTTAACTTTAATAATTAATATAAACTGAAAAAATGCACATTTGTGCATTTTTTATTTACCCTACTTTATAATATTTCTGATTTTTACTAGTAGGTTTATCTGGTAAGGTTTGTTTGATTAGGCCATTGCTTATCGCTGGATCTAAATAATTGGCTCTTAGCGTTTCTTTTGATTTAATGTTTAATAATTCCATGATTTGATTAGCGCTATATAATACATCTTCTTCCATGACTTTGTATATTTTATTTACATAAGAATCTAAATAGTTTATTTCTTCTTTTGTTTTGTTTAAAGTATCCTCTAATACTTCATCTATCATTTTTAACATAAATTCTATAAAAGAAGTTGATTCTCCTTGTTGATGACTATTACTTATCGCTTTGTAATATTCTTCTTGATATTTCTTTATTTGTGATTCTATAGGAAGATACTCAAACACATCCTTCCATTTAGAAAGGATGATGTTTTGCCATAACCTTGCCATTCTTCCATTTCCATCACTAAAAGGATGAATAAAAACAAATTCATAATGGAAAATACTTGATAATATCAAAGGATGTATTTCTTCTTTATGGCCATTTAACCATGAAAATAAATCATTCATTAACTTATTTACCATATTAGGTGGAGGAGCCATATAAACACATCTTGTTCCTTCAAAAACTCCTTCATTGCCTTTTCTAAATAATCCTGCATCAACTGCTAAAAACTGCATCATTATTCCATGAATTCTTTTTATTTCTTCTAAAGAATATGGATTAATTGTTTTAATTACACTATAAGCTTCATAAGCATTTTTAACTTCTTGAATCTCTTTTTGATTGCCTAATACTAATTTACCATTTATGACATCTTTTACTTGCTCTAAAGTTAAAGAATTAGCTTCTATTGCTAAAGATGAATGAATGGACTTAATTGTATTGCTTTTCCTTAAAATAGGCATTCTATTTAAACTTTGATAACCATCTAATTTATTTACCTTAGTTACAATAGAATCAATGTACTTAATCATAAGATTAGTAAGTCTAAAAGGTGGAACATATTTTTCCATATCATCACTCCTACCTACATTATAAAAGTAAAAAAGCAAGAATTCAACATCTTGCTTAAATCTTGCTTATTATCTTGCTTAAATTATATTGTTTATTTTTCCTATCTTCTTCTAAAGTAAGATTAGTAACCTTATTGATATCATAACCATAATGCTCATAAATAGATGAAACATCTAACGTAACTAAGCTTTTATAGTCAATATTAAGCTTGTTACATACTTCTTGGATATCTTCTTCGCATTCTCCTTCAAATTCAATATATGTAGGTATAAGTGGCCAAAAATCGATATCTATTTCAACTTTATCTAAATAATATCTAATTCTTCTATTTTCTTGGTTAGATCTAGCATAATATCCCAATTTGTTTAATAGTTCATCTGTCGTTTTAAAATCTGAGACTACAATCTCACATTCCTTAGTTCCATCTATAAAAGTGTTTTCTATCTCTTTAATAGTTAAAGTTGTTTCCTCCCCATTAGTTCTAAGTCTAATCCAACTATTCTCTTTAATAGGATTAAAATCGTAACAGTTCCTAATTTGGATCCAATCTCCTGCAAATTCTGCTCCTAATAATTCTAACTTAGCGATAGTTTTCTCTACATCGCATTCTAGTAATCTAGCTTCTATTTCTTTTTTCATTATCTTTTCTCCTTCACACAACTAAAGCAAATAAATAAAGGAACCCTTCTTTGATGAGGCTTAATTGGTTTAAATTTCTCTACATTATCAGGATTTTCTTTTATCTCTTGAATTAAAAATCCATGTTTTCTTAACTTATGAGAATACCAACTTATCGGTCTATGATAATGAGTTGTCTCTCCCCAAAAGTTTAAAATTTCTTTGTTTAAATTCCAATAATTTCCTACTTTCTTATATAGTTTTTCTTTATTTTCTCCATATTCCCAATCAGCTTGAAAAAAGCAAGGATGAACAATAGTAAATATAAGTTTACCTTTTTCTTTTAAAACACGATTACTTTCTTTTAAAAAAGTGTCTATTTCTTCTATATCCATTAAAACTAAACTAGATATAACCATATCAAAAGTATTATCTTGGTAATCTAGTTTTTCCATCAAATCGCAAACTTTAAAATCGACATTAGAAAAATCTTTCTTAGCAATCTTGATTAACTCACTAGAACCATCACAGGCAGATACTTCATTTCCTAAAGAAGCTAGCTCATTAGAAAAGAAGCCATCTCCACATCCAGCATCTAGTATTTTTATATTCTTTATATTTCCTAAAACATCTTTAATAATTTGCCAATTAGTCAAATTATTAGGAGCATTCCTTTGGTTATCAGCATAACTTTGTGCTGCCTTATCCCATTGATCTATAACCTTTTTATTTTCCATTTTCCCCTCTCCTAACTTTTTTCTAATTCTAACATATTAGTATTAGAAATACTAAGTCTATTTTTTTGTAGAATAATTAGTTATATTTAAGATGTGAGGAGATGATTAATAATGAAGAAAATCAAGTTTTTATTCATATTTATAATATTAGTAACATTAAATGGATGTGGTCAAAAAGACTCTAGCGTTCCAAAATATAAAAGTTCTTTCATAAATGGATGCACAAAATCTTGTACAGTAGAAAAATATGAATTATTTAATTTGTAATTATATTTCTTAAATCCTAGCAAAAAAAACATCGTATCTGTTACTTTAGATGATATAAAATATACACCTAAAGATGTTGGAAAAACAAACTCCAATCCCATAATTATAGAACTATATCATTCGACTTCAGGAAAAAAATCTCATACAATTAATAAGTTTGAATTTGCTGATAAAGATGGAATTATAAAAGAAGTCTTCGTAAACCAAAAAACAGTTGAATATGAAGTAATTGAAGACTATGGCTCTAATGGGTCTACTGACGCTAATGCTTCTAGTATTGAATCTGCCATAGTAGAAGAATGTAATACTGCAATTTGCCAATTTTGGGAACAAATGGTTATCTATTAGAAGATATAGGAAGTGCAAGTATAATAAGATTCTTTACCAAAGATTTATTATCTGCATAAAAAAAAGAAGATAAGCATTTGCTTATCTTTTTAATTTCCATTCTTTGATTAAATTAACTTTTTCATCAAATAACCATATTTTACAAACATTAACTTTCATTTTCTTAAATTTTTTTCTAGTCAATTCTTCACTTTTTTCAAACATACTATTTGTACAAACAGTAATATGGGGTGAATATGGTCTATCATCTGGAATAACATATTTTTTTAATTTCTTATCAAAAATATTCTTAATACTCTCAAAATCTTCTTTACTATTGGGATTAATAAATAAAGTTTCTTGTCTAAAATTTCCCAAGGATGAACAAATCACCTCAAAAGAAGATATATTCCCAACGAATTTATCAATGATTTCAATAAATTTGTCTAAATCATCAATTTGATACAAATTTAAAGTTATATGAGGAAACCATCCTCTTTGCTTATCTACTATGCCTTTTAATCTTAAATAGTTCTTAATCTTTTGAATTTTCTTCTGAGATTTGATATCAAATCCAAATTGTAATACATATTCCATATAAAACTCCTTAATTTAATACTCATCTAAAATTATCTTAATTTTATCATTAAACAAAAAAGCATACAATTGCTATTGTATGCCCATATATTTATTTTCCTTTATGAACAATTTGTAAATCTTCTAACCTGGTTGTAGCAAAACAACTTCTAGAATTTTCAATATTAAAAGAGTCTTGAGTAGTTTCAATCGTTAGCATCAATCTATTTTCTACAAACTCATCTAATTTTTGCCCTTTATATCCCAATTTTTCTCCTATAATCCTAAATGAATTAAGATAAGCTTCCAAAGGTACAGGATCAACATTAGCAATTTCATTTATTTTTTTTATAAAATTATTAGCATTTTTATTTTTAGCATATTCTGCATACTTTTCCTTTTTTTCTAACAATATTTTTCTATTTTCATTATAAGTAGCTTCCGCTATAGTACCTGCTATAAAACCACCCAAATCTTGGACTTTAAATCCAAACTCATGACATTTAGGTAACATAACCCTTTGAATATAGTCGCTATTAAAAGCTTGAGAGAAAAATTCTATTGCTTCAATTACCCTTTCCTCATCAGGATGAGCAGAATCAATAATTTCCAAATAAGGACCCATATTTGCAGATTCAATCATTTTTTCAGTCAACATAGGAATCTCTAATTCTTTATATTTACCAAAAATGTGAGCATACTTTTCTTTTATTTGTTCTTCACAATTTTTCTTATTATTTATCAATACTTGTTCTTCTTCCGCATTTATCAGACTCGTTTTAAAAATACCTTTAGGTCCATCATAATCTAGAACTTCCCCCAGTTGTTCTCTATAATATTTAGCACTATCATTCTCCTGATCAAATAAAAAACTATTTATTTTTTCTTCCTTAGACAAATCTTTAAAGCTTGATAAAGTTTTTTCTTCATTCAATTGATTCTTATATTGACTATATTCTTCATCTTGATCTAAATAAAAATCCAAGACAGATGTAGAAAAAATCAACCTTCCTTTTTTTAAATTCAAGACATCTGATAAAGGAATACAACAAAAAGAGTTAGTTTTCACATTATCACTTTTAGAATCCCAACAAGCATCAACATAATACGCACCATTGATGTTATATTTCTCATCTTTAATAAAAATCATATTATTTTGATGTCCACCAACATTGAAATCACGATCATTATAAACGGTGGAACTTTGTTTAACTACCTTCACCTCATCTTTAGAAAAAATTCTATCACACAAATTAGTAAGTAAAGAAGAATAACCTACACAAACAATGCAATCCCCCTCCATAACAGAAATCCAGTTCCTAGATTCATATGATTCATTATCTGTTTCTTTATATACAAAATCAGTTACAAACTCATAAGCCATCATGAACTTTTCAAAATTTGATAGAGGTTCCTCCTGACCATTGATATTAGTGGTAGCATTTTTGATGGTATCAGCAATTTTTTCTAATTTTCTATTAGCTTGTAATGTTTCTCTAAAATCGAAATAATGCGAAGAAATACCTGTAGAAAGTGAAAGAGTATTACCGTTTTCCCTTAAATAATCATCTAATATTTCTAATTTTTTACAAATATCAGTTTCCATTATTTCTTTTTCATTAGTAACAAGTGTAGTACGATAATCAAATTCAAAATTAGGATACCATTCTTTAGTTTTTTCTATGTATAACTTAATTACATCAATATAGTGCTCAACTGGTCTCATATTCGATCTACATGTTAAAAACACCTTTGGCTTATGCACGCTAGGAAATTTATTCAAGCACAACATATCAATCTCTTTTTTAAATTTTTCTAAATTTCCATCTAAAGCTATCATAGCAATCACTTCCATATTTTAATTATAACAATATAAACAAAAAGTTACAAATAAGACGAACTCCACATCAATCAAAGACTATATATTAAGTATTGAAAAAGGTGAGAATCCTCACCTGTTTTCCTTATTCAATACTTTCTATAACATAAACACTATCAGAATCATCAACTGGTTCATCACAATGCTCACAAACACCTGTTAAATTAATATCTAAAATAGCACCACAATTTTCACATCGATAAACCATTGCTTCATTATGTTTTTGATACCTTATTCTCAATAAAACTTCATATTCACTTCTTACTTTATCACCACTTACAAAATTCTTACTAACTCTATCAATCTTATAGTCAATATACTTAGCAATGATTCTAGCAGTAATCAAATCATTTTTAATACTAATTATGTCAACGGACGCAACATTTAATTCTCCATATTTTTGGATAACATTATTAGCAATATTATCATTTATCATTTCCTCAAATTCACTAGCCAAGTCATCACTTAAATGAAGTCTAACACGATCAATATCCTCTTTGCTAATCGCATAAAGAAGCATAATATACATATTTTTAATTTTACTAATCAAATAATCATTACCCATATTACTATCCTCTTTTCCATGTTTGATAAACAACCTTCTTATCAGCAAGTCTTAACTCATTAGAATTTTGATGAACAACAGTCTCACAATATGGACATTTTACCCCTTCATCCTCTCTAAAATGATAACCACAAGAAGGGCAAATAATATCTTTCTTAACCACATTTCTCACTAACTTCAACTCATACATATAATTACAGATTTCTCTTCTATTTCCTCTAACTACTTTATTATGAATATCTACGATATAATCACGACATTGAACATTAAACAACATTACGATTGTCTCTTTGCCCCTGTAAGTTCTTCTAGACTTAATATGGCCACTTATAAATCTAAAATCACTCATAATATTAGTGTGTTGTTGTTCGACAAGAGTGTCCACTTGCATTAAATACATATTATACAATTCATCAGTTAACAAATGTCTTATAGGTTCTAAATCCTTATTCATCCAAGCAATATTAATTTGCTTATACAATTCATAAACATCTGCATTTAATTGGTCATCCACCATCATTGAACTAGTATCAATAGAGAAACTAGCAATATATTTTCTCCTTCTGCTTGCTTTTTTGATTTTATTAACAATTACTATAATAGTTATATAAAAAGAAGCCATAAAGAACAACACTAGTAACAACGCACCAAGATCTAATGGTCCACCATTATAATTATAGTTGCTAGAATAATCCCTATCGCCCCAATTACTAGAACCAGAATCGCCCCAATCGCTCGAGCCACCCCAATCACTGGAACCACCGCTATCATAACCACCATCAAAACCAATATCAGCTCTAACACCTTTTGTCGCAGTAATAGGGAAAACTAATCCTAACAAAAAGATTAAAAATAAAAAGACCTTTACTAGCTTCTTTTTCATATTCCCACCTCATAACTATCTTATCATAAGTAAATCTGAAATACCATTTCCTCATTATGAAAATCACAAGCCTTTTAGACATATTGATTTTTTGTTTTTTTCTGCGTATACTAAAAATGTAGAATAAATGCTACGGAGTTTAGGGATGCGTTATGCACCAAGTAAAAAGAGAGGAAATTCCTCTCTTTTATCTTTTCACTATTTTGGTGGAGATGAGGGGAATTGAACCCCTGTCCGAATACCGTCCTTTATAAGGCACTACAGTTTATCTTATTTTAAAATCTCACTAATACATTATAAATAAGCAAAAGTCTTATTAGCCAGCTTATTGATTTTCATTACTATATTATAAGCTTTTATAGCACCTAACCTAGTAAAATGACACCAATACTAGTTACTAGATATGGCTAGTATTGACGTCGCACTTATCTTTCCTTGTGAAATTAAGCTGCGAATGCGAATTGTCTTTCGCCAGTTATTTTTTGTTAGCTATTACTTAGCCACTAGACTGCTCCTCATAACCCTCAGGTACCCGTCGAAACCAGTCATCCCCATAAAAACATTATACTCTATATTTTATTTTATGATAACCCCTTATTCTTATAATTATTTATTTTATTTATGCGTTTTATCAAGTATAATATATATAGATGGGGTGGTCGTGATGGAATTTCAAAAAGTAATTGAAAAAAGAAAAACAATTAGAAAATTTTTAAGTAAAGATGTAAGTGCTGATGATATTGATTTAATCATCAGAAATGGAGCTTTAGCACCTTCTTCAAAAAATCGACAACCATGGAAATTTGTTGTTTTGAAAAATCTCAAAAAAGATGCTATTTCTTTTAAGATGATAGATTGGGTTCAAGGAGTCAACAAAGACAAAGATCCTACCGCTATTTTTTCTAATAGTGTTTATAAAACTGCAATTGCTATCCAACAAGCACCTGCTCTAATTCTTATCTATAAAAAGAACTTAATAGGTAATGAATATTCTGATTTATTATCACTAGGAGCTTGTTTAGAAAATATGTTCCTAACTGCTGTTGATTTAAAACTAGGAGCACTATGGACTACAGATATTCTTTACGCAGAAAAAGAAATCAACAAAGTTTTAAAAGTGAAAGACTACGAACTTATCTCTGGTTTAGCAATTGGCTATCCTAATGAAAATCCAAAAGCACAATTAAAAGAAATAGTAGTCTACAAAACACTTAAATAATAAATAAAAAAACAACATTTTAACTGATGTTGTTTTTCTTTTTGCTATTTTAACGTAATTTCCACTGTTTTTGGGTCATTTCCAATCAAATCAACAGTACTAATAGTAACTACATCTCCTGGTAAAAATTTGTATAATTCAGAAATAAAATCAGGGGTAGAAGCAATTGTTTTACTATTAATTTTTGTAATTATTCTTCCTGAGACTATTTTACCATCACACGCACCGCCAGATACAATCTCATCAATATACAAACCTAAAGCAGTTTCAATACCAAGTTTTTCTCTTTCATGTAAAGAAAGCTGTCCAATATCTACTACTTGAACTCCAATTAAAGGTCTAACATAACTACCATCTTTTAAAAGCTCAGTAGCGACCTTTACAAAATGATTAGAAGGAATAGAAAAATTAAATCCCTCAATTACACTGGAACCACTTTTAGTAAGTTTTAAAGTATTAATACCAATAAATTGTCCATCTAAATTAAACATAGGTCCACCACTATTACCAGAACTAAGTGCAGCATCAGTTTGAATAAGATACATTCTAGTCTCAGTACCATCATCATCATTATCAGTATCCATCGCAACATTTAAACCTGAAATAATACCTTGGGTCATAGTATTACGATAATCAGTTCCTAAAGGAGAACCAATTGCAAAAATAGTTTGACCAATTTTAAGACCATCACTATTACCAATAGTAGCTTCCAAATAATCACCAGTAGGTTCTCTATCAGCTTGTAAAACAGCAACATCCTCTTCGCCATCTTGAACTAAAACAGTAGCGCTAACTCTAGTATTATTATAATAAATGATTTCAAAATAAGCTGCATTAGCGTTATTAATTACATGAGCGTTAGTATAAATATAAACGTATTTTTCATCAGAAGAAGTTCCATAAATAACACCACTTCCACTAGATAAGCCAGTAAAATTACTATTGAAAGATAAAACAGTAACAGTAGATTTAACAGTTCTATTATAAACACTTGTCAAATCATCAGTGATAGGATTATAAGTCTGTTCAGTCTTTGCAACAGGACTAGCACAAGCATTAACATCATTATCACAATAATTCACTATAGTACTATTATCAGGAGTTTGACTAGTAGAATCATCATCTTTATTTGGACTAGAATTAGAATTAAATTTTAAAGAACAAGCACTCATCGATAAAGACAAAAAAAGCACCCATAACAAATTATATTTCTTTTTCATGAACATCCCCTCTTTCACAAGAAATATTATAACATAGCAAAGCGATTTTACGATAATAAAAAATAACTTTTTATACTTTTAAAAATAGCCTTAGCTAATTCCAATTGAAAGTTTTCATCCACTAACTTTTGACGATCAGAAAAGGAAGATAAAAACCCCATTTCAATTAAAACACCATCCCTACTACTATTATTCAACAAATAAAAATCTCCTTCTTTAATCTTTCTTTTCTTGTCATATAAAGTATTTACTTCATCCTGTAAAACGCTTGCAAATAACTTACTTTTATTATTACCTTTTTGATAAAAAACTTGCGCACCACTTACAGAACTATCTAAATAAACATTCAAATGTAAAGATACAAATAAATCAACTTTATTATCATTAGCAATACTTACCCTTCTTTTCAAATCTTGTGCTTTATGATTACTAGCATTCAAACTAGATAAATCATAATCCCCATTTCGACTGATTAGACAAATCATATTATTTTCTAACAATATTTGTTGCAACAAAAGACCAACTTTTAAATTTATATCATCTTCCATTACTCCATCATAACTGGCTCCATTATCCAAACCACCATGACCAGGATCAACTAAAATCACTTTTGCTATTACACTATTGACTTCACTAGACTCATTCAAACTGCAGCCAGACAACAAAAGACATAAAACAATCAAAAACCTCATCAAATCACCTATAAAAAGATATTAAATAAAAAATAAAAAAAGACTTATTTTCATAAGTCTATTTCTTAATATAATCTTTTCTTGCCCAATCCATTGTAGGGATTTGTTTTTTAATTGCATCCTTATATTTTTCTTCTTGAGCAATACTCTTTTTAATAGTTTCAAGATGATACAATCCATCTTTATCAATTAAATCATTTCCTAGATTAGGAGTTCTACGAATATATCCTCTTTTAGTTAATTCATGAATAAGGCCTTCTTTATCCACTCCATGATAAGGAATCATTGTTTTATCATTACAAATATGAGAAATATCATTCTTCAAAATCAAATTTTCTTTATGATTATTTAATAAATATTCAATAGGATAATTAATCTTTTTATTAGCATCAAACTCTAAATTACATTCATAGATATTAAATCTATAAAATGCTAAAGTTTCCATAAGCTTAGCATCATCAATTTCACCATAAGAATGAGAAGTAAAACTATCCAACATTTGTCCAGGAGTAACAAATAAAGCTTTATTACGATAGATTGCATAATTTACTTCACCAATATCTACTGATTTTTCAAAATCGTCTTCAACTTGTTTAGTTTTTTCCTTTAAATAAGCTAAAATAGAAACCTCTTTTCCATTTTCAATATAGGCAGGAGTTAAAGGATTAAATCCTAATACACCCAAAGCCCTAATCATATTAGAGTTACAATTTCTAATAGCAATACCAGCCAAAGAATATTCTCTATCGCCAATTTTATAAAAATAATCAGATAAATCCAAAAAATCTCTTTCATCTTTATCCATTCTAATGCTAACACCATGCATAATTATTTTATTGTCGTTAATAGCGTTAATAGCATTATCATCATTAGCAAGAACAGCATTTACTACATCTTGTTTATATTCTAATTTTGTTTTTGCCATCAAAATCACTTCCCTATACTTTAATGATACAACATATAAATCTTCGATTCAAACAATATTGAAATACTCGTTAATACTTCATACTTTTCGCAATCTCTCTTTTTAAATCTCTTTCCTTTTCAGTTTGACGCTTATCAAAAGTATGCTTACCTTTAGCCAAAGCCACTTCTAACTTAGCCTTACCATTTAACAAATACATCTTTGTAGGAACCAATGTATAACCTTTTTCTTCAACTTTAGATTTTAATTTTAAAATTTCTTTTTTATGTAACAACAACTTTCTAGTTCTACTTTCTTCATGATTAAAAATATTACCCTCTTTATAAATAGAAATATGAGCATTAAGTAAGAAAGCTTCACCATTTCTAATAAGCACATAACTATCTTTTAAATTAACTTTATGATCTCTAACAGATTTAATTTCTGTTCCTTTTAAAACTAAACCACATTCAAAAAAATCTTCCAAAAAATAATCATGTCTTGCTTGTCTATTTTCGCTTATTACTTCCATGACTCTTTCCCTCTTTTCTTATCATCTCAAAACTAATTTCTCCTCTAGTTTTATCAACAGAAACAACCTTAACTCTAATTTTATCACCAATTCTTATTTGTCTTCTAGTCCTAACTCCAATCGCAGATAAAGTTTTATCATTAAAGACATAATAATCATCTCTCATGCTAACATAAGGAACCATTCCTTCAACTGTATTATAAAGTTCAACAAAAACACCTTTAGAATTAGCAGAACTCACTACTCCTTCATAAACACTACCAATCTTAGTAGACATATACTCAGCTTTTTTAATAGACTCAACCTCACGCTCTACTTCAATCGCTTTTCTTTCCGTCAAAGAACATTGTTCACTTTTATAAGCCAATAAATTAATACTCTCTTTTTCATTATCAAAATAATTGTTTTCAAAAACATATTTTCTTAATAATCTATGAACTTCTAAATCAGGATATCTTCTAATTGGAGAAGTAAAATGTGTGTAACACTTGCTAGCTAAACCAAAATGCCCTATATTCTCTACTTGATACTTAGCCTTAGCCATACTTCTTAAAAGGAAAGTACCTAAAACATTCTTTTCTCTCTCATCTTTGCAATTATTTAATAAATCTTGAAGTTGTTTAGCATAAACCCCTTCCTTACTCAATTTAATCTTATATCCCATAGTAGAAGCAATGGAATAGAAATTCTTAATCTTCTTTTCAACAGGTTTATCATGAACACGATAAATGAAAGGCAATTTCATCCAATAAATATGATTAGCGACGGTTTCATTAGCAGCAATCATAAAAGCTTCAATTAGATTTTCTGCTTTATCTTGAACTCTTACAATGATATCTTTGATTCTATTATTTTCATCAACGATAAACTTAGCTTCAGGAATATCAAGTTCGATTTCTCCACTATCTTTCCTTCTTTTTTGCAAGATAGATGCTAACTCTAAAGCGTTGTTTAACATCTCTTTTATTTCTTTACTTAACTTTGTTTTTTCACCATAAAAATGTTTATTAACTTCTTTATAAGTTAATCTAGCCTTAGATCTAATAATAGAAGGATACAAATCATATTTATCCAAATTACCAGACTTATCAAAATCCATTTCACAAGTTAAAGTCAATCGATCTTCATTAGGAACTAAAGAACATATACCATTAGATAATTGTTGAGGTAACATAGGAACTACCTTATTAACCATATAAATAGAAGTTCCTCTTAAAAAAGCTTCTTTATCTAATTCAGATTTATCTTTCACATAATAAGAAACATCTGCGATACATACATATAATTTATAACCTTTCTCAGTCTTAACAACTTCAATAGCATCATCATAATCTAACGCATCATCACCATCAATGGTAACAATAAGTCTATTAGTCAAATCTTTTCTATTATTTCCTTCACTATTTAAAATAACACTAGGAACTTTCTTTAATTCCTCTTGAACAGAAACAGGAAAATCTACCCTTACTTCATTCTTAGCTAAAATAGATAAAATATCAACTCCTGGGTCATTTTTATGTCCTAAAACTTGAACCACATGACCTACAAGTCCCATATTATTGGTTTTTAACAAACAAACTATTTTATGACCATTTACTAAACCTACCCTACTTGGCTTATCAACATAAATATTATCTTTTAAATTGCTATCATCAGGAACTAAAAATCCATTTTCATATTCCCCAACAACACTATTAAGTCCTCTTTTTAAAACAGAATAAACTTTACCCTCTGTTCTACCTTTTAATACTTGAATTAAAACTTCATCTTTAAAAATCGCATTTTTTAAATTTTCTTTATCAATATAAATTTCTTCATCAAAGTCATTTAAAGATGCAAAAGCAAAATGCTTTTTAACACTAACAATTGTACCCTTATAAATATCTAAAGATTTAGGGAGATGATACAAATCTTTATTTGTTCTAACAACTTCTCCTTCTTCCTCTAAAAGATTCATAAGTTTTACAAAATCAATATAATCATCAGAGGAAATCAAATTAAAAGCATCACGAAACCCCCTTAAATCTAAGGGCTTATATTCTGCTTTAGCCATAAATTCTAAAACATCTTCTCTTTTCATGATTTCACCTCCAAAAATAAAAGAGCTTTGGAAAGCTCTTATTTAACATATAATCTTACTAAAAGAACTAACACAAAGAAGACAATTCCTAATGTTAGAGTAAGTCTAGAGAAGAATAACTCCGGACCTCTTTCTTTACTGTTAGAAAAAACGTTTAATCCACTACCTCCAGTAAAAGCACCAGAAGCTCCTTCAGATTTACCACCTTGTAATAATGTTAAAATAACAATCCACGCTGCTACAATTAATAATAAAACATCTAACCAATGCATTTTTCTTACCTCATTTCTAAAAAATTAATGCTTACACTAAAATACTATATAGTATTTAACATCTAAAATCAATTACAAAAAGTTTACTTTCTCAATTTTTACGTTTTTTGTTTACAACTGACTTTTAAGTTCAAACATCATATTTCGAAGTTCTGCTGCCCTTTCAAAATCAAGATCCTTAGCAGCTTGTCTCATTTGAGATTCTAATTGCTTCACAAGTTTTGCTATTTCTTTTTCGCTTAACTTTTCAGATAAAATATCCTTACCTTTATCTTTATCCTTAATGGTAATAGGTTCTTTAATTTCCTTTATGATAGTCTTAGGAATAATACCATGTTTCTTATTATATGCTTCTTGAATTTCCCTTCTTCTGTTAGTTTCTTTTATTGCCCTAGACATTGAACCAGTTATTGTATCAGCATACATTATAACACGACCATTAGCATTTCTAGCAGCCCTACCAGTTATTTGAATTAATGACTTATCCGATCTTAAGAATCCTTCCTTATCAGCATCAAGAATCAATATTAAAGAAACCTCAGGAATATCAAGTCCTTCCCTTAATAAATTGATACCTACTAAAACATCATATTTTCCTTGTCTTAACTGGTAAATAATTTGAGTTCTTTCCAAAGTTTTAGTTTCATTATGAAGATAAGCAACCTTGATACCTCTAGACTTCAAATACTCAGTTAAATCTTCGGCCATCCTTATTGTTAAAGTAGTAACTAAAACTCTCTCATTCTTCTCAATATTTTGATAAATTTGTTCTAAAATATCATCTATTTGGTGCTTAGTAGGTTTCACTTCAATAAGAGGATCTAATAAACCAGTTGGTCTAATAATTTGTTCTACTACCTCTCCACCAGTTTTTTCGAGTTCATAATCTCCCGGAGTAGCACTTACAAAAATTGCTTGGTGCATCTTATCTTCAAACTCATCAAACTTCAATGGTCTATTATCTAATGCACTAGGTAATCTAAAACCATACTCTACTAAAGTTTCTTTTCTTGAACGATCACCATTATACATTCCTCTTACCTGAGGTAAACTAACGTGAGATTCATCAACTACAAGCAAATAATCTTCAGGAAAATAATCAAATAAAGTATAAGGTGTTTCACCTGCTTTTCTTCCATTTATATGTCTTGAATAGTTTTCTATTCCAGGACACATTCCAAGTTCCCTTAAAGAATCTAAATCACTTTTGGTTCTATTTTCTAATCTTTCATACTCTAAAGGTTTACCAAGTTTAGAAAAATATTCCAACCTTTCTTTTAATTCTTCCTCAATTGTTTCGCAAGCACGTAACATTCTTTCTCTTGAAGAAGCATATGCATAAGCAGGAAAAATTGGAAAACTTTTATAATTTTCTTTTATTTTTCCCGTTACAGGATCAATCGTTGAAATTCTTTCAATTTCATCTCCGAAAAATTCTACTCTAATGTAATACTCATTAGTAGAACTAGGGCCTATTTCCACACAATCACCCTTTGCCCTGAAACTTCCAGGTCCCAAATCCAAATCATTTCTTTGAAATTGCCCTGCTACTAACTTTCTTAAAAGTCCATCTCTACTAACTTCTTCACCAACTTCAATATTAAAAGCCATACTGCGATATTCATCAGGATCCATCGCACCATAAATAGCAGCAACAGAAGCTACGATAATAGTATCCTTTCTTTCAATGATAGAATTTAAAGCAGCAGCTCTCATCATATCAAGTTCCATATTAGTTAAAGAAGACTTGTCTATATACGTATCAGATTTAGGAATATATGCCTCAGGTTGATAATAATCGAAGTTAGAAACAAAATATTCCACTCTATTATTAGGAAAAAACTCCTTTAATTCTAAGTATAATTGCCCCGCCAAAGTTTTATTATGAACCATTACTAAAGTAGGTTTATTAACTCTAGCAATTACATTGGAAATGGTAAAAGTTTTACCAGTACCTGTAGCACCTAGTAAAACTTGATGTTTCTTATTTTTTTTAATTCCTTCTACTAATTTTTCAATCGCAGGTTGTTGATCACCAGTGGGCTTAAAAGAGGAAACAAGTTCAAAAGTCTTATCCATTTAAAATCCAATCGACTACTTGTGTAGTTTCCTTTTCATAATGATCATATTCTTTATCAACAACAGCCCTTCTAATCACATTAAAAGTTTCTAAATCAACAATTCCAGTTTCAGTTAAATCATTCTCAATTTGGATGTTTTTAATTGCATCTTCTGTTAACTTATCAAAATATCCAGATAAATAAACATCCTGACCTAAAATGTCTAGTGCATATTGCAATGCTAATACATTATTAGCTTTATCATTTAATTTCAAATTTTCAGTCCAATTAAAATATGAAAGACCATATTTTTCTTTTTCAATTTCATAGCCACTACTAGGAGCAACACCAACCTTATTTATAGTTGTTCCATTTGGTCCAATCCATAAAGCAAAAGTCATATGAATAATATAATTATTAGACAAAATAAAATCTTTTTGAGCAGACCCTTTTCCATATGTATTTTGACCTACTATGTAAACATTAGAATTCATCAAAGATGCATTTTCTTTTAAAGAAATCGCTAAAGCTTCTGCCCCACTTGCGCTATTTTCATTTACCATAATATAAATATTATCAAAATGATAAGTTATACCATCATTATCTTTTTCGTATTCTTTTCTTCCATCACGATATTCAAATCCCATAATCTTCGCTTTTTCAGGCAAGAATAAACTAGCAATAGAGACGACAGTATCAACATATCCTCCAGGATTATCCCTTAAATCCAGCACTAATGTTTTAGCACTATCTTTTAAATCATTCTTAAAAACTCTCTTTAGTTCAGAAGAAGAATATGCTCCAAATTCAGAAATAGCAACCATAAAATAATCGTTTGTAGATTCAATACATTCAACACTATTAGCAGTAAATTCACCAACGATAATATCAATTGTTTGTTCTTCCCCTTCTCTATCAATCGTTAGAATTACATTATCTTCATAATTAAATTTTAACAAAGCTGAAACTTGAGCA
This sequence comes from Erysipelotrichaceae bacterium, assembly GCA_015058985.1. Lineage (GTDB taxonomy): Bacteria > Bacillota_I > Bacilli_A > RFN20 > DUOF01 > SIG223. The sequence continues at coordinate 83,554 of SVBH01000001.1, forward strand.
TACGTTTTTCCTGCAAAATCATGCTCAGTATTATTAATTTTAATTTTTTTAATAATATCATATTTTTCTAAACCACCAATATCAGCAGGAGAATTAGAAAGAACTCTAGTTACTAGCAAATAGCCACCATAATCAGTAACATTTATGCCTAAACCAACTGAATAATAATCACCCATAACTGAACTATTAGGTTCCATAATATAAGTGAAATCATCCAACCCATTATTAGTCATCCCATTCAAAGCACGAGTCAATATATACTCATCTTCTCCATAATACCAATAATCCTTTAATAAACCATAAACCTCTGTTAATATTTCTGCTTCACGATCTTCTTTCTTAGAAAATTCAATAGGAGCCAAAATACCTAAAAGGAAACTAACTACTAATGCCAAAGTTAATAAAATACTATTTCTAACCTTTTTATCATTTCTTCTACTTGACATAACTAAGCCTCCTTTTTCTTTAAATAAGCATAAATGAAGGTATCAATATCTCCATCCATAACTTTCCTAACATCAGTCTCACTTGCATCTGTTCTATTATCCTTAACCAAAGTATAAGGGCAAAACACATACGACCTAATTTGAGAACCCCATTCAATATTTTTTTGTTCACCTTTTATTTCATTTAAAGCTTCTTTCTTTTGTTCAATCATCAAAGTATATAACTTAGATTTTAATGTTAACATTGCTTTTTCTCTATTTTGAATTTGAGACCTTTGAGATTGACTAGTAACAACAATACCAGTAGGCAAATGCGTAATTCTAACTGCAGAATCAGTTTTGTTGACATGTTGTCCTCCTGCCCCACTTGCACGATAAGTATCAATTCTTAATTCCTCTGCTTTAATTTCAATTTTTATGTCGTCATTTACAGAAGGAATAACCTCAACCGATGCAAAAGAGGTATGTCTTCTCTTATTAGCGTCAAAAGGAGAAATTCTTACTAAACGATGAACACCTTTTTCAGATTTAAGTCTTCCATATACATTATGACCACTTATCATAATTTCAACCGATTTAATACCGGCTTCATCTCCTACTTGATAATCTAAAACTTCTACTTTTAAATCATTTTTTTCAGCCCATCTAACATACATTCGATACAACATATCAGCCCAATCTTGACTCTCTGTGCCTCCTGCACCAGGATGTATGGTTAATATAGCGTCATTACTATCATAAGGACCATTTAATAAGGACTCTATCTCAAACTTTTCTAATTCTTTGAAAAGTTTTTCTTCTTCTAAATCTAATAAAATATGCATTTCTTCTTCATACATTTCTTTTAAAGAATTAGCCAATTCATACAAGTCATTAAATTGATTGCTTAATCTTTCAAAAGTTTCAATTTTTTCCTTTGCTAAATTACCTTTATCAATTATTTTTTGAGCTTCTCTTTGATTATCCCAAAAAGAAGGAGAATCCATTAAAACAGCAACTTCTTCAATAATCTTATTTAAGCTTGTAAAGTCAAAGAAACTCCTTTAATTCACTTAAAGAAGTTTTCATTGTTTCTAATTCATTTTTAATTTCATAAAGTTCTCTCATAATATCACCTTATAAAGCTAATTTTTTCTTCTTAGCCTGTAATTCTCTATTAACAGGAACTTCTATTCTTTGAAATTTAACTCTCATGATGTTGTTAATTAAAATATCAGCAATTCTATTCATCATTTCTTGGAACATTTCAAATCCATCATTAATATATTCATTCAAAGGATTAATATTTGCTTTTCCTCTGAATCTAATTGCATTTCTCAATTTATCCATATCATCAATATGTCTTTGCCAATTAGCATCAATAATATGAATTAAGGTTTTCTTATAATAATCTTTAACAATCTCTGCTGGAACTTCCTCAAAATTATTGGTAATGAAACTTACTAAATCTTGATGTAAGTTTTCAATCAATTCTTCTACATTACTAGATACATAATTATCTGGATTTAATAACAATCTTTCAGCAGTTAAAGCATCAATTTGTAATTTTAACTTTTCAAAATTAAAGACTTCTTCTCCATCAACCATATCGTAACTACGATTAATTGCTTGGTGAGCGTATCTGTTAATCATCTTTAAAACAATGTCATTTGGATCTTCAGTTTTTAAAACCTCATCTCTTTGAGCATACATCGTTTCTCTTTGTTGACGTAAAACATCATCATACTCTAAAGTACTCTTTCTTGAATCAAAGTTGTAACCTTCAATTCTACCTTGTGCACTCTCAATAGCTTTAGCAATCATTTTAGATTCAATAGGCTGATCTCCCATTGAATTAACAATCTTCATAAGCAATCCATTTTTATTAGTTCCTGTTCTAACAAGCAAATCATCTTCAAAAGAAACATAGAATCTAGAATATCCTACATCACCTTGTCTTCCAGAACGTCCTCTTAATTGGTTATCAATACGTCTTGATTCATGTCTTTCGCTACCTAAAACTGCAAGACCACCAAGTTCTCTTACTTCCTCATCAATCTTAATATCTGTTCCTCTACCAGCCATGTTGGTAGCAATAGTAACAGCGCCTTTTTTACCAGCTTTAGCAATAATTTCAGCTTCTCTTGCATGATTCTTAGCATTCAATACTTCGTGTCTTATTCCTTCTCTTTGTAACATCTTAGATAAAACTTCTGAAACATCAACAGAAATAGTACCTACTAACACTGGTTGTCCTTTACTATGCTTTTCTTTAATTTCTTCTATCAAAGCCTTATATTTATAATTTTTATTTGCATAAATTAAATCAGTTGCATCTACTCTTATAACTGGTTTATTAGGAGGTATCGCTACAACTCTCATATTGTAAACTTTTAAGAATTCTTCCTCCTCAGTCTTAGCAGTACCCGTCATACCAGCTAACTTATTATATAATCTAAAGAAGTTTTGTAAAGTAACAGTAGCCAAAGTAGCTAACTCCTCTTTAATCTTAACTCCTTCTTTTGCCTGAATAGCTTGATGCAATCCATTATTATATTGTCTTCCTTCAAGAATTCTTCCTGTAAATTGGTCAACAATTTTTATTTCATCATCTTGAACAACATATTCCACTTCATTTTGCATAATTAAATTAGCTTGCAAAGCTTGGTTAATTAAGTGAACTAAATAAGTAGTTTCTGTAGTATAAAGGTTAGGAATATTAAATCTTTGCTCTGCTTTCTTAATACCCCATTCAGTTAAAATAGCTTTTCTATCTTCTAAATCAACATCATAATCAGAAACTTCCATTTCCATAGGTTGTCCTTTTTCATCAAAAATATCATCACCATTAATATCTTTACTTACAAAATATGAACTCTTTAAAGACTTTACAAATCTATCCGCTTCAATGTACAGTTTTGCAGTATTCTTTTGACCACCAGAAATGATCAAAGGAGTTCTCGCTTCATCTATTAAAATAGAGTCAGCTTCATCTATTACAGCATAATTAAGTTCTCTTAAAACTCTTTTATTCAAATCAGTAACCATGTTGTCTCTTAAATAATCAAAACCAATTTCTTGGCTCGTAGTATAAGTAATATCACACGCAAAAGCTTTTTTCTTTTCTTCAGCAGTTAAACCAGATTTGTTTACTCCAACAGTTAAACCTAAGAAACGATAAATCTCTCCCATCCACTCAGCATCACGACCTGCTAAATATTCATTAACAGTAACAACGTGAACACCTTTTCCCTCTAGGGCATTTAAATAAACAGCCATAGTAGCAGTTAAAGTTTTTCCTTCTCCAGTTCTCATTTCCGCAATATCTCCTGCATCAAGAACTAATGCACCAATAACTTGTACTTGATAAGGAAATTGGTTCAATACTCTTTTAGCAGCTTCTCTTGCTACAGCATAAGCTTCAGAACGAATATCTTCTAATGTCTTTCCACTCGCTAATAATTCTCTAAAATAAACAGTCTTTGCTTTAAGCTCTTCATCCGTTAATTTTCTTATTTCTTCTTCGTACTTTAATACTTCTTCAGAAAGTAATGTTAATTTTTTTAAATGCTTTTGATCAACTTTGAATAGTCTATCGAAAAATCCTGGCATTTGTATCACTCCTATCACTAGATAATATTATCATTTTTATTTATAAAATAAAAGTAAAATAAAATCCCTCAACACGAGGGATCTTATACATTAGCAATTTTAACTACATTTCTGGCTTGTAATCCTCTTTCAGATTGGATTAAATCAAACTCAACTTCTTGACCTTCATCCAAAGATTTATATCCTTCTTGGTCTATCTGAGAATAATGGACAAAAATATCTGCTCCTTCTCCTCTATTGATAAATCCAAAACCTTTTTCTGCATTAAACCACTTTACTTTTCCTACCATACTTTTTTTCCTTCCTTTCACTACGGTCATACCGCAAACAAAACTATATAACTTACTACCCTATATTTCAAAAATATTCGTTCATCAAATTTAGTCATTTATCTACAATTTTTGAAAATTACTAAAACTTTACAATCAATATTTGTAGAAAGATGTCTAAGACAAGATTTTAATGTAGAGCCAGTAGTCATAACATCATCAATTAAAACCACCTTTTTATCATTTCTTCCATCAAATCCTATAACATCTTCTATCCTTTCTCTCTCCTTGCCCTTTTTATCAGATTGCTTCCAATCTACTTTCTTAAAAAATGGTTTATATACTCTTTTAGATAAAGTCAGAGCAATTTCCTCAACATGATTAAATCCTCTCTTTTGATCACTTTTCAAAGAAGAAGGAGCACAATAAAAAACATATCCTTTATATTTATTCTTTAAAAATTTTTGAAACATATAAGTAAAAACTTCTTTTAATTTGATATCATTTTCTCCTTTGAACTGATAAAGTAAATCCTTACCAATACCCTCATATTTATACAAACATAAGAGTTCTTTTCCCTCCAAAGAAGACTTTTCTAATATCACTTTGAACTTTTCGAAACAACTGCTACAAATAGGTTTCTTAAAAAGAACATCACTTAAAGTACTAATACTCACTTTATTACAAACTAAACATTTATTTATTGGCATTTTGGATAATCTTTATGACTTTCTTAAATTTACTACATCGACTATTACTTAAAAAGTAAACCTTTCCATCAGGATAATCAGCTTTTCTTCCAACCCTTCCAACTATTTGAATAAGTGTAGAAACATCAAAAACATCATTATTTGCGCCATAAACAACAATTTGAACATCTTTTAAGGTAATTCCCCTCTCTAAAATCGTTGTGCTTATAACAACTTTAAAATGATATTTTTTGATTTGTTTAACAATGGTATTCCTTTTGTTATCTTTGCTATTTATAAAAATAACATTTTCACCATAAAATTTTTTTAGAAAAGAAAACAAATCTAATCCCTCTTTAATAGAACCAACATAAATAATAACAATCTTGGAAGATAACAATTGAACAAGTAAACTTAATAAACGCTTTCTAAGACAAAAAGAAATAATAACTTTAGGTATAGGAATAGGAAAACCATGATATCTTTTATTCAAAGTCAACACAGAAACATTATCAATTTTATTTATCGTCGCTGACATATAGACAATAGAGCCCAAACAGCAACTCTTTAAAATAGACCTTAGAACTTCATTACCATAAAAAGGAAAAGCATCAACCTCATCAACAAAAAGAAGATCAAAGCAAGAAACATATCTATATGCTTGATGCGTAGTGAAGATAACAACATCAGCTTCTAAATCAGTAGTTTTGCCACCATATACTCTTACTATCGATACATCACTCAAATCATTTCTCATTCGTTGATATAATTCCTCAACTACATCTTTCCTAGGAATAGCAACACCTACCCTTTTACCACAGTCTAAAGCCCAAATAATGCTCCTATACATTATCTCCGTTTTTCCTGCTCCACAAACAGCATTAATCAAAACACTTTTGCCTATTTTAACTAAATCCAATAACTTCATTGATATTTCTTCTTGTTCTTTAGTTAATTGATAATTTAAATTAACATAACCTCGTATAGCTTTATTTTCTTTTTCTACAATAGGATACTTATACTTTAAACAAACCCTACACACCTTATCACCATCTTTTTCAAAGAAAAGATTGCTATCCTGATTACCACATATTCTACATTTCATCCTCCCTCCTAATTATTAATTACTCCTATAATTACAATTTCCTAAAAATTTGTTATAATAAAAAAAAGGTGATTTATATAGGATTGTTACCAACAGAAGATGATAAATTTCATCAAGTCAAGGGAGATCCTGCCACAAAAAAACATAAAATCATTTTTTAATAATGGGTATGTTATGTTCAATATAATCGCAATCGCTATTATTAAAGCATTATAACTTTTAAAAGGAGAATCAAGATGGACTATATAATCAAAGAAGAAATAGAAAACCTATATGAAATCAACAAATCAAAATTTATTGCCATCTTAACTCCTATAGATGACATTAAAGAAATTGATAACATTTTAAATAGTATTAAAAAACGATATCCAAAAGCCACCCACTATTGTTATGGATTAGCATTAAAAAAAGAAACGTTAATCAATAAATCAAACGACGACGGAGAACCAAGTGGCACCGCAGGAGTTGTTATCTTAAAAGCTATAAATAATAAAAATATTACCAATGCTTTACTAACAGTAGTAAGATACTTTGGGGGAATAAAACTAGGGGCAGGTGGTCTTATTAGAGCATACAATACTGCTTCATGTTTAGTTTTAGATAAAGCCAATCTCTTTATAGAAAAAGAATACCATACCTATCACTTAGAATTAGATTACAATCTAGATAATAAATTTGAACAACTTATAAGATCCTTAAATGGATTTATTATTGATAAAGATTACCAAGAAAAAATTAAATGTACATTTGCTTTAGAAAAAGATGAAACATCTCAAATAAACGAATTTTTCTTAGGTAAAGTTCAAATCATAAAATTAGAAAACATAAAAAAAATAGTTAAGGCCAATCCTTAACTATTTTTCTTTACATATCTTTAATTTCTTTACCAAAATATTTTTCAGGATTCAAATTTTTTCCCTCTGCATTAGTTAATGCAAAATAAACATGATTTCCCAAATCACTTTCTAGACTACATGTCCCAGCTTTACCGATAATGTCATTTTGTTTAACAACGTCTCCCTCTTTGACGTTAACTTCACTTAAACTAGCATAAGTAGCTACTAAACCATTTTCATTTTCAATTTTAACTACATATCCTAATAATGAATCACTCACTAATTCCTTAACAGTTCCTTCAAAAGCAGCTACTACATCAAACTTCTCATCATTATAAGAAAAATCCATTCCTAAAGAAGGCTTGTAAACCCCCTCAAAATAATAAACAGCTTTTTGTTGTTTTTCTAAAGAATCCTCTAAATCAAAGAAATATCTAACAGTTTTAGCCTCTACTTTAAAAGGTTTAACAAGTTTTTCCTCCACCACTGTAACAGTAGGATTTTCCTCATCTTCATTATCATAATAAGGACCTTCATAATCAGGTTGTTCAGGGTCTTCCAAAGGATAATTTTGATCAGGTTCTTCATTACCATTATCACTTACAGGATCATCATTCACATCAGGAACAATAATAGTAGAATTAGAAGAACCACTATGACTAAGAGCACTTCTAATTAAACCAATACCTCCAAATAATAAAACAGCAACAAGGGCAATAATAAGGGTTGACTTAAATTCTTTTCTGACATTATCGTTTGCAAATTTTGCTTTCATTATCTCACCTCTTTATGAGTTTTCCCATAAATCAGTAAAATAAACAAAAAAGAGAAAACATTTCTGTTTTCCCTTTCATTTACTTAACAAACTATCATAAAATTTCTCCTATAATATTTTATTTACCTTCCACTTTAATAGCTTCGCTTTCAAGTAACAGAGTCGTATTTTCTTTCTCCACATAAAGCAAGCCATTGCCTACTTTATACGTCACTCTTGTTTTCAACTTTTCATCATCTACTATTTCCATTACTCCTTCTGTAACTGGAGTAATATAGGACATGTGTCTTGGTAATATTTCGGTATACCCTTTTGGGGTATTAACTTTAAGTAAATATACATCTTTTTGGTAAAGAACTCCATCTGGTGTAACTACCTTTAATTTAAAAGTATTCGCCATTAGTTACTTCACCTACTTTTTCACTTTTCTAGCATAAACATCGTCTATTGTTCCTGCATACATAAAAGCACTTTCAGGATATTCATCAAGTTTTCCTTCTAGAATTTCCTTACATCCTCTTATTGTTTCTTTAATTGGAACATAGATACCAGCATTACCTGTAAATTGTTCTGCTACGTGGAATGGTTGAGATAAGTAGTTACGTAAACGTCTTGCACGATTTACTGTCTTCTTATCTTCCTCATTTAACTCATCCATACCTAAAATAGCAATGATATCTTGTAGTTCTTGGAATCTTTGCAAGATTGTTTGCACATCTCTTGCTACAGCATAATGTTCTTCTCCCACAATTTCAGGATCTAACATTCTTGATGTTGAATTTAATGGATCAACAGCTGGATAAATACCAAGAGCTGCAATTCCTCTATCTAGAACTGTTTTAGCATCTAGGTGGCTAAATGTTGTTGCAGGAGCTGGGTCAGTTAAATCATCGGCAGGCACATAAATAGCTTGAACTGAAGTGATAGAACCATCTTTTGTAGATGTAATTCTTTCTTGCAATTGTCCCATTTCTGTCGCTAGTGTTGGTTGATATCCAACCGCACTAGGCATTCTACCTAGAAGTGCTGATACTTCACTTCCTGCTTGTGTAAATCTAAAGATGTTATCTATAAATAATAAAACATCTTGATGGTCGTGATCTCTAAAATATTCTGCCATTGTAAGTCCTGATAAACCTACACGCATTCTTGCTCCTGGTGGTTCGTTCATTTGTCCGAACACCAAAGCAGTTTTGTCTAAAACACCTGAGTCTTTCATCTCATTGTACAAATCATTTCCTTCACGAGTTCTTTCACCAACTCCAGCGAATACTGATAGACCATTGTGTTCTTTTGCGATGTTAAAAATCAATTCTTGGATAAGAACAGTTTTTCCTACTCCTGCTCCTCCAAATAATCCAATTTTACCACCTTTTGCATAAGGACAGATTAAATCGATAACTTTAATACCTGTTTCAAATATTTCAGCTCTAGTTTTTTGATCAGCATACTTAGGAGCATCTCTATGAATTGGTAATTTAGGAGCATCTTTAACTTCTTCCTTATTATCAATTGGTTGTCCTAAAACATTGAACATTCTACCTAAAACTGCTTCACCAACTGGAACTTGAATAGGAGAACGTGTATCAACTACATCGATTCCTCTGCTTAATCCTTCAGTTGCTCCCATAGCGATACATCTTACGACATCATCACCAATATGTTGAGCAACTTCAACATATAAGTCTTTACCATTGTTATCAATTCTTAAAGCAGAATTGATTCTTGGCAAATAACCTTCATTGAACTTAACGTCAACTACTGGTCCCATAACTTGTGTTATAACACCAGTGTTTTCAACTTTAGGATTTTTAGCTGTTTCTGTTTTCTTTGTTGCCATCTCTTATCCTCCTTATTTATAGGGCATTCGCACCAGCAACTACTTCAGTAATTTCTTGAGTAATTGCCCCTTGTCTTGCCTTGTTATATTCAAGTCTTAATTTCTCAGTTAATTCTTCTGCATTATCAGTCGCATTTTCCATTGCGGTTCTTCTACTTGCAAATTCACTAACTGATGCTTCAAGTAAAGTATTATAAATTGTGTTATTAAAGTATAACGGTAACAACTGATCTAATAATTCTTTTTTGTTAGGTTCAAAAATAACTAAATAATCATTCATACCTTTTCCATCTTCACTATCCTTCTTTAAAGGTAAAAGTTGCTCAACATTTGGAGCAAAAGTAAGTGAATTAATGTACTTAGTATAAATAGTTTTGATTGCACAAACCTTTTTTTCTTCATAAGGTTTTAACAACAACTTAGCTATTTCCTTAGCATCTTCATAAGTATAGGTATTAGTTATAGGAAAGTTACTTACATTCTTATATCCTCTTGATTCTAAAAATCTTTGTGCTTTAGAGCCACATACTACCAGATAATCTTTTTCCTTATCCACAGTAGCTAAAATTGTATTTAGAATATTTGAATTATAACCCCCACACAAACCCATATTAGAAGAAATAACAAGATAGACATTAGCGTCAGTTTCGACTTTACCTGTTTCTTCTTCATCTACTCCAGCTAGTACACTTCTTACACAATACTTAAATGTATCGTTATATTCTCTATTAGCTTCAAATCTACTTTTTGTTTTTTGTAGTTTAGAAACTGCCGTCAATTCCATCGCCTTAGTAATCTTCATAGTTGAAGAAATTGACTTTATTCTTCTTTTAGTGGATTGCATTGAAGAAGCTGCCATTGTTATTTTTTCTTACCTAAGAACTTCTCAATGAATTTTGAAATGGTAGCGTTCAATTTTTCATTGATTTCTTCTGATAAGACTTTCTCCTTAGCAATCTTCTCTTTCAACTTTTTGTTTTCACCACTATTAAACAAAGCTAATAATTGTTCTTGGAATTCTTTTACTCTTTCTAGAGGAATTGCATCGATAAGTTTATGTCTTATAGTGAATAAAACAATAACTTCTTCCTCAACAGCATAAGTAACTCCTTGATTTTGTCTTAATACTGTCATTACTTTTGAACCATGGTCTAGTACAGCTTTTGTGTCAGCATCCAAATCAGAACCAAATTGTGAGAAAGATTCTAGTTCTTTAAAGTTTGCTAACTCAGTTCTTAAACTTCCTGATACTTGTTTCATTGCTTTAATTTGAGCAGCAGAACCAACTCTTGATACTGAAAGACCAGAATCAATTGCAGGTCTTTGTCCAGAATTAAACAACTCTGTATCTAAGAAGATTTGCCCATCTGTGATGGAAATAACATTTGTTGGAATATAAGCTGAAATATCTCCTGCTTGTGTTTCAACAATTGGAAGTGCTGTTAAAGATCCTCCACCATTCTCTTTGTTAAGCTTAGCGGCTCTCTCTAACAATCTAGAATGTAAATAGAATACGTCTCCTGGATATGCCTCACGACCTGGTGGTCTTCTAATTAATAATGATAATGTTCTATAAGCAACAGCATGTTTACTTAAATCATCATATACAATTAGAACATCCTTACCTTTAGCCATCCAAGCTTCGCCCATTGTACATCCTGCATATGGAGCAATGTATTGTAAAGGTGCCATCTCAGATGCGGTAGCACACACTACAGTTGTGTATTCCATAGCTCCATTCTTCCTCAATTTTTCTACCATTTGTGCAACAGTAGAGTTCTTTTGACCAATTGCAACATAGATACAATATACATCTTGCCCTTTTTGGTTAATAATTGTATCAATTGCAATAGTCGTTTTTCCTGTTTGACGGTCTCCGATGATTAATTCTCTTTGTCCACGTCCAATAGGAATCATTGAATCTATTGCTGTAATACCTGTTTGTAAAGGAGTATTAACACTTTGACGAGTCATAACTCCAGGTGCAATTTTTTCTATTGGCATGTAACCTTCTGCTTTAATTTCACCCAATCCATCGATTGGTTGACCTAAAGCATTAACTACTCTACCTAACAAAGCGTCCCCAACAGGCACTTCAACAACCTTATTTGTTCTACGGACTTGATCTCCTTCTTTAAGCAAAGAACCGTCTCCCATCAATACAACACTGACATGTTCTTCTTCAAGTCCTAATACCATTCCAAATACTTCATTTGGAAATTCTAAAAGTTCACCATACATAGCTTTATCTAAACCATATACAGTTGCAATACCATCACCAACAGATACGATACTTCCGACATCAGAAGAATCCATCTTGTGCTCATATCTTTTAATTTGAGTTTTGATTAATTCAGATATCTCATCTGGTCTAATTTCCACTATGCATCACCAACCTTTCTTAGCGTATTCCTTAATTCAGTTAACTTATAAGATACTGAGTTATCAAATATCTTATCATTAACCACCACTTTAATACCGGCAATTAAACTAGGGTCTTTTACCACTTTCAGATGAACTTCTTCATTCATTTTCTTACCTATTGATTGCTCAATTTGTTTTACTTCTTCCTTACTTAAACTCATTGGAGTATATAAAATTCCTTGTCTAATATTTAGTTTTTCATTTCCTAATGCATCAAAATCTTTAAGAATTTCTTCAAGATATGCTGCTCTACCTTTATCAACTACTATTTTCATAAAATTAAGAATATAATCATTGACTTTATTTCTAAAAACATCATCTAAAAAAGCTTTCTTATCTTCTTTAGATACTAGTTGATTGGATAAAAAATCTTTTAATTGAAAATTATCTTCCCAAATTTCAATTAAAGACTTTACTTCATTTCGATATTCAGCAAACTTTTTTTCTTCTTCCGCAAGTTCATAAAGAGCAATAGAATATCTTCTTGCAAGTTTACTCATGAGTTACATCCTTTACGAATTCACGAATGAATTTTTCATTATCTTTTGCATCAATTTCTCTTTCTACCACTTTAGTAGCAGCAAGCATTGCTACATCAATAATTTCTTTTCTAATATCTGCTAAAGATTCTCTTTTAGCACTTTCTATTTCAATATTTGCTTGTTCAATACGATCTTTAGCGGTTTTATTTGCTGATTCGATAATTTTGTCAGCTTCAAGTTGAGCTTCTTTTTTAGCATTTTTAACTATTTCAGCAGCTTCTTCCTCAGAAGTATCAATTTTTAATTGTGCTGCCTCTAAAAGTTTTCCAGCTTCACTATTTTTATTTTCTGCCGCTTCAAGATTGTTTTTTATATAATCTTTACGAGCATCAATGTATTTTTTAGCCGGTTTCCATAAAAACTTTGCTAGTAGAAAGACTACGACTAAGGTAGCTAAAAGTTGAGTTAATACATCTTGGATTGCAGGGAGAATTCGTTCCCCTACTTCTAAATCTGAAATTGCATCACTAATTGAAATAAATCTCATTACTTAACCAACCTCCCTTTCTAATAACAACCATAATTAAAGTACGAATAATATTAAAATTGCAATAACTAATCCATAGATACCAGTTGTTTCTGTTAAAGCGATTCCAAGGATCATTGTTGATCTAATAGAACCCTCCATCTCTGGATTTCTAGCCATTGATTCAATAGCTTGAGCAGCAACTTTACCTTCACCAAATCCTTGTCCAAGTCCAGTGAAAACAGCAAGTCCAGCTCCAATAGCTGCTAAACCTTGTCCTACAGTCATTTTCTTTACCTCCTTAATATTTTGTATTTATTTAATATTCTTAGCCTTCTACAACTTCATCAGTAATGAAGATAGAAGACAAGAATAGAAATACCATAGTTTGAATATAAGTTCCAAATATATCAAAATATAAATGAAGAATTGGTCCTACAAATACTCCAACGATGTTAAATTCCAAACCTGCTGCACTATATGCCACAGCAACTCCAAATACTAAAATTAAAATCCACATAAAAGGAGTTATTCTAAACTTTTTATTTTTGATAATGTACCTTATCATTAAAAGCAATATTGTCGTTCCTAGAATAATTGCTAATGTCACCGTTCCAAGTCCAACTAATTTGTTAGATAAAGATGCAGTTGCAGCATAAATTAAAGTCATGATAATTGTTCCTGCTAAAGCATTACCAAACAACCTAAATGATAATGAAATAATAGGGACAACAACAGTTGCTACGTTAATTGGTGTAAATACACAGTTAAGGGCAATATTGAATGCACTATCATTGTCTACTGAAAAATATCTTTGATAGTATTTTCCTTTTCTAGATTTAATTGCTGTTAAATGAATAAAGAACCAAGTTCCAAGTGCTAAACACAGATTAGATACCCAGGCAGATGCTGGTGCTTCTACTCCTAAAAGACCTAATAAGAAAGATGCTGGTAAATATAAAAACACAAACATAAAATATGGTGTTAAATATCTAAACTTAGGTCCCATCTTTCCCATAACAAATCCATCTACTTTATCTGCAAACCAATGTCCTAAAAATAATAGTTTAGATTGTTTTTTTGCAAGAGGATCAGCTTTTCTAAAGCACTGACCTATTATAATTCCAAAAATTGCTATCGCTAAACAAACATATAAGGTTGATTTAGCTCCTGCTGATAAACTGTTATAAAAATCACCGATTTTCCCAAAAAAACTACTTAGCATAACCATTTTCTTTCACACTTCCTTTTTTTGTTTTAAAACCTTCACATAACACAATAGACACTTTATTAACCATATATCCGCATAAAGCACAAATAATATTCATTATTGTTGGGTATAAAGCACACATGACAAACAAAGTACCCATCATCAAAAATCTAATTCTTTTACAAGTTGTATATCTAGATGATTTGATAACAAAAGGTCGATTTAAACTAAATCTTATTAGCCAAAAATCAACTATTCCTGCAATTCCCCCTGCTAACCAACCAAATAAATAAGAAGTATTAGGATAACTAAATACCAAAATAAATAGACCTATAACTATTAACAAGATAATATTTACGATATCTATTTTTTTGAATCCCATCTAGTTTTCACCCCAAATCTGTATAAAACGCCAAAAGCACACGCTATGGCAAAGAGTGTGCAACCGATGGTTCCCCAAGGAGAAATATTCATTTTTTTGTCTAGATAAACTCCTAGCAAAACAGGTAAGACAAGAGAAATGATAATTTCTAATCCTAATTCAAAAGCCAAAGCTATGCTTCTTTGGTCAGAATGAGCCATTTACACCACTCCTATTTGTCTTATATTTTAACACTTTAAAGGAATTATATCTATCGATATTTTTATTATTTTTTTATGCAATCCTAGTCAAAATATTTAGAAAAGAAAAATTGAACTCTAACAGGTTTACTATCGCAACTATTTTTTCTTAAATCACCTGTAACCTTTTTGCCTTTTCCTTCACCAATATACACAACTATTTTTTCATCTTCATATTTAGCTACACATGTTTTACAAACATTAAAAGAATCCAAATTATCTATGATTGCTTGTTTATGATAAGAAGCATCAATATTAAATGCAATTTGTTCATATTTATTTATCAAACTTTCCTTAACATTATAAATTTGTAAAACATCTGAAGTTGAATTTGAAGAAGCAATCACTTCATATTTATAAGAAAATTCATTTGAAGTCTGTTTTTTTACTCCGGAAACACCTAAAAAGGTAACCGTTAACAAAGACAATATTTTTTTCATTTTATTCACCCTTTGTTAAAGTGTTACCTTTTATTATTTTTTTATGCAAATTTTATAACAACCATTCGGTCGTTTCCATCCAAATCCTCAAAGAAAGAACATTTTACTTTATTACCTAAAACCTCACTTATAAGGTTAGCAATTCTTTCTTTTTGATCATATCCTATTTCAAAAACAATGATTCCCTTAGGATTTAATACTTTAGAACAATTTTCCAAAATATCTCTATAAAAAGCTAGACCACCATCTCCTGCAAATAAAGCCAAAGAAGGTTCATACTTAACTCTTTTGTCTAAAGGATAATTTTCATTAATATATGGAGGATTAGAAATTATCATATCAACTTTAATATTATTTTCTATTAAAGGAGTTAACAAATTACCTTGTAATAACTCAATATCTAAATCTAATCTCTCTTTATTGATTTGTGCTACCTCAAGTGCTTTATCACTAATATCAGTAGCTATAACTCTTTTATTAGGAAATGTTTTCTTTACTGTTAAAGCGATAACTCCACTTCCACATCCAATATCAACGATGGTATTTATATGATCATCAATATTTTCAAAAGCTTTTAGCAAAACCTCTTCAGTTGCAAATCTAGGAATTAAAACTCTTTCATCAACATAAAATACATCATCTAAAAAATAACTTTCTTTTGTGATATATTGAACAGGTTTTCCTTTTATATATTCACTACAATAATTTTTAATAATACCAGCATCTATCTCATTTATTTCAGTATCTAAACATAAAGCAAAGTCTTTTTTCAAAACAAAGGAAAAAAGAATCTTTATAGCACTAACTTCATCATCATTTTCATTAATAACTTTTTTAATATTTAAGAATAAATCTCTACCAAGCATTATAACCCTGACCCCTCTAACTTTAATTTTTGATCCTCATTTATTAGACTATCAATAATAGGAGCCAAATCTCCATCCATAATATACTCAAGTGATTGCAAAGTTAAACCAATTCGATGATCAGTTACTCTATTTTGAGGATAGTTATAAGTTCTAATCTTTTCAGCACGATCTCCAGTACCAATTTTACTTCTTCTTTCATCCCCTCTAGCTTTTTCTGTATCACTTAAAATCTTATCATAAATTTTAGTTTTTAAAACCAACATAGCTTGTGCTTTATTTTCAATTTGGCTTCTTCCGTCTTGGCAGGTAACAACAATTCCAGTTGGAAAATGCGTAATTCTAACAGCGGAATCAGTTTTATTAACGTGTTGCCCTCCAGCACCGCTTGATCTATAAGTATCAATTCTAATATCAGATTCTTTAATTTCGACATCAACTTCATCTGCTTCAGGCATAACAATAACAGTAGCAGTAGAAGTTTGAATTCTTCCTTGTGATTCAGTCTTAGGAACTCTTTGCACTCTATGAGCACCAGATTCATATTTCATCTTTGAATAAACCATTTCACCTTTCAAAGCAAAGGAAATCAAAGCAAATCCTCCTCTTTCAGAAGGATAAGATTCTAATATTTCAAGTTTCCAACCATTCTTTTCAGCATAATATGTATACATTCTAAACAAATCACCAGCAAAGATATTAGCCTCATCTCCACCAGCAGCACCTCTAATTTCAACAATAACGTTTTTATTATCATTAGGATCGGAAGGTAATAAAAGAATTTTTAATCTTTCTTCTAATTCAGCCTTCTTAACTTCACAAGTAGCCAAAATTTCTAATGCCATATTAACAATATCAACATCAGGTTCTTCTTTTAAGATTTCAGCTTCTTCTTCTTGTTTTAAAAGTTCTTTGTACTCTTGATAAGTTTCACAAGTTTCTTTCAAACTAGCTGCTTCCTTAGCAATTTCTTTATACTTTTTGATATCAGAAAACAAAGAAGGATCTTGCATCTTCTCATTAAGTTCATTATATCTGTGTTCGATAGCATCAAGTCTGTCAAACATTTTATCCATTTTAATCTCTCCCTTTAGTATGGCATCTTCTACATCTAGCAGTATATTTTTCTGCAGCAGCGACATCAACAATATCAGTACTGCTCATATCAATTTTTTCACTCCTTGTCGCAGGAGCACCACATTTAGTACATACTGCAGTCAATTTAGTAACAAACTCTGCAGTGGCTAATAAATAAGGCATAGGGCCAAAAGGTTTACCCTTATAATCCATATCAAGACCTGCCACAATCACTCTTATGCCTTTATCAGCCAAATCATTACATATATCAACAATCTCAGGTCCAAAAAATTGGACTTCATCAATAGCAACAGCATTCGTATTATCCTTTACATACTTATATATGTCATTAGCTTCAGAAATGCTATAACATTTAATTTTATTACCATTGTGAGTAGCAACTTCATCTTCACTGTAACGATTATCAATCGCAGGTTTAAAAATCACAACATTTTGTTTAGCAAAGAGTAAAGTATTTACTCTCCTTATTAATTCTTCAGACTTTCCAGCAAACATGCTACCACAAATAACTTCAATCCAACCCTTATTATACAAATGATACATAATACCCCTCCAACCAAGAAAGATTATATCATTTTTAAGCATAGCTTACTAGAAAGAAAAAAGACCTTTCGGTCTTATTTTTATTTACTAGTTGTTTTATTCCATTTTTTCATGAATTTGTCAACTCTACCATCAGCAACGTGGTGTCTGTTCTTTCCTGTAAAAAATGGATGGCAATTAGAACAAGAATCAACACGAATTTCTTTAGAAGTTGATCCAGTCTCAAATTCTGCTCCGCATGTTACACATTTGACCGTAACTTTGTGATATGCTGGGTGAATATCTTTTTTCATTGCAATCTCTCCTTCCGCCTTGAACTATTTCTTACCGTTCAAAGTAAGTTCTTGAATATCTTATCATAAGAGAGATTTACTTTCAATAAAATATTTTCACAAAACTATTTTTGTTTACAACTAGCTACAATCAAAGAAACCAATTTCTTTTTCCCTTCTTCATTTAAAAAACCATCAACTAAATACATCTCATTAGACAAATCACTTATATCAACAAAAACAGCACCAGAATCATAAGCTCCTAATCTTAAAGAACTATTTAATTCCCCATATAGCTCTAATCCAATTGCCTTTTCATTATCATCAAGAGAAGAAAAAGGTAAGTAATACCCTATTACTAGTACTTTTACATCTTTATTTATCTCACGAATTTCATTTACAATATTATAAATATTTTCTTGTAGATTAGCACAAATTCTTTCTACCACCTCAACATCATAATAAAACTTCTGTTCTACTTTATTAAAACGAACATTGCTATTCAAATCATTAAGGCCAACTTGAATCGTTATATATTTTGATTTCCCAATTAAATTAGAAATTTTCTCACTATTATTTCCTTTAACAATTGTCGCTTTTACCTCAATAAACCTAAGTAGACTATTACTATCCAAATTAGATCTTTTAACTATATCATTAAACTCATTAACATCTTCCAATTCTTTATAAACATTTTCTCCATAAGAGGTAGCTACTAATAAAGAATCTCCCATCGCCATATACATTTCTAATTTAGGAGAACTTTTATTAATTTTTTTAAAACCATAAACAATTCCAATTAAAACCAAGATAACCAGTCCAAAACTAAACATCTTTTTCATATATATCCTCCTTAGAAATATTTGCACCCACATTCAATAATTTTTCAAACCAATTAGCATATCCTCTATCTAAATGATTCTTAGGATCAAAATAACTGACTCCAGGGGCAACTAAACAATAAATTAACAAAGCCATACTTCCTCTTAAATCAGTACCAACATAAAAACCAGGATAAAAATACTTATTACCAAAAATGATAATCTTTTCATTAATAGCATAATTAATTTTATTTTTACCAATCGTTTTTAATTGTAAATACCTAGTAGGAAACAATTGATCATCAATACTAGAAATACCATCTGCTTTCAACATCAAAATAGATATAATTTGTTGCAGATCAGTAGCGAAACTAGGAAAAGGATTAACTATCAAGTCTATAGGTTTTATATCATGTGAAGCAGAAATTAAAAAATTATTTCCATCAAAAGAATACTCAACATTCATTTTATCAAAAGTATCTAGCAAAAAAGATAAACAATACTTGGAAAAATTTCTAATAATCAATTTTTTTCCTATTAAAGCTCCCAAAATAGCATAACTACCTGCCTCTAACCTATCATACATTATTTGATAAGATACCTTTTTCTTGGGAACTGAAGGTTCTACTACAAGTGTTTTCTTATCTACATCATAATCAATAATAAAACCTGCTGTTTTTAAAAATTCCACTAAATCAATAAACTCAGGTTCTACTGATATATTATAAAAACTAACTTCTCTTTTTAAAAATAAACTAGCTAATAAAACATTAATAGAAGCCCCTAAAGAATTGATTTGAAAAGAAACATCATTATATTTATTATTATCCCTTTTCAAAACATAACTATCATTAGTTTCAACAAAGGTAAAACCTAAATTTTTAAATCCCAAAATATGTTGATCAATAGGTCTTTCACCTATTTTACATCCTCCCATTTTACCTACTTCAACACAATCAAACAAGTTAATTAAAGTACCTAGCAAATAATAAGAAGCACGAAATTTATCAGTCAAATAACTAGGGATTTTTTTATTTATAATTTTAGAAGAATCAACTTTAAGTGTTTTGTTTTTAAAACTATATCTAACATTTAAAAAATCTAATATATCTAAAAGATCCCGAATATCTTTTATATCCGGGATGTTATGTAATATAACTTCATCTTTCATTAAGATGGAAGCACATATAATAGGTAAAGCAGCATTCTTTGAACCATCAACATCGATAATACCTGTTAAAAAATTACCACCACTAATTCTATATAAACGTTTCATTACTCCACCATCCATTTAATCATATTAAAAGAATGATAAAAAAATACATCTTTAATGAATAACTTTTTCAGGATTTACATGGACAGTACAATGCTTAACATTTTCAATTTCTTTTTCGATACTTTGATGTACATTTTCTGCGATAGAATGCGCTTCTATTAAAGAAAGTGAATCCTCAACAGAAATTTCTACATCAAAATAAACCTTTATACTATGCTTTCTACTTTTTATAGAATCTATTCTTTTTACGCCTTCAACACTTTTAATAATATTTCTAGCTTTCTCTAAAACATCATCACTAACTGCTTTATCTGTAATTTGATCAACAGATTCTCTTAAGATTTTTATTGCAACAAAAATAATACAAATTCCAATTATCATAGAAGCAATGGCATCTGCGATAACAAATTTCGTAAACATCGCAAGACTTATACCAATTAAACTTCCAATCGAAGATAAGCAATCACTTTGATGATGCCATGCGTCAGCTTTTAAAGCAGGACTTTGATATTTTTTAGCCACCATAATGGCATATAAATACAATATTTCCTTCATTACTATGGAAACAACTGCCGCGACTAATGCAATCATAGAAACATCAGAAGCAACATAATCTCCTTTAAAATAATCAACAATCATTTCAAATCCACTAATAAAAATACTAATGGATAGCATTATTAGAACAGTAGCAATGACTACGCCTATAACACTTTCTATTTTCTCATGACCATAATGATGATCATCATCTTCTTGTTTAGAAGCAATTTTGACACCTATTAGTACAGCAAGAGTAGTAGCAGTATCTGAAAAAGAATGAATTGAATCAGAAATCATACTCATACTATTTCCAACTAAACCTGCTAACAATTTAAAAAAAGCTAGCAAGGTATTAACTACTAATGTTACTAGTTCTACTTTTACGATAGCTTTTTCTCTTTCTGTTTTATTTATTTTTTCTTTAGACATTAAAATTCGTCTTCATCTATGCTTTGGAATCCAAAAGGAATATCATCTTCTTCATTTTCAAATTTATCATCATACTCATCAGAATCTTTTTCTTCATCGTTGTCTTCTGAATCAATGATTTTTTCTTCTTCCTCATCATCCTCAGCTAAATAAATTTCATTCATATCAATATGAGACTTTTCATATGGGTGTCTACATTTCAAATCCCAATAATTTTCCTCTAACATTACGAATCTTCCATCTATTCCTAATTGGGAATAGAATCTAGAAATGTTGTCTTCAATTTGCTTTTGTGTAAACCCTTGTTCTTGAACAACTTTTTTCCATAAATCTTGGAATCTTAAAGGCGAACTAGAACTAGATACAATTTCATAAGCAACCTCAATCATACTTTTTTTCATTTTTTATTCCTCCTACATTTTTTCCTTCTTTTCAATAGCAATTAAATCAAAGGCGTTTCCTAAAACTACCTTAGTAGCTTCCAACAAAGCAAGTCTTTGCTCAGATAATACTATATTATCTTTATCAATAACTCTACATTCAGAATAATAACCGTGGAAAAGTGCTGCCACTTTTTGAATATAATTACAAACCTTATATGGAGACAAAGTTTGTGCAGCATCCACAACTACATTAGGAAATTCATTTAACATCCTCAATAATTGTAACTCTTTTGGATGAGTAATTAAAGTAGAAGTTAAATCTAACTCGAAATTTTGTTGCTTAGCACTTTCTAAAATAGAGCATATTCTAGCATATGCATATTGCGCATAATAAACTGGGTTTTCATTACTAGTAGATTTTGCTAAACCTAAATCAAAATCAAAATGCGTTGAAGCTGCCCTAGAAACAAAGAAATATCTAGTTGCATCAATTCCAACTTCTTCAATTAAATCTTTAATAGTTACAGACTTACCTGTTCTTTTTGACATTTTAACTTCTATCCCATTTTCCATAAGTCTCACCATTTGAACAAGCTCAATATGTAATGTATCTTTATTAAAACCAAGGCCCATTAAAGCAGCATTCATTCTGTTAACATAACCATGATGATCTGCTCCCAGTAAATCTATTAGTCTATCATAACCTCTTTGCATTTTATCCATATGATATCCAATATCAGGAGCAAAATAAGTATATGCACCATCAGTTTTAACTAAAACTCTGTCTTTATCATCACCAAAATCAGTAGTTCTTAGCCAAGTTGCGTCTTCACTTTTATAAATATATGGAGACAACTTTTCTAAAGCTTTTTCAGTAAATCCAGCTTCTTTATTAGCTTTTTCAGAACTCCATATATCAAAAGAAACTCTAAATTCCTTCAAAATTCTTTTGATTTCATCCAACATGTAATTAGTAGAAAAACTCTTTACCTTTTCATAGGTTTCTATGCTATCGTCATTTAATAAACTATTACCATATTTTTCTTTTAACTCTTTTGCCAAAGTAATAATTTCTTTACCATGATAACCATTCTCAGGTAGTTCTTCGCTAATACCAAACAATTCTTTATATCTCACCAAAGCAGAAATTGTTAAGTTATCAATTTGATTACCTAAATCATTAATATAATATTCTCTTTTAACATCATAGCCCGCAAAAGATAAGCATCTACAAATGCTATCTCCCAAAGCAGCTTGTCTAGCATGTCCTAAATGCAAATCACCTGTTGGGTTAGCACTAACAAATTCAACATTAATTTTTTCATCAATAGGATTTCCTTTGCCAAAGTCATTTCCTTTATCAATAATTTTCCCAATCAACGCAGCTAATTTATTTTCCTCTAAAAAGAAATTCATAAAACCAGGTCCAACAACTTCGATTTTTTTAATTTGATGTTTTTCTAAATCAATATTACTAACTATTATGTGTGCAACATCTTGAGGTTTTTGTTTAACCCTTCCACATATCTTCATAGCAACATTAGTAGCATAATCACCATGTGCTTTGTCCTTTGGAATCATAATATCTATGTTATCTACATCAATATCAAAAGCAACTTTAACAGCGTCTTTCAATATTAACTTTAATTCATTTTCTAATTCATTAACATTCATTGTTTTCTCTCTCCTTAAACTCTAAAAAATGCTCAAAATTTCCCACACAAGTATCATTTAAATAAGTTCTATATTTTATAAATATTTTCATTTTATCGAACCTATAATCAATAGTTTCTATTTTTAAATTCATAACATAATCACTAAAATATTGCTTACCAACATAAGTATGTCCTTTTTTAAAATAACTTTTGTTAATGTCTTTCCCATTTATTCTAGTAATAACAGCTTCATCCTTAGTTAAAACCATCTTAACATCTACGTGTTGATTATCTCTATTATCTACATAACTACAAATAATAGTATCATCTAACTTTTCTAAAATGGCTTCAGTTTGTAAAATTGTTTCTTCATTATCAACAATACTAGTCAAATTAATTTTCATTTTCTTTGCCATAGTTACCACCATAGTACTATTATAAATGAATTTCAAGACAAATTACACCTTTTTTTATTTATAAAAAGAATATAGTTAAAATTACTGTCTACAATAAATTCAGGTGAAAAAAATGAAAAAATACTTTTACAAATTTTTAATAATATTTCCTAGTGTTTTAATTATTTTTTCCCTTGTCGCAGGAACAACATTTTACTTTGGTATGTGGATTTTACCAAAACTAAATATTAAAGAAAGTTATGTTGTAAAATATGTGGATTCCTCGAATGAAATATTATTCCAAAAGCATTTTGATGAAGAAGGATCATACATTTCAATTGAAAAAATGGGAAAATACATTCCTGCTTTTTATGTTGCAATTGAAGATAAAGATTTCTATAAACATTCCGGGATAGATTGGTCAAGAGTCGTAAAAGCTTTCCTAGTTAATACCATTTCAGGACGAATAAAACAAGGCGCATCATCCATCTCCCAACAAGTAGCAAGGATGCTCTATTTAGATAATAGCAAAAGTTATTCTCGAAAAATTAAAGAAGCAATCTATGCAGCCAGAATTGAAACCTATTATTCCAAAAAAGAAATACTAGAAATATACCTAAATAATCTTTACTTTGGTCATGGAGTCTATGGAGTAGAAGATGCTAGTCTATTTTACTTTAATAAAAATGCCTTAGACCTTACAATTTCAGAAGCATCTTTATTAGTAGGCATCTCTAACGCGCCAAGTTTATATTCACCTATTTTAGAAAAAGAAAATTCTCTAAAAAAACAAAAACAAATCCTAAACATTTTACAGAAACAACAGATTATTAGCATTGAAGAAAAAGAAAATGCCCTAAAAGAACCATTAGTAATATATGGACAAAAAAGAAATAATATTTTAAATAGCTCTTTTTATTATCAAGATGCTATTGAAAAGCAATTAAAAAATCAAAAAATATATACAAAAAGTAACTTAGTTAAAGGTCTTACAATATCCACCAATCTAGACACTAAAATTTCAGAAATAGTCTACTCAATACTACAAAAATATCAACCAACAGATTCAAACACACAAGTTAGTGTTGTCATCATGAAACCTTATTCAAATAAAGTAATAACCTTATTTGGGGGATGGGATTATACTAAATCCACTTATAACAGAGCCACTACATCTTTAAGACAACCAGCTTCTACTATTAAACCTCTCTTGTATTACTTAGCATTATCAAAAGGAATGACTCCTTCCACCTTACTAAAAAGCGAAAAAACATCTTTTTTCATTAAAGACTATGGACTATACGAGCCTACTAACAACAATGATATTTATGCCAATGAAGACATATCAATGATTCAAGCCGTGGGGGTAAGCGATAATATTTATGCAATTAAAACAAACTTGATTTTAGGGACATCAATGCTTGTTAATTTGCTCAATAAATTTGCCATTGAAAACGTCGAAAAAGTACCTTCTTTAGCCCTAGGAACAAACTTAATCACTCCTTTACAATTAACATCAATTTACAACACTTTTGCTAGTGAGGGTATTTATTATAAACCATCTTTAATAAATGAAGTTAAAGATTCTTATGGGAACACCTTATATCAAAACAATGATATACCATATCGTGTCTTATTACATAATGAAACTATTGTTTTAAATCAATTATTAACCGCTCCATTTGATAAAAACATCAAATCCTACACTAATCCTACAATGTTAAATTACCAAACAAATAATATCTACGCTGCAAAAACTGGTACAACAGAATCTGATTCATGGGTGGTAGGATTTAATCCAAATTACACCATTTGCATTTGGGTAGGAACAGATGATAATACCAAATTAACAGATTACTCTTTATCAAAAAGAATCTTCCAAGAAATAGCAAATACCATCGATACAAGAACCAACATTTGGTATGACACCAATGAAAATATTGTAATAAAAAGAGTGTCCCCTTTAAAAGGAACACTCTCTAATTCTGGATCGCTATACTATTATCTGTATTAGACTTTTGTAATTTTAGCAACGAATTAATATTTAAGACAAAAATAAGATAAAAGACAGTACACACAATAAACAAATAAGATAATGTATGAGCATCTTTGGTAATTATATAAAGAAGACCTATTAAAATCATTCCTAAAATTCTCCCTACATTCAACATAAATTCAATATAATATAAATATTCTCTTTGATACTTTTTATCCGTTATATGAGGTAACAAGGAATAATTAACTTGATCTTGTTCAATCGTCGTTGCTATTTTAATGGACTCATTAATAAATCTATAAGCTATTAAAAAGAATATTTTTGTAGTTAAACTAACTGGGATAGCCACAATAATAGTCAAAATCACAGAAGGTAAATAAGAAATTAGGAAATTACTAGAATTAATTTTTCTTTTATGAAAATAACTAAGAACAATGCTCATAGCAGCAACTGCACTTGTTAAATAACCAAGAATATCTTCTCCTTTATAATTTCCAAAAGTAGAATTACTATAATTCATAAAAATCACTAAGCTTAGCAATAAAGACAGGGTGCCTCCATCTGTTAAACCATAACATATCGAATTAAATCCAATTTTTCTCAATGCCTTCTTATCTTTTATATTGTTAGAGAATTTCTTCAAATCAAAAGTGTTTTTAAACTTAGCGCTAGCTTCTACTTTAAAAGACAAAAGAAAAGAAATTAACATTACGATAGATAAAATAACAAATATATAACTATACCCTAATTTTCCTAATAAAAATCCTAAAGAAGCAGGGACTACTAAATTGATGATGCCTTCGAAAACCCTACACATAAAGAAATACTGCTTAAATTGATTTCCCCTGTTATTAGCGATGGTCATCGTCTTATAACTTGTATAATATAAACTCTGTGCTAATGCCTCCAAAACTGCAAATGGATAAATAAAATTAATAATACTTTTTCCTAAAGCCAGCAAAATAATACAATCCATTAACTTAACGAATAAACTCATTCGATATGAAATTACATCAGGTAATTTTAAGAATTTATAAAATGCATAGAAGAACAGAGCGTGGCCTACATAATAAATTATATAATACAATACAACTTTCAAAATATTTCCATCGGTTATTTTTAAAAAATACATTCCTAAAAAAGTATTAACAAAAACCTGTAAAATTTGTTTAGTATGATGTGTAAATAATAAACTTTTAGCTTTTGTTTGTAACCCACCCATAAAATCACTTCCAATAACCAAAAATATATTACATTTTATTGCACTTTACAACGATAATTAGTAATATATTATCTATGGAGGAACAAAATAATGGAACTAAAAGGATCAAAAACAGAAAAGAACTTAATGGCTGCATTTGCAGGAGAATCTCAAGCAAGAAATAAATATACTTTCTATGCATCAAAAGCAAAAAAAGAAGGTTATGTTCAAATTGCTAAATTTTTTGAAGAAACTGCTGGAAATGAAAAAGAACATGCAGAAATCTGGTATAAATTATTAAATGATGGCATTGGAGACACAATGCACAATTTAAAAGATGCAGCAGCTGGAGAAAACTATGAATGGACAGAAATGTATGCTGATTTTGCAAAAACTGCTAAAGAAGAAGGTTTTGATAAAATAGCTTACTTATTCGAAGCAGTAGGAAAGATTGAAAAAGAACACGAAGAAAGATATTTAGCACTTCTTAAAAATATTGAAGAAGGAACAGTATTTGCAAGAAGAACTAAAGAAGTTTGGATTTGTACTAACTGTGGACACATTCATGTAGGAAATGAGGCACCAAAAATGTGCCCTGTATGTGATCATGCACAAGCATATTTCCAATTAAGAGTTATCAATTATTAATTAAAAAAATGCTAGAATTTCTAGCATTTTTATTTATTATTTTTTAGGTCTGCTATCCTTATTTAAAGACCTTTCATATTTGTCCATAATTTCATAAACTTCTTGTTTAGTTATTTTTTTATCAGCAGGGACTTTTAAAAGATCTTGCGCTTGAGACACATGACGCATTTCATTTTTTAAACCAATTGTATTACTAACAAAATCACCCTCAGAAGCAGAAAATGTTTCAAAAATTCTTAATCTATCTTCATTTGATTCATATAAGAATAAAGAAACTAAATCACATGCTATGTATAAGACCCTTTTTTCCAAGTCTGAATTAACCTCAATTGAAAAATCAAAAACCACATCATCTGCAGTTACTAAAGACATAGAGTACTCATTTTCTTCATCATTAAATTTTAATTGATAAGAAGTAAATTCATCTACCTTATTATTAAATATATAATCATATTGATCTTGTAATCCCATTTTAAAAGGAACTTTTTTACTTATGCTACCTACTATACCGATACTTTCAAATCTTCTTCTTAATTCTTTTGCTGAAAACATTATTATCACTTCCTACATCAATTATTTCACAAGAATAAAATAACAACAATAATTTAAAAGCAAGTTGTTACTAAAATAAAAAAAAACAGAATAAATTCTGCTTATTTTATAATTCCATTTGTAACCATTTGGTGCATATATTCAACAAATTCATCCTCAGATGGAGTATCTAATTTTTTTAAAACAGTATAATCATACTGATCTTCAAAACTAATAACATATTCAAATTCACCATTATAAACTGCAAGTTCTAAAATAAAATATGTAAATGCTTTCTTCGTTTTTAAAACAGCAACACAATAAGTATCACCCTTCACTTGAGGATCAGGCATATTTACAAATAAAATTGAGCAATTAGAAAACTCGATTATCTTCATATTAAAATTGAAGTCTTTAAAGTCTTCAGTATTATAAATTGGAGTTTTAGATTCCAAAATACTTTCATACAAACGAGCTTTTAAGAATTGATTAAAAGCAACCTCACTATCTTCCATTTTATTAACAACATCATAAATCTCATTACCTAAAAATAAATCTCTTAGAACAATATGAGAAAAATAATAATTTGCAGTAATCTTATTTACATAACGCATACAATCACCCATCTATCTTAAATATTATAACATTTAAAACTTAAATTTAATAGTATTTTCGTTTTTATCTAACCTAATAAATTTAGGTAATTTATAAAAATCTTCTACCCTTCTATTTTTTAAAATCTCGTAAATTCCTTCACTTTTTAATTTTTCAATCATTAAACTCGCCACTTCATGACCATATTCAATTTTATATTTACTTTTTTC
This sequence comes from Erysipelotrichaceae bacterium, assembly GCA_015058985.1. Lineage (GTDB taxonomy): Bacteria > Bacillota_I > Bacilli_A > RFN20 > DUOF01 > SIG223. The sequence goes on from SVBH01000001.1 coordinate 112,283, forward strand.
AGGATAAAAATCCACTAATCCCTTAACCATTCCAGGATAATAATGACAAGAGCCCCAATCTATAAGACACACTCCATCCTTTGACTTTTTCTTTGCAACATCTTCTTTTCTTAAAGAAATATATAAAATAATATTGCAACCTTGTTTAATTAAAAAATCAATTCCATCATTATCTTTCAATCCTGAATCAATATACTTTTTACCATCAAACTTAGAATAACCAAAAACAAAAGGTAAAGAAGAAGTAGCAATTAAAACATCAATCAGTTTTTCTTTATTAAAACTATTTATTTTAACTTGTTCAGTTTGAAGACTAGGAAAAATCAAATTTTGAACATACATTTCAGTTTTACTACTTATCATCTTTTCATTCTTTACATACTTTTCCAAAAAAACTTTCGTTTCCTCTCGAGAATAAACAGCTCTTTTACTTAAAAAATCCTTGAACTTATTCTTTGTTAAGACAACTTTAGAATCTAATTTATTCCAAATTTCTTTAGATTTTTCAATTCCATATTCTTCTAAAAAAATCATTGAATATGCTCCAATTGAAGTCCCTATCTTTACATCAATGTTATCTAGCAAATGAAAATCATTCATAACTTCCAAAACCCCCATTTGATAAGCTCCTCTTGCACCTCCACCGGCGAGAGCAAGACCTACTTTTATCTTTTTTGGATGCATAGATTCATAAATCATTTGTGCACAAAGATATATTTTTTTATTATTAAAAATCAAATTTATCTCTTTTGTGCTTTCTCTTATCTTAAAAATATAATGCCTAATCAAATCGCTATGATTTCTCATTCCTGTTATTTTCTTATAACAAATTTCATTTTTATCTTTTAATTGATTTTCTATATACAAATCAATTTCATCTAGATTTTTAGCACTATCTATTTTTACACATTTGTTCAAACACAGTTTCATTTCTTTCACCAAAAAAATTATAACAAAAAAAGAATGATAAAACATTCCTTTTTCATTAGTTTTCTGCTGTTTGTTCAACATCTGAAGTTTTCTTAACTTCATCTTTATTACTAGAATAAAATAAAGCATATTCCTCTTGTTTAGAAGAAGCATTATATTTTACAGTATATCTTTCAGGCAATTTAAATTGAGTAATTCCAGTAACCACAGAAATGATACTCCATTTGATTAAATTAAAAGTCATTACAGGAACAATAAATGTATTGAAATATTGACGATTGTTCATATTAAACATTTCCATTAATTCCCAACCAGTAGTGAATTTTTGGAACATATTGGAAGGTGTAATGAATAAATAATTCAATAACATCAATGATGATGTTGCTGCTAATAAAGCAACACTACAACTCACTGCATATTGTAAAGGTTTAGATTTAACTCTTTTAGAAGCAATTTTTCTTATAATTACATATATACTCATAAAAATCATAGAACTACAAAAGGCAGCGATTTCGCCAAATATTGTTCCTCTACCATTGAAATATCTAATAAAACTTCTTAAGAATACAACTAAACTAGTTGATTTCCACCCTAAATAAACTGCACTTATTAAAATAATAATATCATTTGGATCAAACTTCATATAAGGGGCAACTGGATAGGGAATCTGAATTAAAGACAATACAGTTGCTAATGCTGCCATCATGGCGATATAAGTGATTTTCTTGACTAATTCTGTTGATTTACTCATATTTATCCTCCTATAAAACAAAAAACACCTAGAAATCTTCTAGGTACTTAAAAGTTAATGTAAAAAAATACATCTTCTTCCATCCAGACTTTACTGTCGCCACTAGAATCTCACTAGTTCCTGCTTACGCTCGCGGGGTTTACCGCCGATTGGGAATTGCACCCTACCCTGAAGATTTACAATTCATATTATAATCCCCATTACCATATTAATCAAACTTTTTTTCATTTTATTTTTTTGATTATTAACAATTTACTTTCAATTCTATTCCTACTTATTATAATAATAAGTATAATATTTGTAAGCAGAGGTGAGATTATGGCACATACAATAACAACTCAAGAAGAAGCAATAATTCTTAAAAAAGCTTTTTTTAGATTGCTTAAAAACATCTGTGTAGAAAGAAGAAAATATTTGAATTACGAAATAAAAATTGTTTCTTCTGCTACTAAAATATCAAAAGAAGATTTAGTCAATTTTGAAAAAGGAAACTTAGAACTTAGCAAAGATAAATTACTTTTATTGTTAAAATTTTATGCCATTTCTCTAGAAGTCGTTTTAAATTACTTAGAAAAACTCAAAGACAACCCAGAAAGAAAAAAAGAATTGAAAACTAACAACAAAAATTTAAATGATAACCAGACTGAGGAATTATCAAAATTAGTTGGTTTCAAAGGATTTAAAAAGTAGGGATTTTTATGAAAAAAAATTATATAGATTTATTTGATAACCCAGAACAATTAGCTTACAAAATATTAGATAAAAATAAAAACAAGGAAATAAATCCTTTTGAACTAGCAAAAAGTTTGGGAATGAATATTTTCCTAATGGATTTATCTCATGAATTATTCTCATTTTACACTAGATCAGAAGATTCTAAAGCAAGCGCTATTATAAGTGGATCTATTCCTGTTCAAAGACAAAGATATAATATGGCTTTGCAAGTTTATTTTCACTTAACTGGAGCCAATAATATCGCTTATTACAAAGAACATGAAAAAAGTGAATTTTTATCGAAAGCTAAAACATTTGCATCATGTTATTTACTCCCAGAAAATAAATTAAAAGAAGCTATTAAACCATATCTAAATAAAAATGGAAAAATCAACTATGATGATATTATTTATATTGCCAACGAATTTGGAGTTTCTTTCAAAACAACAGCTTTTAGGATTTTTTATAAATTCAATAACATTGAAGGAATTAACAACGTTCAAGAATTAAGAGATAAAATTGGTTATCATATAACTTATAGACATGAAAGAAAAACAAAAGTCGCTGATTACCAAATAACAGACTTAAAATTTATCCAACAAATGTTCAATCACATTTCCTTTTTACCAATTGAACAAATCGAAGACATTATGAAAATTAAACTTGTTAGAGATGTTATCTATGGAGATATCAAAACTGCTGAACAAATTTCTTTGAACGTTGACGATATTAACAAAATAATCGCAGGATATCAAAAAAATGGCCATGTTACTATGCCTGTAGGCAGACATAGTCAAAAAACTCTAACATTACAAGAATTAGTAGAAGGTCAATTAGATGCTTACAATTTCATTTTCAGTGAAGAATCAAAAGTTTTCGCCACTCCCGAAAATGCAAAATATATCTTAAAACATTTACATAAACTGCTATTTGATAAAGTTACTTATGGCAGTTCTGATTACATTGCAGGAGAAATGGTTAATGAAAACACCCCTGATAGAACAGTAGATTTTTTATTTGATTTACCTCGTGGACATCATATTGAAAAAGCAAAAGAAAAAGTACAAGAAAAATTAGAAAGTCTACTTAAAGATAAAGACTCTTTATCAAAAAGTGAATACATTGATAGATCTATAGAAGTATTTTTTGAAACTTACACTTCTCAATTATTCAATGATGGAAACAGTAGAGTATCAAAAACATTATTAAACTACTTATTACATCTAAAAGGAATTCCTTCTTCATTTAGCGTCGCAGATAGTATTAGAGATGAATACATGGATGCTATTGCAAAATTAGGATATGATCAAAGAATCCAAAAAAGTCAGGAGCAAGGAGATTTTGATGTAAGAGTTGTAAATGCTAAAGGTCAAATTGGAGAATATCATTTCAATAACTACGGATATGAATGGGTTAAATATCCTGGAGAAGAAGAAAAAGATTATGACCCTGATAAAGACATTATGGAATATAATGTTAAAAGACTGTTTGTTCCTCCATATTTGAAAAAACCTCTAGAACAAAAAGTTCAACAAGAGGGTTGGGAAAGATACAGACAAATAGATTATCGTCCTTTACAAGCAGTTATCTATAAAGGTATTATCTCAACTTACATTGACTGTATGAAATCTCCTACTGTTGATAAAGAAACAGAAGTAGATAAAACAAAAATAGACAAATAAAAAAGGTTATCAGTAACCTTTTTTATTTTTATCATAATATTTTACATCATAGAAATCCTTAAATTTATTAGCCCATTTTTCTAAGAAAGGATAACGTACCGAAGATTCCTTTAACATAGGTTCAGAAAAAGCAATTTTAGAAGGAGATATTTTTTCTTCTTCCATAATTATCTCTACATCTTTTTTAAAATATTCAAAATCCAAAGCATATCCTTCATAAGAAACATTAACAGTATTGTTAGAATTATAAATTACATTAATAGGAGCAATTTTTTGTAATTTCTTAATCAAATTAGTAAACATAATTGTAGGTTTCTTTTCATTTTCATACTTTACTACACAAAGATTAGTATATAAGATATTCATTCTTTTATTGTATTGATCAGTATAATAAATGTTTTCTTTTTCTAAACTAGGATAAACATTCTTTTCTTGTAAAATTGTTTTAGCAATAAAAGAAATTTCATTTCTCATATCTTTCATATTCATATTATTTCTTTCTAAAAAATCATTATCAAAATCTAATTTTAAATGAAATTCACCATTGTAGTTTTTTTCTTCCCAAGTGATTTTCTTTCCATAATATTCTTCAATGAAATCACTTATTTCTTCAAATAAAACTCCAAACCATTTTTCTTCATTTTCACATAAATGATATTCAGAATAAAAACATTGTTCTTTTTGATCAAGTTCAAAAGCATGTTGTTTTAAATCTAATATCAAAAACTCTTTTTCTGTTTTTTTCATTAAAATCACTCCAATTACATAAATATTATATTTTGATATCTATTTATCGTAAATTCTAAAAATAAAATATGTGAATAAAAAAAGAGCCTTCGCTCTTATTTATAAGGATAGATGTAATTTATTTCTTCGTTGAATTCAACCCAATCAAGATAAACATTTAATAAGATATATCTTCTCCCATCTTTTGGATCAGAAATAATAATGTGATCTACTCCAGCAGCTTCGATAATACCTTTATAAACTCTATCTTTCCATTCATTAGAATCACCATAAGACATATAAAAAGTTGCCATTTTACCACGATTTAATCTTATTATATTTTCAATATAAGAATCTTCCTCAGTTACTCTTTTTGGTTGAGGCTGTGTATATTGTGGTTGTTGATTCATTGGCGGATAATAATTTTGCCCTTGTGGAGGAGTTTGAGGTTGCGTTTGAGCAGGTGGTAAAGGCATTTGTGTTGTAGTCCCTTGTCCATACGGAATAGCATAAGGGTATTGATTGTTTTGGTTATAATCCATTTATTTTTCTCCTTTGAAGTTCTTCTTCAATAGAGTATATGAACAAAGGCCTAAAAAGTTGCCTAAAAAAAGACGAATTACATTTCGCCTTTTGATTTTTTATATTGGTTAATCGTATTTTTAATATTCTTGATAGAATCAGCTTCTAACTTATACCAACCCTTATCATATAAAAGATTAAAAACATCTCTTTGAATATCTACTGTTTCATCTTCAAGTTCACCAATAGTATAAACAGTGTCATCATTACTAGCTTCTGTTAAAAAAGTAGCATATAAAGTACATAGTGCCTTACTAGTATTTAAAGTATCCATTAGGATATCTTTTGGTGTTAACATATCTTTATTCATTGCTATCCTCCAATACTTGTAAACAAGTTTCATATTGATTTTCAAGAATATCATTTATTTGAGTTAACATATTAGCAACTTCAACATCTTCGCATACTTCTAAATAATTTTTATTTTTTTTAGAAAACGTTAAAATGTGGCTCATAATATCACTAAAATAAAGTCTATCTTTTGCGGTAATCATAAATTCAGGTCCTTTTTTCTTCGCCATATTTTTTCTCCTTTTAAACATAGTCTTACCTTTTTGAAAATTTTTATTCATTAAACTTTTAATATATTAAAAAATCTATTATAATATAAAAGACTTGAAAGAAGTGTGAGATAGATGGAAACATTGAAAATGGGCTCACCAGTGCAAATACATTGTTATAAACATGATGGTTCCTTACATAGGGTTTGGAATAAAATTAATTTTGCTAAAGAAATAGATGGTAATATTATACTCGCAAATACACGAGCTATGGTTACCGAAAGCGATGGTAGACGTTGGTTTGCAAAAGAGCCTGCAATTACAATTTTTGTTAAAGACAAATGGTATAATGTCATTTGTATGCTAAGAAATAATGGGGTTCACTTTTATTGTAACTTAGCATCCCCTTTCATTTTTGAAAATGGAATTGTTACATATATTGACTATGATTTAGACGTAATTAGAACAAGTGCAGGAGATGTCAAAATTTTAGACGAAAATGAATACAAATTACATAAAATGGTTATGCAATATCCTGCAGATCTATCAAATGTTATAGAATCACAAATGCAAGAAGTTTTAGAACTAGCAAAAGAAGGGAAATTTCCTTTTGATCATGAATTAGTGGAATCAATCTATAAAGAATTTATGATAGAAATGGGGTTAAAATAATGGAGATTATTGTAACACTTGATACTGCTAAAGAATTTGCTGAAACACTAGCAAAAATCGTTAAACCAAATGATGTTATTTGTTTAAATGGAAACTTGGGTACAGGAAAAACAACCTTTACTCAATTTTTTGCTGCTGCTTTAGGAATTAAAGAAATTGTTAATAGTCCTACCTTCAACATCATTAAATGCTATTTTAACGAGCCTCTAACACTATATCATATAGACGCCTATAGATTAGAAGGGAATACCTTTGATATTGGGCTTGATGAATATATTTATGGTGAGGGCGTATGTGTCATTGAATGGGGAGAGTTCATTAAAGATTTCATTCCAAACAATTCCTTAAACATCAACATTGAAAGAATTGATGAAAATACAAGAAAATATAAATTATCTGGTAATCCAGAAATGATAAAGGAAGTGAAAAAACTATGGGATATACATTAATTTTAGACACTTCTTTTAAAGAAATGGTTGTAGGAGTAGCTAAAGATAATAATTTAATCTATAAAATGCAAAAATACGCTTTTCAAAAACAATCAGAAATAGCAGTCCAAGAAATAGACAAAGCTTTCAAGGAAACCAATATTAATCCAAAACAAATTAATAAAGTAATCGCAACTTATGGTCCTGGTTCTTACACAGGAGTTAGAATTGCTTTAACTATCGCCAAAGTATTCTGTTCTAGTTTAAACATTGAACTAGTTCCTTTAACATCATTACAAGCCCTTTCTGGAGCACAAGGCAAAAAAATTGCTTTGATTGATGCTAGAAGCAACTTAGTTTACTACTCAGTTATTGACAATGGAAAAGTTTTAGAAAAAGCAAATATTATGAAGGTAGATGAATTAAATAATTTATTAAATAAATATCCTAGTTTTGAGGTGGTAGGAGACTCTTTTTTAGTAGGACAAGAATTAAAAGAAATAGATATCGTAAAGAATATGTTTGAATTATCTTTAAAAACAAAAGGAGTTAAAGAGGTAGACAACATTAATCCTCTTTATTTAAAGTAATATGAACTTTGAAATCAGAAAAATGAAAGAAGAGGATTTAGATCAAATTGAAAAAATTGAAAAAATAGTTTTTCCTTTTGGAGGATGGCAAAAGCATCAATACCAATACGAAATTACTACAAACCCTGTTTCACTACCTTATGTTTTAACAGATGGGGAAAATATCATTGGATATTATTCAATTTGGCAAATGTTTGATTATATGACTATAGCTACTATCGCAGTAAATCCTGATTTTCAAGGACAAGGATTTGGAAATGTTTTAATGATGGATATTATTCAAAGAAGTAAAAGTTTAAATATGAAATCAATTGATTTAGAAGTCAGAGTTTCCAATAAGACTGCTATTAGGTTATATGAAAAATTTGGATTTAAGCACTCTCATATTAGAAAAGGATATTACACTAATGGAGAAGATGCTTATTTTATGATTAAGAATTTAAGGAGTGATCAAGATGAGTTTAATTTTAGCAATTGAATCTAGTTGTGATGAAACAAGTGTTGCTATTTTAAAAGACGAAAAGGAATTACTCGCTAATGTTGTTTCAACTCAAATTGCTTTTCACCAAAAATATGGGGGAGTTATTCCAGAACTTGCTAGTAGATTGCACATTGAAAAAATCACTGTAGTAATAAATGAAGCTCTAGAACAAGCAAAAATCACTATGGATGATATAACTCATATTGCAGTAACAAGAGGCCCTGGCTTAATTGGCGCATTACATGTAGGTTTACAAGCTGCCAAAACACTTGCTTTAATTTACAACAAGCCTTTAATAGGAGTTCACCACTTAGCAGGTCATATCTATGCCAATAAATATGTTACTGAATTCAGATATCCTCTTTTGGCCTTAATCGTTTCTGGAGGAAATACAGAACTAGTTTATATGAAAGATGAATTAGATTTCCAAATTATTGGAAGGACGCTAGATGACGCTATTGGAGAAGCTTATGATAAAGTTGCTAGACTATTAGATTTAGGATATCCAGGTGGTCCTATTATTGATAAATTAGCAAAAGAAGGTAATCCTATTTATAACTTTCCTCACCCAAAAGTAGAAGGAAAATATAACTTTTCTTATAGTGGAGTCAAAACATCAGTCTTAAATATGTTACAAAGACTTAAAAACAATAATCAAAGTTATGAAGTTAAAGATATTGCTTGTTCTTTCCAAAAAGATGCCGTGGCACAACTTATAGATAAAACTTTATTAGCTTTAAAGGAATATGATGTTAAACAAGTAATCGTCGCTGGTGGTGTTAGTGCTAATTCTTATTTAAGAGAAGAAATGAAAAAAAATGTTCCAAGTAAAATTGAACTTGTTATCCCACCTTTATGGGCGACAACAGATAATGCTGCTATGATTGCTAAAGCTGCTGTTGCTTATATAAATAAAGGTTTAATTTGTAATTTAGAGATGGGAGTAGATCCTAACTGGGAACTTGAAGATTGCACTAAAAATAACAAATAGATTGAAATAAAAAATCTATTTGCATATACTATTGATAACATTTAAGGAGGTAATCAAGATGTTAAGGAAGATATCTATAAATAATAATGGCAATAATTTCTTAACACTTGTGGACTAATAATGTTATTAGGCACAAGATAATTTATTGTGCCATTAAATACTTAAATCAAAAAAAGCATCTAATGGTTACTCCCTTAGATGTTTTTTATTTAAAAGAAAGGATTGTATTTTAATTTTATATATAACTTTTATTTACAACAAATGGTTAAAAATATATAATTAATTATACATATAATTAAGAGGTGAAATATATGTTTGAATTTAAGACTGTAAGAGAATTATATGAAATTTGCTATTATGGCAGTCAAATGGAAAAAGATAGTTTACATTATGTTCAATTACAAGGATGGGTTAGAACCAACAGAAACAATGGTTCTATCGGATTTATTGAATTAAATGATGGAACTTATTTTAAAAACGCACAAATCGTTTATGATGTAGAAAAATTGAAAAACTACAATGATGTTACTAAATATATCACAGGATTTGCATTGACTATTACAGGTAAAGTAGTTTTAACTCCAGAAGGAAGACAACCTTTTGAGATTCAAGCTACTGAAGTTGTTTTAGAAGGAAGCTGTGATCCTGATTATCCTTTACAAAAGAAAAGACATAGTTATGAATATTTAAGAGAGATTCCTCATTTAAGACCTAGAACTAACACTTTTAGTGCAGTCTTTAGAGTAAGATCCGTTCTTTCTATGGCTTTCCATGAATTCTTCCAATCTCAAGGATTTATTTATGTTCATACACCCATCTTAACTGCTAATGACTGTGAAGGTGCTGGAGAAACATTCAACGTTACAACAAGAGATGATGGAAAATATGAAGAAGATATCTTTGGTAAAAAACCTAGTTTAACAGTATCTGGTCAATTACACGTAGAACCTTTTGCTTTAGCATTTAGAGATACTTATACATTTGGACCTACTTTTAGAGCAGAAAACTCAAATACTGTAAGACATGCTTGTGAATTCTGGATGATTGAACCAGAAATGGCTTTCGCTGATTTGGATGATGATATGGACTTAATGGAAGATATGATTAAATTCTGTATTAATTATGTTTATGATAACTGTCCTGAAGAAATGAAATTCTTTAACGAATTTATTGATAAAGATTTAAAATCAAAATTAGATAATGTAGTAAATAGTGAATTTAAACGTATGTCTTATACAGATGGTATCAAAATATTACAAGATGCTGTTAAAAATGGACATAAATTTGAAAACAGTAACATTGTCTGGGGCATGGATTTACAATCTGAACATGAAAGATATTTAGCAGAAACTTACACAAAAGGACCTATGTTCTTAACTGACTATCCAAAAGATATTAAATCATTCTATATGAGATTAAACGACGATGGTCAAACCGTTAGAGCTTGCGACTTGTTTGTTCCTTATGTAGGAGAATTATGTGGAGCAAGTCAAAGAGAAGAAAGATATGATGTTCTAGTAAATAGAATGGACGAGCTTGGTATGGAAAAAGAAGGCCTACAATGGTATTTAGATACTAGAAGATGGGGTGGCGTAAAACACGCAGGATTTGGAATTGGTTTTGAAAGAATGATGATGTTTATCACAGGTATCTCTAATATTAGAGACGTTCTACCTTATCCTCGTACACCAAGAAACTTATTATTCTAATTAACAAATTTGCAAGGGAGGTGAACTAAATGGATGAATTACCACATATTCCTTCAGAGGAAGAAAACAGAAAAAAACTAGTGCGAAAAAGATTCAAAATAGTTTTAATCATCCTAAACTTAGTTTTCCTTGCAGAACTTGTATATGGATTAATTAATATTGTTTACAAGCAAGTAAAAAATGCAAATTCATGCAGTGTTGTTAATAAAATAAACAAAAACATGGACGAATATCGATTTAACAATATTGCGATAAGAGATTATATTATATATGGAGAAAGTCTATCAGTATTTAGATACGATTATGATTACGAAAAAAATAACGATTATTTTGTAAAAGAAAACTCAAAATTTATCCTAAAAGACTTATGTACAAAAAAAGAATATAGTTTTGCACCTTCAACAAACTTAGATCAAAACATCATCCTATCCACCTTAAAAACTGGAAATTACTATGTTTTTTATCAAGATGACGAACACGAATATTTATTGACATATGAAGTATACGATCCTGATTTCGATTATTCTTTTTATACCTTACCATACAAGAAAAACAGTTCAGACTTGAACTACACAAGAAAAAAGATAGTAATCTCTCATGTTATGAGTAATACTTTTCCTTTGATGCTAATTAAGGTAAATGAAGAAAAATACATTGAATCAGAATTGGGATATGATATTGCTCTAGATTTTAAAACAAATGATCAAACTAAAGACATTGCTTACAAATTAAAAAACAAATTTGAAGGTAAAGGTATTAGAGTTTTATTAAATAGTAATAGCGAAGAATATTCTTATTCAGAGGAAATTAAAAATTTAAGTTCAATATATGATAATGAAGCTAGATTCGCTATTAAAATTCAAACCACAGAAACAGAAGTCATCACATTCAATCGTTCTAGCAAAATACGAGGATATATGCCTGTAGATCAAACAAATGATGAATATAATTTCATTAAACAACTTGGAGGACGTTCATTAGAAGCAGGATTATGTAATGAAACAAGTTCTCTTGTCTCTTGTAGTTTAGGTAATCATAAAGATGAAAGAGGAATTAACTCGTTAGTAATAGATATTCCTTCTTCTTTAGATGATGATTCCTTGAATAGATTAGTAGATAACATTTATAATGCTTTTATCAATAATTATTACAAAACAAATTAAAAGTTAGATTGAATCTAACTTTTTTTCTATTTATTTAAGTCTGTAAAATAATATTTACCTACGGTGTTGCCATCTAAATCATATGCAATTACAGAAATAGCATTTCCTCCACTTCCATAATATTTATGTAAAGTAAATTCAACAAAGATCTTTTTTTATTCAATAAAAATAAGACTGCATATGCAGTCTTATTTTTGAATTGGCATTGATAAGTTATCTAGCTTTTTAGTAAACACTTCATCAGCAGCTTGTCTTGCTCTTTTCATCCTTGCCATAAAGATAAATGCTGATCTTAATAAGCAACATATAAACGCTAAACAAGTAAGTGCGTATGCATAAGTTACTATTCCTCCAAAAGTCATTAAAGGTTCTGGTTTTTTCACAACATGAGGAAAAGCATTAGGAATCTTTAAACCAAAGAATTTTGCCTTTGGCCAACCACTAAATTTAATTTTCAAAGCATCCATAGCTTCTTTAGCAAACGCAAATGTTTTTTCTCCTGCTTCTGGTTGTCTAATCCATATAGCATAAATTAAGAACAAAACAGATGCTATTGCAAAGGATCTTATAAACCATCTTGTACGATAATAAATTGATATTTTTTCTCTTTTAAATACATACTTTTTAAAATCTTTAGGATTTGTAATGACTTTATAATAACATAAATCATACATATAACCATCAACGGCACGACCATGTTTTTTCATTAAAAATCTTACTAATTTAGCAATATATGCAATTATTACAAATAAAACAATAAATACTATTACAAGGGCTATAAGGAATCTTTTATCCTTTTCACTTAGTGAAATTAAAAAATTCAAATTCATTATAAAGTCCCTCCTTTTCCTGGAGGTAAAGCTTCAGCTTGTTGCTTTCTAACTTCCATTTCTTTTTCTAGGCTGTCTTTTGATTTTAAAGTTCTACCTGTAAAGAATAGTAATATATTCTTTACCTCGTAAACTAAAGTTACGATTAGAACAAATACTACATGCACAGCCCAAATTGCAAATAGTATCGGGGATATAATAGTATAGAAGACCCCTTGACCAAACATTCTAAGGAATTCTAACATTAAACATCACTCCCTCCTTAATTATATTTTATACTAAGATAAGTCTAATGTCTAAAAGATTTAATATAACTTGTTAAAAAAACTGGAATTGAGACAATCACTAACAGCATAGGATAATTTATTAAAGGTATAATATTCATCAATGGAAAGCAAACCACTATTAATATTATTCCTTGAATAATAAGAATTAGATTTAATTTTTGATTGTCGCTGTATCCTTCTATTAATAAAGGAACCATAAACGCTAAACTTAATATGTTCGAAATGATTGCAATTGGTTTAAAGAAGAAAGAAAAAACAATTGCAAAAACCACAAAAAAAGGAAAACCAAAATGAAATATTTTGCTAAACTTTGTAAAAGGAGCAAACTCATAGCCAAGTTTCTTTAATTCGTTTTTCAAAGAGGTATGCACTGCAATTGCTTGACAAGCCGCAATAACTAAAGCAATAGTTGGTAAGACATTAGATAACTGCTTAGATGTCAAGTTAAATGTATCTTTAAACATATCTATTAAATCATATTCACGATAGAACAATTTAATCGCTAATACTGATAAAACTAATGATATTAATTCAGTGAAAACTGTTACAACTATAGTAGTATCTTGATTGCATTTATTTTTTGCTAATATTCCATATACAACACCTACTACCATAGCAGGTAAAACATAAAGTAAAGTATTTATTGGATTAAATATCAAACACAATAATAAGGTGGATATGACAAAAGCAAAAGTACCCTGATTTTCATTTTTCAAAACATAAACAGCACTTATTAAAGGCAAAAAGACAATAAGTAACAATTCAAATCCTAACAAATACTGACTGATCACCGTGAAGATGACATGAATAGCAGCAAATAAACTTGCATTAGTAATAGACCTAATTTTATTCATCTTTCATCACCTTCTTTATATAAGTATAACCTATTTAAAAGGATATTAAAATAATTAAAGATATATTGAAAAAAAAGGGCTTATATGCTATCATTTTCGTATGTAAAAAGAAGGGGGCAAAGAATATGTGTTTATTTAGAAGAAAGAAAAAAGTAGCAAATAAACCTGCTGAAGCACCTGTAGAAAAAGTGGTTGAAGTTAAAGCAGAAGAAAAAGTAGAAGAAAAACCAGTAGAAGTTAAAAAAGCACCTGCTAAAAAACCAGCAACTAAGAAAACTACAACTAAAACTGCAGCAGCTAAAAAACCTGCTACTAAAACAGTTGCTGAAAAGAAACCTGTTGAAGCAGAAAAAAAACCTGCTGCTAAAAAAACTACAACAGTTAAGAAGACAGCAGCTAAATCTACAGCAGCTAAATCTACAGCAGCTAAAAAACCTGCTGCAAAGAAAACGACAACAAAAGCAGCTAAATAGTTTTATATTTAGTTACACTTAGGTAGCGAAAGCTATCTATTTTTTTTGAAAGGAGTAAACACATGTTAAACGAGAAACAACACCTTGCCGTTTCTAGTGATAAAAAATATATTAGAATCATAGCAGGAGCAGGAAGTGGTAAAACCAAAGTATTAACATCAAGAATTGTTTATTTAATACAACAAATTAATATTTATCCAAATAATATTCTTGCAATTACTTTTACTAACAAAGCTGCCCAAGAAATGAAAGAAAGAGTAGAAAAAGAATTAGGTATTAGGCCTACTTATATCTCAACATTTCATTCTTTTTGCGTACGAGTATTAAGAGAAGATATTGATGTTTTAGGCTATAGCAAAAACTTTACTATCTTAGATGAAGATGACCAAAAACAACTTGCCAAAGATTTAATCAAACAATCAAATTATAAACTTGAACCAAAAGAACTAGTAAGTTATATATCATATAATAAAAATGGCAATGTTTCTCCTTCCTTAGCTTATGATTTAGCTAACAAAATACCTGATCAAGAAAGAAAAGCTTTATTGTATAAAGAATATGAAAATAGATTGCAACAAACTAACTGTTTAGATTTTGATGACTTACTTTTAAAAGTAAATCAATTATTTGCATCTAGTCTTTCTATTCTAAATAAATGGCAAAACAGATTTTCTCATATTCTTGTTGATGAATTTCAAGATACCAACGACGTTCAATATAGTTTAGTTAAATATCTTGTTGGAACTAAAAATAATTTATTTGTTGTTGGAGACCCCGACCAAACCATTTATACTTGGCGAGGTGCTAATGTGAGTCTTATTTTAAACTTTGACAGAGATTTTAAAGATTCTTTAACAGTCATCTTAGATAAAAACTATCGTTCTAGTCAAAATATACTTGATGCCTCAAATAGATTAATTGCTCATAATTTCAAAAGACTTCAAAAAAATATGTCTGCCCATAATGGTGCAGGAGAAGAAGTAACTACTATGAATTTCTTTAAAGCGGAGGAAGAAGCTAACTGGGTTGTTAGTAAAATCCAAGAATTAAAGATGAAAGGTGAAAGTTATAAAAACTTTGCTATCTTATATCGTGCTAACTATTTATCTAGACAACTTGAAATGTCTTTAATTAATTTCCATATTCCATATCGCATTTATGGTGGTTTAAAATTCTTTGAAAGAAAAGAAATCAAAGATGCTCTAGCATATTTAAGACTTCTTGTTAATGAAGCTGATGACCTAGCTTTGCTTAGAATTATTAATAGTCCTAAACGAGGAATTGGAGATACTACTTTAGATAATATAAAAGAACATTGTTATAGCAACAATTTACCAATTTTCACTTTCTTAAAAAATGATCGTTCTTTGATAAGAGTTAATAAAGATAAAGTTAATACCGCTTTAGATATTTTCTTTAAAGCTATTGAAAAAGCTAAAAACATTACTAGCGATTTTCCTTTAATGTTAAAAACAGTTTTAGAAGATGTTGGCTATTATAATTTCTTAGAAGACGATGAAAATAAAGAAGAAAGAATTCAAAACATTGGAGAATTATTAAATGGATTAATGACTTTCCAAAACAATAATCCCGAAAGTACTTTAGATGAATATTTACAACAAATAAGCTTATACTCTGGACAAGATGAAATTCAAGATGGTGAGTTTGTTAGTTTAATGACCGTTCATACCGCTAAAGGTCTAGAATTTGATAATGTCTTTATCTATGGATTTAATGAAGGGGTTTTCCCTAGTGCTAGAAGTATAGAAGAAAGTGCTGATGGCATTGAAGAAGAAAGAAGAATTGCATATGTTGCCATAACTAGGGCAAGAAAAAAACTATTTGTAACTTCAAATAATGATTATAACTTTGCTTCTAGAATGAATGGTATGCCATCTCGTTTTATCAGTGAAATGGGTATTGCAAAAGTCTATGATTTAAAACCTAAAACGAATAATACGATAACATATAAGCAACAATCTTCTTTTGTTCCTAAAAGAGAAAAGATTGTATCAAAGCCAATCAATAAAGTTCCTGAAAAAAATAGTATATCTTGGAAACTTACCGATAAAGTTTTACACGAAAAATTTGGTGAAGGTGTTATAATAAATATCGAAGATGGAATTATTTTAACCATTATCTTTAAAGATCCTAGTGTTGGTCAAAAAATACTAATGGGAAATCATCCTGCTTTATCTAAATTATAGGAGGTTTATATGAAAGAAAGAATCGAAGAACTACGAAGACTTTTAAAACAATATAACTATGAATATTATGTTTTAAGTAAACCTACAGTAAGTGATCAAGAATATGACACTCTAATGCATGAACTAATTGATTTAGAAAATGAATATCCTGAATATCAAGATGAGAACTCTCCTACCAAAAGAGTAGGAGGTTATGTTGCTTCTGAATTTGAAAAGATAACTCATAGAAAACAAATGCTTTCTTTAGGAGATATCTTTACTGAAGAAGAAGTGAGAGCTTTTGATAAAAGAATAAGAGAAACTTTAAAAACTGATAAAGTTGAATATATTTGTGAACTTAAAATAGATGGTCTTGCTATGTCTATTTTATATGAAGATGGCAAAATGGTATATGGGGCTACTAGAGGGGATGGTATAACAGGTGAAATTGTTACCGAAAATGTTAAAACCATCAAAAGTATTCCTATTACTATAAATGAGAAAACGACTCTTGAAGTAAGGGGGGAAGTTTATATGCCTCGTAAGAGTTTTGAAAGACTTAACGCTCAGGCAGAAAAAGAAGGAACCATTCCTTTTGCCAATTGCCGTAATGCTGCAAGTGGTTCACTAAGGCAATTAGATTCTAGAATATGCGCTAAAAGAGGTTTAGATATGTTTATGTATACCTTTGTCGATGCTGATAAATTTGGTATTACAAAACAAAGTGATGCTTTAAATTATTTAGAAAAAGAATTAGGGCTAAGAACTAATCCTGAGAGAAAAGTATGTTTAGGTATTGATGAAGTACTAAGTTTTATTGAATCTATTTCTTTAAAAAGACCTAATTTAGCCTATGATATCGATGGAATAGTTATCAAAGTAAATGATATGACTACTTATGATAAAATAGGTTTTACTTCCAAAACTCCAAAACACTCAATTGCGTATAAATTTCCACCTGAAGAAGTTGTTACTACTCTAGAAGATATTATCTTTACAGTAGGACGAACTGGTAAAATTACCCCAAATGCAGTTTTGACTCCTGTTAAAGTCGCAGGGTCTGTTATTTCAAGAGCAACTCTTCATAATGAAGACTTTGTTAATGAAAAAGGTATTATGATTAAAGATAAAGTCATCATTAGAAAAGCAGGAGATGTTATTCCTGAAGTTGCTAGATGTTTACCTGAAAGAAGACTTGGTGAAGAAAAAGAATTTAAGATGATAACACATTGCCCAGTCTGTGGTAGTGAACTTGTAAAACACGAAGGAGAAGTAGCACACTTCTGTGATAATATTCATTGTGATGCAAGAAATGTTGAATCAATCATTCACTTTGCTAGTCGTAACGCTATGGACATTGAAGGATTAGGAGAAGCTAGTTCTGAATTGTTCTATAACTTAGGATTAATTAAAAATATCTCAATGATATATTCTTTAAAAGAAAAAGAAGAAGAATTAATCAACTTAGATGGTTTTGGCAAAAAATCAATAACTAACCTTTTAAACGCCATAGAGGAGTCTAAATCCAATTCTCTTGAAAGACTTTTGTTTGGGCTAGGAATCCCTAACATTGGTCAAAAAACAGCTAAAATGTTAGCAAAAGAATACTTAACTTTAGAAAAATTGCAAGAAGTTACCTACAATGAACTTATCTCAATAAGAGACATTGGTGATATTGTTGCAAATTCCATTCTAGATTACTTTGAAAATGAAGAAAATCAAAAACTTATAGAAACACTAAAAGAAAACAATGTAAATACAAAGTATTTAGGTATTATAGAAACCTCTGATAATCCTTTTAAAGATAAAACAGTTGTTTTAACAGGTTCATTAGTCAATTTCACTAGAGATGAACTGACCGAAAAACTAGAAGATTTAGGAGCAAAAGTCAGTGGTTCAGTATCTGCTAAAACTAGTTTTGTAGTAGTAGGAGAAAATCCAGGATCAAAATATGAAAAAGCAAAATCATTAAATATTAAAATCTTAACAGAAAATGAGTTATTAGAATTATTAAAGTAGAGAACAAATCTCTACTTTTTTTTGACAAAAAAGCCACTTCCCTACCCTACTAGCCAATCGATAGGGGAGTCGTCTTTTGTCGACAAATGAACTCAAAACTTGACTGGGAGGGTAATAGTACACTATTAAATAGAAGTGATGGATTTTATGAAAAAGAGAAATATATTGCTTATATTATTCTTAGGATTTAGTCTTAGTTTATTTGGAGGATGTAAATTAGGAAATGATTTTAGATACGTTACAAAGGTAGCTGCAGAAACTTTCTACAATTGTTCTAGTCTTGAATGGGTAAATCTATGGGCTGTGGAAACTATAGGCGCTTACGCTTTTTATAATTGCTCAAAATTAGCATATTCAGGATATGGATTTGTGAAATTCCACATTCCTACCACTGTAACTGCAATTGGTAACAATGCTTTTGAAGGTTGTACATCTCTGACTGAAATCTCAATTCAATCATCAATTGTAGCAAATTTTACAACTAATGATAGTTACCTATTCAGATATGCTAATCTAATTAATATATTAAAAGAAATTACAATTGAAAGTACTTCTTTCCTTGATGATAGCCAAGGTCATTTTTCAAGAAATATAACACATCCACAAAGTACATATGATGAATTACATAGAATAGAATAAATTTTATTAACCCCCTTTATAGGGGTTTTTAAATTGTGCTTTTTCCACATCCCAATTCATATTTATTGAAACAAACATAATATAAATATATTATATCTACACTTAGGAGTGATAATATGAAGTACAATGAATTTGTAGTAAAAGCTTGTCCGGAACTAAAAGAAATAATGCATAAAGCTTCAATCTTAGAATATATACTTTCATCTGATGAATGTAACATAAAAGAATTAAACATTGCTCAAATAGGTTCTGATATCACTAAATTAACTCCTAAAACAAGAAGACAATACGCTTTATTGCTAGCATATTTAGCTACTGATAATCCTATTTCTGCTGAATTAGAAAGCTATAATATCTCTTTAGACAAAGTAGCACAATTATCAGGTCTTAGCAGTGAATATTTGTTAAAAAAACCTGAAAATTGGAATTCTCTTATTGAAGAAAGCACTTTCAATACTGCATATAGTTATACATTTGATTATGATGATATGGTCAAAGATATATATCAAATATTTGACCTCACTTTAAATGATGATTACTCATTAGTTTATGATATCATCTACGAATTAGCAGAAGGAAATAATAATTTATTGGTAGCTTTGCAAGATAAAATAACAGCTTCCCTTTTAAAAAACGATTATAGCAGTGATTCATTTTCATCATTTTATTCTGCACCTTTTTCTCTTGATAAGGTTGGACATTTTATTGATGGAAGCAAATACAAAATAGACCCCGCAATTAATAGAGAAGACGAAATAAAAGAAGTTGTATTGACCCTTTTATCTCCTGAAAAATCTGTAATCTTAACAGGTCCTGCTGGAGTAGGAAAGACTGCAATAGCAGAACAAATTGCTTATTTGATTGCTAATAAAAAGTTTCATAGAAGACTAGAAAATAAAAAGATTTTTTATTTAGATGTAGCTTCTATAACTGCAGGATGTAAATATGTTGGAGAATTAGAAAAGAAAGTTACAAATATTGTTGATGAACTAAAAAAAGATCCTAATATTATCGTATTTATCGATGAAATCCATACTATCATAGGAGCAGGAAGAGGAGAAGGAGGTTCAATGGATGTAAGTAACATTCTTAAAGGACCTATTTCTCGAGGAGAAATTAGAATTATTGGTGCTACAACTGACGAAGAATACAATCGTTACTTTGCGGGAAAAATCTATGACCCTAACTTACCTTTAAAAGATATGAATAGAAGTTTTGGAGGAGATAAAGCTTTCAAAGATCGTTTTGAAAGAGTGGCTGTAAAAGAACCTGATGTTGAAACAATGAGAAATATCATCCAACATCTATTAAAAAAATATTCAAAAGACTACGATTTACCAGTTGGTTTTATTGGAATGGAAACTAATGCTCTTACGATGTTTTTATCTACATTCACATCATCTCAGTATAGAAGCAGTGAAGCTCCTGCTAATCCTCGATTTATTTCTCACTTATTAGGAACAGCTTTTGCTAATGCACTTTATGAAGACCATGACAAACTATCACTATCTGATATTGCAATAGCACTATATAAGAGTGATTTAAAATTTGAAACAAAAGAAAAAAAATATCTTGCAAAACAATTGATAAATTTTGTGTTAGACTCAAAAACTCAAGAAGAAATATATAATCCAAAAAAGTAGAATAGAGAAATCTCTATTCTTTTTTACAACTAAGACAAAGTGTGATAAAATACAAAATGTTTGGAGGAATAATTGTGATAAGTATTGAAGAATTAAAAGATCTTGCAAATAGATTGAAGTTTGATATGAGTGAAGAAGAATATCAAACATTACAAAAAGAATTTGAAATCATCTTAAAACAAATGGACTTAATTGGACAAATTGAAAATGTTGATACGGTAGAACCTATGACTTTTCCTTATCCTGTTTCAGCATCTTGGATAAGAGAAGATGTAGAGCAAGAAGGATTAGAAATTGAAGAATTAATGTCTAACATAAAAGATAGAATGGGTAACTTTATTAAAGTACCAAAGGTGGTGGGATAATGAGTTATCTAGATAAAACAATTATAGAAATCAATAAAGCTTTAAAAGAAGGAAAAACAACTCCAAAAGAATTGTTTGAACAGTCTATTGAAAGAGCAAAAAAATATCAAAATAAATATAACTCTTTTGTAACTATAACTGATAAATACGAAGAAAAAGAATACAACTTTAATAATAAACTAGCAGGCATTCCTTGTGCTATTAAAGATAACTTTTCTACTAAGGGAATTAGAACAACTGGTTCGAGTAATATTTTAGACAATTATGTTCCTGTTTTTGATGCGACTGCTGTTAAAAAATTAAAAGAAAATCAAATTAACATTGTTGGTAAAACCGTTTTAGATGAACTTGCAATGGGAGGAACAGGAACTACAGGTTATACTGGAGTTGTCAAAAATCCTTATGATATCACTAGACAAGCAGGAGGAAGTAGTGGTGGTAGTGCTGCCGCAGTGGCATCTGGCATCGTTCCATTTGCCTTAGGAAGCGATACTGGTGATTCAGTTAGAAAACCAGCCTCATTATGTGGTCTTGTAGGATTTAAACCAACCTGGGGTAGAATTTCTAGATTTGGATTATTCCCATTTGCTCCATCATTAGATCATGTTGCTTATTTTACAAGAAGCGTTGAAGACAGTGCTGTTATCTTAGAATCATTAGCAGGACAAGATTACAATGATTACACTTCTTCTAATAAGAAAGTTGAAAAATACTATGAAAATCTAAATAAAGATTTAAAAGGAAAGAAACTTGTTGTAATTAAAGAAATCATTGATAGTGTCTATGATAATAAAGTCATTGCTTGTTTTAACAAATCATTAGATGAACTTGAAAAATGTGGTGCAGTTATTGAATATCAAAGTGTGGATGAAAAACTATTAAAAGCTATTTATCCAACTTATATGGTCATTTCTTGTGCAGAAGCAACAAGTAACAACGCTAATTTAGATGGTATTAAATTTGGAAATAGACAAGATGGAGCTTCTATTGATGAGGTTATGTTCAATACTAGAACTAAAGGATTTGGTGAATTTATCAAAAGAAGATTCGTTCTAGGAAGTTATGCTTTAGCTAAACAAAACCAAGAAAAACTATTCCTAAGAGCTCAAAAAGTAAGAAGACTTATTGTAGAAAAGGTTAATGATTTATTAAAAGAATATGATGCGATTGTATTACCTGCATCTGGAGATGTTGCTCCTAGATTTGATAGTCAATCAGAAAAATTATCTGATAATTATCTAATCGCAGAAAATCATTTAGCGATTGCTAATTTTGCGGGTTTACCTTCTATCACTATACCTATGGGTAAAAAAGAAGGATTACCAATTGGAATTAATATAACAGGTAGATTGTTTGATGAACAAACCACTTTAAATATAGCTTATGCATTAGAATCAAAACTTGGATATAAAAATATGATGGGAGGTAATAAATAATGATATACGAACCTGTCATTGGAATTGAAGTTCACTGTGAACTTAAAACAAAAACTAAAATGTTTTCTCCTGCAAAAGTTAACTTTGGAGATGCTCCTAATACTAATGTAAATGCTATTGATTTAGCTTATCCTGGTATTATGCCTCTTATTAATAAAAAAGCAATTGAATATGCGATTGCAGCAAGTCATGTTCTAAATATGAAAATAGATAGAGATTTATGGTTTGATAGAAAAAACTATTTCTATTCAGATTTACCAAAAGGATTCCAAATCACTCAAGATAAAAGACCAATTGGTAGTCAAGGATATTTGATGGTTAAACTCCCAAATAATGATGAAAAAAGAGTAAATATTACTAGACTTCATATGGAAGAAGATACTGCTAAACAAATCCACTATAATGATTATACTTTAATTGATTACAATAGATGTGGTACTCCTTTAATTGAAATCGTTACCGATGCTGGTATTAGATCTGTTGAGGAAGCTGTTGCGTATATTGATAAATTAAAATCAACTTTAGCTTTCATTGGTGTCAGTGATGCTAAAATGGAAGAAGGATCTATTAGATGTGATATCAATATTTCTTTAAGAGAAAAAGGAACTAAAGTCTTTGGTACTAAAGTTGAAGTTAAAAACTTAAATTCTTTAAATAATGTTGCTTTAGCTTTAAACTACGAAATTGAAAGACAAAGCAAATTATTAGACAATGGAGAGAAAGTTGCCCAAGAAACCAGAAGATTTGATGAATTAACTAAACAAACTGTTACTTTAAGAAGTAAAGTTGATGCTGTTGATTATAAATATTTTACAGAACCAAATATCTTACCAATTCACTTAGAAGAAGAACTTATTAGTAAAGTAATTGATTCTATTCCTGAATTACCAGAATCTAGAAAACAAAGATATTTGAAAGAATATAACTTATCAGATTATGATGCTAGTTTATTACTTCAAAGTAGAGAATTCTCTGACTATTTTGAAAAATGTAACAATTTATGCAAACAACCAAAATTAGTTGCTAACTGGTTACTAGTAGATATGTCTTCTTACATGAATAAAGAAAATCTAAATATTACTAATGTTAATATTGATTATCAAAGACTAGCAGAACTTATTACTTTAATTAGTGAAAATAAAATTTCTTCTAAACAAGCAAAAGAAGTTTTTGAAATCATGAAAACAGAAGATAAAACTCCTAATGAAATAGTTAAGGAAAAAAATATGATTCAAGTTAGTGATGAAGGATTAATTATTTCTTTAATTGATGAAGTATTAAATGAAAATCCACAAACGATTGAACAATATAAATCTGGCAGAACTAATGTTTTAGGTTTCTTAGTTGGTCAAGTTATTAAAAAATCTAAAGGTCAAGCTAATCCAGGAATGGTTAGTAAAATCTTAAATCAAAAATTAAATAGTTAAGCAAGTGTAATAACTTGCTTTTTTTAGTGCAAACTATATTAGGTGAATCAAATGAAAAAAATATTGAATTTTTTAATAAATGTAGGGCAAGTTCTTTTAATATACTCAATTATGTTTGTTTCTGCCGTTTTCCTATATAGTAAATTTAACACTGGTAAAGTTATATATGGAAATAGATGCATCGTAAAAGAAATACCAAATCTAAATAATTTTATAAAAATCAAAGAAATCAACAAAATAGAGTATAAACAAGATTGCAATACTCTTTATCTAACTTTAACTTCTGATTTAACAAAAGAAGAATACAAAGGAATTATAATGAGATATTACGAAATATTTTCTGATTTAGATTACGATGGCAATATTCAAATAATTGCCCACTCCTCTAAATTTGAAACACCATTATTTGCTAGTATTACTTCCAAAGGTATAAGTATCAACTAATTACTTTTTTTCTATATAAATTTCTAGAATTATAATTTATAATTTCAGTATGAAAAGATTTAGTATGTTATATGGCGATTATCACAACCCCATTGATAATCCACAAGTATTAGAACAAATAAAGGGGAAGATATACGAAGAAAATTTTTTGGAATTAAAAAAAAATGATTTCGTATACTATATTTTTGATAATGAGAAGAATTCCATAGTAGGTTATTGCAATGGCCAATATTGCAATAGTTTTCCTATGTTAAATGAAGAAGACCCAATTATATACATATTTAAATTACAAGTCTTTTCTAAATACCAAAAGCAAGGATTTACACAAGTTTTTTTAGATAAGATTACTGAACATGCAAAAAAACTCAACGTTCCTTTTATAGCACTATTTTCCGTTGATTTTCATACTAAAACTTATTGGAAAAATGACTTTTTATCTTATTTAGAAAAAGATAATATGTTTAAAATTGTCGATTCAAACATCAAAACTTTCGCTGTTCTTTTAAGAGAAGCTTTGAATAATTGCTTAGAAAACAAAAATCATCTTATAGAAGAATTAGAGGATATTATTGAACATAAAAAATATGATAATATGCTTGAATACAATATCGTTAAAGAGGATATTTACGATGAAAATTATAATGTGAAAAACGCTTATAAAAAGATTGATAAAAAGTTGAAAGATTTATTCTTTGAAAATAAAATGACTCCTATCATAATAAAAGATTTACAAGAAAAGTTAGATTTCAATGGCTATGATAAAGAAAGCATCTATAAAGAACTAGAATTATGCTTACAAGGATTCATTATTTCAGATAGTGAGAAATATATTGAAAAAATAAGACTTATTTATGCAAGTATGTTTCTTCTAGAAGCAGATCATAAAGTCAGTAAAGAGTTAAACAAAAATTATTAATTGTTTTATAATATCTTGAAAAGAGATTTGAAATAAGTTATTATTATAAAGCGATTTGGTTCCTTAGCTCAGCTGGCAGAGCAACTGACTCTTAATCAGTGGGTCTGGGGTTCGATTCCCCAAGGGACCACCATTAAAAAAAAGTAGAACTCTATGAGTTCTTTTTTTATTTATTAGACATGATTAAAAATATGTATAAAAAGTTTAAAAATATATTTATTGATTAAGAAAAGTAAATGTTTTATAATTTATACCAAGGAAAGGGGAAATACATAAATGAAATTAAACAATTTAGTTAAAAGAGCAATCGGAGCTGTTGCTGCAGTATTTGGATTACTATTCTTAGTAGCTGGAAAGAACTTAAAATTAGTTATGAAAGCTGGCGGAGAAAGTATGGACAAAAAAATGAAATTCTTTGATTTCTTAAAAGATGCAGCTGACGCTGAAATCATGGGATTCCAAAGAGTTCTATTATGGGTTGCAGCAGTAGTTGTATTCGTTGCATTAGCTTGGTTCGTATTTGCTGTTGTTGCTGAATTAGTTAAAAATGAAAAATTAACTAAAATCACTAACAAATTCAGTAAATGGGCTGCAGTTGCTTTAGTTGTTGCAGTTGTATTAGTTGCAGTTGCAGGATTAATTCCTAGCAAAGAAAAATTCTTTGGAACTGAAATCAAATATACAGCTTCAGCATTTGCTTCAATCTGGTTCTATTTAACAGCTGTTTGTGCTGTTGGTAGTGCAGTAGTTGAATTAAAAGCATAATTTTAAATTTATTATGTATTTAAAAAGGAGAGAAATCTCCTTTTTCTTTTTGCAAAAAAAAGAATGATTTAAAACCATTCCTCCATTTCTTTCGCTACAATCATTCTTACATCTTGTTTTAAAACTTTAAAATGAGCAGATCCTATTAGTCCTTCCTCACCATCTAAGTTCCAAACTCTTTTTTCATCAAACTCAATACTACACTCTGGTACTACAAACTTTTTAACATTTTTATCTTTTAGTTTAACGACTCCAAAAGTAAACATTTTTAAAATTTTAAATATTCCATTAAGAAATGATTTTTTTATTAAAATAACATCTACCTTACCATCATTTAATTTAGCACCTTCATTGAGTCTAAATCCTCCAATAGAAGTAGTATTAGCCACAAAAACATATGAATATTCATCTTCATAAACTTGATTATCTATTGTTACCTTTATTTTCATTGGTTTATTTTTAACTTTAAACACTAATCCTACACCATGAGTGAAATAAGCTAATTTCCCTAAAGTTTTCTTAGATGCAGATTTTAATCCATAAGAAATAGCAGTATATCCTCCTATTGCAGCAACATAAATAAAGTACTTATCATTTATTTGACAAACATCATGCTTAACAACATCTCCTGTTAATATCAAATCCACGCTTTTTTTGATGTTTCTAGACATTTTTAGGTTCTTGGCCATATCACAAACAGTTCCACATGGAATGTACCCTAAAATAGGCAAATTTAGTTTTCCTGCAACACCATTAATAACTTCATTAAAAGTTCCATCTCCTCCACAAAGAATTAAATAGTCATATTTACCACATGCACTAGCAGCAATTTCAGTTGCATGTCCTTCTCTTTGAGTAGGAACAATATCTAAACTATCAAACTTTTGACATAATCTAGTTTTTATGTAATCCAATTTCTTTGTTAGTTTTCTAGACGACCCGCTATTAGGGTTATAAATTAAAATACAATTCATTACTTTTCACTCTTTTCATTAACTATTTCTAAATATAAATTTATCATACTATCCGAAGCATCATTCAATAAACCATTATTAATATATGCATCTTGATATTTTTCTAAGTATGATTTGTTATTTTTCATCATTGAGATAACACTTATATTATTACCTAGTTTATTATAATTACTATTTTCGTTAATTAAAAGAGATAAATCATAAGAATTCATAAAAACTAAAGGTAAATCACCTTTAAATCTAATTATTTCATCTATCAAAGTATCCTTATCAACAACAACATCCTCTTTATAAAGAAAATTATCTTTGAAAAATTCATCACTTAAACCATTATTAATTTTAATAACTAATCTTTCTTTTTCTTTTTGATCTAAATGTTTTATTAAAATTACCCTTACCAAATAATCTTTAGCATCAATTGTCTTTTCTTGAAAATGGAGATAAACAAAAGAATCATGTTTGTTATTATTAATAATTTTTTTTACAATTCTTTTTGTCTTAAAGTTTTGATAATTAACAACCACATAGTATCGATAAGCAATTAAAAATATCAAAACAAAAGAAATTATCATTAAAATCAAAACAAAAAACAAGAAATCAAAAACTGATTTCCAATGAAAATAAGAATACAAAACTAAAGTAGTAAATAAGATGGTAATTAAAAAATTCAAAAACAATTTCATATTAATTACCTCCTTGTAAACTTAAATAATAACCTACAATAGAACAAACTTCACTTCGAGAAAACTGTTTAACAATGTATTTATTATAATTATTTTCTATATAAATTTTCATTTTTTCTCCTTTTAAAGAATTCGTAATTAAGTCCTTAAAAGGAACATATTTTAAAGTTTTCTTATAATGTTCTGCTGTTAAAATAATAGGATTATCAACTTTGCATATTAATTTAAACAATTGCCAAGTAGCGTAATCTTTAAAAACTATCACTTTATCTTTTGTTTCATCTTCAAAAACTTTCATATTAAACTTATTTCTAGGACTAATCACCACTTTTTTAAACTCATTACCTTCATAGTAAAAAATATTGATAAAATCAATATAATTAATACTTTTCATATTTAAAACTGTTAAAAGTTCCACTACCACAAAATCTTTAGATAATTCTTTTTCTTCATAATAATTATAATAATTCAACTCTGTTTCTTTGTCTTTGGTACTAGTAAATTTAAAAAACAAAAGTATAGAAGTTGAAACAAAAACAATGGCGCATAAAAGAATAATAAAATCATTATTAGGACTTATACCGCTTTGAAATAAAGCATTTATCACTCCTACTGACATTATAGAAATAAAAAAGAATATACAGGTAATCAAACTGCCCCATACAAGTGCTTTCAACAAAAGTAAACACATTTTAAGTAACAACTTCATACTATCACCATCACCATTATAACAAAAAAATCACCTGGAAAGGTGATTATTTATTTTCATCTAATTTATTTTTACGTGTTCTTTTCTTTAAAGAGTCAGCTATAGCCACTCCTTCTCTTTCTTCATCTACTTCTACCTTTAATTTCCATCTAGCTACAACAGCCATAGTTGTTCTAACTAAAACAAGCAAAGCAACAAATTTTAATTCTGAAATATTCTCTACAATAATAGTTCTCAATATCTCTCCACATAGAACTACGTCTAAACCTAAACATACAGTTTTGCCTAAAGCAATATTTTCATTTTTGTGATTAAATAAACAATAAACTGCATATCCAAGTCCAATTACGATAACCAAAACCCCTAGGATATCTATAATAGCAATTATCCAAGGTAAAACATCTGCTAAAAAATCATGTAACACATTACTTAAGAACATAATAAAACCTCCATCAATGCCTATATTTTATCACAAAATTAATTTTGAGTAAATTCTAGATAATCATCATAAGTACACATCTTATCTACAATTGTTTTTTCATCGACAATATCAATGATTCTATTAGCAACAGTTTGCATAATTTCATGGTCATGAGTAGTAAATAATATTACTCCCTTGTAATTCTCCATTCCCTTATTTAAAGCTGTAATAGATTCCAAATCTAAGTGATTGGTTGGTTCATCCATAACAAGGACATTACCAGCAGTTAACATCATTCTTGCTAACATACATCTAACTTTTTCTCCTCCAGAAATAACCTTAGCACTCTTTAAAGCTTCCTCTCCAGAGAATAACATTCTTCCAAGCCATCCTCTAACATAAGATTCACTCTTATCCTTAGAATATTGTCTTAACCAATCAGTCAAAGATAAATCACAATCGTCAAAGAACTCATGGTTATCATTAGGAAGATATGTTGTCGTGATAGTAAGACCCCATTTAACACTACCTGAATCAGGTTCTTCAAGGCCCATAAGGATATTAAATAAAGTCGTTGTAACTTGGCTATTACTACTTAAAAAAGCAACTTTATCTTTCTTATTTAAAGTGAATGATAAATTTTCAAATAAACCTTTTTTAGTCAAGTTTTTTACAAACAAAACATCATTACCAATTTCTTGTTCATATTTGAAATCTATATAAGGATACTTTCTAGAAGAAGGTTTTAAATCCTCAAGAGTAATTTTCTCTAATTCCTTCTTTCTACTAGTTGCCTGTTTAGACTTAGAAGCATTTGCTGCAAATCTTGCAATAAATTCTTGTAATTCTTTAATTCTAGCTTCTTGTTTTTTATTTTGATCTTTAGCTTGCTTAGCAAGCAATTGACTAGTTTCATACCAGAAATCATAGTTACCAACATACATACTAATCTTACCAAAATCCACATCACAAATATGAGTACAAACTTTATTTAAAAAGTGTCTATCATGAGATACAACAATAACAGTATTTTCAAAATTATATAAAAAATTCTCTAACCATAAAGTTGCTTTAGCATCTAAGTTGTTAGTAGGTTCATCAAGAACTAAAATATCAGGATTTCCAAATATAGCTTGAGCAAGTAAAACTTTAACTTTATCCTTACCATCAAGATCACCCATTAAAGTGTAGTGCTTATCTTCTTTAATCCCCAAACCATTCAATAAAGATGCTGCATTGCTCTCAGCATTCCATCCATCCATTTCTTCAAACTCAGATGATAACTCAGCAATTCTAATTCCATCTTCATCATTAAAATCAGGTTTACTATATAAAGCTTCTTGTTCTTCCATAATTTCAACCAATCTTTTATGACCTAATAAAACTGTCTTCAAAACAGTTTGATCATCATAAGCGTTTTGGTTTTGCTTTAAAACAGACATTCTTTCTTTTGGATCATAAATAATATTTCCATCTGTAGGTTCTAACTCACCAGATAAAAGTTTTAAGAAAGTTGATTTTCCTGCTCCATTAGCGCCAATAATTCCATAACAATTTCCATTGCTAAATTTCAAATTTACATCTTTAAAAAGAACTCTACTTCCAAATTGTAATCCTACATTAATAACTTGTATCACTTACTACACCCTCTTCTTTAAACATTTCAATTAATTCTTGTAATTCCGATATCGTTCTAAACCCCTTTCCATTCTTGGTTAGAGAAAAGCGAACTCCAATTCCACCAGCTTCCTCCCAAAGACGAAGATTTGGCGTATAATCATCAACTAAAATAGCATCTTTTGGATTAACTATTGTATTTTTATCAAAAGTTTTAGGAACAATAACAACATCCAAAATAGGATAATGTTTTTTCATAAACGCTATCTTTTCTTCTGCTTCTTGAATAGATAAAACGTGAGTCAAAATTTTAATTCTAAACATATTAGTTTCCATTAATTTACCAATTTGTTCCATACTATTATTAATCGCTAAAGCATTAGCAAGAAGACTTTTGAAATCAATTTGTTTTAAAAACTCTGTTTTAGACCTAACATCATCTAAATCTATATTACTTTCTGCTAATTTTTCATGCAATAAAACATTAGTATTCATGAGAACTCCATCAAAATCTAAATACAGTTTTTTCATTTTTCAACACCTCTGTCCTTATTATATTAACATTTATAAATAGTTAATTCCATAAAAAAAGCTACTTATCCAGTAGCTTATTATTCAATTTCTGTAAAGGTAGGAACATTTACCTTTGTACCATTAATTTTAGATAATTTAGCAATAAATTCATAATTAACTTTCATACCACTATCAGTAACTGAGAAAGTCATTTTAATTTGATCTAATTCTTTATTAGCTAATCTAACCTTAATTTTTAAATCTTCAACCTCAGTGTAATCAACTATACTAAATGAGAAATCATCATCAGCGCTTTGAGACATACTTTCTCTAATTTCTTGAGTTTTTTCATCACTTAAAATATACCAACCATCTTTATAATTAAAATCTTCATCAGTATAAGATTCAAAAGCACTTAAATCATAATCATTTTCTTCATCAGCAGTTTCTTCTTCACATTCTCCATACCAACCTGCAGTATCCATTTCATCTTCATCATAATAATTTATTTCACAGGTTTTACCGTTTACTACAGCAGTATATGATTCTGTTTCTTCACCAAACATTTCCATTTTTACATACATTTCTTCATCTTCATCAAATGCCATTTTAATTCCCATGGACATACTAAAATCTTTCATATCTACATTGTAATCAATATCAACAGTAGCACTAGTAATATCTTCTAATCCTTTAAAAGCTTCAACTACTGATCCTTTTCTACTAGGTTCTTTATCACAACCAGCCATTGATCCAACTAGTAAAATTCCTAATAATAATTTAGATATTTTTTTCATTGTATTACCTCACTTTTAACACCATTATATCATAAAAGTTTGATATTTCTATATTCTATTCTATAATTAGCCACCCAGAGCCATAACTTTTTTTCACTTTAAAAGATTCAATGTTTTTAACATCCTTTAACCATATCAAAGTTCCATACTTTTTATTTTTATTTTTCTGATAAAAAGCTTCTTTATCATCTATTCCGATTTTTTCTCCATATACGTCTACTAACTCTTTAACTTTAGATTCAGTTAAACAATAAAACTCAACCCTATCTACTTTAGCAATAGTGCTTACATCCTTACCGGTTTCTTTTAAATAAATAATTTCATCATTTTTTATTTTTTCAAAAGGTACTATTTTGTTCATAGACCATCTAGATTCAATCGTTTTAGTCCCATTTAAAACCATATAAAAATACTTTTTCCGTAAAATAACAATGTGTTTCACAAAATCACCATTTTAATTATATCAAAAAAACGGTTAAATTAATAACCGTTTGCTTTATATTCATCATACAATTCTTTAAATCTGTTGTAATGAACAATTTCTCTTTGCCTTAAAAATTCTAAAGGAGCTTTAACGTCAGGATCATCCGTTAAATTAATTAAATGCTCATAAGTAACTCTTGCTTTTTCCTCAGCAGCAATATCCTCTGCTAAATCAGCAACAGGATTACCCGTACCTCCAATATTAGCAAAAGTAAAAGGAACTTCACCAGCATCTAAAGGATATAATCCATAGCCATGTTCACTATAATATCCATCAAGCCCGGCTTTTTTCATTTCATCTAAAGTAGCACCTTTTAACAATTGCCTAACCATTGCACAAATCATTTCCACATGGCCTAGTTCCTCAGTACCTATATCAGTAAGTAATGCTTTCCCTTTATCATCAGGCATTGTATATCTTTGATTTAAATATCTCAAAGCTGCTCCTAGCTCACCATAAGGACCACCATACTGAGTTAAAATAGCTTTTACCATTTTTACATCTTTACTCTTTATATTCACAGGATATTGCAAAGTTTTTTGATACAACCACATATTACTTTCCTCCTTCCCATGGCCAAGGTTCTTTATTCCAAGGCCAATAAACATCAACCTTAGTAGCATAAATACCCAAAGGACCATATTTATTTTCATAATTACGCAATGCATTTAAATATTCATTACGATAATTATTGAAAAGTTCCATTGCCTTACCATCAGATGGGTGAGTATTCAAATAGAGATTCAAATCATTAACTGCGAAAGCATATTTTTGCACATTTAAAAGATTCTTTTCTCTCTCAGAATAAATCATGGGAACAGTAGGAACATATCCTTTATAAGGACTATATTCATCTCTTTTTAAATTTCCTTTTACAAATCCTTCCTGAGGATCATAAAAGGCAGAAGAATTACTTTGTTGTTTTTGTCTTATTTCAGTTTGATATTCATTATTTAAATCTTGATATCCATACTGAGGATGCCAATAATTCATATAATAAAATTCATCCATTTTATCTACCTCCACTAACTAGTATATTCAACTAGAAAATATGGTATAGGCGCAATAATTAATAACTATATTTATTTTCATTAAAATCGAAAAACAAAGCTATTTCAAAAGGATCAAAAGTCATCCAAATATAAAAGGCAAAAAGAATCATTAAAGAAGACAAAGAACATACCAAAGGAATACTTGTTTTCTTCTTGTAAAAATATTTAGCGCTGATCTGTCCTACAAATAAAGATAACAACAAAGAAAAAATATTTACTAATGTATAATCTTTTCCAATTATTCCAGAATAAGTGTAATAAAACACAATCATTGTTGTTATTGATACAATCACTGAAACTAATAAAGAAGTAAACCAACTTTCTTTATTAATGAAGTATTTATTTCGATATGCATAATAATAAATAAGATAGAACATAATTAAAGGAAGAAACGCTAGTTTAGTATGTTCCCATATGCTTTCATTAACAGGAAAAAAAGGAGCAATAAAAGCAAGTTGAGAAAACCATTCAAAAACAAAATGAAATATTACTCCTAATAAAAACATCAAAGGAATTGAAATATATAAATCTCTTTCTATTTTATTTTCCATAAAAAAATCACCATACTATAGTATAGTGATTAAAAGTCTTATTTATTCTAATAAACTAGATTCACAGCGTTACTTAAAATAGAAACATCTATCTTCTTTGTAAAAATCATTTCGCCATCTAAACTTACACTCATTAAATTTTTGGATTCAATAGTAACTTTTTTACATTTTCGATATACATAAATCTTAGGATTAACTTTTTCAAAATAAGTACCTGCTTTATAGCTTTTAACAACCCTAACAAAAGTTAACCTTGAAATCTTATTAATGGCACAAAAATCAATAAGACCATCATCAATTTTTGCACGAGGTCCACATTTATATCCTCCACCATAGAAGGAAGCATTAGAACAAGTA
This sequence comes from Erysipelotrichaceae bacterium, assembly GCA_015058985.1. Taxonomy (GTDB): domain Bacteria; phylum Bacillota_I; class Bacilli_A; order RFN20; family DUOF01; genus SIG223. The sequence continues at coordinate 146,644 of SVBH01000001.1, forward strand.
AACAAAACAAATTTACCTTCAATAACTTCTTTATCATCTATCGTTACTTTATATTCACTATAAAACTTTTTAAATAAACACTTAATCAAAGATTTAGTGTATGCTTTTTCCACTTTCATTTTTTTCTTTAAATTAATAACCCCTGCATTAACATCTGCATCAAAACCAATATTAGCAACATTAATACTATAAAAATCATTAACCTTTAAAATATCAATTGCTTTAGCTTTTTTATCTATAAATTGTTTTAAATCCTTAAAATCAGTTTTGAAAGACCTTACAAAATCATTACCAGAACCACAAGGATAAGCAACTAATGAGGCATGTTTTACATTAACAAGAGCACTAGCAACCTCATTTATTGTTCCATCGCCTCCACAAGCAAAAAAGCGCAATTCTTCTTTATTAGAATCACAGACATCTTTTACATATCTAGTAGCATCTTTAGCTTCCTTAGTATAATAAATAGTAAAATCTAATCCATCAAATATATTTTTTATTTCTTCTTCTAAACCTTGGATATTTTCCTTTCCTGCTTTAGGATTAATTACAAAATAATATTTCATTATTTTAATCTGTACAGACGATCACCAGGATATCTGTCTTTACCTCTCGTTTTTAAATTAAGAAAACATCCTACAAAACCAGTAACCAAAGCTAGAATAAAAGACGTAGTTATTTCAAAATTTGTTTCCAATAATAAAGTAGGTAAATAATAAGATAAATAAATAACTACAGAACTAGAAACCATTACACAAACTAATTTAGTAACATAGCTTTTATAGCCATCGCAAACATCATAATAAAATCTAGATAAAGCTCCTGTTAACAAACTGAAAGCAAAAATTGGATACTCAATAAGTACTGATAAAAGTAAAAGAATAGATCCAATTACTGCTCCATATAAAGAACCAATTAAACCACTTATTAACTTTCCATTCCCATAACTTTTTTTAGCATTGATTCCATTAACTTTATCATATTCTTCCATACAATGTTGATGCGTCTTCATAGCAATGCCATCCAAACTATACAAACAGGATTGGTCATCATTTGGTTTATGGCAATAAAAACAAATATTTGCTCCATTAACACCAGAACTTTTTAATTTTAAAATAAAATCAGACAAGAAAACATCCATTCTTTTCACTGTTTCTCTACCATTGGTGGTTTGGAAACAAACTTCAATATTGTTATCATTCCATCTAAACTTAGAAATACGATAATTAATTATATTATTATTAACGAAAGTTTCAATTTCTCTTTTTCTAATAAGATCAAAATCCCCAGCAACAGAAATTGCAATCCTTTTATAACCATATTCTTCCGATAAAGTTACATAATATCCATCAAGAAATTTATATGCTCTACCTCTTTTAACAGTAAAAGAATGTTTCATCGCATAAGCAAGTAAAGGTCCTTTTATCATTATATCCACCTCTAATTTTTATTTTATCAAAACTATTAAATTAAGTAAACTAACTAAACTTAATTAAAAATAGACTAGTTTTCAGGATAATGATAAAATAAAAAAAAGGGTGATGACTATGCAAAAAAAAATTACAAAAGTTCAAATAAAAAAATATTTAACTATCATCAAAAAAAGCAAAAAGAAACATTTTACTGTTTCTAACTTATCTAAATCCATTGGGATAAACGAAGCTTACCTACGTGAAGAATTAGCGTTCTTTGACCCACTTGTAAGACTAATGGAGGATTATAACCTTAATGATTTAATAAAAGATATGGAAACATTCATCGATAAACCTATGGTGTCAAGAACAAAATCAACAGTAAAATATGCGTCTGTCCTAGATTTTGTTATTAAGAACATGACTTCTAATGGAGACTTAATAGATAAATATACTAAACTTAGTAAAACGCAATTAAAAGATTTAGAAATATTAGTAAGAAGGGAGATAAGAAAAACAAAATGAATAAATTAATTGAAAAAATTAAAATAAAAGATTTAAAAACTTTAAAAAATATTGCTATTGTCGTTGGAATATCTAACATTATATCTTTAATTTTCTTCTTTATCTATGATATGAATTTAGGAAAATTTTACGATTTCTTATTTGTTATTTCCTTTTTCATATTTGGTATAGCTTATATTTATAGCAGTAACAAAATCAACAAAATTAGAAAAGAAACTAAAAATTGGGATAAACCTCTAAAAGAAGAAGAAAAGAAAGTCTATCAATCATTTAGATTTATTTCCTATTACTCTGCATTCTTCAATATGTGTATATATGGAATCGTTTACCTAATTGAATTAATTGTAAAATAAGAGCACCACAGGTGCTTTTTTTAAACATAATTTTCAATAAACCTAAAAAACATCTTTTTTATTTGTTAAGATATAAATGGTGATAGTTATGGAAAGAAGCATAAAATTTGAAAATATACGACAACTTTTAAATAACTATAGAGAACAAAACAATTGGAGCATCCCTACTCTTGCTAAAGAAATTGGTATGAATGATAGTAGTCTCCAAATTATTTTAAATGGAAAAAGAGATATTACTCTCGAAATGATTGATTTTGCATACAAAACTTTTGGACCTAATATTTTATCAGAATTATCTTCAAATGAGAGAGAAGATAAGATGATAAAAGATTATTTAAACCCTATTACAAGAAATGAAGAAAGATTATTAGTAAGAAGATATTGTCGAGAAAATAACACCACAATAGAACGAATTGCTAAAGATCACAATGTAACACCTTCTGTTCTATCAAGAATGATTACAAGAGAATTTTCAGGCAATGACACTTACTATTACATATTAAAAAATTTAGGGTTAAAAGAAGATTTAGAAGATCTATTAAAATCTAGAAACGCTCTTATCATCAAACTGCAAAAAAATCTTTCTAATAGCAAAGAAAAAGAAATTTTCTTATATAACTCTTTAATTATGAAAAGAGTTCTAGCAGATAAAGATAATATGAATTTTTCTAGTTATAGATCTATTAAAACAAAAACACCTGCAATCAGAAATGAAATAGGAAATTTAGGGGCAACTTTAAGAAATGAAAATCAACTTCACTTTTCTGATATGGCTAAATTATTGAATTGTTCTCCTTCCACTATTCAAAGCATGGAAGCAAGTAAAATTCCTTTTAATATAGATTATTATAATCTTTTAATTCAATATGGTTATGAAAATCAATTAAACAATGAAATTGAAAAAATTAAAAATAAAGTCATGGAATTTAAAAATTACAAATCTCTTACTAAAGAAGAAAGAATAATGGCCAAAAGCCTTCAAAATTATCTCACAAAAAGAAAAATAGTTGCTAATAAACGTGGAGTCAAAGCAAAAAGTTTACTAAACGCTATCGAAGAAACAAAAATAATTAGCGAATTAAGTAAAGTAAAACCATTAGAAACTATTTGTAAAGAGATTAATCTTCCAATAAGTTCTATTCACAGAATTCTTCAAGGAAAACAAATAGCGGATGAAAAATTCTATAAGTACTTAATATCACAAGGCTATCAAAAAGAATTATTATCTTTATCTAACAGTAGAACAGAAAGATATCAAAAACTAAATGATTTTATAGAAAACAATTTAGCGGTCTATTATAAAAACAAAAAAGAATCTCATCTATTAATAAAAACTCATCAATCAGATTTTTATGAAGCAGGAACTACAAAAATCAAAGATTTGTTATCTTCTGAAGATTATATTTTCTACAAAAACTATCGTACATTAAGAAAATGTCTAATGAACTAAAAAGAGTCTAAATTCTAGACTCTTTTAAACATCTTTTCTAACTCATAAGCAGTTATCTTTACAATAGTAGGTCTACCATGAGCACAAGTAAAAGGATTATCGCATTCATCAAATAATCTTTGCACCAAAACTTCCATCTCATATAAAGACAAAACTTTGTTGGCCTTTAAACTAGCCTTACATGCTAAGGTAGAAATCGCATGTTCTCTTAAAATATTTAAATCTATTTTATTAGTAGATAAAATTTGTTCTATCATATTAACAGCATAAACTTTAATATCACTTTCTTTAGCCCAAATAGGGACAGAATTAATTCTGAAAGTATTTATTCCAAAAGGTTCTAAACATAGCCCTAAATCAGCTAAAATAGGCAAAAATTTATTTATTTGAATAGAACTAGAAGCGTCATATTCCAAAACAATAGGAACCAACAAATCAATACTATCATGATTTTCTAAAATTAATTTAGAAAACTTTTCGTAATTAATCCTTTCCATCGCAGCATGTTGATCAATCAAATACATACCTTCCTCATCTTCTCCTACAATATAAGTACCATGAATTTGACCTATTATTCTTATATGTTTTTGATAAGGTTTATTTTCTGTCTTAATAATATTTTTAGTAGTTTCAATTTCTTTATTTACATTATCGCTTGTAAATTGAGAGGTTAATTCCAACTCACTCAACTTATCAACTTGTTTATTATACTCTACAGGAATTTCTTTAAGTTCTAAGGTTTCTTCTTTTCTAACTGAAGGATAATTAATATGTAAATAACCTTGAGAAACAATTTCTTTTGGTTTATTAACCACACTAACTTCTGGTACTAAAAAACTTTTCTTTAAAGTATCTAAAATGCAACTAGAAACCAATTCCTTTAGTTGATCTTCCTTAGATAATCTAACTTCATTTTTACTTGGATGAACATTAACATCCACTAAAGAAAGTTCACTTTCAATATTTAAAACCACAATAGGAAATCGATCACTAGGCAAATATGTTCGATAACTTTCTATGATAGAGGTCATTACATTAGGCATTCTAACTGCTCTACCATTCAAAATAGTGATAATAGAATATCTATTTGGTTTACTTTCTTTAATAGAAGATATATAACCACTTATTCTAAAATCAAAATTTTCTCCTTCAACACGAAGCATATTCTTTCCCACGCTAGTTCCATATAATAAAGCAATATTTTCTAATAGATTGCCATTTCCAGAAGTAGTATAAGACAATCTGTCTTCATTAAATAAACTAAAAGAAATATGAGGATAAGATAAAGCTAATTTCAATATAGTTTCATTAATCACAGCCAGTTCAGTATAATCACTTTTCAAATGTTTTAACCTAGCAGGAGTATTATAAAACAAATCTTCAACACATATATAAGTCCCTTTTTTAGCAGAGCAAGGTTCAACCACTTTAAACTCTCCATCCTCTACAATAACTCTCGTTCCAACTTCTCCCATAGAAGTTTCTAGAGTTAACTTACTAACAGAACTGATTGAAGGTAAAGCTTCCCCTCTAAAACCTAAGCTACCAATTCTAAACAAATCATTTACATCACTAACTTTAGAAGTGGCATGCCTTTTAAAAGCCATCAAAGCATCTTCTTTACTCATACCTGTTCCATTATCTAAAACACTAATAAAAGTCTTACCAGCATTTTTGACTTTAATTTCAATCGAAGTTGCTTTCGCATCAATGGAATTTTCTACTAACTCTTTAATAACACTCGCAGGCCTTTCAACAACTTCTCCTGCTGCAATCATATTAGCAAGTTCTGGCGTTAATTCTTTTATAATTCCCATACAATCACCTACTTATAAAATACAACTAAAATTATAACATATTTTGGATATTAAAAAAGAAGTAACTATATTACTTCTCTAATTTATTTTCATATTGTTTCATTAACAAATCCAAAGAAATTCCATATTTGGCTTCAATATTTTTACCACTCATAAAAAATATTTCATTAAGTCTTTTTCCTTCAATAATAGATAATCCATTATTTTTTAAAAATTCACTTTTAGCATTAAGTTCTCTAATGGATTGTCTTAATAATAAGGTTTTATCATAACTTTTAATTTTAACGTTAATGTTATTAATAAAATTTAAAACTTCTTGTTTGTTTTTGCTCGTATTCCAAACTACTCCAATATCAGCTAATCTTTGCTTTTTATCTAAATCATCACAAATATCATCTTTAAAATATGACTTTTGGCGTTTAAACCAATTATAAAGTTCTTCACCATTTTCATCATAATTAATTCCATCCGTGGTTCTAAAACCAATAGGAAGTTTTACATTTCCATAGTAATTAAAATATTCTTTTACCAATCCATACATCTTATTCCATTTATATTCGTTAGCATCCCAAATCATATTAATGCTGTTTAGTTTATCAACTCTTTCTTGGTTTAATCCACGATATTTATCTTTCTTATCCTTAAACAATACCCTTTGATTACTTATCCAATCTCCTAATCGATAACCATCTTCTTCTTTAATTATTCCATCAAAAGTATTAAAAGAATAAGGTATATCTAAATCCCCATAATAACTAAAATGTCTTTCAGCCAAAGAAAACATAAAATCCCATTGAGCATCTTGCAAATTCCAAATCATTCCAATCTTATCCAATTTATCTTTACGATATTGATAAGTTTTAGATTCATTTCTTCTAAAAATAACAGATCGATTAGTGCATATCCAATTGCCTAAATTAACACCATCATTATCATAATGAATTCCATCTTTTGTCTTAAAGTTATTAGGAACATTTAAATTTTTATAATGATTAAAATACTTTTCTGCTAACAAATAAATTTCTTCCCAAGATGTATCACTTATATTCCAAATAATTCCTAATTTTTCTAATTTTGACTTTTGCTCATCAGTAATTCTAGAATACTGATAATTATCATTATTACGAGTTTTTTGAGTTTGTACCCAAGTTCCTAAGCTATAACCATTTTCACTATAATTAAATCCATCTAAAGTTTTAAAACTAATAGGAACATTCAAATGATGATTATGTTCATAATATTTACATGCTAAGTCATACATTAAATTCCAACGTATTTGATCAACACTCCAAACCATACCTATATTATCCAATAAAATCTTTCTATCTTCTTTTAGAATTCCTTTTTTGAAATGAGACCTATTATTTTGAATCCATACACCTAACTTATAACCTTTTTCATCTTCATTAATACCATCAAACGTTTTAAATAAAGCAGGCATTTCTAAATGGCCATAATGATTATAATATTGAATCGCTAAGTTATAATATTCATTCCAACCGATGCCTTTTGCATTTTCCCATATCATTCCAATTTTGTCTAATGCTTGGATTTTTTTCTCATTCAATTTAATATATTGAAAATTTGGATTTCCACTTCTACAATATTTATTTGCCTTAATCCAAGCTCCTAAATATTCCCCATTTTCATCATAATTAATTCCATCAAATGTCCTAAATTTTCCAGGCATATCTAAATGATGATAATGATTATAAAAATTAACTGCTAATTGATACTTTTCTTCCCACGTCATAATTTTGCTCCTTATATTATCTTTTTTTTCCATAAAATCTTATTAAATCTTCTCTGCTTAAACCATATTTAGCTTTCAAATTCAAATCACTCATAAAAAAGAAAGGATTTAATTTATCATTGGTTATCAAATCCATGTTTCTTTCTTTCATATATTGAATCTTTGCTCGTAATTCCTTCTCAGAAATTCTAATCAAATCACTTTTAAAATAATCAAAACATATTCCATTTTGTTCACACAAATGTTTAACTTCTTTATAATTAGTACGAGTATTCCAAATCATCCCTATATTCTCTAACATCTTAATTTGTTCATTAGATATCAACTTACTATTTTGATAATGTCTTGTTTTTTGCTTTTTAATCCACTTTCCAAGTTCAAGACCTTTTTCATCATAGAAAACTCCATCATTTGTTTTAAAGCTTTCATCAATTAACAAATGTCGATGAAATTCATAATATGATTTTGCTAGATTATAAAAACTTTTCCATTCAGGTGAATCACTTAACATAGGCATAAATTTACTAAACTTAAGTCTTTGATCATGGTTCATCCTATTATTTCTATAACGGGATTTTTGTTTTTCTACCCACGCATCCAAGAAAGTTCCATTTTTATCAAAATCAATTCCATTTATTGTTTTAATATGAGGTAAATTTATATGTCCATATTTTTTGTAAAAATTATTTGCTGCATTATAACAACTATCCCATGTTGGCTTATATGGTAATCCAAATTTTTCTAATTTTTCAGCCATTTCTTTCGTTAGATACGAATGAATATTAGGATACTTTTTATTATCATTATATAGTGCAACTTGTGCGTGATACCACCTTCCAAGTTCAAACCCATTTTCATCAAAAGTAACGCCATCATTTGTTTTAAAAGTAGTAGGGATGTTATAGTCTTTATAATGTTGTTTATAGGCTTCTGCTAATGCAAGTTTACCTTCCCATCTTTTAATCGTTTCTCTTCTTTTTTCTTTAATAGATTGAAATTGAAAATTAGCAGTTATTCCAATTGCTCTAAGTTTCTCTATTTTGTTAATTACATCTTGCTCAATGGAAGTTGATTTTATTTTCACAAATCTTCTTTGTAAAACAATCCAACCTCTTAAATGAACACCTTTTTCAGTTTTGTAATCTTCAGGAACTTCTAAATTACCATAAGTTTCTAAGTATTTTTTTGCTGCTTCATAGTTAGAACTCCAACTTTCCATTACTCGTCTTGCCAGTTTATTACCTGGTTTAACTCCTAGTTCTTTAAGTAAAGTTATTCTTCTTTGAACTTCCAAATCTTCACTATCTTGATAATCTTCCATAAACAATTGTTGTGCATTCAACCACTTTTTCAAATATACCCCACGATGGCTATATGAAAAACCATCCAAAGTCTTAAAATATAAATCTATCTTTAAATTTCCATTTTTTTCTTTATAATTACACAACATTTTATACATTTGATTCCAATCCATATAAATCACCAATAAAACTATAAAATAAATTATTTTATATAACCATAAATTAACCAAAAGATGTGGAATGTTGCTTTTTTATCTATCTCTACAACAAAAAAAGTAAGCACACTTTTGTGTACCTACTTTATTTTCTTTTTTAAATCATATAAAAAGTTTAATGCATCTAAAGGAGACATATTTAAAGGATCCACGGACTTAACATCTTCCACCCAGTTAGGTAAAGTTTCTTTTTCTTTAATGACATATTCAACTTTAGAATCAAATACTTTATTAGTTTCAAGGCTTTCTAAAACCTCTTTTGCCCTATCAATCAAATCATTAGGTAAATGTGCCAATCTAGCAACATTAATACCATAAGATTTATTGGCACAACCAGGTGCTATTTTATATAAGAAAGTAACCTTATCATCTTCTTCGTAAACTTTAACATGAACATTTTCGATGTTAGGTAACTTTTCACTTATCTTAGTTAGTTCATGATAATGAGTAGAGAATAAAGTTTTGGCTCTTACTTTTAAAGATAAATGCTCTACAATAGCTTGTGCTAAAGCCATTCCATCATAAGTAGAAGTTCCTCTTCCTATTTCATCAAAAATAATCAAAGAATTCTCTGTTGCATTTCTAATCGCATTGTTAGCTTCTAACATCTCAACCATGAATGTAGATTGACCAGAAATTAAATCATCGCTTGCTCCTATACGCGTAAATATTTTATCAAAAACAGGTATAGATGCATAACTAGCAGGAACGAAACTTCCTATCTGAGCCATAATTACAATAATTGCCAATTGTCTCATATAAGTAGATTTACCACCCATATTAGGTCCTGTGATTAATAGCAATGATTTGCTTTTGTCCATGAATACATCATTGCTAACATATCCTTTTGTAACTAAGATCTTTTCAATAACAGGATGTCTTCCTTCTTTAATATCTACAATCCCTTCTTCATTAAATGAAGGACGTACATAACGATTAGTAACCGCTACATCTGCAAGACCCCTTACACAGTCAATTAAAGAGATTGAATTTGCAAGCATTTGAATCGTAGTAGTTTCCTTTTTTACTTTTTCTCTTATCTCAACTAATAATTCATATTCAAGTTTAACAATCTTATCTTCAGCATTTAAAATCAATTCCTCTTTTTCCTTTAATTCCTGAGTAATAAATCTTTCTGCTCCTACTAAAGTTTGCTTTCTTTCATATCCAAATTCTTCTTTAACTTGGTCTAAATATGATTTAGTAACTTCAATATAATATCCAAAGACTTTATTAAAACCAACTTTTAAAGTTTTAATTCCTGTTCTTTCCCTTTCTGCATTTTCCATATTAGAAATCCATTCTTTACCATTTTTACTAGCACTCTTTATCTCATCTAATAAAACAGAATAGCCTTCTTTAATCATTCCTCCTTCTTTGGTACTTAAAGGAGGTTCATCAACAATTGCAGTTTCTAATAGTTCAACAATATGAGGCATTTCATTAATTTTTCTAGCAATATTTATAAAAGCTTGCTCATTAGTATCAATTAATTTTTTCTTTATATTAGGAATTGCTTTCAAAGACTTTTTCAGTTGAATTAAATCTTTTGCATTGGCGCTACCATAACTAATTCTGGCCACCAATCTTTCGAGGTCATAAACGTCTTTCAAGCAATCCTCTATTTCTTTTCTTTCAATGTATCTTTTAGTAAAAGCTTCTACTAAATTCAATCTCTCATTAATCATTCTTAAATCAGATAGAGGTTTAACCAACCAATTCTTTAACATCCTAGCGCCCATGGCAGTTTTAGTTTTATCTAACAACCAAAGCAAAGAACCATAACGATCTGAACTTCTTACCGTTCTAGTTAATTCTAAATTAGTCCTTGTAAAATTATCCATTTGCAGATATGTAGAATTGACTAGGACTCTAGCATTTTTAATATAATCTAAATTTCTTTTTTGAGTATAAGTTAAATATGCTAATAATCTTTTGAAAGTTCTAACTTGTCTAACATCTTTTATTTGATAACATTTATCTTCAAATTCCAAATTATCTTCAACATCTTCTTGATAGGAAAAAATCATTCTTCTTTTATCTTTCAAGTCTTTAATAATAGATTTATCAAAATAACTATTGATAACGATTTCTTTAGCTTCTAATGCATCAAGTTCGCTAACAAGTCTTGCATAATCATGCTCACAATTAATAATACCAGTTTCCCCAGTAGACATATCTGCAAAAGCAATTACAAAGAAATCGGCATAATCATCAACAGCCACTACATAGTTGTTTTTATTTTCTTCTAAACCAATATCAATTAAAGCACCTGGAGTAACAATTTGAACGACATCTCTTTTAACAATTTTACTTTGACCAGGTTCTTCAAGTTGTTCGCAGATTGCAACTTTATAACCTTTTTGAACCAATTTTTCAATATATCCTTTAACTGCGTGATGTGGAACTCCACACATAGGAACTCTTTCTTCTACACCAGCATCTTTACCCGTTAAAACTAACTCTAATTCCACAGATCCTATCTTAGCATCATCAAAAAATAACTCATAAAAATCCCCAACACGATAAAATAAAATAACATCTTGGTAATCTTTTTTTATTTCTAAAAATTGCATTATCATTGGTGAATATTTTTTTTCCACTTACAACCACATCCTAAACGAAAATATTATACCATAATTGAATTATTTTTTCTTATTTTTTTGTTTTCCACATAAAAAGATTTCTTTAAATGCTTTCATTAACATTTATGTTAAACTTTACAAGGAGTGATTTTATGAATATAAACGAATTACGTTGGGAAGAAAAATTTAAATTAGCTCGTAAATATTATAAAAAATATGGTCATTTAATCATGCCTTCACATTTTATAACTTCAAACGGAACTACTTACAATAAAAATGGTATTAGATTAGGAGAATGGGTATCTAGGCAAAAAGCTATTTATAACCATTCAAAAGATAAAATGCCTATCAAACATATAAAAAAATTAGAATCAATTGGAATGGTTTGGGGTGAAAAGATAGAATCTGAAAATAGTCCATTAGCAAAAAAATGGAATGAAATGTATCAACTAGCAATCAAATACAAAGAACATTACCAAGATAGCAATATTCCTATTGAATTCAAAACATTAAATGGAATTGATTTTGATGAAAATGGATTAAACTTAGGATATTGGTATCATCGAAATTTATCAACCTACAACAAATATTTAAAAGGATTAGAGTATCCTTTGTTCTTAAATGAAAATAGAATTCAAAAATTAGAATCATTAATTTCTACTCTCTCAATGAGAGTAGAAATTATGAATAATAGAATTGAAATGTTATCTAATTTCAAAAAACATTATGGGCATTGTAATATTCCTTTAAGATTTAGAACCACTAATGGAATTGACTTTGATGAAAATGGATTTACATTAGGACTATGGATTAATGATATTCTAAAAAATAAAAAGAACATTTCAAAAGAACACAAAGAAAAAATAGAAAATCTTAATGTTAAAATTTTAACCAACCATGATAAAATTTTTGATACTTATTTCAGTTTAGCTCAAAACTTTTATAAACATCATAAACACTTAAATATTCCTCAAAATTTCATAACCACAAACGGCTATGAATACGATGAAAAGGGAATAAAGCTTGGACTATGGCTTCATAAGAAAAGATCAAAATATTCTATGATGCTAAAAAACAACGAAGAAATACCTGCTAAGCATCAAGAAAAAATAACCTGCTTGCAATCAATTGGGCTAATCTTTAGCATCAGTGATAAGAATTGGGATGAAATGTATCAATTAGCTAAAAACTTCTATGAAGAAAATGGGCACTTGCAAGTTACAGAAAATTTAATAACCTCTGATGGAATTCATTATGACTCTAAAGGTAAAAATTTAAGTTGTTGGATAAAAAGACAAAGAATTCGTTATTTTCAAAGAGAAGATGGAAATAAAACTTTAAATGAAAAACAAATTGATTTGTTAAACCAAATTGGTATGATATGGGATTATTTTGATAATTATCAAAAAACTTCAAAAATTTCTGAAAAATATAAATTATATCATAAAAGAAATTTATGCAAAATTAACGCAAGAGAATTACAAGCAAAAATAAGATTTATGAAAGCAAATAAAATTCCTCTTCTAATAAATGAAGAATTGAATGGCTTATTCTTTATGAGTAGTAAAAATATTCAAGCCAAATATGGAATAACATTAGAAGAACTTGTAAATACTTACACACCTAAAAAACAAAAATAAAGGAGGAAATAATATGGGTTGGCATGACAAATACGCATTAGCAGAACAATTCTATCTTCACTATGGACACTGCTGTATACCTTTAAAATTTAAAACTTTCGATGGCATTAATTATGATGAAAATGGAATAAAATTAGGTTCTTGGCTTGAAAAACAAGGCTGCGCATATAGAGATACACTTGCAGGTAAACCTACAGCGAGAATTATGAATGAAGAAAGGATAAAACTTTTGGAAGCTATCGAAGCTCCTTTTTCAAAAAGAGCTTACAACTGGTTTCAAACTTTTGAAATCGCTAAAAGATTTTATGATTACCATGGTCATTCAATATTTCCTAAACATTTTAAAACATTAAATGGAATTGATTTTGATGAAAAGGGACCTAATTTATACACTTGGTCAATGATTCAAGGAAAAAAAATTAGACATTCAATTGATAAATTAACAGAAGAACAAATAGAAGCGCTAAAAAGCATTCAATTTAAGTTTCCTAATTCAAACGCTAGCAGAACTTGGGAATACAATTATTCCCTTGCACAATCATTCTATCAAGAAAATTTTCATTTAAATGTCCCTTATGAATACATGACACCAAACGAAGAAAAACTTGGAAGTTGGATTGACACCCAAAGAAATCATCAAAAAGAACTAAATTCTTATCAGAAAGAAAAATTAGATAATCTTTCTATGATTTGGTCTTTACATGATAACAACCATGAAATAAACACACTGTTTGAATTATATGGCATTAAAAAATTTCTTAATAAAAATCAATTAAAACAATTAAAAAATTATCCTGCAAAAGAAGTTGAAGTTAAGTTATCTTATCTAGTAAAAAATGGACTACCTGTTATTAAAGATGAAAAGATAAATGAGATATTTTTCATGAGTAACTTAAATGTCGAAGCCAAATATGGGTTGCGCATTAAAGAATTAGTAACTAAACAATACATAAATAAGGAGAAATAACTATGTTTATTAGAAAATATGTCAGTGATTTCACTTATGAAATGCTTAAAGAAAATTATTCAAAAGAATATTTAGATAGTATTGATGAATCAAATTTTGCCCTTATTTACAACATCTTAAAAGGATTTAAATTTTATTTTATGGATGATGTCATTTTAAAATATTTAGATATCTTTGAAATGGATCCAGATGACGTTATTGAAGGTGTTTATCGCCTAAAAGAAAAATTAGGTGATAAGTTTGTTTATTATATTGGAAATGATTTAAGATACTTAGAAGAAATATTAAAAGTAGATGAATAACCATCTACTTTTTATTTGTTTATATAATCAACGTTGACGGAGTTCTCAATCTCATCTTCCAAACTCCATTCATCTTCATCTAATTTACTAACTTGAATTTTAAGTTTAGTTTCACCAATTACATCTAAAGCAAAATCTTTCTCTACAGTTAAATAAATCTCATTTCCTTTTATTTGTAATTGAGTACATGTAGGATACTTTAAACAAAACGCTTTTAATTCACTTTGTGGTTTAATAGTTTCTCCTTGCTTCATTTTTAAAACTATCTCTTCTTCATATTCCTGTTTAGACTTAAACAATTCGGTCTGTGTATCTTCATCATAAGCATACCAAATATTTACATCATAACTTCCTTTTATATAAGTCTTTTCATCCTTAAAAACTGGAGTGAACTCATGATTAATAATCCAACAGCCTAAACCTTTACTTAGATTTTTATCAACTTTGAAAGTGAAATCTTGATTATCTTTTTTCTTACCTTTTCCTACAACTGCTTTTGTTACTATTTCTCTATATACCGACATTATATCATCCTTTCATCATAAGATATGATATGAATTTTCAAAATATGCAACATTATTATAAAGGTAAATCTTTTTTTACAAATTTTTTAATTCCTACTGTGTAAGTAATAATACCCAACGCTACTAATAATCCCCATTTCCAAATAAATGAAGTTGCGCCATTTATTATTGACATTGTATCAAATAAAGACAACAAAGAAATATGGTTAAAGAAATTCATTGCATCAATTCTAATAGCAGTTGGTATGATTTTTAAGCCAAACAATCCTAAAATAGTAATCATTAAAAAGAATATAGAAATACCTCCTCCTACAGCAATCGCCACTTTACTTCTATTAAACCAACAAGAAGATAATAAACAAATTCCAGAAATTGCAAATAAAGTTATAAAAAATCCAACATTAAATAACAATAATTGATTTTGAGTAATAGTTACCTCTGCGCTTTTTGTTAATGACATACATAAAATACTAGTAATCGTTGTAAGCAAACACATTACAAAAACAGACATTATCAAATATACCATTTGTGTTTTTGCTACTACCTTTCTTTTAGTTGGAGTAGATAAAATGTAAGCCATAGAACCAGTATCAACCTGAGAAGCAATCAAATTATTGGCACACAAAATAACAAAAACCATTGGTAATAACATTCCTGCCATACGATAAAAAACTTCTCCTATTACTAAAGCATATATATCTAAACCACCTAATTCTTTAAGTGCAGTAGCTACATCTTCTGGAAGCTCGTCAAGAAATCCTCCAGACATTTCAGCAATATAAGTTTCTTTATATTCACTTAATTGAGTTTTCACTAAATGGTCTTTTTCTTCTGTCGATAAAGAACTATTATCATTTTCAATTTGTTCAATAAAACTTTTCCTAGCAATATCGCTTTCTGCTCTAAAAACAGCAATCGCAGAACGTGATATTTCTTCTATTTCTGCTTCATTAAAATAATCACTTATTCTCATCTTATCTTTTTGATAATCAAATGATTCATTAATGAAAACGTCTTTTAAAACTCTAGGAATGTAATTAGCAGCGAATTCAGTTGCTTCATAATCTATTTGATTAACATAATCATTAATAGCAGTTTCAATGAAACTTTTGGCATTATTAGCTGTTTCTTCTCCATTTTCTTCTAACAATTGATTATAAATAGAATCTGAAATCATATTTAAAATGTACAACGATAATTTTACATTAGAATCAAAATCATATTTAGATTTATCGATAACTCCTGATTCATCAATCAAGCAAAAATCGATAAAAGAATATACCTTTTGCTTGTTATTATTATCCAAAGTTGCTGTTACGGTTTCTCTCGCTGTTAAATCAGATTGCTCATGATTATCGCTAGTCGAAAGTGAAGTTCTAATATTTTTATAGCCTTCTACTATAACTACCAAATCAGCATTATTAATTTTTTCATTTTCATAAGTTATTAAAGCTTGATCAGTCATATTAAAATACGTAACTGATTGTTTTTGAATAGAACTTTCAATTGCATCTTTAACAAAAGTTTTAACCATTGAATTTCTTATTCCACTTACATTTAAATTACCTAAAACTAAAATAACAATTGCAATCATTGCACAACTGATGGATGTAACAAAACCCCATATACCAGCATTCGCCTTACTAGATTGTTTAAATAAAGCTCTGTTTATCATAATTATCCTCCTTTATCATTGAATCAAAATACTTTTCTAAAGAATAATTGACCTCTGCAATAAATTTAACATCAAATATAGATAAATCATTAAATAATTCTTGAATCTTATTTTTTTTAACATTAATGGTTATTTGATTAAATTTATCCTGTATTCTTGTGATTTCATACCCCATCTTTCCAAATTTTTTATAATCACTTTTATTATTAAATTCAATTTTAAAACTTTGAACACTTCTATTTCTTATTAATTTCATATTAGCGATATCCAATATTTTCCCTTCATCAATAAGAATTACTCTATCACAAATTCTTTCCAGTTCTTCATATAAATGAGAACTAATAAAAATTGTTTTTCCCTTCTTTTTTTCTTCTTCCATTATTTCTAAAAAAGATAATCTCATCAAAGGATCAAGACCTGTGGTGGGCTCATCTAAGATAAGTATTTCAGGATTGTTCATTAAAGCAGCCACTATCGCTGTTTTTTGTTTCATTCCTTTGCTCATTCTTTTTAGATTTGCAGTGCAATCAAGTTGCAATTTTTCCATCAAAACATTTGCATAATCTAAATCATTAAGCCCTTGCATCTTAGATTGAAACAAAAGGAATTCTTTGCCTGTTTTAAAATCTGGAAAAGCTATTTCACCTGGAACATATCCAATATAATTTTTAATCTTATCTGAATCAAAGTAACTATCTAATCCTTTAACTAGAATTTTTCCTTCATCAGGTTTTATAAATCCCATAATATTTCTAATCGTAGTAGTTTTACCTGCACCATTAACTCCTACAAATCCTACTACTTCACCTTTTTTTATTCTAAAATTTAAATTGAAAACACCTTTTTGATTACCATAATCTTTAACAAGATTTTGAACAACAATAATATCATCCATTATAAGTTACCTCCAAAATCTTTTTCCTCTTTATAATACTTCATAAAATATTCTTCTAAAGTCTCCTTAATTTGTTTAAAACTATGGATTTTATACTCAGATAATTTTTTTATTAATTCATTTATTTTTTTATCATTAACTAAAACATCAATTTCTTTATTACTACGTTCGATGATTTGATAATCATTTATACTTCTATCATCTTTAATGAATTTATTTTTTTGCTCAACATTAGAAAACACCAAATTATAAATTTTATCTTGATTATGCTTTAAATCATTAGTTTTAAATTTAGAAACAATCCTTCCATCTTTAATGATTGCAATGCGATCACAAGTAGCATCCACTTCACTGAATATATGACTAGATAATAAAATAGTTTTTCCCCTTCTTTTTTCCAATTTAATAAAATCTATAAAAACTTTTTGAGTTTTTAAATCTAGTCCACTTGTAGGTTCATCTAAAATTAAAATCTCAGGATCATTCATAAAAGCAGTTACAATAGCTAATTTCCTTTTCATTCCCAAACTCATTCTTTTAGTTTCTCCGCTTGGATCTAATTTAAAAAGATCAATCAGATAATTCAGCCAAGAATCATCTTTTACTTTTTTCAATCGTTTCATCATTTCAATAAACTCATATCCAGTAAGGCCACTTGGCAACGCTATCTCTCCCGGTAAGTATCCTACTTTAATCATAAACTTATCGTAATTGTTAAAACTATCTAATCCTAAAATTTTTACATTACCTTTATGAGGTTTACTAAAACCCATCAAATGCCTAATTGTTGTTGACTTGCCTGCCCCATTTGGTCCTAAGAAACCAAAAACTTCCCCTCTTTTTACTTTGAAAGAAACATCAAAAACGCCTCTGCCAAAGCCATAATCTTTTGTTAAATTATTTACTTCAATCTTCACAGCCAACACCTCTAATAGACATTTGTATATTTTTTTGACACACGTCCTATTTTATGTAATAATTATTACATACTCAATATTCGTTATTTTACACATCGAAAATAATGTTTAAATATTAGACAATTATATTTTTTTGTCTAACAAAAGGAGGTAACATAAATGGAAACAAAAGAAGATTTAAGAGTAATGAGAACGAGAAAACTTTTATCAATGGCTCTGTTTCAACTTCTTCAAGAACAACCATTTGATAAAATAAACGTTAATGATATCTGTGAAAAATCTATGGTTCATCGCGCTACTTTTTATAATCATTTCAAGGATAAAAATGACTTGTTAAATTACATTATGGATGGAATACAAGAATACATATTTGAAAAAAGTATCGAAAAAGAAACTTATCAAACCACTAAAGAAATGTATTTATCTATAGTAAGTAATTTGATAGATTTTATGACTTCACAAAGAAAAAATTTAGCAATGATTTTTCGTAATAGCTTAGATAAAATGTTGATGCTTGTCTCTGAAACAATCAAAAGAAGTCTTTATTATTTAATGAGCAAAAACAAATACAAAGAAGAATATTTAATGCCTAGCGATTTCATTATTAATTTTTTCACTGGAGGAATTACCACTATTGGGATAGATTGGTTACAATCAGATAATCCTTATTCAAAAGAAGAACTACTTTCATATTTTGATATCTTATTAGATGAAAAATTGTTTTTAAAACAAAAAGACTAGAAATTCTAGTCTTTTTTTATTCAAAGAATTGTTCGTTATTTTCTTGAATAGATAAATTTGGATTGAATACTCCAGCGTGGAAAGGATGATTGTCCAATGCAGCAGAAATTAAATCATAAATAAGGAAAATGTATTGTTCAATATTATTTCCTTTAGAAAATTCCATATGGACGACATCGCCATTTATAAAATTAGCAACTACATCAACATCGAAATCTACTAAAATACCAGGAGTAGAGATTGAATAATTAATTATATTTTTATATAAGAATGTAACATATTCGACTGACTTACCAGACAAATATTGTTGGTTAATAATCAAGAATCTTTTATCAGTGATAACAGCAACATCTCTAAAAGCTTTTAAAGCCACTGCAATTCTTTCATTTGGAAATAATAATCTATTAATGAAATAAGGGATTTTAGTTTCCCCAAAAAATTTAAACTTTCTTGTTTGAGCCATAACTTACACCTCTATACCAATTTTAAGATTTCTGTGGACAAACAGAACACCACATAAAATATTATAAGCCCTGTACTAAATCTTGCTCTGAATTTAAATTCAGCAGACTTATCGATCGCAGGGTTTTTATATCCAAGATAAGTTTGTGTTGCTAGATAAACCATTATTAGAATAGCAACAGGAATAACCTTTGTTCTATCAACACCTTCAATATTTTTAATAAAATGTAAACCTACAAAGAACAAACCAATACTTAAAATAAAATTTCTCACTATTTTTTTATGATTTTTTCCAGAAGTTTTAATCAAGAAAAACGCTTTTTTATCGAATTTAGGTTTCTTAAATGGTTTAATATGACCTTGATCAGTACCACATGCAGGACAAACTCTTGCATTACCAATTTCATATGCACATTTTCTACATCTCATACTTTCCATCTCCTTGTTTTTCAGTATTATTACACAATAAAAATAGAAATAAAATACACAAACTAATTTATGTTAATAAATTATAAATCGACGTTTAAAACACTAAAAATTTGCATTAAAAATTGATTCAGTTTTTCATATGAATTTTGATAATTAACCATAATAGGATGATGATCAATTTTTTCCTTAATTTTATAATAAGAATCAGGAGAAGATTGATTTCCTTCTTTTAAACAAACTTTTTTCTTTTCTTGTTGTAATTTATCAAATAAATCTTTTAACTCTTGAGAATTGTTTTTTAGATGTAAATAAGATTCATATTCCTTATATTCACTTGAATCTTTAATTAAAGCATTAAGTTTCTTTGCCTCTAAAAGAATATTATCCATTTA
Source organism: Erysipelotrichaceae bacterium (assembly GCA_015058985.1). Classification (GTDB taxonomy): domain Bacteria; phylum Bacillota_I; class Bacilli_A; order RFN20; family DUOF01; genus SIG223. Next base: position 166,999 of record SVBH01000001.1, read on the forward strand.
CTTCTTCCCCTAAAAGAGTCCAAGAAGTAATATCAGTTATTTTAACATCAACTATCTTACCTATATTATCTTTATTGCCTTTAAAATTAACTAATTTTTGACTTTCAGAATATCCAGATAAAATATCATCATTTTTCTTACTAACACCTTCCACTAAAACCTTCACAGTTTTGCCTATGTAAGCTTCATTTCTCATACGCGAATAAGTTGCTACTTTTTCCAACAATCTATTGAATCTTTCCATTTTAACATTCATTGGAGTTTCATCTATCATTCTAGCTGCAGGAGTTCCTTCTCTTGGTGAAAAAATAAAAGTAAAAGCACTATCATATTTACAATAGTCAACCATATCTAGAGTGTGTTGAAATTCCTCCTCTGTTTCATTTGGAAAACCAACAATAATGTCAGTAGAAACCGCAACCCCAGGAATAGTACTTCTAATTTTATCATGCAATCTTCTATATTCTTCAGAATTATATCTTCTATTCATTTTACGTAACATATTATCATCGCCTGATTGTAAAGGTAAATGAATAAAAGGCATTAAATTATCATATTTAGCAATAATATCTATCATTCTATCTGTGAAATTCCAAGGGTGAGAAGTTGTAAATCTAACTCTTTCTATACCAATTTTAGCAACTTCCTCTAATAAATCTGCAAAATCATAACCCTTGTCTAAATTTTTTCCATAAGCATTTACATTTTGTCCAAGTAAAGTTACTTCCTTATATCCTTTTTCTTTCAACTCTTTTACTTCTTCAAGGATATCTTCCATAAGTCTGCTTCTTTCTTTCCCTCTTGTATAAGGAACAATACAATATGTGCAAAACTTATCGCATCCATACATTATATTTACCCATGCTTTTAAATTAGATTCTCTTTGAATAGGTAAATTTTCGATTACTTCCCCTTCTTTTGAAAAGACTTCAATAATTTTTGCTTTATTTCTTAAACATTGTTCAATTAAAGAAGGTAATCTTTGAATGTTATGAGTTCCAAAAATTACATCTATCTGAGGATAAGTTTTAAGGATGATTTCAACACTCTTTTCTTGTTGAACCATGCAACCACATACAGCTATTATCAAATTAGGATTATTTTTCTTCAAAGCCTTTAAAGAACCAATTTCTCCAAAAACCTTATCTTCAGCATTTTGTCTTATTGCGCAAGTATTTAAAATAATAATATCAGCATCATTATGATTATCAGTTCTTTCATATTTCAATTCAGCTAAAATACCAGCGATAGTTTCGCTATCCCTTTCGTTAGCCTGGCAACCATAAGTTCTAATATAATATTTTTTATTTTTACCAAAATCAATCATTGAAGAAGGAATGTGTAATTCTTCTTTGATTAATTCGACTTCATTTTTACTTCTTTTACCCGCCTCTTTTAAACAAGGTAAACTATTACATCTTTTCATTAACATCTACTCCTAACTAAGTTTATCAATATATTTGCTTTCATTTTTGTAAACTAGTGCAATTATAAAGCCAATTGTAATAATACACAATAAAATTGTGTATATTTCTAAAATAAAAGCTAACAAAACATATATCAATAGAATTATCATATAAATAAAAACATTTAGATTATTTTTTACTGCCTCTGCCTCATTATTCCATTTTATTTTAGGCCTATTTACATCGATGAAAACTCCAACAAAACACATAGTTATGCTTAAAAGCAATCCTAAACAAATAGGGAAAATGATTTCTAAAAGTTCAAACTTTAAAACAAGCTGGGAAACAACAACCAAAACAGCATATGGAATAATAGAAAATATTGTTGATATGAACACTTTAACTAAAAAACAATTCATAAATGAAACAGGCAAATAATTTATACTACCATTAGTGTTTCCATCCTTGGAATACATCACAGGACTTGATAAATTACCAAACGAACATAAAAATACAATGATAAAAATACCATATAATACATAATCTTTAATAAAATATGATAAAGTCAACAAATCATCTGCACTTAATTCATTAGTAATGGGGATTAAAACAAACAAAACAGAAAGAGGAAAAACTATAGGTATAACCATATTCATTAAATACATAGGAGTCCTAAATATCACTGAAAACTCTCTTTTTATTAAAGATTTTGTTACTCCACTATTAGATGTTTTCTTTTTGAATTTCAATTCATCAAATTTCTTCTTTTTTCCTGCAAACCCTGCTATTTTCAAAAGAGATGAAAAATACATCTTATCTGCCAAAAAGCAACATAAATAAACCAAAAAAGAACCAATTCCAATAATTCCAAATAAATAGACTAACTTGTAAATTAAAGAAGTCGCAATATTAGCAATTTTCATCAAAGGAATTGAGTAAGGAAACAACCACCCTAAGTTACCAATAAAAACTTTATAATTATTAATTAAAGCCATAACATCAGTAGTCTCATCTACAACAGGCATTAAATATTCCATTCCAATAGAAAAACCAATACCAACTGCTAAAGCCACAATCATCGTTAAATAATTTAAAACATCTTTGTTTCGAATAAATTTTAAAAATCTTACCATTAATAAAGTAATTAAACTACTTAAAAAGCAAGGAATAATTGGCAAAAGTAAGCTAACAATTACTGTAAAAATATAAAACGATGCTCCCAATTCAAGTCCAATACCTATCCCTATCGAAGAAGGCAAAAATAATAGTAAAACTAGAAAATAACAACTAATTAAGACAATAATATTTCTAGCAAAAAATATTTCTCTAGGTTTAAGAGGCATATGCAATAAAATATCATTATCCTTAGAAAAGAAAACAACTCCAATGTTAGTCATAAGAGAAATCATCATTAAAACAAGTGTACTCATAACAACTAACATTTCTATCATTAAACTTGATCCTGTTTCTCCTAAGAAAATTGCTAAATCTTTAGCCTGCATCGCAAAAGGAACAAAACAAACTACTAAAAGAGCAGCGAGAAACAATCCTAAAAATTTTCCTTTTTTCTTAGACCCAAAAGAAAACATCCCTTTAATCAAAACCTTAGTTAATAACAATGTATTAGACATCTTTGACCATCTCCAAGAACATTTCTTCTAAACTTTGATCATCATTTAACTTATTTCTCAAATCATCTAAAGTTCCACAAAATAGCAATTTACCACGATTAATAATAGCAATACGATCACATATTTTTTCTGCTACTTCTAGCACATGAGTAGAAAAAATAACACTATTTCCCCTATCAGCATGTTCCCTCATCATTTGTTTTAAAGTGTGAGAAGACTTAGGATCCAAACCTGTTAAAGGTTCATCTAAAATCCAAACACTTGGATTATGAAGTAAAGCCCCCATAACGACAATCTTTTGTCTCATACCATGAGAATAACTCTCTATCTTACTCATAAGACTATCTTTCATTTCAAACTTATTAGCTAAATCTAAAATTCTTTGTTCTTTATCATCTTTTGAGACCTCATAAATATTAGCCAAAAAATTAAGATATTCCATCCCTGTTAACTTTAAAAATACATCAGGGGAATCAGGAACGAATCCAAATATTTTTTTAGCACTCAACGGATCTTGTTCAACATCAATACCATTGATTTTGATAGTGCCTTTATCGATACTTAAAACGCCTGTTAACATCTTTAAAGTAGTTGTTTTTCCACTACCATTAGGGCCTAAAATACCAAATATTTCATTCTCTTTTATTTCCAAAGATAAATCATCTACAGCTTTGAAAGACTTATCAAAAACTTTTGTTACATTATTAATTGTTACCATAGCAACACCTCATATAAATAATACACTAAATAAAAACTATTAGAAACAAAAAAAGATGATTACTCATCTTTATTTGCATACGACTAATAATTTTATAGCAGTTCTTGGTTGACCATCTATTTCAAGTTCAGCAAAAGATGGAACACAAGATAAATCTTTTCCTGTAGAAGCAACAAAGCCCCTTGCAATCGCTACAGCTTTGATTGCTTGATTTAAAGCCCCTGCACCAATAGCTTGAATTTCAACACTTTCTTGATCCTTTAGAACATTAGCTAATGCTCCAGCAACGGAATTTGGATTAGATTTTGATGATACTTTTAAAATTTCTGTCATAATATTTCCCTCCTATATTCTTTTTAAGGATGAATATAAATCCTTTCAATACTCTTTGCTTTACCTGTTTTATCGTCAATATCCATCAATACTGCGCAAAACATATCAGCTCTATCGTCGACTTGAAACCTCGTCTTTTGTTCGGTTACAAATCTTTCTAAGACCTCTTTCTTTTCACTTCCAATAACACTATTGTATGAACCACACATTCCTACATCAGTAATATATGCCGTTCCACCTTTTAATATTCTTTCATCTGCCGTTTGAATATGAGTATGAGTTCCCAATATAGCACTAACCTTTCCATCAAAAGCGTAAGCTAAAGCTTGTTTTTCTGCAGTTGCTTCGGCATGAAAATCAACAATATGAATACTAGCTTTATTTTCACTAACTACACTTTCCAATTCTAAGAAAGCATTATATGGATCGAGTTCATTAATGAAACAGGTTCCTAACAAATTAGTAACTCTTATCAATGTTCCATTAACATCAAATTCTCTAGTTCCTACACCAGGTTTTTCTTCTTTAATATTTTTAGGTCTAATAATATTATCTTCAGATTCAAATAATGTATTTCCTTCTTTTTTTGCAAAAGCATGATTGCCAGTAGTAAAGAAATCTACTCCAACATCCATCATTTCTTCATAATGTCTAGGTAATATGCCTTTCCCATGAGATAGATTTTCTCCATTACAAATGACTAACTCAATAGCTTCTTCTTCTAAAATTTGAGGAAGAAATTTCTTAACAGCATTTCTTCCACCTTTTCCAAAAACATCTCCAATAAATAATATTTTCATTTAATTACTTAGCAGTTTCGCTAGCCCTAACCTCTCTAATAACAGTAACTTTAATTTGGCCAGGATAAGTTAACTCATTTTCTATTTTATCTTTAATATCTCTAGCAATTTTATAAGAAGCTAAATCATCTACTTTTTCTGGAACTACCATTACTCTAATTTCTCTACCTGCTTGAATAGCAAATGCTTGAGAGACACCTTCAAATCCCTTAGAGATTTCTTCAAGTTTTTCAACTCTTTTAATATAATTTTCTAAACTTTCACTTCTAGCACCTGGTCTGGCAGCACTTAAAGTATCTGCTGCAGCAACCAAATTAGAAATAGCATTGTTTGAAGGCACATCACCATGGTGAGATTGAATAGCGTTAATTACTACATCAGACTCTCCATATTTTTTAGCAAGTCTAACACCAATTTCTACGTGGCTTCCCTCAACTTCATAATCAATTGATTTTCCAATATCATGGAATAGCCCTGCTCTTTTAGCAAGAGTTTGATTTAAACCAAGTTCAGCAGCCATTACTCCACATAAATGGGCAACTTCTTTGCTATGTTGTAAAGCATTTTGACCATAACTAGTACGATATTTTAATTTACCAATACATTCTACTAATTCTTTATTTAATTTTGGTAATCCTAATTCAAATAAAGTTTCTTCACCAGTTTTAAGAATTATAGTGTTAATTTCTTGTTTAACTTTTTCTACAATTTCTTCTATTCTTCCTGGTTGAATTCTTCCGTCTTTAATTAATGCTTCTAAAGATTTAGTAGCAATTTCACGTCTAATTGGATCAAAACAAGAAACTGTAATAACTTCTGGAGTATCATCAATAATCAAATCAACTCCTGTTAATTGTTCTATTGTCTTAATATTTCTTCCTTCTCTACCAATGATACGTCCTTTTAATTCATCATTTGGTAAAGCAACAGTAGAAACAGTAGATTCGCACACAACCTCTTGCGAGTATTTAGAAATAGCTAAAGAAATAATGTTTCTAGCAGTTTCCTCAGCGGTATTTCTTGCTTCTTCTTCATGATTTTTGATATAAGCAGCTACTTCTTGTGAAATTTTTGCTTCAACTCTTTTAAACAATTCTGCCTTTGCTTCAGCAGTAGACATAGAACTAACTTGTTCTAATTCTTTTATGATTAAATCTGTTTTTTTATCTAATTCTTCCTCTTTTTTGTCTATATCAGCTAATTTTTTTGTCAATTGTTCATTTTTTAATTCCAAATTTTCTTCTTTTGCTTGCAAAGTAATATCACGTCTATCAATACTTTGTTCCCTTTGAAGTAATTTATTTTCTGCTTCAGCAATTTCTTTTTTCATTTCTTTGATTTCTTTTTCTGCTTCAGCTTTCATTTCATAAACAATTGTTTTTGCGTCTAATTGGGCACTTCTAGTAATTTGTTCTGCTTTAATTTCAGCATCTTTAACGACTCTTTTAACTTTATTTTGTGCATTCTTTAAACCAAAAGCTGGCACAAATTTAAGTAATAAATAACCAATGACGCCACCCACTAATAGTCCGACAATAAGGAAAATTGCTTCTTTCATACTTTTCCTCTCCTATCTATATAAAACACTATTTTAGTGCTAAACGTTCTCTAACTTTATTAATAATATCTTCTTTCTCTTTTTGATTATTTTTTAACCATTGTTTAGCTGCCTCTCTACCTTGAGCAATCTTTACACCATCATACTCATACCAAGAGCCAGATTTTCTAACAATATCAAACTCACTTGCTAAGTCAATAATTTCTCCTTCTTTAGAAATACCTTGACCATAAATAATATCTACTGATGCAACCTTGAATGGTGGAGCAACTTTATTTTTAACAATCTTTATATTAACAGCATTCCCCATTAGTTCATTATTAATCTTAATTGCTTCACCTTTTCTAATTTCTAATCTAACAGAAGAATAGAATTTTAAAGCCCTACCTCCAGTAGTTGTTTCAGGATTTCCATAAAATACCCCTACTTTTTCTCTCAATTGATTAATAAAAATAATTGTACATTCTTTTTTATTTAAAGCTCCCGCTAATTTTCTTAATGCTTTAGACATAAGTCTTGCTTGAACTCCAACAGTTTGATCAGACATTTCTCCATCTAATTCAACTTGTGGAACTAAAGCAGCAACAGAGTCTACAACAATTAAATCTACAGCATCGCTCTTGATAAGTATTTCAGCAATTTCCATTGCTTGTTCACCTGAATCAGGTTGAGACAAAATAAGTTCATCAATATTAACTCCTAAGTTTTTAGCATAAGTAGGGTCAATTGCATGTTCAGCATCTATGAAAGCTGCTTTACCACCCTTTCTTTGTACTTCTGCTATAGCATGTAGAGCAAATGTTGTTTTACCACTAGACTCAGGACCATAAATTTCAATAATTCTTCCTTTTGGATATCCTCCAATTCCTAAAGCTTTATCTAAAACTAAAGAACCAGATGAAATAGCATCAACTGTAACAGAAGCTCTTTCACCTAATTTCATAATAGATCCTTGGCCATATTGCTTTTGGATCATTTTTAATGCTTCTTGTAATGCAACATCCTTATCATTCTTTTTTTCAGCCATATTTTTCTCCTATCTTATTCCTTCAAGAACAATTTTTCTACTCTTCCAGAAATAATCAATGCCTGATAACAAAGAAACTCCAGCTGCGATCCAAGCTAAAACATAACCCACTTCAATATATTTCACTGGGATAAAGAAAATAGTTCCTAATGCTACAATTTGCATAACAGTTTTTAATTTTCCCCAGATGGAAGCTGCAATAACTTGTTTCTTTTCAACAGCAATCATTCTAATTGCATCAACAATAATATCTCTGACAACCATTATTATCGTAATAATTGCAGATAACCTAATAGATGGGAAAACTCCGGCAGTAAATAGAATAAAAGTTGAATTTATTAAGACTTTATCAGCTATTGGATCTAAAAACTTACCAAATGTTGTAACCATATTTCTACTTCTAGCAATATGTCCATCTAAAAAATCAGTCAACGCTGCTACTAAAAATATTCCCCCAGCAACCATCTTAGCCCAGCCATAACCTGCCAAAGACTCATTGCCACTACATACTAGAACTAGCACTAGCATAGCCACTACAAAGAATAATCTAGATATCGTAATTTTGTTTGCTAAATTCATAATATTTGTTTCCTCCCTAAATTACCATTATTTTACCATAACAAAAAACAAATATCACTCAATTTATTATAAAATAATAAAAGGGATATCAACTATCCCTTTTTCTTATTACATTTTTCTATATTAATTTTTTTGAATTTTTCTGATAAATCATTAAACCCTTCATCTTCACAAATATCAACATAAAAACTTTTTTTGATATCATTTGGTAATGTACTTTGTTTTATTTCCTTTAACTGAGAACATAGATCTAATAATTTTTCAATTTCATCAGACTCAATTTCCATTAAACTATATTCATAAATTACTTTGTCAAACTCTTCTTTTACCATTGCTCTTTTTATTTTATCAGCAATTTTTTGTTTCAAAAAAGAAGGATTACATTCCATTAATTTCTTTTCTGATTTTTTGATATAACTTTCAATCTTTTTTTGATAATCCTTAACTTCATCATAATAATCACGAATAGATATCATACAATTTCCTTGGTATTTAAATAATTTCTTAGTCAAAAAGATAATATGATTATTTGCAGTTTCATATTTTCTATTACTAATTAAACTATCAATATGTTCAAATTCTGCATCAATATGAGTATATAAATTTTCAACATACGCATCAAATTTAATTTTTTCTGCTTTTCTATTAAAGTCTGATTTACATGAAAGTTCTTCATATTTATCACACACTTTAATTAATTCTTCATATAAATTATCAGGATTATTTTTTGCTACATTTTCTAGGTCGTTAACAAATAGAAGAACTTTGTTAGCAAGTTCATGAACCTCAACTCTACCTTGCAAAACCTCATCGACAACTTTTTTTGCTTCCTGAAATTTTTCTTCCCTTATATAATCAAAAGCTAATAACAATCTTTCACAAGACCATCTAACTTCACTTCTACCTTCAGGGCCTAAATAAGCATTCTTGGGAGTCCATTTACTATATTTGCTTTCCATTCCTAAGATTTCTATATAAAACATTTTCATCACTTCCAAGAAAAATTTACTAAAAACAGGGATTAAATACTACCTTTACATTAATGTTTGTTGATAAATAAAAAAATCAGGTTTCCCTGATTATATTGAGTTTCAGTCCTATAAGCCATGTTCTGTATTAGACAATCATTTATCTATGCTTTCGCATCCGTTATTTGATTCATTTATCAAACAACAATTCCCCTACCAAATTTGGGTTTCTCGCTTGTGAGGTTTACCAACGTTCCACTCTAAATATTTCTATTTAGCATCGTCTCTGTGGCACTTTTATAGGATTCCACCATATCAATTGACTTAGGTTTCTATCCAGCTGTCAGGTACTCAGCCTGCCTAACCTTATTTTTTCGATTAGCACAATCACTACCAACATCTCAGTTGGTGCGAGCATGGACTTTCCTCTACTTTCGTAGCGATTGTCAGAACTGAATTGTAAACTATTTTGCTGCTGCAGCTTTAGCTTTCTTCTCTTTTTGTTCGAAATTGTATACTTGTTGTTCTAACTCAGAAATTCTCTTTAATAAGTCAATATTTCCCATATTAGCACCACCAGTAGCATTTCGATATTCACCTAATTTACTATTAAGTGTTTCCACTTCTAATTCTAAATCAGTAATTTTATTACGAAGAACGCTGTTAGTTTTTTGAAGCATTTTAAATTGATTAGATAAATCTTCATATGTTTTATAATCTTCGATAATTAAATCTAAATAACTATCAACTTCTAAAGCATCGTATCCCTTAGGTTTAATCTTAAATTCCTTATCTAAAACATCTGAAGAATTAAGTTTAGTTTTTATTGTAGTCATCTAACATAATCCTCCTGTCTTTTACATTATGATTAATTTTTTAAATATTTACAATAGTAAATAATAAAAAAAATTGTTATTTGTGGTAAAAATTCGTTATAATTTTAATAGTCAAGGGCAAACTACTATAGAAAGTTAGGGTGTATATTATGGTAAATTATCCAAATGGAAAGAAAACATACAATAAGCCTCTAATTAGTTCAGGAAACAGAGGAATGGACTTAGAGGAATCTATTAACATTACTAACGAATATTATCGTAACAATAACATCGCCATAATATATAAAAAACCCACTCCAATTAAATTAGTTAAAATGGATTATGAAAAAGCAAAAATAGTAGAGGCCTACTTTCAACAACCAAGCACAACTGATTACAATGGAGTATACAAAGGATATTATATAGATTTTGAAGCAAAAGAAACGAACAACGCAACATCTTTCCCATTAGCAAATATCCATGCGCATCAAATTGAACATTTAAAAAGTGTTTTAGAACACAAAGGAATTGCTTTTATTATCGTAAGTTTTCGAAAAAAAGAAGAAGTTTATGTTTTACCAGCACAAATAGTAATTCAATTTTATGAAGCTGGAGCTCGCAAATCCATACCTTATCAAACATTTGTAGAACAAGGTTTTAAAATAAAAGAAGGATATGCACTTCGTTTAGATTATCTAAAAATAATCGATGAAAACTTTATTAAAAATTTTAATAAATAGTATATGTATATTCGTAGTATTAACTTTCACTTTATCAGGATATTACATCTTTAAATTAGCAAAGGACACAACATACGCTAATGTTGAAGATATTATTCATATACCAAGCAGCATCGTCTTAGATTCAAATAATCAAATAATCAAAACATTAAGCAAAGAAGAAAAAGAAGAAATTGAATATTCAGATTTGCCTGATGTTTTTATTAACGCGCTTATAAGCGCAGAAGATTCAAAATTTTTTATCCATGATGGAATAGACCCAGCAAGAGTTATCTCCTCTACTATCAACAATTTAAAAGAACAGCAAATAGTTCAAGGAGCATCAACTCTTACTCAACAATTAGTCAAAAACCTTTATCTAACAAACGAAAAATCACTGGAAAGAAAAATAAAAGAGGCACTAATCGCTTACGATATAGAACAAAAAATGACAAAAGAAGAAATATTAACTACTTACGTAAACAGAATTTATTTTGATAACACGACAATTGGAGTTAATAACGCTTCCTACAAATTTTTTGATAAACCAATAAATCAAGTAACTTTACCCGAAGCTGCATTACTAGCAGGAATTGTAAACGCTCCTTCTTTGTACAATCCCATAAAAAATCCAGAAGCTGCTAACAATAGAAAAAACACGGTTTTGCAACTAATGTATCATCATGGATATATCAACCAAGAACAACTGCTAGCAGCTAAAAATATTCATGTTTCAAATTTACTTGTGAATTCTAACAAAATTGAAATCACCTATGATTATCAAGCATATTTAGATGTAGTCTATAGCCAAGTAAAAGAATTAACAGGCCTAGATCCTTTTATAACTCCTATGAAAATCTCCACATACATGAATTCTCCTTTACAAAAACTGATTGATACTATCCAAAAAGGAGAAGATAGTATCATTAAATTTAATGATGAAAATCAACAAATAGCTGGTGCAATCATTGAAAATAACACAGGACATGTAATAGGAATAATAGGAGGTAGGAACTATCATGGACAAAGAATTTTTAATCGCGCTTACAATATGAGAAAACAACCAGCTTCAACAATCAAGCCCATTCTTTCTTATGCCTTAGCAATTGAACATCTTGATTATTCTAGTCAAGAAGCACTTTTAGACATTCAATATTCATATCCTAATTCTAATACTATTGTAAACAACGCAGATCACATTAATATGGGACAAATCACAATAGAAGAAGCACTAGGATATTCTAGAAATACTACTGCACTTATAACACTAGAAAAAGTCATCGAGGAAATTGGATTAAAAAACGTAACTTCCTACCTTGAAAAATTGAATTTATTAGATGCAGAATTTAACTATGCATATGGATTAGGAGCTTTCCAAACAGGGGTTTCTCCTTTCAATATGGCAGCATCTTATTCAATGTTAGCATCATCAGGAGTTTATAATGAACCCTTAACTATTTCTAAAATAGAGTTATTAGACGATTCAAAAAAAATATACACTTTTGAAAAGAAAGGAACACAAATTATAAGTTCAGAAACCTCATTTATAATTAGCAATGTTTTAGAAAATGTAGTAAACAACAACTACTGGGGAATTGGAGAAGTATCCATTCCTAATGTCTCAATTGCAGCTAAAACAGGAACATCAAGTTTTGATTCCAATACGATTAAAAAATATAACTTACCTTCTAATGCTAGTAAAGATATTTGGCTAAATGGATATTCTCCATCTTACACAATTTCAATCTGGACAGGATTTGATCAAGATAATGAAACAAATTATTTTAATGCCTCTGGAGATTCTAGAACTAAAATAGCTAAACAGTTATTTTTGAGGATTATGAAGTTCATCAATTCTAGCAATGATCGATTTATAATTCCAGAAGGGATAGCTAAAGTTCACATCATCAAAGGAAGCCCTAATTTACTTCCTGATGAATATACTCCACCAAATATGATCGTCGAGTCTTATTATAAAAACCAAAACATTCCCACCAATACTATCACACCAAAAGATTTGTCATATTTAAATGATTTACAAATTACAATTGAAGGATTCTTACTAAATATTGAAAATATCAATACAAAAGAAAAAAATCGCCTATTTTCTTATGAAAAAATATATGGCGACATAGAATATGTAATAAGAATAACGTTACCAGATAACGAAGAATATGAAATTATTTTAAATGAATCAACATATTCTTTTCCTCTTTTTGACAAAGGAAACTATTCAATAAGTTATTATGCTAAATATAGTAAATTAGATACTTTTACTTCAAACATCAAAACATCTAACTTTTATTATGATTTTTAGTACAAAATTTTTTTAAACGACACTTTTCGCATTTAGGATTTCTCGCTAAACACACTTGACGACCAAAGAAGATCATTTGATGATGTAATCTAATCCAATGTTCTTCATCAAAAAAAGATTTTAGAAATTTTTCTGTTTCTAAAACAGAACAATCCTCTGAAACTAGACCTAATCTTTTAGAAATTCTATGAACATGTGTATCAACAGGAAAAGCAGGAATTTTATATCCTTCAGCCAAAATAACTTCAGTAGTTTTATTACCTACTCCAGGTAAAGTTAATAAATCATCTTTCAAAGTAGGAACGATACCATTATATTTAGTTAAAATAATTTCAGACAATTTGATTAAGTTATTCGTTTTAATTTTAGAAAGGCCTAAAGGAAATAAGAAGGGTTCAATCTCTTCTTTTTTTGCATTTGCTATTGACTCAATCGTAGGAAAAGTAGAAAAAAGGGATGCTGTAACCTTATTTACCTTAGCATCTGTTGTTTGAGCAGAAAGCATAACCGCTACAAGCAACTCATAAATGCTTCTGTAATTTAAAGCACACTTAGCATCCTTAAAATCTTGATTTAAAACTTCAATTATTTCAATTGCTTTATCAGTCATTAATCTTCCAACCAATTCAATTTAGCGAGTTCAATAGTTTCTCCTAAATTCTTTCTCCATTTACTAGTAACTGTAGATTGACCTTCATCTGCAATATCATTTCTTCTTTTCCATTCAAGCAAAACACTATCAATATAATTAATATTTTTCTTATTTGAGAATATAGCAACATTAATAGCTTCTTTTATTTTTTCTATTTTTTCACCATTATCAAACCAACTTCTAACTACACTAACTTCAAATGGAGTTAAAGGACGAGAAAAACTTTTTTCTAATAAAGTATAAATTTCGTCATTAATTTTATTAACTGCCCTTGCCTGTTCATTAACCATATTTGCTATCATTTTATCAATTAAAGGTTGCAAAGAAGTCTCTAAACCATCCTTACAATCTCTTATAGCAATAATTTTTCTATTCATTAAAGATTCCATTCTAGAATCGATTTCATCACAACTCATTGTATGTTTTAAAGTTATAAGTTCAGGAGTTACTAATGGTTGCCCAGAACTTTTACATCTATCAATTATTAAAATAATAGCTAAATCACTTTCATCTAACCCTAAACTTTTATAATTTTCGATTAATAAAGTTCTCCAATCTAAGAATGCTGAAAAATTTTCTACACCTGGCATCATCATCACTCCCCTAACTTGTGCTTTTTATTATAGACTAATTAAAAATTATTTCCATATTAAAATTTAAAAACATTGAAAATGTTGACTTCTTTTTTTTAGTCTCTATTATTTCGAACAAATAATAAGACGAATCTTAAAATTTCTGCTAAAGAAGCTATTAGACCCACGACATAAGTAAATGCAGCAGAACGCAATACAACTCTTACTCCTTGTTGCTGTCTTTCTCCAGTAACCACATTTGCTAAATACTCTCTTGCTCTATAAGAAGCATTAAGTTCTACAGGTAAAGTTACTAATTGAAAAATTGCAATAGTACTAAAAAGAACTATTCCTGTCCAGAACAATCCTGAAAAGCTTAATAGTAAGCCAAAAATAATCAAAATCCAACTAAATTGATTAGCAAATTGCACAGGTTTTACAAGAGCGCTTCTTACCTTAATAAAAGAATATCCTTGATTATGTTGTATTGCATGCCCAACTTCATGACAAGCAATAGCAACAGCAGATACGCTGGTTCCATGATAAACAGAAGATGATAAATAAATTACCTTCTTCGTAGGATCATAATGATCAGATAAAGATCCATTTGTTTGGGCAATTGAAACGTCCGTTACATCATTATCCCTCAAAAATCTCTCAGCAGCTTCTTTACCAGTTAAACCTATTCCATTCTCTACTTTTAAATACTTATTATATTTACCCATTACTAAGCTTTGAGCAAAAATAGACAAAATAAATGGGACAAGAATAAGCAACATATTAATCACTTCATAATCGATTTCTTCCATATTTTATCCTCCTATCAAAAAAAGCTCCTTACAGAGCTTTTGTTTTATGTATTAGTTAGCTGAGTCTAATAAAACTTTGCTAGCTTTAAATTTAACTACATCTTTTTCAGGTGATTCGATAATTGCTCCTGTTGCTGGGTTACGTGTAGTTCTAGCTGCTCTTGTTTTTACAGCAAACTTTCCAAAGTTAGCAATTGTTACTTCTTCTTTTGCAGCTAAAGCTTCAGCCATGATTGAGAATGTAGCTTTTACAGCTTCTTCTGCTGCTTTTCTAGTTAAACCAACTTTAACAGCTACGCACTCTATTAAATGTTTACTTGTCATTTTACTATTCCTCCTATGAATTATCTAACTAAATATTATCATTATATCAATAAATATTCAATATTTTTTTAATTTAGAACCTATAGTAGGTCTTGTTCTTTTTCCACTTTTCTTTCTTTCTTTCCTAAATGGACTATAACTAATGTTACAAACATAACAATACCAAACACTAAAAAGGTTGGAGTTAAGGTTGATAATTTAACTTCTAAAAAGGTATCGGGCTTATATTTTATTCCATGTATTGCAAAATTAATAATCATAATAACAGTAAGAATGTAAGAAAATTGTTTTACTTCTTTATCTTCTAATTTATAACCAAATTTAGACAAAAAAGACTTCATACTTCCCTTTTTATTAGCTACCAATTCTCCTATCAAACAGATAACTAGCATCACTAATACTATAAAAGTAACTACTAGCATTACAATTAAGAATGCCTTTAGGCCACCAAAATATTTCTTGAAATCATAATCAAAGATTGAGACCATTTCGCTTTTTTTGTTATGGTAAACGAATTTAAATGGTTTTACCAATATTCCTATAATATATGTAGTATAAAAAACAATTAATGCTGTTAATTTAAGAATATGCAGTTTTTTAGACATAAACATCACCTGTATAAATTATAAATCATCCTTTTTGTTTTGAAAATAAAAAAAGAACCGAAGTTCTCTTTATTGTACATTATGATAAACATCTTGAACATCGTCATCATCTTCAAGTAAAGAAATTAAACGATCAAATAGTTCTTTTTCTTCCCCTTCAACAGAACAATATTCAGTTGGAATCCAGGTTATTTCATAAGATTCTATTTTTAAATTAGCTTTTTCACAAGCTTCTTTCATCTCATATAAAGAAGTCGTTGGTCCATATACGATTACTTCTCCATCTTCTGCTTCAATATCTTCAACATCAACATCAGCTTCCATTAAAGCATTTAAGACTGTTTCTTCATCAGTTTCAGATAAAGCAACGACAGCATTATGATTGAATTCATGAGATACACATCCCGGTACACCTAATTTAGATTTTGCTTTATTAAAACATGTTTTAACTGCAGATGCAGTTCTATTTACATTGTTAGTTAAACATTCAATGATAAATTTAGAGTTTCCAGGCCCAAAACCTTCATAAACTACGCTTGTATATGATTCATCTGCTCCACTTGATGCTTTGTCGATTGCTCTTTTAATTACATCAGCAGGAACTTGTTCTGCCTTTGCCTTATCTATTACTCTTTTTAAAGCTACATTCATATTTGGATCAGGAACTCCAGCTTTAGCAGCTATATAAATTTCTTTTCCATATTTAGAATATACTTTAGTTTTTGCCGCATTACTTTTTGCCATTGCAGCTTTTCTAACTTCAAAATGTCTTCCCATTATTATTTTAGTCCTTTCCATTCTTGATAAAATTCAACTAAGAAATTCATCATATAGTTATGTCTTTTCTCAGCAAGTTTTGCACCGGTTTCTGTATTCATCAAGTCTTTAAGTTTTAAAAGTCGGTCATAAAATTCATTTATACATGAATTACCATCCTTGCTATATGTAGTAAAAGCCACTTCATCTAAAGCTTCTTTTCCTTCTTTGTAAACTTCTTGTGCCCTTGCTCCTCCAGAAGCAAAAGTTCTGACAATTCCCATAGCACCTATTTCATCAAGTCTTTTTGCATCTTGTAAAATCTTACCTTCAACAGTCATTGGACTGCTCATATAATCAGTAGTACTACTTAACATTTCAATAAGATCCATAATTTGACCTTTTTCATAATCTGTATAATCATGTTTATCTAAAAATTCACGAATTTTTTTTCTTTGCCCTTCTAGGTTAGAAAAAATCTTTGAATTACATATATCACTAGTTAAAGCAACGGTTTCAATAATCTTCTTATTTCCACCTTCATCTTCCCAAAGTCTTAAAGCCATGCTACGAATACGCATTGCTTTATCAATGCCTTTACCGGTAATTTCTTTGGATAAATTCTTCTCTGCAAATTTTAAAACTTTTTCCATTAAACTACCTCCTTCGTAAACTATAAAAAGTATACCATATTTACTCTTTAAAATCTATATTTTTCTTACTATAGTTGAACTTTGTTTTCATATAAGCCCAAAATTGTGGAAAAATATAGTTAGTAACAGTTTTAAACAACCAAGAAAGTTTTTGTTGCAAAAATTACTTAATTGTTTATTATTATATTCAAAAGAAAGGAGCTTTATTATGAGATACATAAAAGTTACAGAAACAAAAGATTATTTAAAAACAACTATCGAGGAAAAAAGCTTCAAAAAATCTATGTTGAAATTCTGGAAACCAGAAGCAGAAACACTAGATATCAAACTAGCAGAAGGAGATTTAATAGCTTTTCCTAAAAAGAAAGTTTCAACAAAAAAATCTTCTGTTACAACTGAACAATTAATCGAGGAAAACAATTAAAAGCACTATCTAAGTGCTTTTTTATTTTCCAAACAATACAATTAAGATAATAACAATCAAATCTTTTTTATGATATAATGAAAGAAGAAAGGGATTGGTTCTTATGTATCAAATGTATATGCCTATAGCAAAGTTGTTATATCAAGAAATTAACATCAAACGAGATAACGGCAAATTCAACAACTCTAATAATGAACTAGACTTAGAATATTATGAAGATTTTATGTTTTATGCTTTTTCTACATTTGAAACACAACAAACAGTAGGATTTGAAAAAAAAGCTAACATTGGATTTGCTTTAATTGAGTGTCTTAAAGAAATTGATTTTAATTTAGCTAACAAATTAGAAAAGTTACTAGATAAAAAATATTCAAAATATACTAATCTTAGCGAGGACCTATGCCAAAAGTTTTTCCACTATGGAAAAGACCACTTAATTAATATTGTAGAAATGGTAGATAAATATACTAATTCATTAGAAAATGATAAATCTATTTTTCCTCAAAAAATATTAGATGTTATTCCAACAATAAAAGAAATAATCAAGGAAGATAAACATCCAATAGAAAAAATAACACAATTTTCCAACGATTTAAGTAATTCAGAAGTCAAATTAACTTCTCTATGTGATGCTATAGAAGAAACTATGAAAAGATTGTTCGTCCACAATTTAAACAAACAAACACAACAAACAGTTCAAGAAATTAAAAACAATCCTTCGAAATTAAAAAGGATGAATGGACAGGATTTTAATTTGATTATTCATTCTTCCCTAACACCAGAAGCTTTTCTTAATAATACCGGACAAGAATATCATAATATGCTTTCAACTTCTTTGATTGAAGATGGAAATGTTCGTTGCTATCAATCATCGAATGTTAAATTTGCTTTCTATCAAAATATCGATTCTGAATCTTTAATATCTGCTTTCAGTGGTGATGCTAACACAGATTTCACAGAAAGGGGAGTATTAAGTTCTTTCTCTACTCCTGATTATATGTCTATAAATGCTTTCAAGAATAAAACTCATCAAGGAGAAGGATTAAGAGCGTATTCAGAAATAATGTTGAAAGGTGATGTTAGACCTAATGCTATCGTTTGCTATGATTATCTAACAGAAAGAGAATATAAACTGGCAGAAAAGCACAATCTTGATATCATTCTTGTAGAAACAAAAAAATATCCAAACATGCTTGTCCCAAAAGATATGACAGATCCAAATCTTATTAAAAAAGTTTATTTAAGTATTTTTGAAAAAGGAATAAGTCGATAATTAAGAGTCAATAGACTCTTTTTTATTTTATCTAAGATATGATATAATCTAAAATGGTGATTTTATGAGCAAAGATTTCTGGTTAGAAATAAAACATATATGCAAACAAACAGGAGCAAGATATGGAATATTACATACTCCACATGGAGATGTAGAAACTCCAATGTTTATGCCTGTTGGTACTTTAGCAACTGTTAAATACTTATCTCCTGAAGAACTAAAAGAAATGAACACAGGAGTTGTTTTAGCCAACACTTATCATTTATGGTTAAGACCTGGCGAAGATGTTGTTGCTGCTAATGGTGGAGTTCAAAAGTTTATGCACTATGATGGGCCAATGCTCACAGATTCTGGTGGTTTCCAAGTTTTCTCTTTAGCAGACAATCGTAAAATAGCAGAAGAAGGTGTTACTTTTAAATCTCACTTAGATGGGAGAAAATTATTCTTATCTCCTGAAAAATCTATTCAAATCCAAAACAAAATTGGAGCAGATATTATGATGAGTTTCGATGAGTGTCCCCCTTATCCATGTTCACATGAATATATGAAAAATTCTGTTGAAAGAACTTTAAGATGGGCAAAAAGAGGAAAAGAAGCTAACGAGTCTTCTACTCAAGCTTTATTTGGTATTGTTCAAGGTGGAGAATTTGAGGATTTAAGAAAATACAGCGCTGAAGAAACTGTTAAGATGGATTTTGATGGTTATTCCATTGGAGGAACTAGCGTTGGAGAAACTAAAGAAGTCATGTATAAAATGATAGACTACGCTATTCCTTATTTACCAAAAGATAAGCCAAGATATCTTATGGGAGTAGGATCATATGACGCCATACTTGAAGGAGTTATCAGAGGTTTAGATATGTTCGATTGTGTTTTACCAACTAGAATCGCTAGACATGGTGCTTTAATGACTTCAAAAGGCAGATTAAATATTAGAGATAAAGCTAATGAATATGATTTAAGACCTATTGATGAAAATTGTGATTGTTATACATGTAAAAAAGGTTACACAAGATCTTATTTAAGGCATTTATATAAATGTGATGAAGGTTTAGGAAAAAGACTATTATCAATTCATAATATTAGATTTTTAGTAAAACTTATGGAAGATATAAGAGAAGCTATCAAAAACGATAGATTACAAGACTTTAAAGATGAATTTTTTGAAAAATATGGATTAAATACTACTAATCCAAGAGGTTTTTAAAATGGAAGTAAAAGATTTTGATTTTGATTTACCAGAAGAATTAATTGCTCAAACACCTTTGAAAGAAAGAGCAAGATCTCGTTTATTGGTATTAGATAAAAAAACTGGAAAAATAACTCATAAACATTTCGAGGATATTATCGATTATCTAAAACCCGGTGATGTTTTAGTTAGAAACAATACTAAAGTTATCCCTGCTAGAATATTTGGTATTAAAGATATTACTAACGCTAAAATAGAATGTCTTCTTTTAAAGCAAATTGAAGGCAACAAATGGGAATGCTTAATAGGTAATGCTAAAGTTGCTAAACTTGGCACTAAATTTAAATTTTCCGATAAATTAAGTGCAACTTGTGTAGAAGTAAAAGATGAAGGAATTAGAGTATTTGATTTTGATGTTAAAGGTATTTTTTATGAAGTTTTAGAGGAAATAGGAAACATGCCATTACCACCTTATATTCATGAAAAATTAAATGAAAAAGATAGATATCAAACTGTTTATGCAAAAATAAATGGTAGTGCTGCTGCCCCAACCGCAGGATTTCATTTTACTAATGAACTTTTAGAAAAGATAAAAGAAAAGGGTATTATCATTGCAGATGTTACTTTGCACATTGGATTAGGAACTTTTAGACCTGTAAGTGTTGAAAAATTAGAAGACCATCACATGCATACAGAACATTATTATATGTCTAAAGAAACTGCAGATATTTTAAACAAAGCAAAAGAAGAAAAAAGAAGAATTATCTCAGTAGGTACTACTTCAACTAGAACACTTGAAAGTGTCTATGCCAAATACAATACATTTAAGGAATGTGAAGAAGATACTTCTATCTTTATATATCCGGGATATACATTTAAAGCTATTGATAATTTAATAACTAATTTTCATTTACCTAAATCAACATTAGTAATGTTAGTAAGTGCTTTAGCAGGAAAAGAAAACATCCTAAACGCTTACCAAGAAGCTATTAAAGAAAGGTATCGTTTCTTCTCATTTGGAGATTCAATGTTCATTAAATAATGGAAAAGATCAATTATCATAAAGAAATGCTAAAGGTTATTGATAAATTAGACCATAAGCCATCATTACTCTTACATATTTGTTGTGCTCCTTGTTCGTGCTACCCTTTAACTTTATTAACTAAATATTTTAATGTAACTTTATTCTATTCTAATTCTAACATTTATCCTTACGAAGAATATTCTAAAAGATTTGAAGAATTAAAAAAATATATCAAAGAAAACTATAATGATATTAAAATAATAGAGAAAGAATACAATCACGAATCTTATATGGAAGTTTTAAGAAAAGGAAAAGACTTACCAGAAGGAAAATGGAGATGTTTTAAATGTTATTCCAAAAGAATACACGATGCTTTTGAATATGCAAGTCAACATAATCACGAATACGTTTGCACCGTATTATCAGTATCAAGATTTAAAAACTCACAAATGATTAATAGAATTGGTTTAGCTTTAAATAGTAAATATCCCAACATTAAATATTTAGTCGCAGATTTTAAAAAAGATAAAGGCACTGAAAAAGGTGCATTTTTAGCAGCAGAAGCTAATTTATATCGACAACAGTATTGTGGTTGTGAATATTCAATAAAACAAAAAGGACAGGAATAAAAAACGCTTTTTTCCTATCCTTTTTATTTTAATTTTTACTAGGCACTCCATTTTCAGGAATACTAACTCCCCAAGCAATAACGCTAGATGAAACTCCATCAGTAATATCTGCACTTATTACTTCATAAACGATTTTGTATTTAGCATTATATTTAGTACTTACAACATAATCATCAGTAAGATTTTCAACTGAAATACTAGCATCTATCAATTCATTTCCTACTGGGATTCCTTCTAAAATATCAGTAGTGGCAATCATTCCATTATAATAATAAAAGCCATCAATATAAGTCCACTTAACACTAGTAACTCCACTTTTTAAAGTCCAAGGAGTTTTAGCAACATAATTATCACTTCCTACTTCTTCCCAATAAGTAACAACCTTAGCCCTAACATAGGTGCTACTAAGACTAGATTCCATTTGGAATTTAGTTGTATTAGTACCAGGTTGTTTAGTGAGATAATAAGCAAGAACTGAAGATGTTGCAAAAGACAAAATCAATAAAATCATTGGTATAAACCAAATATGAGATTTTATGAATTTTAAAACTTTATTCATTTTAATCACCTTCCCCATATTCAGTTATGAAAACCTTAGAAAAATATTTTTTATCCTCGATAGTATACTTTGTTTCCACTAAAGTTGTTTGGTCAGTATATACATTAACATCTACATAAGTAGCTAAAACCTCATCTTTTAACACAGCATTTTCTGTTACTATAAAATCAACGTTTTCATCAAATCTCCAAGACCAATCAGGAATCAAATAAATTCTATAAGTACCAGTAGGTAAATTTACGATAGTTACATCTTCCCCAACATAAAGAAGAACTTCCATTTCAATCTCTGGGTTTAGATCAGAACATCCCTCAGAAGAACAACTTTCTATCTTATATATAAATGAATGATTAGATGTAATATTAGCATCATCAATGGAAATAGTAAGACTACCTATACTATTTCCCATAGTTATAGCAATATAGTCATGACAATTTCTATACAATACAGTAGATGCAATAACTTTATCATCAATATTTTCAATATTTTTATAACGTCCTACAGATGTAATTATATCATTAGAATTATTTCCATCATTTCTCACATGGTTATCAAGAATAATATGCTCTTCTCCTGTTGGAAAATCTTCAAACCATGAGTCAGCCATTCTATAAGCATCATCTTTTTTCATTGATACAACAGGGATAGCATCAAATGAAGTGTTTATTCCTGATGCAAATAAATCATCAGCAGCGTAATCAGCAACGTTTCCAAATATTGCTGCATTTCCAGCTAAATCATTTTCATCATACATTGTAAACGTTCCATACAATATATAAACGCCGCCACCTACTCCGTAAGAACTGTTTTTAGCAGCCGTACCATTATCAGGTAAAATCGAAGCAGTAGCTTTATTGTAAATTATTTTTCCTCCAACAAATCTAAAGATTGAACCACCATCAATGTATACGCCACCACCATTTCCATTAACAGATTCATTATTATCAACATTACAATCACCAGATAAAGTTGTAATTGTCTCATGTGAAGTTTGTGTTTGATAGAATCCGCCACCATTGCTAGCACTATTATTACTGATATTTCCATTAGTTAAACTAACAGTAGAATTATCTCCAATGTAGAAACCACCACCATTTAAAGTTGCCGTATTATACGATAATGACCCTCCTGTTAAACTAAAGGTTGCGCTGTTTACAAATGCTCCTCCTCCATTTATAGATTCATTATAAGAAATACTCCCATTAGACATATTATAAATACCGCTATTTTGGTAGACCCCGCCACCATTTCCACTTTCAGCAGTATTATAAGAAATAGATCCTCCTTTGATAGTAAAAGATCCATTACCACCTATATATACGCCACCACCATTTCCAGTAGTTGCTTTATTGCTATTAATTTTTCCATCTTCAATACTAATGGATCCATCAGATATATATACGCCACCACCATTAGTAGCGCTATTATCATTTACTGAGCCATTTAACATTTCATAAGTTCCATTGTTTTGATAGACTCCGCCACCATTTCCTTGAAGAGAAGTGTTGTTAATAATATTTCCACCTTTCATAGTAAAAGATCCTGTTCCACCAACAAAGATTCCGCCACCATTTCCTGTGGTAGCATTATTCAATTGAACTGTCCCAGAAGTCATAGTCAATGAGCCATCTGCTAAATAAATTCCGCCTCCATTAATAGCGCTGTTATTTTTTAATGTTCCATCTTGTAAATCATAAGTTCCACTATTTTGGTAGACTCCGCCACCATCTCCATTTGAAGCTGTGTTATTCAAAATAGAACCACCTGTCATCGTAACAGTTCCACTTCCTCCAACAAAGATTCCACCACCATCCCCAGTGGTAGCATTATTTAATTGAACAGTTCCAGAGGCGATTATTAAAGAACCATTTGCAATGTATATTCCTCCTCCATTGATAGCAATGTTATTTTTTAATGTTCCATCTTGCATATCATAGGTACCACTATTTTGATAGACTCCGCCACCATTTCCATTTTCAGCAGTATTTTCAATTATATTTCCGCCTTTTGTGGTAACAGTTCCGCTTCCTCCAACGAAGATTCCTCCTCCATTTTCAGTAGCTTCATTCAATTGAACATTACCAGTAGTAATTGTTAAAGAACCATTTGCAATATAAATGCCGCCTCCGTTAGTAGCTTTATTATTTTTTAATGTTCCATCTTGTAAATCATAAGTTCCACTATTTTGGTAGACTCCGCCACCATCTCCATTTGAAGCAGTGTTATTCAAAATAGAACCCCCTGTCATCGTAACAGTTCCACTTCCTCCAACAAAGATTCCACCACCATCTCCAGTGGTTGCACTATTTTCTTCAATACTTCCTGAGGAAATAGTAACACTTCCATCAGCAAGATATACTCCACCACCATTAACGGCACTATTTTTATAAATTTTTCCACCTTCTAAGGTAAATGTTCCCCCTCCAATGTAAATAGCTCCTCCATTTTCAGTAGCAGAACATAATTTTATTTCACCACCAGAAACAATAGCATCTCCTCCATACATTTGAACGCATCCACCATTAGTAGCTGTTCCAGCAGATAAAGTTCCTCCACTCATTGTAAAAGATCCTATGTGCATAATAATTCTTCCAGTTATATCGCCATCGTTTATATCTATAGTAGCAGAGCCTACAACTCCATTTTTGTTATTTGTTTCTCCGCCTCCAATAGTACCAGAATTTATAGTACCTCCTGTGATAGTAACAGTGGCAGATCCACCATTTCCACCAACACCTCCTGTTCCACCCCCTATTCCAGAACCAGGAGCAATATCATAGGATATACCATCATAAGTAAAAGAACCCTCTACACTCTTAGCTGTTACATTTGCTGTTCCACCAATGATAATAGTAGCGTCTCCTCCATTTTTGTTAGTGCTGCTACCACCTCCTATGGCAACTCCACCAACGCTTTGTGCATAAACAGTTCCACCTGTTATTTCAACTGTAGTTTCTAAATTTCCAGTGTTAAGACAAGAACTTCCTCCTCCTATGGCTACACCAGGAACAAAGTCAGTCTTATAATTTTGCCCATAATTATATGCATACACTGTTCCACCTGTTATCTTGACATAAGCATCTCCGCCTCTAGATGAATATCCAATTCCACCTCCAATAGCGGTTCCTGTAGTATGGCTCACTGCAGTAACAATTCCACCAGAAATAGTAACTCCACCATATCCATTTCCACCGCCACCTATTGCAGTAGAGTTATCAGCTTTATTGGTACCAGCATAAATGGTACCTCCATCTATTACAATACCTTTAGAATAATCTCCACCACTATCACTTCCACCAATAGCACTATCCCAATAATTGGTATTAGTTCCAGAATTAATATTAGCAACAACTAGTGCGCCAGTTGTTTTCTTACTTCCATCAGCACTAGTAATTTTAAATGTATTTGTATTCGAACTACTGCTAGAATAATATATATTTCCTACTCGATTCTCACCTTTCAAATTAATAGTAACGTTAGAACCAGAAGATGATATAAAGCTAATTCCACCATTTCTTCTACCTGTTCCATATTCATGAAATGATGACCAAATATTATCGATAGTAATATTAGCCTTCAATGCTCCAGATAAAGCAATAAAATTCCCTGTTGTTGTTCTTCCTGCACTAGTTGCTTCTGTTCTCCAAGTTGAAATAACTTTTTCAACATCAGTTTCATTAATAAAACTATCAGTAACACTTTTTAAACTTGCATAAGTAGGAACGATGGTACTACCATTTATGACGCCTGTACTACTTTTATTAGAATCATTAGATTGATAAACATAATAATAATTTGATGAATTATGAGTTCCACTAACAGTTAAAGAAGTTGTTTCACCATCTATAGTTTGATAAACACAACCAGAATATGTACTAACATTTAAAGTTACGCTACCACAATTCAAATCAAAATAAATATAATTAATTGTTTCTGCTTCAGCTTTATTAATAAAAAGCCCTATAAATAAAGTCAAAAGAACAGAACTTATAAATGCTATCGTTAGTTTTTTCTTCATAATTTCACCTCCTTATTTTTCATTTTTATTATCCATTAACCTTTTCCCAAGCTTGCTCAGGAGTTGCGCCTGGCTTCGATATAGCATAAGTATCAAAAGCTAAAGAATATTCATTATTATTGAAGATATAAATATCCTCAAAACCAAAAGAATTAACATTGATTTGACTCATAACATCATCTACTAAACCTGTATAAGCTTCTGCAACAGCATAATAAACATATCTATTAGAAGTACTGCTTAATGACTCTGTTGCTAAATAATTCCAATTATCGTTTAGTTCCCAAAATAAAATATCATCACCCGTATCGTTTTTTACAGATAATCTATTTTTATTTGAACTATTTAAAACCCATTTATCAGCGTCAACTGAAAAAAAGACATAAACATCAACTTCATTTTCAGTAAATGAAATTGTAATCTTCTTATTAATATTTTCACCTGGATTAACATTTATAATTTCTACTTCTGCTTCAGTTCCAGATACTAAAGTAGAGCCATCTGCTTTATACTCTAAAAAAGTTAAAACGCCAAAGTCTGCAACTTTAGCTTGCTCATTCATCGTTAGAACAGATTTATATTTAGCCCACACCTGTGAAACTCGATGAAATGAAAAAAGAGCCAAAACAAAAACTATAATCATGCCAAGTTTCAATATTCTTTTATGCATAACTATATTCTTAGTCTTCATCTTGGTCCTCCTATTTTTTTAATTCCTCTAACTCTTTTTTCATTTGATCCAATTCATCATCTTTTTCTCTATTACACAATAAATATAGACCTATCATTACTACAATGATTATTAAAACACCTAAAGGAGAAGTAACAAAACTAATAATTAATCCCACCTTAGGGACACTATAAATAACTTTTCCTTTTATATTTTTAATAGTTATAGACTCATCTGGTGTATTGTTAAAATCCCCTTGAGTTGTAATTACACCATCAAAAGAAATATCTATAATTCTATGCACAATTAAGCTTCCATTTTTTTGATACATTACAACATCATTAACTCGATATTCTTTCTGTTTTTTAACTACTATCAAATCATCAACAGATAATTCTGGTTCCATACTACCGGACATAACAACTGCCAAACCAACATTGAAAGGCATAGGAATCTTATCATTAAACATATTTTTTCTGCTACAAGAATAACTACTAAAACCAATAATAATTGAAATAATTAAAATTGAAATAATCTTCCCAACTTTTTTCATTTAATCACCTTATGCTTTTAATTTTTTTCTATTCTTGATAACAAATAAAACTACCATTACGCTAGGTGCCACTATTCCTACAATAGGCAAAGCAACTACTAAAATATTGCTACCTTTATCATTTGTATTAATTAAACTAGCTTCAGTTGATATTGTTATTTTAAAATCGACATCTTGTGTGTTTGCTAATAACCCTAAAGCAGTATCAAAAGAATCATTTTCTTCTAAATCCCATTTCCAATCAAAAGTATAGTATGCGTGATTGTTTTGATTTAATTTATCAGAGTCTAAAAATTCATTTAATTCATCAATAGACGCCCACACAACTTCACTTCCTAAATGATAATCTTCATCAGAACTTTTAATTCTAGTTTTAAGAGGAACATTTTCTAATTTAACTTCTTGATTGTTAATCAAAAACATTGCATTTAATTTCACGCTATATTCAATAGTTCCATCACTAGAATTTTTTAAATTAAAAGTATAACTACCGCTTGTTCCAGGAGCAATAACCTTATCACTGTTGCCACTCTCTACAAAATTACCATTTGAGTTACTATATTTGGTACTAAAAATTTCAATATCATTTTCTGAACTCCAAACTTTGCTTTCATCAGATATTTCTACTAAATTACTATCATTAGTAATGTTAAAAGTATTCGTACTAATTGAAGTGTATGGATTAATCTTTATACTGTATATTACAAAAGAAATTACAGCACTAAAAAGTAAAAAGAGAGAGCTAGCACGAAAAAATAGAAACCCATAACTAAAATTTCTAGTTTTCATAATCTACCCCTCCCTTCAAAAGACAAATTACATTAGTTTTGCCACTAAACCAATTAAGTGTTTTTTAATTAATTTACTTGTTCAGCTGTAATTGTTGCAGCTACAGTAATTGTTGCAGTTCCTGCTGTTCCTAATGCAGTGTGATCTCCTTCAAAAACCCATCTCCATTGGACAGTAGTTTCTTGTGCATCACTACCAATAGCTAATTGAGTTTCTGGAACAACTGATAAAGTTGTACTAGCTGCAGCCCATTCTCCATCTCCAACTTTAAATTCAAGTGGAATATTTCCTGCATTTGTAATTGCTAAATCAATTTTGTATTTTGCAGTTACTTCTGAGTTGTTTTCAACAGTAAATGTGAATGATCCCTCAGTTCCAGGAGCAATAACTTTATCACTTCCTAAACTTTGAACATTAGCATCAGTATAATCAAATAGATTAAAATTAACTGTATTTGACCAATTTGCTCCTTGTAATTGAATATCCCATTTTGCAACACGTGCAGTATCACTACCAGTAGATGATGATGCATACTTAGCAAATGTTGTACCTACAAAACTTGTACTCAATGCTACACATCCAAATAAGATAGCAAACAATTTTAAAAATTTACCTTTTTTCATAAGAATTTCCTCCCCATCTTTTTTATTTATATAAAATCTTGTGTGGCTAACAAGATTAAATACCTAATTTTCCTCTTTCTTAGTAGCTTTAGTAGAAGTTGTTTTTTTAGCAGTTGTAGTTTTCTTAACTGCTGCTTTTTCTTTTACCTCACTACTTTCTTTCTTTATACTAGTTTTCTTGCTTGGTGTTTTATTTTTGCTTTCTTCAAGTTTCTTTTCTTCTAGTTCTTTCTCTTTCTTTAATCTTTCAATTTCCAATAAAAGATTTTCTTTTTCTTCTTTGTTTTTCTTTTCTATTTTACTTTTGCGAACCAAATCAAATCCTAAAAATATAGCAAGAGGTACAATTATACAAATAATTAACCCCTCTGTAGAAGATAAAAACAAAGCAACATGACCTAATTCATTTATTTTACTTTTATAAATTCCTATCAAAGCATCTTCAGATACTTTATGAGCATCTTCAACATTATTTGCATCACCTTTTGTAGTAAAATACAATTTTCCATCTCGAGTTTCAATTTCTTTTACTCTGTGTGTTAAAGTACTACTTCCATTACCTGCAGGATCATAAAAAGAAATAATATCCCCAACTTCTATTTTATTTGCCTTTGTTTTTTTAACAAAAATCAAATCTCCACTATCAATCTTAGGATACATTGAATCAGTTAAAACAACCATCGGTACTGTTTTTCCTATACTAGGAACTTCATCTTTATTAGTGTAACTTTTAACTATTAAAGTTAAATTAACAACTAAAATAGGGACTAAAATTAAACACGTTAGTATTACTCCAATAATTCCCCATATATTTTTCTTTTTATTTGCTGTTTCCAATTAACATTCACCCCACAGAATATTAAACCTTGTATTTGAATTTATTTTATCACAAACTATATATAAAATAAACTAAATATTAATGTTATTAATATTAGTATAGAGATAATCCTCATTTTTAGATATAATCAAAGAGGTGATCACAATGAGACTTGATAAATTGCTTTCTTCATCAGGGTTAGGAACTAGAAAAGAAGTCAAAGAATTAATTAGAAAAAAACATGTTATCGTTAACAATAAAATCATTACAAATGACGATTTTAAAGTAGACGAAAATACTGACATTATTTTTGTCGATGGAGAGGAAATAAAATATCAAAAGTACATCTACATAATGTTAAATAAACCAGCGGGAGTCGTAAGCGCCACATTCGATTCAAAAGAAAAAACAGTCATCGACTTAGTATCTGAATATTCTCATTATGATTTATTTCCTTTTGGAAGACTTGATAAAGACACTGAGGGATTACTTATTCTTTCTAACGATGGAAAATTAGCTCATAATTTGCTATCAAATAAAAAACACGTAACAAAAAAATACTATGTAGAAGTTCTTGGAAAATTAAACGAAAACGATATCAACATATTCAAAGAAGGTATAACAATTGATGGAAATGAAAAGTGTTTACCTGCAGTATTAGAAATAATAGAATCAAACGAAAAATCACGATGTTTTGTTACTATTACAGAAGGAAAATACCATCAAGTAAAGAGAATGTTTGAAACCCTTAAAAAACCTGTTATTTACCTAAAAAGAGTGGAATTTGGTAGCATTCATTTAGATTCTTCTTTATCACTAGGACAATATCGCCTATTAAAGGAAGAAGAATTAAATATTTTATTAAATAAAAAAAAGTAGGATTCCTACTTTTTTATTTGTGATATATTTCATTATTATTGATTTTAAATGCTCTGTAAATTTGCTCCAATAATAAAAGTCTAGTCATTTGGTGAGTAAAAGTCATTTTAGATAAGCTAATACGCTTATTAACTTTTGCTCTTAATTCATCACTTGGCCCTAAAGAACCTGAAATAATAAAGTTTATTTTAGATATACCATTATCAATACTTTTCTCCAAAAAAGAAGCAAATCCTTCAGAAGAAACTTCTTGGCCATAAACATCTAACAATACACTGTAATCATTACCTATTTTATCTAAAACTTTTTTACTCTCTTTTTCTTTAATTATCTTATCTAAAGAATCATTGCTATTTTCAAAAATCTTTTCATCTACAATTTCTATAATTTGAAAAGAAGCATATTTTGATAATCTTTTTAAATATTCATTTATACCTTCTAGTAAATACTTATCTTTAATTTTACCAACACAAACAAGATTAATTTTAACCATATTATTTAAGAGTTATGTTATAAGTTACCTCAATATCACTATTAATATAATGACCCTTAACCACAACAACTTCTCCTTCATTTTTACTAGCTAGATACATTTCCCACACTCCTTTAGAATTCATATTAATTCCATCAATAGATTCCACTACAAATTTACTAGACATTCCTGCAATAGAAGCTGCACCTAATAAATTTATATGTCTTACATAAATTCCGCTTCTTTCAGAGTCGTTAATACCAAGAGCAGTTCTATCACTATTGCTCATCAATTTCAAATCTTCAATATAAGCAGAATCAATACCAATATCAGCAAACTCATAAGAACCATTTAAAATTAAATTATTTCCTACGTTTATTGCGGTTGTAATAGGGATAGCATAATTAATACCAGTGGTAATGATAGTAGAATCATTTTCACTAGAAACAGTTCTTCCACCTTGAACCATGCCCACTAAATCACCATTACCATTAAATAATCCACCACCACTATTTCCAGGATTAACAGCAGCATCAATTTGAATTGGATAATAAACACCTAAATTAGAACTAGTAAAATCTACCTTAGTATTATATAAATTTGAAATAGATCCAAATGAAGCACTAAAAGCATGGTCAGTCCCTAAAGGCGAACCAATTGCAAAAATGGCATCTCCAATATCAATATCAGTAAAAGAATTTTTTACAATAGGTAATTCATAACTACCTTCAATTGCACTTTTATCCACCTTAATTACCGCCACATCAATTCCAGTAGCAGCGCCAACTAAAGTCCCACTAACTTTTTTATAATTACTCAATATAATTTCAATATGATTATGGAATAAACTATAAGTACTAGATTTAATAGCAACAACATGTCTATTAGTTAATATATAAGCATAAGTATCATCTATTTTGTAAATAATACCACTTCCAGAGGAAGAAGAACCTGCTTTAACCCCTGTAGAAGAAGATAAAACAGTAACAACGCTTTTTACCGCTTTTTCATAAGATGCAGAATAGGTAGTAGGCAAATCAAAAGCGTAATCCATTGAAACAGATCCAGAATTACAATACATTTTTTTATTACAATCTTTCCCCATTACAATTGATCCTACACTTAAACAACACCCTGTTGTAACAAAAGAAAGTAATATTAATATCCATAATTTACATATTTTTTTCATTGTCTACACCTCCTTAACCTTTTATGTAATAAGTTTCTGTACTGCCATTAGTCTTTCTAGCAGTAACCTTTATTATAGTTCTCTCATTATACTTATACATTTCACTAACAAGTTCAGATAAAGTTTCTACTCTTTTACCATTAATCTTAGTAATAACATAATCAGTACCTATTCCACTCAAAGAAGCATTATTCTTAACAGCAGTTATAATGGTTCCACGATTAATATTCAATTTCAAATGTTTTTGTTTTTCTATTGATAAATCTTCTATTCTATCAATATATAATCCTAAATCAGCTCTACTTAAATCATGCTTCAAAATCCTATTCAAAAATACATTTATATCATTTGATAACGTTCCATGGTACAACTCATCACCATTTTCTAAATCTGAAACAGGATTATACATTGAAACCATCCCAACTACGTAACCATAAGCATTAAAAATTGGCCCTCCTTGAGAAAAAGAAGAAAGTTCAGAATCAATCAACATCAAGTTCGTGCAATCATATAAATATTTATTTTTACAATAAACAACATCTGTTTTAGAAACAAAAGTTTGTTCCTTTGAAAACACAGGAACATTAACATTAGCATTGTTTAAATCCGTTCCCACTAAGCCTACATAAAAGATATATTCTCCATTACGCAAATAACTAGAAGATGCCATTTTTAAAACAGGAGCGTCATATAAAGATCTATCAAATTTAAATACTGCTAAATCGATTGTTTCATCAGCTCCCACTAATTCAATATCTAAATTTGTATTTCCAAAGTGGGCTTTCTTTACATATCCAGAGCTAGACGTTACATAACTACTAGCAATATAAGAATATTTTTTATCCTGATG
Organism: Erysipelotrichaceae bacterium; assembly: GCA_015058985.1. GTDB lineage: Bacteria > Bacillota_I > Bacilli_A > RFN20 > DUOF01 > SIG223. The sequence continues at coordinate 200,199 of SVBH01000001.1, forward strand.
GATAATATAAGTTGTAGAGATATGTCTAACGTTGCTATTAGAACTTAAAGTTATATATCCAACACTACCAACAATATCTTCATAAGAATAAGTTTCAAACTTTTCTTCGCCTTTTAAAACCTCTGCAGAAGAAAAAAAGGAAACATGCAAGCATAGCAATAAAACAAAAATAACTATTCTTTTTATTCTCATTTTAATTTCCTCCCTTCTAAACTTCTACGAAATTCAAATCAGTAATTTCATATTGATCAGCAACCTTTACATTAATATTACTTAAATCAACATTGTTTTTTTTACAAACCTTATAAAAAGTTTCTAACGCAACCTCTTTACTATTTGCTTCTTGACTGACATGAGCCAATATTACATCTTTAGTTTCATTCGTAATAATTTTAGAAAGAACAAACGATGCATCTTCATTAGACATATGACCCACATCAGAAACAATTCTTTGCTTTAAATACATTGGTCTTTTTGTATTCATCAACATTCTAACATTATGATTACTTTCAAAAATATAATAATTAGCCCCAAATATATAAGATACAATCTTACTACTTATATATCCTGTATCAGTAATATAAACTAAAACTTCCTCACTATATTCAATTCGATAACCAAAGCAAGTACCACTATCATGTGATAAAGGTAAAGGAACAATTTTACAATCTAAAATATTATATTCTTTAAAAGCTTCTAATTTATTTTCTTTTCTAACATTATAGATGATTGAACCACCATATATTTTTTTATTTTCGAAATGATTTATGGATTTAATATGATCATTATGATCATGAGTTATTAAAATAGCTTCAATATCATCACAAGAATAACCTAAATCATCAAGTTTTGATTCTAATTCTGAAACTGTTATTCCAACATCAATTACTAACAATTTACCGTTTATATCTATAATAGCGCAATTACCCTTAGAACCACTAGCAAGCACATAATACTTCATCTTCATCATCTTCCTTATTTTTTATTTTATCTTAAAAAGACTATATAAGATAGTCTTTAATTGTTTTTATCCATTATTATCGTTAGTTTTATCGTAATCGGAGAATTTACCAATTTGTTTTAAAAATACCAAATTCAATTTTCCAGTAGGACCATTTCTGTGTTTTGCTAAATTAAGTTCAACAACGCTACTTTCAACGTTAGCGTCCTCTTTCTTGTTATAATAGTCATCACGATAAATAAACATTACAATATCAGCATCCTGTTCAATAGAACCTGATTCTCTCAAATCTGATAACATAGGCCTTTTATCTTCTCTTTTTTCAACACTTCTCGATAATTGAGAAAGTGCAATAATAGGAACTCCTAAGTCTCTTGCAAGTGCCTTTACTTTTCTAGAAATTTCAGAAACCTCATTTTGTCTACTATCACCATTTCCTTTTGAAGGAGTAGTAATAAGTTGCATATAGTCAATAACGATAAGGCCCAAATCATCGTACATTCCTTTTAATTTTCTAGCTTTGGCTTCTAAATCCGATATTTTAATACCCGCAGTATCATCAATAAATAATTTTGCGTTAGCTAATTCTTTTGTTGCTGTATCAATTTTTATAAAATCTTTATCGGTTAAATTCATTGATCTAATTTTATCGCCAATAACGCCTGATTTATTACTTAATAATCTTTGCATTAATTGCTCGGCAGGCATCTCAAGAGAAAAGACTGCAACAGTTATTCCGCCTTTTAAAGCTGCATTGATAGCAAAATTTAAAGCTAACGCTGTCTTACCAACAGATGGACGAGCAGCTAAAATAATCATATCTCCTTTTTGGAAACCTTGTGTTTTTTTATCTAAATCCACAAAACCACTTGTAACGCCCGTTAACCCACCTGTACTTCTAGCGCTATTAGTCATCGCCATTTTTACACGATCAAGCACTTGGGCAGCAGATTCAAATTCACCAACTTGTCTACTTCTAACTATTGACAAGAATTCAGTTTCTAATTGACTAACATAATCATCCACATCGTTAACTGTTTCTGTTTCCCAGTTTTTTTCTAAATCTCCTGCAAACCTAAGCAATCGTCTTATTAAGGTTTTATCTTTTAAAATTTTGATATATTGCTCAATATTAATAGAAGAAATCGCAATCTCTTTTAAAGAAATTAAATATTCAATTCCTCCAATCTTTTCTAAAGATAAACTTAATTTTAATTCTTCAACTAAAGTAGTTAAGTCAACATCCATATTTTTTTCATTTACATCTAACATTTTCTGAAAAATGATTTTATGCTCAGGCACATAAAAATCTTCTTCAAGCAATTTTGTAGAAGCCATAATGAAAGAGTCTTTAGAAGACATCATTGCTCCTAACACAGACTGTTCAACGTTAATACTATATGACTTTTCTTCCATTTTGCATCCCTCCTATTTTTCGGACACATGAACTTTTATTGTTCCAATTACACCTTTAAATAATTCTATTTTTAACAAATGAGTTCCAAAACAAGTTAACCCATTAACATCAATAAACTTTCTCTTATCAATCTCAATATTAAATTGCTTTTTCATTTCTTCTTCAATCTGTTTAGTTGAAATAGCACCATACATTTTTCCTTTATCTCCCGCCTTAGCAGACAATTCCAAACATAAAGATTCTAATTTTTTGGATAACTCAATAGCAGCTTCCTTTTGTAATCTTAATTCCTCTGCTCTTTGTTCATCTTGTTTATCCTTAATTTCTAAACTAGTTTTAGTAGCAAGAACAGCTAACTTTCTAGGTATAAGAAAATTAGCACCATAACCATCAGAAACATTAACAATTTGTCCCTTTTTTCCAACTGATTTTACATCTTGCAATAAAATAACTTTCATAATCAAACCTCCTATTGTTCTATTCTACTATCCCCAATATAAACTTCTAATACTTTAAGAAGTTCATTTTTAACTTCTTCAATAGTTGTGTCTTCTCTTTGAGTGGCAGCAGCACTAAAGTGTCCGCCTCCACCTAATTTTTCCATAATCAATGCCACGTTATTAGCACCATCACTTCTAGCGCTAATTCCAACATGATCAATACCAATTCTACCTATAACAAAGATAGTTCTAATGCCTTTAATATATAAAGCTTCTTGAGCTACTTTAGCCAATGTGGCCCTATCAATAATATCTTCCTCACTAGCGGTCGTTACAATAACCCCATAATATGGAGTCGTTGCATTAGACATAATTTTATTTTTCAAAATATATTCTTCATATTCATCTTTTAAAAACTCTAATGCTAAAGCATGATCAGCATTATACTCTTTCAAAATCATAGAAGCATCATAAGTTCTTGTTCCCGTTCTATAACGATAATTATTAGTATCTAACAAAATACCTGTTAACATCATCGTAGCAGCTTCTGAAGAAAGAACAATCTTTCTATCATCATATCTAATCATTTCTGTAATAATCTCACTAGCAGAAGATGCAGAACTTTCTTGGTAAGAGAATATTTGAGTATCCAATTTTTCTGCAGCACGATGATGATCAATTACTACAATCTTTGTTGCTTTTTCAACTACATTAGGAGCCATAGAAGTCATCTTTTGACTTACATCGACCAAAACCACTAAGGTATCTTTATCCATCAACTCCAAAGCTTTATTAGGACTAACGGTCATCTTATCAATAGTTTGCTTATCATATAATTGTCTAAAAGCCGTTCTAGTTTTAAGTTCCACTAATTTATCATCATATATTATTTTTACAGGTTTTCCTGTTGCTTCAACCATTGCATAAGCTCCTAAAGATGCTCCCAATGCATCAAAGTCAGCATCCCTATGTCCCATAATTAAAACATTAGAGCTATTTTCAAAAATAGTCATCAATGATTTAGACATAACTTTAATCTTAACTCTATGTCTTTTTGTCTTAGCTTCAGTTTTACCTCCATAGAATTCCATATTTTGACCACTGTTACTTACAACAGTTTGATCTCCGCCTCTACTTAAGGCAACATCCAAAGCATTATTAGCCATCTCAGATAAAATATTAAAATCTCTTTCTCCTCTTGCAACGCCAATACTCAAAGTAAATCCATTTTCATCAGTTTCACAAGCTTTTCTTACTTCATCAACTACAGAAAAATTATCTTCCAAAATATTTTGATAATCTTTTTCTAAGCAATAACAGAAATAAGCATCTGTACGATATCTTTTGATCATTACATTATATTTTTCTGCCCATTCACTAATTATGGTTCTCACTTTAGAATCCATTTCTAAAACAGAGTTTTCTTCTACTAACATCGCAACTTCAGAATAGTTATCAATAACAATATTTAAAAGAACAGGAGCTTCTTCTTTATAAGAAACTGATAAATTATGGTAATCAGTAATATCTTGAATTATTAAAACCTTTATCTCCTTTAAATGCTTACACTTATAAATTCTTCCATCTATAGTGATATTCATAATCTTTTTATCATCTTCGATAATTTCTTCAAGTTCACTTTTCCAATTCAAAAGTTTCATTCCAATAATATTTATATTTCTTTCTTCCAATAAATCACTAGTCCAAATAACTTCTTTATTTTCATCATAGGTTATCATTCCAATTTGACCAAAGAAATAAGATTGTTTAGTATCATTTCCAATTACCTTAGCGATTTTTAAATAATTCTTTTTAGACTTATAATCTAAACTAAGGAAAGACAAAAATAAATAAACCCCATTTAAAACTACTACAAAAGTTAAAAGTGCAACAAAAACTTCAAAAGAAACATCTCTTATAAATGAATCATAAATATAAGTGCCAATTACAATCAACACTTCTATCGTGAATATAATAAAACTTCTATTTTTTAGTTTTTTTAATATCTCTATCATACTATCCCTCTTTGTCTTTTTTTATTATACAATATAATAAAAATATATTCATTAAGAAAAAATTTTTTCATTTCCACAAAATCTATAATTAATCTAGATAATTAAAATATCAAAAATTATAATGAACATATGAAAAAGAATTTTTATATATTTTTAGACATCGACGGTGTATTAAATGATGTCGCATTTATTAAACAAAATTCATATAAAGGAAAAAACATCACAAGTGAACTATTCAATCCAAAAAGTGTTGAAGCTTTAAATTACCTAATAGACACTCTAACTGCTCATTATGAAACTAACTTAGTCATTTCTTCTTCGTGGAGAATTAACATGGACAAAACACTATCGATAATGAAAAAAAATAACGTTCGATTAGACAACATTTCAGTATCTTCCACTAAATTCATTGTTCCTAACAAACGTGGTTTAGAAATATTAGATTATTTAAACGATAAACAGGATATTAATAACTATGTTATTATTGATGATGAGGAATTTGATTTCAAAGAATATTTTCCAAATTCAAAAATCATTAAAACCAACTTTTTTTATGATCCTTTAAATAAAGAAAAAATAACAAAATTTATAAGCTCTTTAAATATAGATACACCTTATAAAAAAGATCTCTCTTAGAGATTTTTTCTTTTATATTTTTTATAATCGTTTAAAATATTAACAGGTGATAAAATGAAAAAATTAATAATTATAAATGGCCCTATGGGAGTTGGAAAAACAACAGTATCAAAAAATCTTTTCAATTCTTTAAAACCAAGTGTTCTTTTAGATGGCGATTGGTGCTGGAATATGAATCCTTTTTTGGTAAATGAAGAAAATAAAAAAATGGTTCTAGATAACATTAAATACATGCTTAATAATTATCTTAATAATTCAAATTTTGAATATGTTATTTTCTGTTGGGTAATACCTGAAGAATCTATATTAGAAGATATACTTTCAGAATTACCAAGCAACTACGAATTACATAAATTCACTTTAACTTGCGACACTGAAACATTGAAATATAGATTATTAAACGATAGCGCAAGACAAATATCAGAACAAACTATTAACCAAAGCATTTCTTTCATTCCAAAATACAATTTAATGGATACTACAAAAATCGATTCCACCGATAAAAACATCAACGAAATCGTAGAAATATTAATATCAAAAATACAAAAAAAGTAAGAGCCAAAACTCTTACTTTTTAATTAATCTACTACGTATGGTAATAATGCCATCTCTCTTGCTCTTTTAATAGCAGTAGCAAGCATACGTTGATATTTTGCACTTGTTCCTGTTACTCTTCTTGGAGCAATTTTACCATTTGCAGAAATAAATCTACGTAATAATTCTACATCTTTATAGTCGATAGTTGTTATATTATTTTTCTTAAAATAACAAACTTTTTTTCTACTTCTTTGTTTCTTAAAAGCCATTAGATTATCCTCACTTTCTAGAATGGCAAATCTTCATCTGAAATATCAAAACCTAAATCAGATTCGTTCACATCATTCTTATTAATATTTTCTATTTTATTATTTGTTGGTTCATATGATTCGATGTTGCTAATAAAATCGTCTCCTCTTGAAGCTGATCTAGTATCAAGCATTCTCAAACTTTCACATACTACTTCAGTAATATAAACTCTTTTACCATCTTTTCCATCATAAGTTCTAGTTTGTAATCTTCCATCGACCCCTAATAAAGCACCTTTCTTAACATACTTTTCCATTACTTCTGCTGCATTGCTCCATGCAATACAAGAAATGAAATCTGCTGTTCTCTCTGAATCTCTTGGTGCAAAACGATTATCTACTGCTAAGGTGAAGGATACCACTGGTGTACCTGTAGATGTTCTTCTTAGTTCTGGATCCCTTGTAATTCTTCCTACTAAAACTACTCTATTTATCATATATTTTCCTCCATTAGATACGTACGATTAAACTTCTTAGTACGTTTTTATTAATTGTTGTTAAACGTTTGAATTCTTCTGTTGCTTTGTTATCAGAAGCTTCTAAAGTTAAAACAACATAGTAACCTCTTTTTTGGAATTTGATTTCGTAAGCTAGTTCTCTAACTCCCCACTCATTTGTTTCCAAAACTTTAGCACCATTATCACTTAAAATTTTAGCTAATGCTGCAATTTCTTGGTTACGAGTTGCTTCATCTAATTCTGCATTTAAGATGTACATGATTTCGTATTTAGTCATTTTCTTTGCCCTCCTTTGGTCTAACTTGTCTACTTTTTCAGTAGCAGAAAAGCTGCGTCCTTCACTACGCAGGTTAAATTATATAATAATATTTATTATAAGTAAAGAAAGAACAAAAATAAAATTTCAAACATGTGTACAACAAACATTGACTAAAATAACTATTTTCTTTAAAATACACTTGTCTAGGAAGTGAATTTATGAATAAAACAACAAAAATTATTACAATATCATTTGGTATTGTAGGATCTTTATTCCTTTGTACAGGTTTAATTGGTTCAATTTTTTCCATAAAAAACATAGATGCTCAAACATTATACAGAATTGCATTACCTTTCTTATTTGCATTCTTCATGGCATCAGCGTTTATCTTTTCAAAAACAAACAATGTATATAAAATTTCAAGAGGATTAAATGCTCTTGCAATGTCTTTAGCAGTATCATTAGTGGTGTTAAATGTGAAAGATATTAATCCAAACTTTGTATTCACCGTCATAAGTGGTTCTATGGTTTTTTATAACATCTGTGATTTCTTATTTAGAAAAATTAAGCTGCCTCAAATCTTTGTATTAATACCTATGATTGTTTTATTTATCATTGAATTAGTCAATTATTCTAAGGATAAAACTAGCGCAATTTTGCTAAGTACAATAGGTATAACATTATTATTTGTTATGCATTTGATAAGTAAAAGTTTACCAATATTAAAAATGAAAGAGACCAAAAATTAGGTCTCTTTTACTTTGTTAAATTTATTACGTAATCAGTTTTTATCTCGTAACTATTTTTATTATCATTAACCACAAAACCAAAACCATTCGAACTATTGCTCAGTGTTTCAATAAAAACTAAACAATTTCGAAAATCTATTTTTCTTTGAGCATTATCAATAACTATCCCCTGGCTAATAATACTCTTAATAATATCTTTTACATTATTAGAACCATATTCATAATTTTTAAAAAGCACCAAAGAGTTAGGATTTTTTACAACTGAGTCAAAAGTATTTCTTTGCTCATATCCTACATACCCAGGCATTGCTCCTAATAGTTTAGAGGAAGAAATAGAATCAGAAAATTCCTTTAAATCAATCTTTAAATAATTGTAATTTTCTAAACATTTAGATAAATCATTTATGATATCACTCTCATTATTATTAACTAAAACAACACTCAACAAAGGTTTCTCTTTATTTCTTTTAATTCCTTTCAAACAATCAACAAGTTGATTCACATTTTCCAAAGAATATTTACTTCTTAGATTTTCAGAAATCACATTAATATTTTCTTCATTTAAAAACCCTTTTAATAAAGATTTTAAATATTTTTTTGTAACATTTTTATCTAAATTATTATCATCATTTTTGGCTTTAACACATAAAACATCTAATAAATCTATTGCTTTATCTGGCAACATTCTATTGAGTATATAATCATTCGAATAATTAACAATATCTACAATACTTTCATCATCAATCTTAATTTTATGAAAATTTTCGTAATCCTCTTTTGTTTTTATTAAAATGTTGATTGTTTCTTTCACAGATGATTCTAATATCTTTATCGTTTGAAATCTTCTTTGGAAAGCTTTTTCCTTTTCAATACTTTTTTCATATTCATCAAAAGTAGTAGCTCCTATACAATTAATTTCTCCACTAGAAAGATATGGTTTTAAGATATTAGAAGCATCTATAGCACCTTCTGCCCCACCTGCACCTACAATGCTATGAATTTCATCTATAAATAAAATTACATCTTTTTTATTCTTAATTTTTTTAATGATTTTTTTAAGTTTTTCTTCAAATTCTCCTCGATATTTAGTACCAGCAACAATATCAGAAATATTCATTTGATAAATAATTTTATTTTCTAAATCATGCTTTACTTCTTTGTTATTTATCCTCTTAGCTAATTCCTCGATAATAGCAGTTTTTCCAACTCCTGGTTCACCAATTAAAATAATATTTCTCTTATTTTTCTTTAATAAAACATCTTGTATTTCTTCTATTTCTTTGTCTCTACCAATTAACTTTGAATCTTTTTTTATTACTTTTTTATTAAGATTAATTAAATCTTCAATATTCTCTCCAAGATCACTACTATTTTCTTCCACCTCTTTTTTTATTTCCTCGACATCACCATTCATTTCCATAATAATTTGCACCGCAAAACTATCCATATCAGAAAGCATTGCTTTAGTAAGTCTTTCAATCTCTATTTGTTTTTCATTGTTCTTTTGACTTTCTTCTAATGCAGAATCGATAATTTTCTTTAAATGATCACTATATTCCATATAAACAGGTTTCAATGATTTAATAGGATTTATTTTTAAAACTTTTTCTCTTATTTTTGAGTATGTAATACCTTTATTTTCTAAAATATTTTTAAAACAATAATTTTTATTTTTAGCTAATGACAACAATAAATGTTCGCTTCCTACATTAATGTGTCCCAAATCATAAGCAATACTCTCTGCAATCGACATAATCTTTTTTGAACACAAAGAGAAACTAGATAGCATTTATTTCACCCTCCATTGTACATTTTATGTATGAACACAAATAATTATGGCCAAAAAAAAGATAGATAATCATTATCTATCAATTTTATCTACTTTAATGTAAGTATACTTAACTTTATCATCATCAATTTTATCTACACTTAAAATCTTTTTATTTTTAGAAACCTCATGCCCTGTTTTACTATCTATAATCTTATAATTTGGTTCTGTATAAGAATTTAAAACTTCAATAATCGTTTCTCTATTTTTCTTAATACCAAAAGCTAATTGATAAGACATATTTAAAAAACTATAACTGTTACGATCATTTAAAATTGTTGATTTAATAGCCACAGAAGTATTGTTGTCTAAATTAAATTTAAATTCACCATTTTCAATATATGCTTTCTTAGCAATTGGCAACATTGCAATTCTTTCTTCTTTATTATCGTAAATACCATATCTTCCAGAAATGACTTCTTTAAAAATACTATATTTTTCATTTTTGATTGATTCTTCAAATCTTTTAACAGCATCAACCAATTCAAAAGAAGTAATACCCGATCTATTTTTTGCTTGATAATGTATTTCTGCTCTGCCTTTTTTTACTATTACATCAAATTTAGAATATTCAGGTTTCAATAAAATCCTATATGTTTGTTTATCCCTTACTCCATATAGACCGGTTGTTACATCTTGAAAAACTTCAAAAAAGTTAACTAATTTTTCAGCGTTCACATTAATCACTCCTTTACAAAAAAATTTTAATTATAAATTCATCTATTTTGAATAGGAGCATTATTTTTTGTGGAAAAAAAAGATAGCTTTCGCTATCCTTATTGTCTTGGTTTCATAGTTGGGAATAAAATAACTTCTCTGATAGTAGAAACTTCTGCTACTAACATTACAAGTCTATCAATTCCAATTCCAACTCCTCCTGCAGGAGGCATACCATATTCTAATGCTTCAACGAAGTCTTTATCCATATCATTAGCTTCATCATTTCCAAGTTCTTTTTCTTTTAATTGATTTTCAAATCTTTCTAATTGATCAATTGGATCATTTAACTCTGTATAAGCATTACAATATTCACTTCCACAAATAAACAATTCAAATCTTTGAGTAAATCTTTCATCATTAGGATCTTTTCTAGTTAAAGGAGAAATTTCAATTGGATGACCAAATACAAATGTTGGTTCAATAATTGTTTCTTCTACATATTTTTCAAAGAAAGCGTTAACAATATGTCCATATTGGAAATGTGGTTCTAATTCAATATTATGTTCTTTTGCTAATTGTTTAGCTTGTTCTAAACTCATTTTATCAAAGAAATTAATTCCTGTTTTTTCTTTAATTGCATCAACCATATGAATTCTTTTAAACTTAGGTTCTAAAGAAACTTTATGACCTCTACATTCAACTTCATAACTTCCTTTGGCGGCTAAAACTGCAGCCCCAAATAAACCTTCTGTTAAATCCATCATACCTTCTAAATCTGAGAAAGCTTTATAGATTTCTACTGTTGTAAATTCAGGGTTATGATTTTTATCCATTCCTTCATTTCTAAATAATCTTCCAAATTCATAAACAGCATCCATACCACCTACTAATAATCTTTTTAAAGGTAATTCAGTTGCTATTCTTAAATACATATCAATATCTAAAGTGTTGTGATGAGTAACAAATGGTCTAGCACTAGCTCCTCCTAAAATAGTTCCTAAAACGGGAGTTTCTACTTCAGTATATCCTAGGTTATCTAGATAATGTTGCATTGCTCTAATAACTTTTGGTCTTAAGAAAGCAATTCTTCTAGATTCTTCATTAACCATTAAGTCAACATATCTTCTTCTACTTCTTTCTTCAATATCTGCAAGTCCATGGAATTTCTCAGGTAAAGGTCTTAAAGACTTAACTAAATGAGTATATGTGTATGCTTTTATTGTTAATTCACCAGTTCTTGTTTTCATAAGTTTTCCAGTGATACCTACAATATCTCCAATATCAGCTAACTTAAATACTTGCCATTCAGTTTCAGTTAAAGCATCTTTTCTTAAATAAACTTGAATACTTCCTTTTTTATCTTGAATAAGAATAAATGCAACTTTTCCCATATCTCTAATTGCCATGATTCTTCCAGCAATTGTAGTTTCAACAGGATTTTCTTCTAATTCTTCGTGTGTTTTCTCAATATATTCTTCCTTCAAATCAGCAGAAAAAGCTTTTACATCATATCTTTGACCAAAAGGATTAACTCCTAATTCTTCTAATTTTAATAATTTTTCTCTTCTAATAGCCTCTTGTTCAGGCATATCTTCAGTAATTCTTAAATCTTCATATTTCATTTATTTTCACCTAATTTCATTACATTTAAAAATTATACTTTATTACCTTATTTTTTTCAATTTATATTATTTTCTATCTCATCTAAAATGTTGACTAAATCTTGATAGGTTTCAATATTACAAAGTCTTACTTTAAAAGGATTTGCATCCTTTATTCCTTTAACATAGAAACAAGATAGACTTCTCATTTCTTTCATTGCAATTTTTTCTCCCATTTCTTCAATCAAATAAGAAGCGTGCCTCAAACAAGTTTCTTTCTTTTCTTTAAAAGATGGTTCTTCTATTCCATTTCCTTCTAAATATGCGATAGAAGAAGAAAATAACCAAGGATTCCCTAAAGCACCTCTTGCTATCATCACAGCATCACAACCAGTCTCATCTAGCATCTTTTTGACATCTTCTTTAGTTTTTACATCCCCATTTCCTATCACAGGAATACTAACATTTTCTTTTACTAGTTTAATATAAGACCAATCTGCTTTACCTTGATACAATTGACTCTTTGTTCTAGCATGAATTGCTATCGCCTTAGCTCCTGCTTTTTCGACAAGCTTAGACACTTCTAAAACGTTAATGTGATTAACATCCCAACCTAATCTTATTTTAACAGTAACAGGTAAAGAAATGCTTTCCACTATTGTTTTAACCATTTCATATATTTTTTCAGGGTTTTTAAGCCAATATGAACCTGATTTACCTTTTATCACTTTAGGAGCAGGACATCCTAAATTTATATCTAAAATATCTGCTTTTGACCTATTTTCAATTATCTTCGCCGCTTTAACCATAGAATCAACATCTCCACCAAATAATTGAATAGCCAAAGGATGTTCTGTTTCTTTAGATTCAATCATTTTAAAAGTCTTGCTGCTATTATAAATTAAAGCTTTATCACTAATCATTTCACTATAAACAAGACTAGCTCCATATTCCTTAGCAATTTGGCGATAAGAACTATTAGTATATCCTGCCATTGGACCTGCAACCACTTTATTTTTTATTTCTACACTACCAATTTTAAACAAAATTATCACCGCACATATTATAAATAAAAAAGAAGAATAAAAAAAGAAGAATTCATTTGAATTCTCCTTATTAACCGTTTTTAACTTCAGTGTATTTTTCTACAGCAGCTTTTAAAATATTGATATAAGCATCAGCAGTACCTGTAGCACCAGTTTCTAAATCAGCAGGTTTATAAATTTTCTTTCCACCTGAACCACAAATTTCATCGCCTTCAGCAGTTTCTCTATTACATACTGCTTTAACATCTTCTTTTGTTGTATATTTTAATTTTTTAACTTCGCTGATTTTTAATCCATTTTCTCCAATTGCAACATATTTTTCATAGAAAGCTTGAGCATCAGGTACACGTAGAGTTCCTCCCAATAAAGCCTTACCATATTCATCACTTTCAGCATTTTGATAAATAGTAACTTTTGTAATAACTTCATTTTCAGAATCAATAAAAACATTTGCTCCTAAAACTAATATAGCATCGTTTACTCCGTCAGATTTAACATCACATTTGTATGTTTTATTATCAGATTCAAGTTCGCAAGTTACCTTTTGAACACTACTCTCTGAAAGAGTAACTTTTTCTTCTTTCTTCCCACATGCAGCAGCAGAGAAAGACGCTAATGCTACCAATAATAATTTTCCTAATTTTTTCATTTTCATAACCACCCTTTTTTACTATTATAAACCTTTAATATTATTTTTAAAACTTAAAATTTTTTAATCAATTAATTTCCTTAAATCATCTTCATTAAAAACATATTCTTTTCTACAAAAATTACACTTAATATGGCACCCATGATCTACATTAATCATATCTTCTATTTCTTCTTTTCCTATTAATTTAATTCCTGCAGCAAATTTTTCTTTTGAACAATTACACTTATAAGTTAAATTAACTGATTCCATAACATAGAAATCATCAAACATATCTTTTATAATATCTTCTATTTTTTTATTTTTTAGTAACTCATTTAAATTGGAATATTTTTTAATTGCTTCCTCAACTTTATCGATAACATCTTCGCCAGCACCTGGTAAAATTTGAATAATATATCCACCAGCTTTTTTTATATTACCTAAATCATTTAAGATAACACTTAATCCAACTACAGAAGGAGTTTGTTCACTAGTATAAAAATAATAACTGAGATCATCTCCTATCTCTCCAGATTGAAGCAAAACTTCTCCTCCAAAGCTATCTTTCATCCCAATATTTTTAATAACTTTTAAGAAACCTAAATCTCCCACTATTTCCTTCACTAAACCATTTTTACTTTCTGCATGAGGGTTGGAAATAAAACATTTTACTTCTCCTTTGCCATTAGCGTCAGCCATAATAGTTCCACCTGTGCCATTACCATTAACTTGAATCGTTAATTGTTCTTCGCCTTTAAGCATAATTCCCATAATAGCTGCACCCGTTAAAACTCTACCAAGAGCTACTGAAACTAAAGGATAGCAATCATGAAGATTACTAGCTTCTTTACAAGATAAAGTGCTATCAGCTGCTAAAATTCTAATTTTATTATTAAGAGCTAATCCCCTTATTAAATAATCCATAACAAAACCTCCAATTGACTTACATATTGTAACATTAAATATAGAAAAAACAACAAACTAAAAAGAAAGTGTTTCCACTTTCTTAATTTTCAGTATTTTCTACTTTATCTTTTTTTGATTTTCTTCCTTTTGAAGGAACCTTTGGCATTTTGCCTTCTTCTACAATAGCTTTTATTTCTTCCCTTGTTAATGTTTCTTTTTCAAGCAAAGCATTAGCTATAAGAATTAAAGTATCTTTATTTTCTTCTATTGTTTTTCTAGCAAGTTCATAACATCCATCAATAATATCTCTAACTTCCTTATCAATTTCATAAGCAACTTGTCCAGAGAAGTTTTTAGCAGTATTAGCATAATCCCTTCCTAAGAAAACACTACCAGTATTTGTTTCATATTGAACTGGTCCTAACTTAGACATACCAAGTTCAGTAACCATGATTCTTGCAATTCTTGTTGCAGCTTGAATATCAGATTGAGCACCTGTAGTAACATCTTTGAAGAATATTTCTTCAGAAACTCTACCTGCTAAATAACTAGTAATTTGAGCTAATAATTGACTCTTTGTTTGCAAAGTTTGATCATCCTCAGGAGTCATTAGAACATATCCACCTGCATCCCCTCTTGGAATAATTGTAACTTTTTGAACAACATTAGCATCCTTAACCTTCATACCAATTAAAGCATGTCCAGATTCGTGATATGCAACCAATTTCTTTTCTTTTTCAGTAATAATTCTACTTTTCTTAGCAGGTCCACTCATGACTCTATCAATTGCTTCATCTAAGTCTTCCATATCAATTTCAGATTTATTTGCTCTTACTGCTAAAATTGCAGCTTCATTTAAAACGTTTTCTAATTCTGCTCCACTAAAACCAGGAGTTCTTCTTGCAATATTTTCAAAATTAACCTCACTTGCTAATTTTTTATTTCTAGCATGAACATTTAAAATTGCTTCTCTACCTTTTCTATCAGGTAAAGGTATTGTAATTTGTCTATCAAATCTTCCTGCTCTTAAAAGCGCAGGGTCTAAAACGTCAGGTCTATTAGTAGCAGCAATAACTAGGATACCACTATTTTCTTCAAAACCATCCATCTCAACTAATAATTGGTTTAAAGTTTGCTCTCTTTCGTCATGCCCACCACCAAAACCGGCACCTCTTTGACGACCAACAGCATCAATTTCATCTATAAAGATAATACAAGGAGCAGTAGCTTTAGCTCTTGCAAACATATCTCTTACTCTACTAGCACCAACTCCAACAAACATTTCTACAAAATCAGAACCAGAAATAGAGTAGAAAGGAACGCCTGCTTCACCAGCAATTGCCTTCGCAAGTAATGTTTTACCTGTTCCAGGAGGACCTTTAAGAATAGCACCTTTTGGAATTCTTGCACCCATCGCTCCAAACTTCTTAGGTTTTTTCAAATATTCTACAAGTTCTTCCATTTCTTCTTTTTCTTCATCACATCCTGCAACATCACAGAATCTAACTTTTGGAGCTTCTTCAAGTCTAGCTTTACTCTTTCCAAAATCAAATGAGGACTTAGCAGAACCTCCACCTCCACCTGCGCTTGAACTAACTTTAGATAACATAAAGCCACCTACGATAAGTAATAACACAGTAGGCCCAACAAATAATAAGATATTCCACCAAATATCTCCTTTATTTGGATCTACTACTTCTTCTCTTAATCCTTCAATTGCATCAATCGCAGCATTAAGTCTTGTTTCACGCTCATCACCTATGTTATAGGAAACTGAATATGAGTAGTCTTCGCCTTCAATTTCTACTGTTCCATAAATTTTTTCACTTATTCCTTCAACAATAGGTTTTCTTTTAATAGACTTAAATTCAATCTTATCATCAGTAGGATCACTTTCTAACGCAATAATCAATTCACTAATTGTGTATTTCTTTTTGTTTTCTTTTTTACCATTTGAATAAACAAGTCCCATTATAAACAAAATAATTAAAATCCATGGTAATAGAAACCCAAACGTACTTCTTTTCTTTTCTTGCACTTTTATCCCTCCTAATCATTTACCTTTTCATAGATATAAATTTCACTATCGAAATCTTCTCTACTCTTTGAATAATTATAATGCTTTGTAAGGCCACAGACAAGCAAAATTAAACCTTTTGAATTAATTACTATTGGCCATTTTTTTCTTTTAGTCCATCCTATTTTATGATCAATAAAAACTCTACTAATCTTTTTCTTTCCATCCTTCAGTTCAATATAATCATCTTCATAATAAGGCCTTATTGTTAAAGGGAAATCTTCTTTATTCAATTTTAGCTGGTGTTTTCCATCTCCTACTTTCAAAATAGTAAAAAACTGACTATCAAATTCTCTCGGCCTATTAATAGTATAATAGTAATAATCAGGATCACTATTTGGACTAACATACAAATTTCCATATTCTTTAACTAAACATCTTTCTTTATCCAAAGGAATAATAAGATTAGATTTATCACTTTTAACCTGTCTTATTATGTCTTTTATAGCCTTCATACTATAAGCTTTTTTATTCACTAATTTAAACAAAACACATTCTATTATATTTTCGTCCTCTTCAAACAATTCAAAAGAAATATTATTTCCATCAATATATTTTTTATATAGTTCATCCACTAAAGAAAATTTCTTCTCCAATTTAATATTTTCCTTAATTATTTTATCCTTTAATTGGTACTTTTCATCATTAGACATTTTATCCAAAATCCTATGTCTTATCCTATTTCTTAAAAAATCATCAGATAAATTTGAACAATCAATACTATAGTAAACTTTATTTTCCATGCAATATTTCAATAAATCACTTTTTAAAACATTAATACATGGTCTTATGACTCTCATATCATCAATGTATGTCTCTTGAGCAATACCATAAAATCTAGTTTGTGTTCTTCTCTCTTTTTGAATGTAGTACGTTTCCAAATGATCATCTAAATTATGAGCAATCAATAAAGCTTTTGCATTGTATTTAATATACAAATCTTTAAAAAATTTAAACCGATACTCCCTAGCCCAATTCTGAAAATTTCCAACCACTTTTTCATCAACAGTTTTAGTTTCAAAAATTAAATTATGTTTTTTACAAAATAAACGAACATTTTCTTGTTCAATATCGCTTTCTTCTCTTTTTTTATAATTAACTAAAGCTACTACCAGACGATATTTTTCATTCTTAAAAAGATCTAACATTGCCATAGAATCTGGACCTCCAGATATTGCTAAAACAACATAAGATTTTTCATTAAATTCAGGACGAAAAATTTCCATATACATCACCGCAAAAAGATTATATCACAAATCTTCTCTTTTTTCATTAAACTTAATAAGAATTATACTAAAATCATCTTTTACTTTATTTTGTGTTTTAACAGAAATTTTTTCTATCCATTTTATCAAATTATTTTCATTCTTTTGCTTTCCTAATTCATCTACAAAATTAGGATAAGATAACATTACTCCATCAGAACAAAGAAGTAATATATCATTTGGTTCAACCAATCTTTTTTCAATTCTAAAAGAATCATCATCTATTCCCATAGGCAAATTATATCTATTAATATTTTCAACAAAACCATCCTTAATTAAAAAACTATTTTCCGCGCCTCTTTTATAAAATTCAATTACATCATCCTTACATTTAACAGCATCTAAACTTGCATAAACATCCTCATCAATCATCAATAATTCATTAGTCATTTCAATAGCATTTTTAATACCATAACCTCTTTTAATAAAATTTTTTATTTTAGATACAATCATTTTACTAATTCTGTGTGCTTTCTCACCTTGTCCCATCCCATCTGATAAAATCATGTACTTGCAACCATCAAACTCAAATGTATCAAAAAAATCTCCATTTGCACCTTTTTCTGCACTTAATTGAATAGAAACTACTTCAAGAAAAAAATCGTTAGCCCTAGAATAAGCAACAAAAGATTCATATATCCAATCAAAAACCAAAACAAATGCAGTTGAAAAGAAAGCGTAAGACAAACCTAATAAAACATTAGGACTCTGTAATCTATATAACAAACTACAGACAAAGAAAGTTGCAATTATATAATTAAATTTCTCATCATCAATAAAAAACATAATCAACCGATAAATTATTAAATAGAAGAAAAAACACAATGAAAGTAAAATGATATTCAGCCAATTAGTAAACAAACAAAAAAAATAGATTAAAGATGTATTAAATATTAATGTTGTCAAATTACATCTAGTTCCTATAATAAACAACGGAATCATAAGTAACCATTGCTTATAAAAAACACTGCAAAACACAAAAGAAAAAAGTATCAAACTCACATTTAATACTTTATAACTTTTAATATTTTTGTCTTCTTTCATATTCTCACCATAATAAGTGTATCATTATCAAACGATGAAATATGTCGATTTTTAATTACATTTATAAAAAGAATTAGAGGAAGGGTCATAACAATATCCTCTATCTTGGATAATCACTTTAGCATCATGATCTTCTATCAATGAATGATACATTTCATATTCTGCTAATAATTCTTGCTTTTGTTTTAACAAATCCTTATTCTCTTGTCTAGCTTTTAAGTATCCTAATCCTTGGTTAAAACTATAAACAAAGCCTAAAGAAGCAAGACATAAGATAATGATAGAACTAACTCTTTGGGAAGTCCAATTGCTTCTTTTTGTTCTTTCTACATTTGCCATTGCCCCACCTCTTTCTGATTTTTGTAATTTGATTATATATGCTGTTATTAATTTTTTCAATTTTTTTACTAAGTTTTTCAAAATATTTATTTATATAATCAAAATAAAACAAAAAGTAGATTAAAACTCCTAAACCTACAAAAGAAGGAATATAAAAAGTCATATATGCATCAGTAGTTTTAAGCAACAAAAAAAACAAACCCGCAGATATCAAAATCATCATTATTATCATCTCTAACAATTTAAAAATAAAATGATGTTTCTTTATTATTGCATTAAAAAAATTCCAAAGAAAACTTCCAAATAAACCAATAAAAAAGGAAATAACTATTATTTGAAATTGTTCTATTAAAGTTATCATTTAAAAACTTTTTTAATAAAACTTTCCTTATTGCCTTTTTTATGATTCAAATACATCAAAGAATTAATATTGCCCTTAATAACAGTTTCACCAGTATTATTATCTAATTTTCCTAAAGCTAAATCGCTACCTTTAACTTTCAAAAAACCTAATGAAGTATCAATTAAAAATTCTTCACTATCAAATCGATTAATCTTATTTACTCCTGAAATAGTTAAAATCTTTCTAGAATCTAAAAAAACTTTTCCTTGTTCCAAACATATCACCAATTAATTTTATGAAAGTAAAAATAAATTATGCTTCGATATTTTCAAACATACTATTTTTAAAAAAATCTTTGTTATCAACACTAGTAACCCTACCTTTAATTTTTTTACTTCCAAAAGTTATTTCAATAACATCATTAATTTTAACTTCTGTATTAGGTTTAGCGACCTTGCCATTAACAATCACAAGCCCTGCATCTGCTAAATCTTTTGCAACAGTTCGTCTTTTTATAACCATAGAAACCTTTAAATATTTATCTAATCTCATACCTATAACCTCATAAAAATTATAATATTTAAAAATTCTTTCAACAAGATATTTATTAATATTAGAAAAGCAACGTTATACGTGCTATATTATTGATACTTGGAGGTGCCAAGATGAATAAAAAAATTATTACTGTAAAACAAGATATTTCTGATTTAGTAGTTAATTCTTTTAGTGATAAACTTTCTGGATCTGATATTAGAAGATTTCAATACTATAAGTGGAGTGGAGAAGAAACACCAACAGGAATAATCGTTTTTTCACATGGACTTATTGAATATGGAAAAGTTTATGAAGAAGTTGCAAAATCATTTATAAAAGCTGGTTTTGTTGTTTATGCAATAGATCACATTGGTCACGGAGGAACTGTCAAATCTCCAAAAGCCGTAGCCAACTGGGAAGAAAAATCATTTACAAAATGTTCTTATAACCTTCATGTTTTAATAAATAAAGCACAAACAGATTACCCTAATCTACCTGTTTTTGTTATAGGAAACGATGTAGGATATTTAATCGCATTCAAAATGTTATCAAAATTTGACACTAATATTGCTGGGCTTGTTTGTTCAGGTGTTCATGGAAGTATTGATTCATTAAGATGGTTAAGATTTAGAGCTAGAGTAGAAAGGATACTCCATTTCAATGAAAAAAAATCCAAACATATGGCTAACATTATTAATAGAAAATATAACAGATGGAATATCTTTGGTTATAATCAATATGACTGGATAACTTCTGATGAAAGTATTATTGAAAAATTACAAAAAGACAAAAAATGCAATTTCGTTTATACTGTTGACTTTTATTTTTTCTACTTCAAAGCAATTTTAAAATTTTATAGAAAAAAGAAACTAAAAATCATCAAAGATAAAAAAATCCCTATTTTAGTAGTAGGAGGAACTGCGGATGCAGTTAACAAATTTGGTAAAGGAGTTCTTGCATATAGTTCTTATTTAAAATCTTATGGATTTAAAAATGTTAAGAAACAAATATATGAAGGATCAAGACACTATCTTTTCCTAGATAGTTCTAAATACCATTTGATAAATGATATAATTAATTGGACAAATGATGTTGTGAATAAATAGTTCTCAACATCTTTTTTAATATAAATAGATTTTAACTTATCTCTATTCTATAATGTCCTCACTGGAGGATAAGATGATGGCTAAATATAATGATTATCTATTGGCTTATGAAGCTGTAGAAAAAAAAGTAGAATCTGCAATTCAATCTCAAACATGTGATGCAGAATTATTAGAGGCTCTAAACAAAATTTTAAAAGGGCTAAAAGAAAATTTTGATACAATCTACGCTGATGAAGAAATTATACATGAGACTCTTGTAGAAAAAATCAAAAAACAAATCGCTGCTTTAGAAAATTACAAATCAGTAGAAAACGTTAAAAGATAATAAAAAAGTAAGTTAATTAATCAACTTACTTTTTTTGATTTTCATGCCAAATATTACAAGCAAAAGCTTTTTCATAAAAACATTTTACTCTTTTATTTTTTTCTTTATATTTTCCTTTTTTTATTTTAGCTTTTAAATATTCTAGTTTTATATAATCATTTTCAAATTTCAAACTTTCTTTTTTAGCTACATAAATAAATTTATCTTCATCAATTTCTTGTTTTTTCTTTATTAAATGGAACAAATAATCTTTTCTATCTATATTTTTTAAAACTACTTTGTAATATAAATGAGGTTTACCTACTTCATAAATATCTTGACCACAACCTAAAAACTCTATTTCAATCTCATTTTGTTTTAATAAATTTGGATCTATACTCAATCTTGATACTAATGCCTCTAAGATGCAATCTTTCATTAAATATTCATTCGTTATAAGTTCATTGTCATTTGGTATATTTAATCTTGTTGCAATACTAGAAGTTATTTTATTTTTAGAAATAGTAGAATTCCCTTTTCTTCTAGGAAGCAAAATTTCTCCATCTTTCAAATATACTAACGCAATAACTCCTAAATGATTGGACATAACAGAATTTTCTGGAGAACTAATATTAGTTCCATATTCATAATAATCCCTCAAACTAATCCCAGATTCTAATTTGTAATCAGCCGCTCTATTGGTAATTAAATGATTAAAATAAGTGCTTCTAGATAAGTTAAGGGTAAATTCTTTTTTTGCTGTTTGTTGACATCGATCTAATCTAACAGTTTGCATATTTTTTATTGTACTATATTGGTGAGCTTTAAGAAGATAATGAAAATTATCCATGATGAAATCTTCAGGTTGATATATTTTATCTTTGTTATCTATTACTTTTATATTGTAATTATCGTTTACAATTAAATCATTATACAAAACCATCGTTTCTGTACCATTTAATTTAACTACTTTTTTACACTTTTCATCAGTATATATTTTTATAAGTTTTTCTGTATCATTACTAACTTTAATAGAATCTTCTAGTTTCATTGATAAAACTTTAAAGATACCTAATGTTAAATGTGAAATGATAAATCCAAAAAAGATACTCAATAAATTATTAATAGTATCAGAAGTAAACATTCCAAATAGGAATAAGAAAAACATACAGATACCAATATTTAATAAATATTTAGAAATTTTATTCGAACTAATAAAATTAATTATTGAAATAATAAACTTTCTGATTTTTTTCATAAATATCCCTCACTCTCAATAAAATCTCATGGACTTTTCTACTTGCTTCCAAATCAATATTCTCATTAAACTTTACAAAATAATTCCTATAATGCGTTTTTAATCTTTCGATTTTAGAACAACATTTTTCATGATTATCACAAATTATCTTTTGCATAGTATGATTTAAAATTACTTTTTTATCTATAAAATCAACTTCTGTTGTTTTTTGATTTATTCTATTTCTCCAATCAATCTCAATATCAACTATAACATCGTCTATTGTTAGTTTTATATCACTAGCAATAGGAATTTTTGAATTTTCACATAACACATTGCTAACCTTTAAAATTTTATATTCTTTAAAAGGTAAAAACATTTTTAATAAACTAAGAATATTAATTCCACTATCAATCCAAGAACCACCTAATCCTACTCTATCTGCAATTGCTGTACGTCCATCCTCGCTATAAGGATCATTAGAAATTATTTTTATTCTTTTAATTTTGCTTAAATCATAATCAGCTATAAATTGTTTAACTTCTGCTCCATTTTGCCAATGATACATAACTTCAAAAATAAGAGACTTGCTCTTTGCTAATTCTACAAGTTCATTCCATTCTTTCAAATCAAGAACTCCGGGTTTTTCTACAATTACATTAACACCTTCATTTAAACATTTTTTTATTATTTCATAATGAGTTTGTGGAGGAGTTGCTATTATTACATAATCTAATTTTTCTTTTCTAATCATTTCAATATAGTCATAGTAAAAATTACCCTTGTGGTCTTTGATTTTTTCTTTTGTTTTTTCATCAATATCAGCAAATGCTTTTAATTCTAATAATTTAGAATATTTTAAACCATATATAATATATTTGGATATTACACCCAATCCAATTAAACCTGTCTTTTTCATACTACAAATATAGCAAAACATATCTACAAAGTCAAACTCAACAAACAACATAAAAAAGTGATTCATAAAATCACTTTTTTTACACTTTTTT
The DNA here is from genome assembly GCA_015058985.1 of Erysipelotrichaceae bacterium. Lineage (GTDB taxonomy): Bacteria > Bacillota_I > Bacilli_A > RFN20 > DUOF01 > SIG223. The sequence goes on from SVBH01000001.1 coordinate 223,910, forward strand.
TGCTTTGTTAAGTTTATTTATTTTTTCTAGAATCTTGCTTAAATTTTTACTCCAATCTTCTTTCTTTAAAATCCTTACTCTGATTTTTTCTTGTCTAAAACTTAAATTAATATTATTAGCATCAATATTGTTTACTAAATCAAACAAATCAATTCCTATTCCATTTATCTTAGAAAAAGTTTCTGAAAGAATCACATCAACATAATCTTTATTTTCGTTAATGTTATCAAAGCAATCTTCTGTAGACAACAAATCTATCTTTTTCTTTTCTAACAACAATGAAACCGGTCTAATAATATTACCATAGTTATCTTTTATTTTAGCTTCAAGGTCATACAATTCATCTAAAGTTTTTACTTTTTCAATATCTTTATATATTTCAAACTTATTAGCATCTTCACTTGCAAATTCAATAGGAACATAACTATCAAGTTGCATAACTGGAGGAGCTTTAACAATTTTTTTCTTTTCTGTTTTATCCATTTTCTTTTCTTTTATAGTTTCATCAAGCAAAGCCATATACATATCAATACCAACATCATCAATAAAACCTGCTTGTTCTGCTCCTAAAATATCTCCTGCTCCTCTTATAGATAAATCTCTTAAAGCAATTTTATAACCACTTCCTAGTTCTGTAAATTCCTTGATAGCTTTAAGTCTTTTAGAAGCTATTTCTGATAATTGCTTTTTAGGTCTATACATTAAATAAGCATAAGCAATTCGATCACTTCTTCCTACTCGACCTTTTATTTGATATAGTTGCGATAAACCAAAGCAATCCGCATCATCAATAATGACAGTATTAGCATTTGGAATATCAATTCCTGATTCGATAATAGTTGTACATAATAAAACATTTATTTCATTGTTATAGAAACTTAACATTATATCTTCAAGTTCTTCTCTATTCATTTTTCCATGACCAACTCCAACCTTAGCATTTGGAATATCTTTTGATAATTTAGAAGCCAAGCCATAAATATCACTAGTCTTATTATGTAAGAAGAAAACTTGTCCTCCTCGGCCTAATTCCCTTTCAATAATTTCTTTAATTACTTTATCATTTCTTTCAATAATATAAGTTTGAACTGGTAATCTATCATTCGGAGGAGTTTGAATTTGAGACATTCCCCTAATTCCTACCAGTGCCATTTGCAAAGTTCTAGGAATTGGAGTTGCAGATAAAGTTAAGACATCAACATTATTTTTCATCTCTTTGAGTTTTTCTTTATGTTCTACTCCAAACCTTTGTTCTTCGTCTACGATTAAAAGACCTAAGTCTTTAAACTTAAAATCAGAAGATAACAATCTATGTGTACCTATAATTAAATTAACGTTTCCTTTTTTTAAATCCTCAATAATCTTATTTTGTTTTTGGGCAGATACAAGTCTACTAACCAGTTCTATTCTAACTGAAAAATTTTGGAATCTTTCTAATGCTTTATAATAATGTTGTCTAGCTAAGATTGTGGTAGGACAAATCATTGCAACTTGTTTTCCATCTTTTATTGCTTTAAAAGCCGCTCTAAAAGCAATCTCAGTTTTACCAAAACCAACATCACCACAAACAAGTCTATCCATCGGATAAGGTTTTTCCATATCAGATTTAACTTCTTTCATTGTTTTTTCTTGATCAGATGTTAAAGTATATGGAAAATCATTATCAAAATTTCTTTCAAGTTCGTCTTCTGAAGAAAAAGCAAATCCGATGCTCTTAGTTCTCTCTTGATATAATTCTAATAATCTATCTGCAATATCACTAACTCTTTTCTTAATTCTTTCTTTTGTCTTTTGCCATTCAGTAGAATTCATCGAATTGAGTTTAGGAGTTTTGCCTTCTTGTCCTACATATTTTTTAACCAATTTAAATTGTTCTAAAGGAACATATAAATTAGAATTACCACGATATATAATATGCAGATAATCTCTATGGATATCATCAATCTTCATCGTTTTAATTCCTATATATTGACCTATACCATGTTCTTCGTGAACAACATAATCATAAGGATTTAATTCTGAAACTGAAGATAATGCTACTGCACTTTTAAATCTATTATATAACTTAGTTGTTTTCTTTTTAGTATTAAATAACTCATTTTGAGTTAAAAAGACTTTTTTTTCTTCTAGTAATTCAAAACCTTCATTTAAATCTTCATTTATAAAATGAATTTTCTTTTCTTTATCAAGCAAATTTTCTGCTAACCAAAGCTTAACATTTTCAATTTGATTTTCATTAGATAAACAAATATAAATTTCATTATCCTCTAAAATATATCTAGTAACTAAAGCAGAAAATAATTTAGCGTTTCCATTGCTAGTTGTAACTTCTCTTACTGAAAATTCTAAATCTTTACTATCTTCTTTTACATCGTTTAAATAAATTTTATTATTCGCTTTACTTAAAACATAAGATAAATCTAAATTAACACTTAAATTAGATAAGAATTCTAATTCTTCACTTTGTTCTAACATAAAATTAGTGTTTTCATCGAGCACCAAATTATAGTTAGTTTTAATTCCTTCATAAGAGCAAATAAAACTAACATCAGGATTAAAAAATTCTATGATAGAAACGCTATCAGGATTTAACAAATCATAATATCGATAGAAAACATTGTTATATTCATAATTTTTAATAGACTCAATATGATTATTTACATTATTGATTAACTTTTCTTTTTCTTCCATAGAAGGTAATAATTTAGCTTGCTTTAATAATCTATCATTTATTTTTTCTATTCCTTGTTCAATACAAGAATCATCTAAAACAAGTTCTGATGCTGGGAGTATTGAAATCGAATCAACAAGTTCAATTGTCTTTTGTTCTGTAGCATCAAAGAAACGAATACTTTCAATTTCATCTCCAAAAAATTCTATTCTGATAGGGTTGTTATAATTGATAGAAAAAACATCCACAATAGATCCACGATAAGCATATTCTAAACTTTGTTCTACTTTTAAGTTTTTCTTATAACCTAATCTTCTTAATTTATGTGTTAAATGGTTTAAATCAATTTCCTGACCAACTTTTAAATTCAAAAAGTTTTCTTCAAACATTTTTTTAGTAGGTAATTCTCTTAAGATACCTTGTGTATAAGTAACAAGTACTAAAGGTTTATCTTCTAGTAAAGATGCTAAAATAAAAATTCTTTGAGCCTCCATTTCAGGAGATGAAGCAATACTTTCAATTCTTAAAGATTCATCAACATTAAATAAAATAGTATTATCCTCTCCAATTAAAGAGGACAAAGTTGCTCCAAATTGTTGAGCTTGATATGCATTAGGTAATACTACTAAAATCTTTTCTTTTTCACGAAAAAAAGAAGCTGCTACTAACAATGCTTGTTGCATTATTCCATCACAAACAACTCTTTTGTTTTTCTTCATTTTTAAAACTGTTTCATTTTTAACTAAAATATTTTCTAGCAGTTTCATTATTATTTCCTCTTGTTATGTAAAGTCATAACTTTATTGAAAGTCATTGATAAACTATCTTGAATAATAGAAGAAGTTTCTTTAATCATTTCATTAACCTTTTCCATTTCTTCTTCTTTAAATTTTCCTAAAACATGACTTATAGTATTTAAACCTTTGTCAATTCCAATTCTTACTCTTTTAAAATTCTCAGTTCCTAATTCTTGAATTATACTTTTAAGACCATTATGACCACCTGAACTTCCTTTTTCTCTTATTTTAAAAGTTCCTACAGGTAAATCCAAATCATCGTGAATAACAATTATATCTTCAGGATTTATTTTGTAAAAAGATGCAATTTTAGATACTGCTAAACCTGATAAATTCATAAATGTTTGAGGTTTAGCAATAATGAAATCTTTTCCTTTATAGTATTCACTAGATAATCCTTTTTTATCAAAAGACAGATTGTTTTGCATCATAAAATAATCAACACACATAAAACCAATATTGTGTCTTGTGTTTTCGTATTCTATTCCAGGATTTCCAAGGCCTACTATTAACTTCATCTTTTTCACTCCTTATAAAAAATTATACTTTATTTCTAAATTAGATAAAAGAAAAAAAGATTTGTTTCCAAATCTTATTTATCTTTAACTATTTCTTCTCTTTGCATTGCTTTACTAATTTCACTTAATTTTTTATCAATCTTTGTTCCAAAGTGTAAATCTTTAATAATATTAGAATAACCATAAACTAAGTTAGGCATAAATTTGTTAGCTAATGTAGCAATGTCTAATGGAGTCAAATTCCATCTTCTACTAATCAAATCTTCAATATCATAACTTTGAGATTTTTCTGTTTTATATAAAATCCATTTTAATTCATTAATAGTTTCTTCATCGCTTGCTAAATCCTCAAGCAATAATTCAATATAGTATCTAAGTGCATCTAAAGCCATAGTATCAAGTTTTTGGCATCTTCTAGCTACTTCACTGACACCTACCAAACTTCTAGCACAGCTTGCTAATAACTTCTTTTTGTACAAGACATAATGCCTATCTGAAACATATTTGTTGCTAGGTTCTAAATTAACTGCCACTTTAGTCATATTAATTAAATCAATTATTTTATAATCAAATGCAAATTCTAAAGTTTCTTCTTCAGTAGTATATAAGTTTACATCTTCTACATGAGTTAATTTTCCTTCAACATATTCTTTAAAAACATCTAATGAATCTAAATTTAACAATCTATGTTGATTTAAATTGATTAATCCTTTTTGAAAAATATTGATATATTCAGAATCTCTAAGTTGTTTAATAGAGTTTTCAATTCTTTTTATTTTGTATAAAGCTGCTGCATATCCAATATGTTTATTTTCAAAATCTGTTTCCTTGTTGCATATAGAGATAAACTCTATTTCATTATCTTCTATAAGTTTCTTTTGATAAACAGAAAGTTGCTTTAAATCTTTTAAAATTTCCAAATACATATTGGTGGTCTTTGTATAAAGTTTTGATTCCATGAAACACACCTGCCTTTTTATTTATCGCTAGTTAAATTATACCAATTTTGGACCTTCTTTTGTGAAAATAAATCACTTATCCACAAGGGTATTTTTTTTAATTATCCAATATAAATTTTTCTTGCAACACCCTTTGTATCGATGCCACCTAATCCACGTCCCTTGCTGACTGTATTTTCAAGCACTTTTTTTATATTTAAGTACTCTAGAACATGTGTATTAGCAGCTTGTATAGCAATATAACAAGGATCTAAAACATTAATATTATTCTTATCTATTCCACTAGAAAAATTAGCGCCACTTTCAATTATTCCTTCGTAAAAAGATTGACATGCACCTGCAAAAATAATAAGTGAATCTTTATTTGGTTGATATACTCTTGCTTTTTTTACAGCATCTATAAAATATTTGCTATTTAAATATTCTTTTTTACCATTAAACTCTCTTACTTTATCATGTCCTGTAATGACTAAAACATCAGGATTATATTTTACTAACAAATTAGTTATGTTCTTGGGTAAGTCTTCCTCTTTCATATAGATACCTATCGCTGGAATATTTTTATTCTTATAAACTTTTAAACATCGTTCTAAATAATTTTTATCTCCATCAATATGTAAAATATTTCCTCTTACCAAATCATCATTAAGCCTTAATTCTTCTGCTAAAACAAGTTTTTCATCTTGTTTATATGCAACACTTAAATCTTCCTCATATGCATCTGCCATTAACCTTACATATTCGCCCTTTAAAATAAATAAATCGTCTTTTTTTTCTACTATCTTAAAAATAATATCATGGTTATATTTTTTTCTAGTAACATAATCTCCTATTTTATACAAAAAAACTACCTCCTATAATAATATAGTGGTAGTTTTCTTTATTGTGATTAATTTATTTATTCTAAATTATTAGCAATGTTTATAAAATCGTTCAATTCTAATTCTTCTGCTCGAACATTTTCATTAATGTTAAGTTTTAATAATATTTCTTTTACCTTTTCTTTATCAAAAATTTCTAAATTGTTGATTAACTTTTTTCTTCTCATAGCAAATGAACTTCTAAGAACATTTAAAAATAATTTTTCGTTTTTTACATTTTCTTTCTTTTTATTTAAAATAAATTTAACTACACAAGAATCAACATTTGGTCTAGGAGTAAAAATATTTTTAGAAACATGTAAAGCAATATGGCAATCACTATAATATGAGGACATAATAGAAAGATTATTATATTCTTTTCCTCCCTTTTTAGCACAAATTCTTTGACCAACTTCTTTTTGCATCATTGCAGTAACAGATTCTATTTTTGTGCTTTCTTCAAATATCTTAATCAATATAGGAGTTGTAATATAATATGGGAGATTAGAAACAATTACTACTCTTTCGAAATCTTTAAAATATTTTTCTACAACTTCATCTATGTTTATCTCTAAAAAATCTTGATTAATAACAGTAAAATTATCAAAATCTTTTAATTCATTATTTAATAAATCTATTAATTTTTTATCAATTTCAAACGCTACAACTTTTTTTGCTTTTAAAAGAAGCCCTTCTGTTAAAGCTCCTATTCCTGGTCCTATTTCAATAACACCCGTTTCCTTATCAATTGTCGCAGCATCTACGATTTTATCAATGATTTTATATTCAATTATAAAATTTTGGCCAAAAGATTTATTAGCATATATTCCATAATCTTTAAGTATTTGAAAAGTTCTTGAATAAGTAGCAATTCTCATCTTAATCCTCCTTCCTTAAAATATTTAAAACATCTTCTTTTTTTAATCCTAACATATTAAATTTTTTTAACAAACTCTTACCATTTGATTTATCTATGTGCAATAATTTACATATTTTTTCTCTTTTTTTTGCTGAAATTTCTTTCCCTATAAATTCTAATTCTATCATATCTTCAATAAAGAAAGTTTGTTGTTTTTCTTTATATGTTACAACATTATTTAATGCTATTAAAACATCTTCTTTTTTAGTTTCTGCTATTCCAACTTTTTTACCTTTTATTGCTTTCTCTTTTTCAATATGACAATGCTTGCAATTTTTAATTCTTTCTTGAATAATTTGTCTAATTCTTTTCCCAGGAAAATCAGGATCGGTCATCACAAGTATTTCCCTTGTTTTTGATAATTCTTCTATAAAACAAAGAGTATCTTTGCTTATCTCTGAACCATTGGTGATAATAATATCCGCATCTAGAAAACTTTGTAAAAAACTTCTATCCGACTCACCTTCAACTACTATTACTTGATCAATCTTCTTTTTCATCTTTAATACCCAATAAATCTAAAGCATTTTGATAAGTTTTACTTTCTATGTATTCTTTAGTTTCATTTCTAAGCAAAGCTATTTGATTGACTGTATAAACAATAAACTTTGGTTCGTTCATTTTTCCTCTTAAAGGATGAGGAGCAAGATATGGAACATCTGTCTCTACTAAAAGTTTATCAATATTTACACTTTTGGCAACCTCGTGAACTTTTTTAGCATTCAAAAAAGTAACAGGACCTCCTAATGATATATACATACCAAGATCAACAAAATCTTTAATCATTTCTTTTGGTCCACTATAACAATGCATTACTCCCTTTGTTAAATATTCCTTGTTTTCACGTAGAATATTCAAAGTATCTTCCAAGGCATCTCTAACATGCAAAGAAATAGGTAATTTATATTTATAAGCTAATTTTATAAACTTAGCAAAATATTCCTTCTGAATACTTCTATCAACATTGTCCCAATAATAATCTAAACCAATCTCTCCAATAGCAACAACTTTTGGATTATTAATCATCTTTTCTATTTCTGCAATATAATCAATATTTAAATCCTTTAATTCTGTTGGATGCATTCCAATTGCAGCATAAACACAATGATATTTATTGGCAATATCAATTGCTAATTTACTACTTTCAATATCATAACCTACACACAAAAATTTGCTAACTCCTGCATCAACAGCTTCTTTGATATATTTATCTAAATTATCATATATTTTTTTGTCATTTAAATGTACATGTGAATCAAAAATCATTTTATTTACCTAAGCAAAATTTAGAAAAAATTGAATCAATAATTTCATCTTGCCTTCTCTTTCCTAAAATATCCAATAAAGAATAATAACAATCTTGTAAATCAACCGCTACTAAATCAACACTTAACCCATTATCATTAGCCAAAATAGCATTATCTAAATATTTGCTAGCTTGCTTTAATAAACCTATTTGCCTTGTATTAGACAGCATTGGTTTATTCTCATAATCTTTAGTATTAATACCTATAACTTTTATAAGCTCATCTTTTAAAACTTGAATATTATTTTCTTTTGCAGAAACTTCAATACCAGATAAACCTGTTATATTTTCCCCTTTATCTAATTTATTTAAAACTATTATTCTTTTCTTATTTTCAGTCATTTCTAACATCTTATAGTCTTCATCATCTAATTTATTAGTTCCATCAAAAATTAAAAGTATTACATCTGCTTTATCGATTGCTTCTTTAGATTTACTAACTCCAATTTTTTCAACAATATCCGTTGCTTCTCTTATTCCAGCAGTATCATATAAATGAATAGTCAATCCATTTAAATTTATTTTTCCTTCAACAACATCTCTTGTAGTTCCTGCTATATCAGTAACAATTGCTTTATCTTCTTGTAACAAAACATTTAATAAACTAGATTTTCCTACATTAGGTTTTCCTACTAAAGCCACTTTGACCCCATCAGTAATTATTTTACCTAAAAAACCATCATTCAAAGTTTTATTTATTTTATCTTTTAATTTATTCAATTGCTCTTTCAAACTAAATTGAGTAATTAAACTAGCTTCATCATATTCAGGATAATCAATATTAACCTCAATTAATGATCTAATATCTAATATATCATCAACTAAACCATCTATAACACTTGATGTTTTTCCTTTTAAAGAACTCATAGCAACAGAAACGTTTCCTTCACTTGTAGCCATTATCATATCATGAATTGCTTCAGCTTGAATTAAATCCAATTTTCCATTTAAATAAGCTCTCTTTGTATATTCTCCCTTTTCTGCCATTCTTGCTCCATGTTTAATAGCTTCTTTAATAATATTATTAACAATAAACATTCCACCATGACAATTTATTTCTACTAAGTTTTCACCTGTAAAACTTCTTGGAGCCCTATATATCCCAATCATTACTTCATCAATATTTTTTTTATTTTCTTTATCAACGATAAAACCATATACCATAGTATTACCAGATATATTTTTTAATTCTTTAGAAAACATTTTTTCAACTAATTCTATAGCATTATCCCCACTTACTCTTATGATAGCTAACGCGCTATTCATTGGAGGAGTAGCTAATGCTACAATAACATCATTCATCATAATCATTACCTCATTTTTTATTATAATACATAAAAAGAAAAAGAACATTAAGTTCTTTTTTTTATTAAATCATTATCTTTTTCTAAAATGTTTTTTTGAATATAAAAATCATCATATTCAATAAACTTCTCAATCCCCTTCTTATTAATGTTTTTTGATAATAAAACATCTCCTTCAGATAAATAAGTTTTCTCATTTAATGATAAAAAATTTAATTTAGAATTTTTTTCAAAATATTTATTAATTTTTATAAAATTATATCCTTTATGCTTATAAAATTTACTTGCTTTAATATTTTTAGGTTCAAATATACCATATACTTTTTTACTTCCATCTTTAACAACAATTTCTTCAAATAAATCCAGAAGATTGCTTCCTATTTTTTTGCTTTGATAATCTTCATTAACTTCAATATTTCTTAAATAAATTAAATCATTTTTCCCATTTTCATAATATAAATGTCCTATATTTTCTTCAAATTCATTAATAACTTCTATTTTAGTATCTTTTATAATACAGAAAACATTTTTATTTTTATCATCTAAAAATAAAGCAACCTTATCACAATTATATTTTTCTTTAATGTTATCTAAAAGCATAAAAAAGCACCTCTTATGCTAACATTTTAGCAACTTGAGATGCTTTTTTGAACTCTTATTTTGGATTTTCAACTATTAATCTATATATTTAATAGTTAACTGTCTTTTTAAACCTTCTCCAACACTTTCAGTTTTAATGTTTTTATATCCACTTAAAATATTATGGATAACCCTTCTTTCATCAGCAGGCATTGGATCTAAAGTGATAGTTTGTTTTGTTTTTAACACTTCATGAGCAAACTTTTTAGCCATACTTTCTAATTTTGAATATTTATTATCTTTATAATCTGCTACATTTAATAAAATTCTGAAATAAGTTCTAAAAGTATTATTAACAGCTGCTTTTACAAGTTCATTAAACATTTGTAAAGTGATTCCATTTTTTCCAATGATTAATGAATTATTATTTGTGTTTATTTCAACACTTATAATAGGATCTTTAAATTCTACTTGTACTTCACAATCTAAACCAAAATCAGTAACTATAGTTCTAATATATTCTTTAATAAAATCGAAAACATCATCTTTTGTAAAAACTGCAATTTCTACTTTTTTAGAAAATAATCCTTTCTTTTCTTCAACAATATAATGATAAAATTCCGCTTTTTGCATATTTAACGCTACACAAGCATCATTAACTGCTGCTTCTTCAGTCTTATTTATAAACTTTCTCATATTTTTTACCACCTTTTTTGTTTGAATTCAAATAATACATAACCAATGTTTGTAAAACACTAAATACTGATCCTAAAGTCCAATAAATAGCCATTGCTGCAGGTAAGAAGAAACCTGTCCATAAGACTAATATTAACATGAATATCATAGTTCCATTCATATTTTGTTTTCTCACTGGTTTGTGTTGTTTCTTAGCTTTTCTATTAGCCAACCAACCAGATAATTTCATTGATAATACTTGTCCAAGAATCATTATAATGAATAAAATAATTCCAAATAAATTACCATCAAATACTTGTGTTGATAATTTAGCACCAAATGATAAACCTAAGAAAGATCCCTCTTGTAAAATTGTAATATTTTGAACTGCTCCCCATATAGCAATAAATATAGGCATTGTTATAAAAGGAGTTAATAACATTGATAAAGGATTAATATTATATTGAGAATACAATGCTTGCATTTTTAATGCATATTTTTGTTTTTCTGCTTGTGATGTTGCTTTACTATAAGCTTCATTTATTTCCATTAATTCAGGTTGGATATCCTGTAGTTTTTGAGTTTGTTTTGTACTTTTCCAAGTTATAGCTAAAACTAGTAATTTAATTACTAAAGTAACCATAACTAAGGCAAAAAATTTAGCAACACCTGTTGATCCAAACCAATTTATAAATAAAATCATTAATGCAGAAATAGGATAAACAAGAAGACCTTCCATTATTCCTTCTTTCCAAGCATCTCCCCAAGTTTTCTTTTCATAGGTTACGCCTGATTCAGATTCATAATCAGATATTACGATACATTTTTTGTTAAAACTCTTATATTCTTTGTTTAATTCAGAATCAACATATTTTTGTATTTCTTCATCTGTTGTCTTTCCAGCATCAATAGCTTCTTGTCTCCAACTGGTTTCATATTGTTCCAATAAATGTTTTTTGATATTAGCTTTATCTGTCTTGCTACAAAAATCAGAAGTGCACCCTGTAAACAGAAAAACACAGAATACTAAAGGTAATATTTTAATTAATAGATTTTTTTTCTTTTTCATAAGTTCCCTCAATTCTTTCTTTCATTTTTTTATACAAAGTCTCTAAAGATAGATAATTCCTTTGAAAATCATTATCTAAAAATTTTGACCTAGCAATGATGATTATATCATAAGATAAATCAAGATTGCATAATTTTCTTATTATTTCATTTATTTGTCTTTTAACTTTATGCCTAACAACTGAATTACCAATTTTTTTACTTACACTAATACCTATTCTACTATATTCAAAAGCATTCTTATAATAGTACATAGTATAAGAATCATTAGAAACAAAACATTTCTTATTTATCACATTTTGAAAATCTTGATTTTTCTTTAAGCGATACTCTTTTTTCATAGTTATTAATTTGAAAAAAACCACTTTTCAGTGGTCTTTCTTAAGCGGTTAATTCCTTTCTTCCTTTTGCTCTTCTACGAGCTATAACATTTCTACCATTAGCTGTTGCCATTCTTGCTCTAAAACCATGTGTTTTAGCATGTTTTCTTTTACTAGGTTGATAAGTTCTTTTCATTATTACACCTCCACGTTAAATTTATACCACGCCCAAATTATATAGATAAAAAGACTTTAAGTCAATAAAAATAAGGTTTATCAACGTTTTTTTTTATCCCAAAAATAAGTGGAAAACCATCCAAAGTTGTGTGGAAAAGTTAATTTTATTTAAGTATTATAAGAGTTATAAGAGTGTGAATAACTTTTTAAATGTGGAAAACTTTATCCACTTTTAACAAAAAATCAACGTTTATAAAGTTATTCTCAATTTATCCACAAACTAATATTTGTTGAAAATGTAAAAAAGTCATACAGAGTATAGATTTTTGCTGTTGATAACTTTGTGGAAAGATAAAAATAAATGGACTTTTCCACAATAAATGGTATAGTTAAAAAGAGTAAAGGGGAGTGGAATAATGTTATCAAAATTAAGTAACATTTGGGATGAAGTTCTTTCTAAGATAAAACCACAAATAAACGATGCAAATATATTCGATAATTTCTTATCAGCCACTAAATTAGTAAATTTAGAAGGAGATACAGCAACTATCAGTGTTCCATCTAAATTCACGAGAGAATTATTAGTTATTAAATATTTAGATTTAATACAAAATTGTCTATGTGAAGTTACAGAAACTAACTTCAAATGTGTTATCAAAGAAGAAAAGGAAATAAATGTTCCTGTTAGGGGTAATTTTTCAACTGATGATGCTTTGCAAAGTACAAATTTAAATACTAAATACACTTTCGACAACTTTGTTGTCGGTACATGTAATAGAGAATGTCATTCAGCAGCATTGACAGTTGCAATTGAACCAGGTAATTTCTATAACCCTTTGTTTATCTATGGAAAATCAGGGATAGGAAAAACTCACTTATTGCATGCAATTGGAAATTATGCACGTTTAAAACAACCTAGAACTTTTAAAATTTTATATACATCTTCTCAAGATTTTATGGATGATTTATTCAAATCATTCAGAGAAGAAAGAGGAGCTGAATTATTAAAAGAAAAGATTAAATCTATTGATTTACTTTTAATAGATGATATTCAATTTTTCTCTGGAAAAGATAAGATGGGAGAAATATTCTTCCAATTATTCAATAATTTAATAAATTCTAGAAAACAAATAGTTATCACAAGTGATAGACCTCCACATGAATTAAAAGGTTTAGAAGATCGACTTGTAAGTAGATTTGCGTCTGGTTTAAGTGTTGGAATTGAAAACCCTGAATTTGATACTTCTTTAAAAATATTACATAAAAAGATTGAATCTTTAAATTTAACAACAGAAAAAATAGAAGAAGATGTTTTAAATCATATAGCTTTAAAATACTCTAGTGATATAAGACAATTAGAAGGCGCTTTAAATAGATTAATTTACTATGCTATTAATTTTAAACAACAAGATTACATTGATATGGATTTAGCTTTAGAGGCGTTTAAAGGTTTAGCTCCTTCTGTAAGTAAGAAAAATGAATCAGTTTCTGTAGACAGAATCAAAAACGCAGTAGCTGATTATTATAACTTATCAACAACTCAGTTGATATCTAAAGTTAGAACAAACAATATAGCTACCGCAAGACACGTTGCTATGTACTTATGTAGAAGTATATTAGACATTCCTTTCATACAAATTGGAGTAGAATTTGGAGGAAGAGATCATTCAACTGTGATTAATGCGTGTGAAAAAATTGAAAGTTTGTTGAAAACTGATGAGCAATATAAAAAGGTTATAGATGAGTTAAAATTCATCTTAAAAAGTAAATAAAATAAAGGAAAAAATGATTTATTAACTATCAAAAATATGGTAGAATATAGATAGTGAAAAAGTGGTTATCCACTTATCCACAGAGCTTATTATTATTTAATTATACTTAGGAGGAATATTATGAGATTTATTATTTCGAGAGTTCACTTAATGAATGCTTTAAACATTGTATCAAAAGCTGTTTCTAACAAAAGTCCTTTACCAATTTTGAATGGAATAAAATTTGAATTAACTAATGATGAATTAATTTTGTTAGGAAGTGATACTGATATATCAATCAAAACAATAATTCCTTCAGTAGAAAATGGTAATCAAATTATCAATATATTTGATACAGGAGAAATTGTTTTATCAAGTAAGTACATAACAGAGATAGTTAGAAAAATAGATAGTGAAAGAATTGAAATTGAAATATTAGATGGAAATTTAGTAAAAATTAGTGATCAACATACAAATTTTAATTTAAACGGAATCAAAGCTAAGGATTATCCTCAAATAGATTTACATTCAAATGGAAATTTAATTTCCTTAAATGCTCAAACTTTAAAATTTGCGTTGAATCAAACTATATTTGCTGCTTCTATTTCTGAAACAAGACCTATGTTAACAGGTGTTAATTTTAAAATGGATGGAAATGTATTAGAGTGTGTAGCAACTGATACATTTAGATTAGCCAAGAAAACAATCAAAACTAATGAATCTGCTTTCTTTAACGTAACTGTTCCATCAAAAAGTTTATCTGAAGTGTCTAAAATAATTGATAACGATGAAATTGTTAACATTTACTTTTCTGAAAAGAAAGTTTTATTTAAATTACCAAAAACAACAATAGCAACAAGAATTATAAGTGGAGTTTATCCAGATACTTCAAAATTAATTCCAACTAATCAAGATTATAAATTAGAAGTTATAACAAATAATATTTTAGCAGCTGTTGATAGAGCTTCTTTATTATCAACAGATAGAAATAACATAGTAAAATTAAATATGAGCCAAGAAAAAGTGGAAATATCATCAAATAGTCAAGAAATTGGATTTGTAAATGAGAGATTAAACACTTTTATGTATGAAGGAGAAAAAATGAGTATTTCTTTCTCTGCTCAATATGTTCAAGATGCAATAAAAGCTGTTGGTAGTGAAGATATTCAGTTATTATTCGTTGGAGATATGAAACCTTTTGTTATTAAAAATAAAGAGGACGATTCTATTATTCAATTAGTAGTTCCAGTCAGAACTTATTAAAGAGTCAAAAAAGACTCTTTTTATTTTTTTATTAAAAAGAAAAAAATTTTTTGGTAAAACTATACGAAAAAGTACAAAAAACTCTAAATAAGGCGAAAAAAGGTAAAAAAAGAAATTAAAAAGCAGATATTCTTTGCTTTTTTTTTGCTTTAATGATAAAATATTAATATAAATATTTATATTAATAAGTGAAAAAAAGGTGAAAAATATGACTAAAATAAAAATTAATACAGAGTATATTACGTTAGGACAATTTTTGAAATTTGCAAATATAATTTCAAATGGTTCAGAAGCTAAATTTTTTTTACTAGAAAATAAAATATTTGTGAATGGAGAAAAAGAAAATAGAAGGGGCAAGAAATTATATGATGGGTATCTTGTGAAAATCAACGAAAATGAGTTTCAGGTACAAAAAGAATGAAACTAACAAATATTAGATTAAGAGATTTTCGAAATTATCAAGATATTAATTTGAATTTTTCTAAGAGTAACATTAATGTTTTGTATGGTGATAACGCTCAAGGAAAAACCAATTTGGTAGAATCTATTCATTATGCTTCTTTGTTAAATTCATTTAGGACTAACAATGATCAAAGTCTTATAAATAAAGATAAAATGTTTTCTATAATGGAATACGATTTTGAAAAGAATAATAAAAAAGTAAAAATAAAAATTGTGTTGAGTAAATCAGGAAAAAAAATTTACGTCGATAATGTTGAATTTAAAAAATTTAGAGATTATATAGGACAAGTTAATGTTATTTCTTTCTGTAGTGATGATATAAGGAAATTTAAAGAAGCGCCTAAGGAAAGAAGAAAATTTTTTGATGAAGAAATAAGTAAGTTTGATAAAAAATATTTACTCCACTTGTTAAAAATAAAAAAATATTTAAAACAAAGAAATGAAATTTTAAAGAATGAAACAAAATATTTAAATGAGTACTTAGATGTAATTGATCAAAAGATTTCAGAAGACAGTTTATATATATGTGAAATAAGAAAAAAATTTATTGATGAGATAAATAAAAATTTAAGTAATATTTACTTTAAATTAACAAATCAAAAAGTTGAATTAAAAGTAAAATATTCTTCACTTTTAAAAAAAGAAGATTTAACGTTAGAAAATATCAAAAAAATTTATAAAGATAATAGAGAAAAGGATATCGAAAAAAAACAAACAAATGTAGGAATTCAAAAAGAAAATTTTGAATGTTTAATAGATAATCAAATATATTCAGAATATGCATCACAAGGACAACAAAGATTAATTCTTCTAGCTATAAAATTAAGTGTTTTAAAAATTATCGAAGAAGAAAATAAAATAAAAGCATTATTGATTTTAGATGATATTTTTTCTGAATTAGATAACGAAAAAAAGAAACAAATTCTAGAATATATAAAAAATGAAAATCAAATTTTTATAACCACAACAAATAAAAAAGAAATACAATTAAAAAATTTAGATATAGATATCTCGTATTTTAATGTAAATAAAGGTGTAATAACAGAAAGGATGGATTAAAAAATGAATGAAAATGAAATTAAAACAAAAGTTGAAGCTGATTATACCGATGATAATATACAAGTTTTAGAAGGGTTAGAAGCTGTTAGAAAGCGTCCTGGTATGTATATAGGGACAACATCAGAAAGAGGATTACATCACCTTGTTTGGGAAATTATCGACAACTCGATAGATGAAGCTTTAGCAGGCTTTTGTACACAAGTAGATGTAATAGTTACAAAAGATAATGAAATTATTGTAAAAGATAATGGTAGAGGTATTCCTACTGGCATAAATAAAAAGTCAGGAAAATCCACAATAGAAACAGTTTATACAGTTTTACATGCTGGTGGTAAATTTGGTGAAAATGGAGGATACAAAGTATCTGGTGGACTTCATGGAGTTGGTGCTAGTGTTGTAAATGCTTTATCAACTTATCTAGAATGTACTGTTTGTAGAGACGGTAAAAAATACTTCTGTCGTTTTGAAAAAGGAGGACATACAGTTCAACCTTTAACTGTTTTAGGTGAAACAACAGAAAGAGGAACTATGGTTAAATTTAAACCTGATCCTGAAATTTTCACAGAAACAACAGTTTATAAATATGAGACCTTAAAGAATAGAATTAGACAATTAGCTTTCTTAAATAAAGGATTAAAGATTACTTTAAAAGATGAAAGAGAAGAAGATTTATATGATGAATTTCATTATGAAGGTGGACTAAAAGAATACGTTAAATATATCAACCAAAATAAAACTGTTTTACATAATGACATCATTTATAGTGAAGGAGCAGCTGAAGGCATATCAGTTGAAGTAGCTATTCAATATAACACAGGAGATCTGCCAAGTGTTTATTCTTATTGTAACAACATTAACACTCACGAAGGTGGAACTCATGAAGAAGGATTTAGATTAGCATTATCAAGAGTTTTAAATAACTATGCAAGAAAACATAAATTCTTATCTGATAAAGATGAGGCTTTGACTAATGAAGATTTAAGAGAAGGTTTAACAACCGTTATTTCTATTAAACACCCTAATCCTCAATATGAAGGACAAACTAAAACAAAATTAGGTAACTCAGAAGTTAGAAAAATAGTTAGTAATATCTTAGGTGAAGACCTAGAAAGATATTTATTAGAAAATCCTGATCAAGCGAAGATTATTATTGAAAAAGCAATGTTAGCAAGTGAAGCAAGAAGAGCTGCTAAAAGAGCTAGAGAAATGACTAAGAAAAAGAATCTTCTAGATGTAGCTGGAATTCCTGGAAAATTAGCTGATTGTTCAAGTAATAACCCTGAACTTAATGAATTATACCTAGTGGAAGGAGATTCCGCTGGAGGAAGCGCAAAAACAGGTAGAGATAGAAGATATCAAGCTGTTTTACCTCTAAGAGGAAAAATTCTAAACGTTGAAAAAGCTAGTAATGATAAAATATTTGCTAGTGAACCTATTAGAAATTTAATTACATCATTAGGATGTGGAATTGGTGTTGAATTTGATATTAACAAATTAAAATACCATAAAGTATTTATCATGACCGATGCTGACGTCGATGGAGCACATATTAGAATATTATTATTAACATTCTTCTATAGATATATGAAACCTTTAGTAGAGGGAGGACACATCTATGCAGCACAACCACCATTATATAAAATAGCATGGGGTAAAAATAATGAGGCTTATGCATATTCAGATGAAGAATTAGAAAAGGTAAAAGCAGAACACCCAAATACAAAATTAAGTATTCAAAGATATAAAGGTCTTGGAGAAATGAATGCAGATCAATTATGGGAAACAACAATGAACCCAGAAAATAGAGTTTTATTAAAAATAACTGTTGAAGATGCAGTAGATGCAGATTTAGCTTTTGATATGTTAATGGGCGAAAAAGTAGAACCTAGAAGAAATTTTATTCTTGCAAACGCTAAGTTTGTAGAAAATTTAGATATTTAAGGAGGAGAAAGAAAATGGCTACAAATAAAGATGATGAATTATTTACAAAACCACATGAAGAACCAACATTAATTAACATCTCTACCGAAGTTAGAAATTCTTTCTTAGCTTATGCAATGTCAGTTATCGTTGCTAGAGCCCTACCTGATGTTAGAGATGGATTAAAACCAGTTCATAGAAGAATTCTTTTCTCAATGAATGACCAAGGAATGCAACATGATAAACCATATAAGAAATGTGCTCGTATCGTCGGAGATGTTATGGGTAAATATCACCCTCACGGTGACTCTGCAATTTATGATGCATTAGTAAGACTTGCACAAGATTTTTCAAGTAGATATCCAATGGTAGATGGACATGGAAACTTTGGTAATATTGATGGAGATGGAGCTGCAGCAATGCGTTATACCGAAGCTAGATTAACAAAAATTGCTTCTGAAATGGTTAAAGATATTAATAAAGATACAGTTGATTTTATGGATAACTACGATGGAGAAGAACAAGAACCAACTGTTCTACCATCTAAAATCCCTAATATTTTAGTAAACGGTAGTACTGGAATTGCGGTTGGTATGGCAACTAATATTCCTCCGCATAATTTAGGAGAAGTAATTGATGCAATACTTGCGATTATGGAAAATCCTGATATTACCGCAGTAGATATTATTAATAATTACCTATATGGACCAGACTTTCCTACAGGAGCTATAATCCTAGGAAAATCCGGAATTAAAAAAGCTTATGAAACAGGAAATGGAACAATTGTTCTTCGTTCAAAAACTGAAATAGAAGAAATGGAACATGGTAAAAAGAGAATTGTCGTAACAGAAATTCCGTATCAAGTAAATAAATCTTCTCTAGTTGAAAAAATAGGTAATTTGGTAAGAGATAAAATTATTGAAGGAATTACTGCTTTAAGAGATGAATCAAGTAGAGAAGGAATTAGAATTGTTATTGAACTTAGAAAAGATATAGTCCCAGAAGTTATTTTAAATCAATTATTTAAATTAACTCAATTACAAATAAGTTATGGAATAAATACCTTAGCAATTGTAAATGGAGAACCAAAAATTCTTCCTTTAGTAGATTTAATTAAATTATATCTAGACTTCCAAGAAGAAGTTTTTGTAAGAAGGACTAGATTTGATTTAAAAATACTTACAGATAGAAAACATATTTTAGAAGGATTAAAAATAGCAGTTGATAACATTGATGCAATTATTAATGTTATTAGAAATAGTAGAGAAGCTGATAATGGTCAACAAGAATTACAAGAAACATTTGGTTTATCTGAAAAACAAAGTAAAGCAATTCTTGAAATGAGACTTCAAAGATTATCAGGAATTCAAAGAGATAAAATTCATGAAGAATTAACTCAAATCACTGCTCAAATAACAGAATTAGAAACTATCTTGGCAGATAGAAATTTAATACTAGAACATATTAAAAATGAATTATTAGAAATTAAGGCAAAATACGCCGATCCAAGAAGAACAGAAATATCAAATGAAAGTTACGATATTGATGATGAAGATTTGATTCCAGAAGAAGATATCACTATCACATTAACTTCAAATGGTTATATTAAAAGAGTAACTACTGACACTTATAAAACTCAAAATAGAGGTGGAAAAGGTGTTAAAGGTATGACTACTAATGAAGCTGATGTTGTAGATTTGATTCTTACAACAAAAACACACACAGATATCTTATTCTTCACTAACGTTGGTAAAGTTTATAGATTAAGAGGACACCAAGTACCAGAATATAGCAGACAAGCTAAAGGAATTCCTGCTATCAACTTACTAAATATGGACAAAAATGAAAAAGTAAGAGCTATGATTAGTCTAGATGAATATAGTGAAGATCAAACATTAACATTTGTTACAGTAGAAGGTATTGTCAAACGTGTTCCATTAGAGGAATTTGTAAGAATTCGTCAAAGTGGTAAAATTGCAGTAACTTTAAAAGAAAATGATGAATTATTTGCTGTTAAAAAAACCACTGGAAATGAAGAAATATTAATTGCTTGTTCAACAGGAAAAGTTGTTAGATTCAACGAAAACGATGTAAGAATCATGGGTAGAACTGCAATGGGAGTTAAAGGTATTGAAACTGTAGGTGGAGTTGTAGTAGGAGTTGCTACTTCTTCTGAAGGAGAATACTTACTATCCGTAACTGATAAAGGTTATGGAAAAATGTCTAAAATCGTTGATTATCGTTTATCTTTAAGAGGTGGACGTGGAGTTAGAACTATTGAGGCAACAGAGAAAAATGGACACTTAATTGGTACAAAAGCAGTAAAAGGTGATGAAGATTTGATGATAGTTACCAATAAAGGTATTATTATTAGGATTTCACTAGAAACTATGAAAGTTTCAAGCAGAAGTACACAAGGTGTTAGATTGATAAAACTTAACGATGATCAAAGGGTTTCTTCTATAGAAATTGTTGAAAAACAACCTGAAGAAGAAATAGTTGAAACAGAGGTAAAAGAACAAGAATAAAAATAAATTATGGTATTTTGTATCTATGATATTATCATAGATACAAACACTATAGTTTCACGTGAAACATAGGAGGAGTTATGTTAGATATAAGATTAATTAGAGAAAATCCTGAAATAGTAAAAGAAAATATAAAAAGAAAGTTCCAAGATGAAAAAATTCCTTTAGTAGATAAAGTTATTGAATTAGATCAAAAAGTAAGACTTCTAAAAAAGGAAGGAGATGACTTAAGAGCAGAAAGAAATAGCACAAGTAAAAATATTGGAATTTTAATGGGGAAAAAACAAATTGAAGAAGCTAATCAAGCAAAACAAAGAGTTGTAGAAATAAACGAGAGATTAATTACAATAGAAAAAGATGAAGAAGAATTAGATGCAGAAATAAGAAAAATTATGCTAGTAATACCTAATATAATTGATGTATCTGTTCCAGTAGGAAAAGATGATAGTGAGAATGTAGAAGTAGAAAAATTTGGAGAACCTATAGTACCATCATATGAAATTCCACATCACGCAGATATAATAGCTAATTTCAATGGATTAGATAAAGAATCATCAGGAAGAACAAGTGGAAATGGTTTTTATTATTTAATAGGTGATATTGCTAGATTACACTCAGCAATGTTAAGTTATGCTAGAGATTTTATGATTAATAAAGGATTTGATTATTGCATACCACCATTCATGATTAGAAGTGATGTTGTAAATGGTGTTATGAGTTTTGCTGAAATGGAAAATATGATGTATAAGATTGAAAATGAAGATTTATACTTGATTGGTACTAGTGAACATTCCATGATTGGTAGATTTAAAGATCAAATAGTAAAAGAAAATGAATTACCTATAAGATTAACATCTTATTCTCCTTGTTTTAGAAAAGAAGTAGGAGCACACGGAATTGAAGAAAGAGGAATTTATAGAGTTCATCAATTTGAAAAACAAGAAATGATAGTTTTATGTAAACCAGAGGATAGTATGGAATGGTATAACAAAATGTGGAGTTATACAGTAGAATTCTTTAGAAGTTTAGATGTACCTGTTAGAACACTAGAATGTTGTAGTGGAGATTTGGCAGATTTAAAAGTAAAAAGTTGTGATATTGAAGCTTGGAGTCCAAGACAACAAAAATATTTTGAAGTAGGATCTTGCTCAACTTTAGGAGATGCACAAGCTAGAAGACTTGCAATCCGTGCTAAAGGAGAAAAAGGAAATTATCTAGTCCACACTTTAAATAATACAGTTCTAGCAACCCCTAGAGGTTTAATTGCAGTTTTAGAAAATAATTTAAATGAAGATGGAAGTGTAAATATTCCAGTTGCATTGCAACCTTATATGGGAGGAATGAAAAAAATAGAAAAAAGAAAATAAAGTCTCTTATAGAGACTTTTTATTTTTGTAACGAAATAAATAGAAATTCAGAAATTGATTTTTCGATGCAAAATAGAAAAATAATTTTATGGTTGTAAAATACAAATAAATCACATATAATATTAGTGCTATCGCAATAGTAGAGCATGAACCTGGTCAGATCTGGAAGGAAGCAGCCATAAGTGTAATCGCTGTGTGCGATAGCCTTTTTATTAGGGTGGTGATGTTTCACGTGAAACAATTAATATATATAGATGAAGCTTATAAACAAGCTGAAAAAGCATATAAATGTAATGAAGTGCCTGTTGGAGCAATAGTTGTTTATAAGAATAAAATTATTGCAAAAGCTTTTAATAAAAAAGAAAGAAAAAACAACTCTTTATATCACGCTGAAATTATAGCAATAAATAAAGCGTGCAAGAAAATAAAATCCTGGAGACTCTCAGAATGTGAATTGTATGTTACTTTAGAACCGTGTTTAATGTGTGCCGGATTAATAATTCAAAATAGAATATCAAAAGTTTATTATGGTTGTAATGATCCTAAAAGTGGTGCGTTTGGAGGATTGTTTGATATTAATGAAATAAAAGGTTTAAATTTTTACCCTGAAGTAGAGTGTTTAAATCATCCAAAATGTTCTCAAATTTTAAAAATGTTTTTTAAAGAAAAAAGAAAATAAAAGAAGCCTATTCATAGAATAGGCTTCTTTGTTTCTAAAGTTATTTCTTGTGGTTTTGCTAAATTGTATATTTTAAATAACATTAAAAGCAGATTTGTTTTGTTGTATAAATAAAAAAATAAACAATAATAATACATTGTTTTAAAATTTTACGTTAATTATTTTCCAATTGCATAAAGTTGCGATATTTATAAAAATATTAACTATTTATATAGTTAAATTAAAAATTTTAATGTATAATGAATTGACGAGGTGAATGTTATGGCATACAAAGCATTATATAGAACATATAGACCTGGATCTTTTGATGAGGTTATCGGTCAAAAGTACATATTGCAAACTATAAAAAATCAGATAAAAGAAGGAACTGTTTCTCATGCATATTTATTCAATGGCCCACGTGGAACAGGAAAAACAACTATGGCTAAATTATTAGCTAAAGCTGTTAATTGTGATTGTAATGAAAACAAACCATGTAATGAATGCGAAAGTTGTAAAGAAATTACTAACGGATCACATCCTGATGTGATAGAAATAGATGCTGCTAGTAATACTGGAGTTGATGATGTAAGAGATATTATTGAAAAAGTAAAATATGCCCCTGCTAGAGGAAAATATAAAATTTATATCATTGATGAAGTGCATATGATGTCTACTAGTGCATTTAATGCATTGCTTAAAACACTAGAAGAACCACCAGCACATGTTATATTCGTATTAGCTACTACAGAAGTAAATAAAGTTTTACCTACTATTTTATCTCGATGTCAAAGATTTGATTTTACTAGGGTTAGTAATGATGATTTAAAATTAAAACTTCAAGAAGTTTTAAATAAAGAAGGAAAAAAATATGAAAATGGAGTAATAGATGCTGTTGCTGAACTTGCAGACGGTGGTGTTAGAGATGCTTTATCTATACTTGATCAAACCATTGCTTATGCGGTTGATAATTTAACTGTTCAACACATAAAAGATATTTATGGTATAACATCAAATCAAGAGAAAATAACATTGTTAAAAAATATCTTCAAGAATGATGTAACAGAAGTATTAAATCAAATAGATTCTTTTGAAAAGAATGGTATAGATTTAGTTAGATTAACATCTAATTTAATTGATGTTCTAAAAGAACTTATTATCTTAAAAAGCACAAACAATCCAATGTTACTCAAAATTCTCAATTCAGAAAATGCAAATGAATTAAATTCTTTGATACTTTCTGAACAATTGTATTTAATGATAGATGCGCTTATGGAAGCTTTATCTAATTATCGAAAAACTAATAATATCAAAGCTTTTTTTGAATTAGCTTTATTAAAGTTGTGTTCTTACTCTAACAATAAGCAACAAAATAAAGAAGTTGTTAAATCTTCAAATGATAAAATAGTTGAACAAAAAGTTGATGAATCGTGGAATAGTTATCAAAAACAACAAACAATAGTAGCTCCATCTTTCCAAGTTAAAACTGAACCTGCAATTGCAACCACCAAAGTTGATTTGATTTCTGAAAATAAACCGGTGCAAAATCCAATTATAGAAACTCCTAATATTGAAATTGTTTCACATGAAACATTGGAAGAAGAAATATTACCAGAGGGTATGTATAAAGAAACTGATAAGATATCAGCAACAGATGAAGAAATATATAATGTGATGGTACAAGCAACAAAAGATGCTATAACAGAAGTTAAAAAGAAATGGGCGGTAATCTCAGGGTTTACAGGCAATCCTAAATATGGAATTGTTGTTGGAATGTTGTTAGATGCTACTCCGGTAGCTGCATGTGAAAATGGTATCTTATTAGCTGCTGAAACAGATGTTGATGTTTCTATGTTGGAAAATGTTAAAAACAGAGTTGTTATTAGAGATTTTTTAAAAAATCTCTATAATAAAGAAATGGAATATTACCCTTTAACTAAAAAGAAGTTTCTATATTATAAAGAAGAATATTTACAATTAAGAGCGGCTCATAAATTACCGCTACCACAAAAAATTGAATTAAAACCAATTAATGTTAAGTATAGAAATCAAGAAGTTGATGAAGCTTTAGATTTTGGTAAAAAAATATTTGGTGATTTTATAACAGTGGAGGAAGAATAATTATGAAGTTCGAAAAAGTTAGTTTTGAACAATTTAAGAAAGATTTATTAAAAGCTAATATTGGGATAAAAGAAGAAAATATAAGAAAAATATATAATTTAATTGAATTACCTATGAGAGGAACAAAAAATTCTGCAGGATATGACTTTAGATTACCATATAGTGTGAGTGCTAAAATGGGTGAAACAACAACTTATTTGCCTACTGGAATTAAATGTGAATTGGATGGAGATAAAATGCTGGTTTTAGTACCAAGAAGTAGTCTAGGGACTAAATATGGATTTCAATTAAAAAATACAATTGGTATCATTGATGCAGATTATTATAACAACCCTGATAACGAAGGTCATATAATGATCAAATTTAAAGTTGATTCAGATTTTTCTTTTGTAGCTAATGATAGAATTGCTCAAGGTATTATTATTCAATATTATAAAGTCGATGATGATAATGTTGAAAAAGAAAGATCTGGTGGCTTTGGAAGTACTGGAAAATCTTGATTTTTAGGAGGAATAAAGATGAATATAAATATGATTATGCAACAAGCTCAAAAAATGCAAAAAGAGCTAGAAAAAGCAAAAAAAGAATTTGAACAAAAAGAATTAACTTTTAATAGCAATGGTGGCGCTATTGAATTGGTTATAAAAGGAAACAAAGAAATTATAGGTATTAACATTGATAAGGATTTAATTGATCCTGATGATAAAGAAATGTTAGAGGATATGTTAAAAGTTGCTTTAAATGAAGCAATTAAATCAATTGATGCAGAAATGGAAAAAATCATGTCCAAAGCAAGTGGTGGCATGAATATACCGGGATTGTTCTAAAATGGAATTACCAGTTAGTTTTGAAAATGTTATAGATGCACTTAAAAAACTTCCGGGAATAGGAAGAAAATCAGCTGAAAAACTTGCTTTTCAATTGTTAGAGTTAGATAAAGAATCACAAGAAAAATTGGTGTCTAGCTTAACTGATATGATGAAAAATATCAAAATATGTGAAAAGTGTGGAATGATTTCAGAAGAACAATTTTGTAAAATCTGTAACGATGCTACCAGGGATAAAAGTAAAATTTGTGTGGTAGAAAATATAAAGGATGTTTTTGCTTTGGAAAGAACTAAGGAATATGACGGTTTGTATCATGTGCTAGGTGGTGTTATCTCTCCTAATAAAGGAATAATGCCAGAAGATTTAAATATCAAAACCTTGGAAGAAAGAATAACTTCTGAAACTAAAGAAATAATTTTGGCTAACAGCACTGGTTTAGAAGGAGAAACAACGTCTTTGTTCCTTAATAAATTGTTGAGTAAATATGATTTAACAATAACAAGACTTGGTTATGGAATTCCAATGGGCGCCCAACTAGATTATGCAGATGAATTTACTCTTATTAAAGCTTTAGAAAGTAGAAAGAAAGTATAAATAAAAGTTGTTATGAATAAAATAGTCTTATGAGAATATACAGAAGACTTAAAAAGCTCATAACAGCTTTTTTAATTATGGTAGGTTTGAAATATTTGTTTGCTTTATTTGGTGTTATTATATCAAATGATCTTTTGTTTGCTTTTTTTTGTGGTTGTTTAGAAATGTATGGAATAATACTAATTTTAGTTTATATTCTTTGGCAAACAGCAAGATAAAAATAATTGTATTTTAAATAGTAAAATACAACCCTAAATGTTATAATAAATAGGGTGATTAACATGGGTTTATTTATAACAATTGAAGGTGGAGATGGAACAGGTAAAACCACTGTAATGAGTAAGGTTGTCGAATTGTTAGAAAAAGATGGATTAGATATTGTTAGGACAAGAGAACCAGGCGGAACAGTAATAGGTAACAAAATTAGAAATATCATTTTGGATAAAGAAAACATATCTATTACAGGAATGTGTGAAACTTTGCTTTTTGCAGCAGATAGAGCGCAACATGTAGAAGAAGTAGTTGTTCCAAGTTGCAATGCTGGAAAGGTAGTAATAAGTGATCGTTTCTTTGATAGTAATTTAGCATATCAAGGTGTTATTCATGGATATGGAATTGATAAAGTATACGAACTTAATATGATTGCTACTAAAGGGGTAGTTCCTGATTTGACTTTGCTTTTTGATTTAGACCCTGTTATTGGGCAACAAAGAATTAATAGTAATAAGAATCGTGAAGTTAATAGATTAGATTTAAAAAATTTAGAATATCACCAAAAAGTTAGAAATGCCTATTTGGAAGTAGCAAATAAATTTAAAGATAGAATCGTTATAGTTGATGCAAGTAGAACTGTTGAAGAAATAGTTGCAGAAGTCTATAAAATCATCAAAAATAAAGTAAAAGGAATGAAGTAAAATGATCAACAAAGAAAAACTAGCACAATATCAAAAAGTGGCTTATCAAGTCGTTTTTAATGCTTTTAAAGAAAATAAAGTTTCACAAGCTTTTTTGCTATCAGGAGAAAGAGGTTCTCCTGTCTTTGATTGTGCGATGTTTTTAGCAAAATCTCTTGTTTGTGATAATGATGTATTAGCATGTGATAACTGCACTGAATGTTTAAGAATTGAAAATGAAAACTATGCAGATTTAATTATTGTTGATGGATCCAAAGAAACTATAAAAAAAGATGATATTGATAACATTCAAAAAAGATTTAATAAAAGTGCAATTGAAGACAAAGGAGTAAAGATTTATATCATTAACTTGCTAGAAAATTGTGCCACCGCATCTGCCGTAAATAGCTTATTAAAATTCTTAGAAGAACCAACTGAAAAAACATACGCTATTATTACCACGAACAATATAAATGGGTTACTTCCTACTATTATTTCTAGATGTCAAGTTATTAGAATTAACAACATTCCAAAAGAAGAATTAGTGACTGAATTATTAGAAAATGGTTTTAGTCAAGAAGATTGCAATATTCTTTCAGCTTTATATACTAATAAACATGAAATAGAAGAAGTCATTGAAGAAAGCAATTATTATCAAACTAAAGATTGTTTTATAGATTTATTGCATAACTATTTCTTTGAAGGAATAGATTTGAATTATTTTTACCAAACTAGCATTATGAAAGAGTTGAGTAACTCTAAAATGGGTGTTAAAATGTTTTTATCTTTGATGGAACTTTTTATGAAAGATGTATTCTATTATCAAAGTGGTAAATCCTTATGTTTTTCAGAACAAACTAATTTATTAGAAAAATGCTCTAATAAATTTAAAAGTAAAGAAAATATTTTAAAATACATCATAGAAGCAATAGATTCTATTGAAAGAAAGGCTAATGCATCATTAGTTATTGATAAAATGTTATATCAAATTAGTCAGGAGGTGTAACAAATGGAAGAAAATAAATATTCATTACAAGGAATTTTCTATGGAGTAGATATTAATAATCCTAAAGAAAAAGACTTGTATTATTTAAGTGAAATAGATGATTTAAAAACAGGACAAAACGTTGTCGTAGAAACACCTTTTGGTATTGAACTAGGTAAGATAAATCGTAAAAAAGTAACAAAAGAAATTATAAATAGTGAAGAAAATGTTAGAAAAGTTATTCGTGTTGCAACAGAAGAAGATTTATCTCAAAATAAAACAAATATTGAATTACAACAAAATGTCAGAAAAGATGTCGATGAAGCAATTAAAAATTTAGAACTTCAAATGAAGGTGGTAGATATTAGATATACTCTTGATCAGGCCAAAGTTTTAATTTCTTATGTAGCAGATGAAAGAGTAGATTTTAGAAACTTATTAAAAGATTTAGCAAACATCTTAAAGTGTCGTATTGAATTAAGACAAATAGGTACCAGAGATAGATCTGCTATTGTCGGAGGAATAGGAGTATGTGGACTTCCTTTATGTTGTTCTACTTTCCTAAAAGAATTTGATGGTATTTCTATTAACATGGCCAAGAACCAAATGCTATCTTTAAATATTTCTAAGATTTCCGGTCAATGTGGCAAGCTTTTATGCTGTTTGAAATATGAAGATGGTCAATATACAATTGCAAAGCAAGGAATGCCAAAAATAGGGTTTAAATTAAAATATAAAGGTAAAATGTATAAGATAGATTCTATCAACTATATTTCAGAACAAGTTAAATTATCTAACGAAGATAATGAAGTTGAAATGATTACAGTCGAAGAATTAAGAGGTCTAAAACATGATTAGACAACAGTCTTTTAAAAATAACAAACCAACACTATTTTTAGTAGCTACTCCAATTGGTAATTTACAAGAACTTTCTCCGCGTGCAATTGAAACTTTAAAAAGTGTTGATACTATTTTATGTGAAGATACCAGAACCACTAAAAGTTTATTAGATAAATTTGAAATTAAAAATAATTTAGTTTCATATCATAAGTTCAATGAAAGACAAATGTGTGATAAAGTTATTGAACATTTGCAATCAGGGCAAAACATCGCTCTTGTTAGTGATGCAGGTTATCCTTCTATTTCTGATCCTGGAAATATCTTAGTGAAAGAAGTGATCCAACAAGGATACAATGTTACATGTATAAATGGATCTAATGCTTTATTACCTGCTTTAGTTTGTTCGGGATTAGATACAACTCATTTCTTTTTCTATGGTTTTTTAGATTCAAAAGAAACTGCAAAAAATAAAGAATTAGAGACTTTAAAAAACTACGATGCTACTTTAATTTTTTATGAATCCTCTAATAGAATAAACGAAACAATTAAATGTATTTATAAAACTTTAGGAAATAGAGATATCGTCATTGCTAGAGAAATCACCAAACAATACGAAGAATATATAAGAGGAACTACAGAAGAACTATCAAATACTCCTTTGGATTTAAAAGGAGAATGTGTTCTATTAGTTTCCGGTTTAAAAGAAGAAAAAACAGAAATAGATGAAACCATCAAAGAAACAATGCAAGACTTACTAAATCATGGGTATAAACTAAAAGAAGCTTGCCAATTGTTATCAAAATTAAAAAATATCAATAAAAATGAGTTATACAATCATTTTATAAAACAATAGCACACATTTGTGTGCTTTTTATATTCCACAAAATATCTTTTTTAGTGCTTATTTATAATAAAAGTGATAAAATATTAAAGACTAAGAGGTGATTTATATGGCAAAGAAGTTCTATGTTACAACTCCAATTTATTATCCAAGTGGAAAGTTGCATATTGGAAATACATATACAACTGTAATTGCAGACTGTATTAAAAGATATAAAAAGTTAAGAGGATATGATGTTTTCTTTTTAACAGGAACTGATGAACATGGTGAAAAGATAGAGGTCAAAGCTAAAGAAGCAGGAAAGACTCCTATCGAGTTTGTTGATGAGATTGTAGATAATACTAAGAAATTATGGAAAAGACTTGGTATTGAATATGATGATTTTATTAGAACTACTGAAGAAAGACATGAGAAAACCGCTCAAAGTATTTTCTCTAAATTCTTAGCACAAGAAGATATTTATAAAGGTGCTTATACAGGTAATTATTGTAGAAGTTGTGAAGCTTATTGGACTGATACTCAAGTAGGAGAAGAACATACTTGTCCTGACTGTGGTAAACCAACTGAAATTAAAGAAGAAGAAGCTTATTTCTTTAAGATGAATAAATATGCTCCATGGTTAATCAATTACTACAAAGAACATCCTAATTTTATTTATCCTGAAGCAAGAACAAATGAGATGTTAAATAACTTCTTAATCCCAGGTTTAAATGATTTATGTGTTTCTAGATCTACTATTAAATGGGGAATCCCTGTTAAAGAAGATCCAAAGCATGTTATCTATGTTTGGATTGATGCTTTAACAAATTATATTAGTGCCTTAGGATATGGAAGTAATGATGATAGTAAATTCCAAAAATTTTGGGCTGATGAAGATTGTGAAGTGTTACATTTAATGAGTAAAGAAATTGTTAGATTCCATACAATTTACTGGCCTATTATGTTAAAACAATTAGGTTTAAGATTACCAACTCAAATCTATTCTCATGGATGGGTTTTAATGAAGAGTGGTAAGATGAGTAAATCTGTTGGAAATGTTGTTTATCCAGAGTATATCATCGATAAGTATGGAGTAGATGCTTTAAGATATTATTTAGTTAAAGTTATTCCATTTGGACAAGATGGTACATTTACTCCTGAAATGTTTGTAGAACATGTTAATACTGATTTAGTAAACAACATTGGTAACTTA
The DNA here is from genome assembly GCA_015058985.1 of Erysipelotrichaceae bacterium. Taxonomy (GTDB): domain Bacteria; phylum Bacillota_I; class Bacilli_A; order RFN20; family DUOF01; genus SIG223. The sequence goes on from SVBH01000001.1 coordinate 255,365, forward strand.
TTAAGTAGAAGTGTTGCAATGTGTGCTAAATACTTTGGAGGAGAAGTTCCTGCAATAAATACAACAAGTTTAAATAACATTGATAAATCATTTATGGAAAAAGTAAATGTTTTACTAAATAAATTTGAATCTAATATGGACCAAATTAAATTAACAGAAGGTATTTCTACTATTTTTGAAATAGGAGATATTGCTAATAAATATATTGATGAAAAAGAACCTTGGGTTTTAGCTAAAGATGAAGCTAGAAAAGGTGAACTTGAAAACTGTATTCATAACTTAATTGAAACATTAAGAAAGATTGCTATTTTATTTAAAGCGTTCTTTATTGAAATTCCTAATAAGATGTTTGAACAATTAGGAGTAACTGAAGAAAATCAAAGTTATGAAAGTGTAAAAGAAGATAGAGTAACTTCTAATAAAGTTGAAAAGAAAGAAGCATTATTTGCTAGACTTGATTTTGAAAAAGAAGTTGCTTATCTAGATGAAAAAATAAGTGGAAAATAAGGTGTAGAAAATGAAATATGATGTAATAGTTGTTGGAGGAGGACATGCAGGTATTGAAGCTTGCTTAAGTAGTGCTAGAAGAGGTCTTAGCACTCTTTTAGTTACGCTTGATTTTTCTAATGTTGGAAGTGCACCATGTAACCCTTCAATTGGAGGACCTGCTAAAGGAGTAGTGGTTAGAGAAATTGATGCTTTAGGTGGTCAAATGGCTATTACAACAGATAAGACATATCTTCAAATGAAAATGTTAAACAGTTCAAAAGGACCGGGTGTTCAATGTTTAAGAGCACAAATAGATAAACTTGATTATATGGAATATATGCAAAAAGTTATCAAGGAACAACCTAATTTAGAGGTTTTAGAAGATATGACTATTGATTTAATTGTCAAAGAAAATAAATGCTGTGGTATTGTTACTAAAGAACGTGGAAGTATTGAATCAAAATGCGTAATTCTAACCACTGGAACTTATCTAGAATCTACTATCTTAGTAGGACATACTGCGACTGTAAGCGGACCAGATAATCAAAAAGCAGCACAAGGATTATCTCCTAAACTAAAAGAATATGGTTTAGAGATATTTAGACTTAAAACAGGAACTCCTCCTAGAATAGATAGAGATAGTGTTGATTTCTCTAAAATGGAAGAACAACCTGGGACAGATAAGCCATTAGCATTCTCTTATACAACTACAGAATTTAAACCTGTTGAAGAACAATGTATGTGCTATTTAATCCACACAAAGCCTGAAACTCATACTATTATTCAAGATAACTTGCAAGAATCTGCAATGTATAGTGGTTTAGTAACAGGAATAGGACCTAGATATTGTCCTTCTATTGAAGATAAAATTGTTAGATTTTCTGATAAAGAAAGACATCAATTGTTTGTAGAACCTGAATCTAATAGATTAAATACAATTTATCTACAAGGATTCTCCACTTCAATGCCTAAAGAAGTACAAGAAAAAATGGTTAGATCTTTACCAGGTTTTGAAAATGCCAAGTTTATAAAATATGCTTATGCAATTGAATATGATGCTGTTGTTCCTACCCAACTTTATCCAAGTTTAGAAACTAAGTTAATTGAGAACTTATTCTGTGCAGGGCAAATAAATGGAACAAGCGGTTATGAAGAAGCAGCAGGTCAAGGTATCATCGCTGGTATCAATGCTGCAAATAAAATTCAAAATAAGGAACCTTTAATCTTAAGAAGAGATGAAGCTTATATTGGTTTAATGATAGATGATTTAGTTACTAAAGGAACTCAAGAACCATATCGTCTTCTAACTTCTAGATCGGAATATCGATTACTTTTAAGACATGATAATGCTGATCAAAGACTTTTAAAACATGGATATGATAATGGTTTAATAAGTGAAGAAAGATATCAAAAGTTCTTAGTAAAAATGGAAAATATCAAGAAATTAAAAGAAGAATTAGAAGAAGAAAGATTTACTTGTAGACATCCAATTAATGAAAAAGTTAGAGAATTAGGATACCCTGATATAGATAAGGGTGTTAGTGCAGTTGATTTATTGAAAAGACCTGCGATAACTATGGATTTATTAAAAGAATATTTCCATGAAAAACATGATTATGATGATGAAGTTTTTGAAGAAGCAGAGATTGAAATAAAATACGAAGGGTATATTTCTAAACAATTAAAAGAGGCTGAAAGTTCTCGTAAATTAGAAGAAATGAAAATACCAGCAGATTTAAATTATGATGATGTTCCTAATCTTGCTTTAGAAGCTAGACAAAAACTCAAGAAGTTTAAACCTTTAACCATAGGACAAGCAAGTAGAATTTCAGGAGTCAATCCTGCAGATATTTCAATATTACTTATCTATTTTAAAGTTCAAAAAAGGAAGGAGACTAACTAATGAATCCAACTGAGTTTGTACTTAAATTAAAAGAAAAAGGAATTATTTTAAATGAAACTCAAATAAAACAATTCCATGATTATTATTTACTTTTAAAAAAATGGAATGATATTATGAACTTGACTACTATCATTGAAGAAGAAAAGGTTTATGAAAAACATTTTTATGACTCTTTAACAGTAGCATTTGAATATGATTTCTCTAATAAAAAAATGTTAGATATTGGAACTGGAGCAGGATTCCCTTCGATTCCTTTAAAAATTGTTTTTCCACGTTTAAAACTAACTGCGATGGATTCGGTAGCTAAGAAAATGAAATTCATTGAAGATGTAGTTAAAAATTTGGGTTTGAAAGATGTTACAATTGTTCCTGATAGAGCAGAATCTTATATTGTTAAACATCGTGAAGAATTTGATGTAGTTACCGCTAGAGCTGTTGCTAGATTAAATATTCTTATGGAACTAGCAGCACCTTATTTAAAAGTTGGAGGACATTTCATTGCTTTAAAAGGAGCAGGTGGCCAAGAAGAATATCATGAAGCTAGAGAGGCTTCAGAATTATTACACTTAAATTTATATGCTCATCAAGAAATAGAGTTGCCTGAAGAAAAATCCTCTAGACACAACTATTTCTATGTAAAAACCGAAAAAACTAATCCTAGATATCCTAGAGCATATAATAAAATAAAACAAAGTCCATTGAAAAAGAGTTAGTGAAAGCTAACTTTTTATTTTGTGAAACATTTTAATGAAACATTCAAAAAGTGTTTTAAATGCCCATAAAATAACAACTGAAAACATTTACTTGCATTTTTTTGTGGAAAAATATTGATTATAAAAAAATGCTATGCTAAAATCACACTCAGGAGAGTGAGTAATTAATTATGGCAAAGATTATTGCAATTGCTAACCAAAAGGGTGGCGTTGGAAAAACAACTACTGCTGTAAACCTATCTGGAGCATTAGCTTATTTAGGAAGAAAAGTATTGTTAATCGACATGGACCCTCAAGGAAATGCAACGCGTGCAGTAGGTTGCGACGCAGCATTAGTAGAAGTTAGCTTGTACCATGTTTTAACAGGACAAGAAAACATTGAAAATGTTATAAAACCTACAAGTTTAAGAAATATGTCTATATTACCAGCATCTATGGAACTTGCTGGGGCTGACCTAGAAATGGCATCAGCTTTTGAAGATAGACAAGATAGACTTAAAAAACAACTAGAAAGAGTTGAGCACAATTATGATTATGTTATCATCGATTGTCCTCCATCTTTAGGACTATTAAACGTTAATGCTTTAGTAGCAGCTAACTCTGTATTAGTCCCATTACAATGTGAATACTTCGCAATGGAAGGATTAGCTCAATTATTATCAACGATCAGAAAATTACAACAAACTAAAAACTCTGATCTTGAAATCGAAGGTGTATTATTAACTATGGCTGACTTTAGAACGAGATTCTCTAATGAAGTAGCACAAGAAATAAGAAAATTCTTCAAAGAGAAAGTTTATCAAACTGCAATCCCTCGTTCAGTTAAGTTAGCTGAAGCTCCATCAAGAGGAAAAACTATTGTTGAATATAGTGTTAACTCCAAGGGTGGAGTAGCTTACATAGACTTGGCAAGGGAGGTCATCTTACGTGGTAAAAAATAATAGTGAAAAATTAGTAAAATTAGGAAAAGGATTGTCTGCAATATTAGATGATAATAGTTTAGGCAATCAAGTGGAAAGATTACAAACTCAAACTCCTGAAACTGATAGATATATGTTGAATATCATCGACATAGATTCTAATCCATATCAACCTAGAAAAGTATTTGATGAAGTAAAGCTTGAAGAACTTGCTAGTTCTATTAAGCAACATGGAGTCTTCACTCCAATTCTAGTTCGTGTTAACCCTAAGGATAGTAGTAAATATCAATTAATAGCTGGGGAGAGAAGAGTAAGAGCTTCTAAATTAGCTGGTTTATCTTCTGTTCCTGCAGTTATCGCTAAGTTTAACGATAAAGAAATGATGGAGATTGCTCTAGTTGAAAACATTCAAAGAGAGGATTTAACTCCGATTGAAGAGGCAAAAGCTTATCAAACAATGATTGAGTATATGAAACTTACTCAAGAAGAGGTTGGAAAGAAAGTAGGGAAATCCCGTTCCTATATTGCTAATACAATGAGACTATTAACTTTACCCGATATTATTCAAGAATATGTAATGAACGGAGTTCTAACAATGGGACATGTAAAACCTCTTGTTGGACTTGGTTATAAGGAAACTATGGAAATTGCACATGCTGCAATTGAAAAAGGTTTATCCGTTAGAGATGTCGAAAGCATGGTAAGATTGTACGAAAAGAAAAATACAATTCGTGCTGTTAAGGCAAAAAAAGCTAAGAATCCTGTTTATGAAAAAGCAACTGCTTTACTTAAAGAACAAACAGGAACAAGAGTAAAAATCAAAACTGGTGAAATAAAAATTTATTTTGCTAATGATGATGATTTACAAAGAATTCTTAAAGCTTTAGAAGTTTCTAAATAGATGGGGTGAAACTAATGAAGTCTTGGTTAAAGAGTTTATTTATCAGTTTAATTACAATTTTATGGATTACGATGTTTATAGTGATTTTAGTTAATTCTAAATCTACTGCGGGAGAAGTAAGTTTAGTAATTATGTTAACTTTAATAACTAGTTTATCAATTGCTTTTGTTATTTTATTAATTAGAAGCACGAGAAAACAAAATCAAGTATTGAATGCTTATGCTAATAGAGATAAAAAAACATTCTTATTTGAAATGAATTATAAAACAGGAATAGTAAATATTTTTGATAATAATTTAAGCATGGATAAGAGTATGAAACTAAAAGCATTTGCAAAAAGATATTTAGGCATTGTAGAAAATAGTAAAGAGTATATTGCTCTTATTATTGGGAAATTAGATTTAGATTACTATAACAAACAATACATAAAAGTAACTGATAATAATGTAGAAAAATTCTACAAATTCAAATGTTTACTAACAGAGAAGGGAAAACTATACGGAAGTATAGAACAAATGGACGAATAAGATAGCATAACCGCTATCTTTTTTTAATATCATTTTATAGGTGAGTTCATGAAAATACTTATAATTCTAACCACATTATTTTCTTTAATAAAAAATAAAACAGAAGAAACGTCGTCTTATCTTTATAATTCTTATATTGTATATGATTCTAATACCAATAAAGTTCTAGAAGGATATTCATATAAAAATCAAAGAGGAGTAGCTTCTATTTCTAAAATTATGACTGCTGTTTTAGCAATTGAAAGTGGAATGTTAGAAAACTTTGTAGCAGCTCCTAATGAAATAAAAAAAGGTATTGGAAGCAGTATTTATATGGAAGAGGGTGAAGTCAATTCTATTGAAGAACTGGTATATGGATTAATGTTAAGAAGTGGAAATGATTGCGCTATTACGATTGCATATGCAGTATCAGGAAATATAGAATCTTTTGTTAATTTGATGAATCAAAAAGCAAAAGAAATTGGTATGAAAAATACTATTTTTAATAATCCAAGTGGCTTAGATGAAGAAGATGAAGGTAATCTTTCTACTTGTGAGGATATGGCTATTTTAACTTCCTATGCAATGAAACTAGAAACATTTAGAAGGATAACATCTACTAAAGCATATAAAAGTACTCATCATGGAATATGGGTTAATAAGAATAAATTGTTGAATCAATATGAATATGCAATTGGAGGTAAAACAGGATATACAAAGAAAGCAAGAAGAACTTTAGTTACAGTGGCAAAGAAGGATGATACAGAAATTGTTGTAGTAACTTTAGATTGTGGAGGAGATTTTGCTTTTCATAAATCGTTGTATGAAAAATGGTTTGACCAATATAAAACGTATTTATTGATAGAAAAAGGAAATCATACTATTTCAAACTTTAACATAAAATGTGATGAAGACATCTATGCTTCTTTTGAAAATACAGAAAACTTAATTATTATTTTTCATATTATGAAAGAAGAAAAAAAGATGTTGATTCATACGAATAGAGATTCAATTATTTTAGGAAGATGCAAGGTGATTTAACATAGGAAGAGTTTGGGCAAGTGCTGTATTAATTTTTTGTCTATATGGAATTTTTACTGGGAGAGGACAAGAACTATCCTCAGTTATTTTAGAATTACCACAAGAAACATTTGATTTATGTTTAGTTATTGTTACGACTTCTTGCTTTTATTGTGGAATTATGAGAATACTCCAAGAATGCAATGTTATTGCTTGGCTAGCTAAAAAATTAAGGTTTTTATTTAGGATTATTACGCCTAATTTAAAAGATCAAGAAGCATTAGAATGTATCTCTACTAACATTGCAGCTAATATGCTAGGTCTAGGCTTTGCAGCAACTCCTAGCGGTTTAAAAGGAATGAAAAGATTACAAGAACTTAATGAAAATAAAGAAGAAGCAAGTGATGAGATGATAACTTTTTTAGTTTTAAACACTGCAGGGGTAACATTATTTCCAACTACTATGATAGCGATAAGACAAGCTCTTGGATCTACAAACCCTTTAGATTTTTTAGTTATTAGTATGATTTCGTCAATTGGTTCTACCATTTTAGGTTTGATCATGGAAAGATTAATGAGGAAGAAAAGAACATGTTCAACTACATAATGAGTTTAGTTGTACCAGGTTTAGTTATTTTAGCAGTAAGTGCTTGTTTAGTTGCTAAGAAAAATGGTTTTGAGTTATTTACTAAAGGGAGCAAAGAAGGCATTAGTTTATTTTTAGAAATCTTTCCCACGATGATTGCTATGCTTACTGCAGTAGCAACACTAAGAGCGTCAGGATTAATTGAAGATTTTGCTCTTTTACTGTCAAGAGTCTTTTCTTTTAAAAAAGAGTGGTTAGAAATCTTTCCTCTTGCCATATTTAGACCTATTTCTGGAACAGCTTCTACGGGTATAGTAAGTGATATTTGTCGTGTTAATGGTGCGGACTCTAACGTTTGTCGTATGGCATCATCTTTAGTTGGTTGTACAGATACTACTGTTTATGTTTTAAGTTTATATTTTGGAAGCATTGGAATAACAAAATGGCGACATGCTTTAAAAGCAGGAATAGTAGCAGATATTATTGGTATGAGTTTAGCAATTACACTCTCTTTAATGATTTTTGGTTTATAGTTTTTTTTATAGGAAATACTAAAATTGTTAAAGGAGACAATTTTATGAAAAATTATATTACTAGATACAATCCATTTGATTTAACTGATTCTTTCTTTGATGATTTTTTTAAAGATAAAAAATACAATAATCAAGTAATGAAAACGGATATTAAGGATGAAGAAACTTATTATCAAATGGAAATAGAAATGCCTTCCATAAAAAAAGAAGACATTAAAATATCTTTACAAGAAGGATATTTAACTGTTTCAACTTATTTCAATAAAGAGAAAAGTGAAAAAAATGAACATGGCAAATATGTTCATCAAGAAAGAAGTTATGGTTCTTATTCTCGTAGTTTCTATGTAGGAAATAATTTAAAGCAAGAAGAAATAAAAGCTAAATTAGAAAATGGAATTTTATTTTTAACTATTCCTAAGCAAGATGAAAATAATGAATATAAATATATAGAAATAGAATAAAAAAAGATAAAGAAAATATAAAAACTGCACATTTGTTGAAAGAGTAAATAATGTTATCTTTGTAATTTAGATGAAATAGTTATTATGTAAGAAAAAAAGGAAGAACGGAATCTTCCTTTTTCTTTTTTATTCTTCTACAACGATTGCTAGTCCTGGGCAAGAATCTGCTGATTCTTTTACTGCAGGAACAACAGAAGGATCTAATTCTGTATTATCTCCTAATTTATTCTTTGATAATCCATCATCATCAAACTCAAATACTTCTGGACAAATTGATGTGCACATTCCACAACCAATGCAATTGCCCTTTATAACTTTTGCTTTTGCCATTATAATTCCTCCTAATGCTAATATTATAATATTAAGTGATAAAAATAAAAAGGAAAAATAGTGAATCTTCTAAATGTTTTATGTTATACTAACAATTGGAGAGTGATTAAAATGGCCTCAACTAGAAAAGATAAATATAAAGAATTACGTAGTACTATTGAAGAAGAAAATATAGAGGTTGAAGTAAAAAAAGAAGTTGTTGCACCTCAGCCAAAGAAAAAGAAAGTCAATTTAGAAGACTTAGATTTGGACTTCTTAGATGAAAAAAACAATGAATTAAGACCTTCTGAAAAGTTAAAAAAAGAGCAAGAACACATTTATTCTACTATGGAAATGAATAAAGTTGAAGTTGCTGAAAATAAGGCTGCTAAAGTTTTAACAGAGGTAACCGAAAAGAGGCCTTCAAAGGAATTAAAAGGAACAATTATTTTTAAAAGAGTAGATAATGTTTCTTCTGAAGAAAAAGAAAAAAGTCAAAAAAGATTTGTTAAAGAATCTAAAAAAATTGATGAGCAAGCAACAAGACAAATTTCAGTAAAAGAAGTTCTAGATAGAAGTGTTAAATTAGATAAAACTACCAAATTCGATCGTATGAAAAATATTAAGAAAGATGAAAAATATCAAGAGAACAATCCAGCTTTATTAGTATTAGGTGCAATCTTAATCTTAGCTATTTTTGCTATTGTTCTTATTGTTATAGCCACATTATAGTATGACAAGGAAACTAGTGATTGCAATAGATGGTTTTGTAGCAACAGGAAAAGGAACTATCGCCAAACAACTAGCAAAAAAATACGATCTCTATCATATTGATACTGGTGCTTTTTATAGAGCTATTGCTCTAAAAACTATCCTTCATCCTCATGATAATATTGATAAAATATTAGACTTTATTAATTTAAAATGGGAAAAAGGTAAAATATTTTTAGATGGTGTAGATGTAAGTTTGAAAATTAGAGAACAAGAAGTTACAAATCAAATAGATAGAATTTGTAATTTAGCAAAAGTAAGAGAATTTGTAACTTTGTTAACTAGAAATATAGCAAAAGGCGAATCTGTTGTTGTAGATGGTAGGGATATTGGAAATAACATCTTACCTCACGCAGATTTAAAATTTTTAATAATAGCTGATAAGGAAGTTAGGATTAAAAGAAGAGTCAAACAAAATGAAGCAAAAGGAATAGATACAAGTTATAAAATTGTTAGCGAGGATGTTGAATTTAGAGACAAGAGAGATAAATTAAATATGGGAAATGTTCCTGAAAGAATTGTTATAGACAATACTTATTTAACTTTGGAAGAAACAATAAAAGAAATGTCTAAGTATATTGATCAAATATTATAAAGAAAGTAGTGGATTTTATGGCAAAAGGAGTAGTAGCAATTATAGGAAGACCAAACGTTGGGAAATCAACGGTTTTTAATCGTATCGCAGGAGAAAGAATTGCAATTGTATATGATACTCCTGGAGTAACAAGAGATAGAATTTATGCTCAAGCAACATGGTTGACAAGAGAATTTAATATTATTGATACTGGTGGAATTGAATTAGAAGATAGACCTTTTCAAGAACAAATTAGGGCACAAGCGGAAATTGCTATTGATGAAGCTGATGTTATTGTTTATATTGCAGATGGACAGGCAGGAGTAACAGATGATGATAAATTCATTGTTAAATTGTTAAGAAAAACCAACAAACCAGTTTTATTAGCAGTAAATAAAATTGACGATACTCATTTAATAAATAATACATATGAATTCTATTCTTTAGGATTGGGTGATCCAATTCCTTTATCAGGGGTTCATGGTGTTGGTATTGGTGATTTATTAGATAAAATAATTGAAAATTTACCTAAAGAAGAAAAAAGCGAAGAAGACGACACGATTAGATTTTCTTTAATTGGAAGACCTAATGTTGGAAAATCAAGTTTAGTAAACGCTATTTTAAAACAAGAAAGAGTTATTGTATCAAACATTGAAGGAACTACAAGAGATGCGATTGATACACCCTTTGTTAGAAATGGGCGTAATTATATTGCAATCGATACAGCAGGACTTAAAAAAAGAGGAAAAATTTATGAATCCATCGATAAATATGCAGCATTAAGAGCTTTAAGTGCAATTGATAAAAGTGATGTATGCTTGATCCTTATCGATGCTGAGACTGGTATTCAAGAGCAAGATAAACATGTCGTAGGGTATGCTGTAGATGCTGGGAAAGCAATTGTTATAGTTGTTAATAAATGGGATACAGTAACAAAAACAGAAAAAGCAATGAGAGAATATGAAGATGTGGTAAGAAATGAGTTTAAATTCTTAGATTATGCTCCTATTGTTTTTGTATCTGCCTTAAAAGGACAAAGAATCCATACGGTTTTAGATGCAATTGATATGGCCTATGATAGTTATACTAAGAGAATATCTACAAGTATCCTAAATGAAGTTTTATTGGATGCTATAATGGTTAATCCACCTAATTCATTCAATGGAGGATTTTTCAAAGTTTCTTATGCTAATCAGGTTTCAATCAAACCACCATTATTTGTAATGTTTGTCAATAATCCAAAATTTTTACATTTCACTTATGAAAGATTTATGGAAAATAAATTAAGGCAATCTTTTGGTTTTGAAGGAACTCCAATTAAATTTAAATACAAAATAAAAAATTAACTAAATTGAATCTTCTGCATATATTTGTGTAGGAGGTTTTTTATTTTGAATAATCGTTTTTTTGATAAAGTAGAACAAAAAACAAATGTAAAAAAAGAAGATATAATTGCATTAGCGAAAACGTTACAAAACAAAGATTTGAGTGATGAAAAGGAATTGAGGAATTTAATAAATAGCGTTTCCAAACTTGCCAATACCCCAGTCAGCCCTGAAAAAGAGCAAAAAATAATTGATGCGATAAAAAAAGATAAAGTGCCTAGAAATTTAGATAAAATGTTATAAATATAAGAGTAATCAAAAGTTACTCTTTTTTTGTTCTAAAAATAAAATAACGCTCATATTTTTAAATGATACTAAGGGGGATTTTTAGTGGAAACAAAAGAAATGTTAAAAAATATAGGTGGTCGTACTAATGGTGATATTTATTTTGGAGTTGTAGGACCAGTTAGAACAGGTAAATCAACATTCATAAAAAAATTTATGGAAGTAGCTATTTTACCAAATATTGAAAATGAACAGGATAAAAAAAGGGCTATAGATGAACTTCCTCAGTCAGGAAGTGGTAAAACTATCATGACAACAGAACCTAAATTTGTTCCTAATAATGCTGTTAATGTTAAAGTTAGTGAAGACTTTATGGTTAATGTTAGGATGGTAGATTGTGTAGGATATGTTTTTGATGAAGCCAAAGGATTTAAGGATGAAGATGGAATTCGTATGATTAAAACGCCATGGTTTGAAGAATCAATTCCTTTTAATGAAGCTGCAAGAATAGGAACTAGCAAGGTTATTAACGATCATTCTACTGTAGGAATCGTAGTAACCACTGATGGAACAGTAACTGAGATAGATAGAACATATTATTTAAATGCAGAAGAAGAAGTAATTAATGAATTAAATAAGATAAATAAACCTTTTATTGTAATTATAAATTCAAAAATGCCAGAAGGTCCTAATGCAAAAGAAACAAAAAAATACCTTAAAGAAAAATATGACGTTGATGCTATGATTCTAAATGTAGATGAACTAGACGAAAAAGGAGCAGGGGAAATACTAAAATCTGCACTATATGAATTCCCTGTTAGCGAAATAAATTTAAATTTAATTGATTGGTTAAGTATTTTAGATAATAATCACTGGTTAAAAGCTAATATTAATAAAAGTGTACAAGAATCATTAAGTAATGTAACTAAATTAAAAGATGTAAGAACGATTACTGAAAATATGATGAAAACAGAAGAAATAAGAAATGCTGAGGTAATCGATTTAGATGTTAGTACAGGAAAAGTTGAGGTCAAAATTGACGTAGATGATGCTTTATATGATCAAGTTTTAAAGGAAGTATTAGGGTTTGAAATAAAAGATAGAGCAACTTTACTATCTATTGTTCAAGATTATGCAAAAACTAAAAATGAATATGGTAACTTAACAAGTGCTTTGGAAAGTGCAAATACAACAGGATATGGTTTTGCTATCCCTAGTTTCAAAGATGTTCATATAGAAAAACCTACTTTAACAAAGCAAGCAGGCAGGTATGGTATAAAATTGAAAGCAAAAGCTAGTGCATTACATTTAATTAAAGTTGATTTAGAAACCACTTTCGAGCCTATCATTGGTTCAAAAGAACAAAGCGAAGAATTGCTAAATCAAATTTTAAACAATTATGAAGAAAATCAATCTATGATTTTTGATATGCAGGTTTTTGGAAGAAAAGTTGAAGATGTTATTAAAGATGGTATTAATGGGAAAATTACTAATCTACCAGAATCCACTAAAATAAAACTTCAAAATATTATGAAAACACTATCTAATAAATCAAAAGCAAATCTTATTGCATTTGTTTTTTAAAGGCTCGGAAGAGTCTTTTTTTGTCTCAAAAAAATATTTCTCCACAATTTTTAAGAAAGAATCTTCTGGGGTGGTTAATTTACAATAAAATATAAGTGTGAGGAAGTTGGTGTGACATTCATAGCACAATAATCTTGAAAAGGGGATAAAAAAAGTGTTATAATGCATACATAATAGGAGGGATAGTTATGTTAACTAAATTACAATTAAAATTAGGAATGTTCTTAGCTGAAGGAGAAATCGCTAGTGGTGACAATGAAAATGCAAATAATTTATTAAATAAAATTTATGAATTATTCTTTTCAGGAACAGTTAGAATTTTAATCTTAACTGGTTTAGGTCTATTTGCTGTTATCAAAGGTGTAATGCTAGGAATGGGAATTGTACAAGCTGCTGATGATCAACAACAAAGAAAAGAAAAAATCAACAGTTTAAAATACATGGTAATTGGTGTTGTTTTAGTTGTAGTTCTTTATCTAAGTGCTGGATATATTATTAATTTAATCAGTGATCTTGGAGCAGAAAGTAAATAACAATTATTAGTTACTGTACAATCAAATAGTGATTAGGGGAGAATGGAATAATATTATTTGATTCTCCCTTTATTTCTTTAAAGAGAAAGGAGGTAATAAAATGAGTATGCCATGGTTTTTAGGTATTTTACCATCTATGGAAGAAATTACAGCTGCTATAGGAGACTGGATTGCTTTAGCTTTTTTCTGGTTGATAAAAATTGTATTCCAAATAATGGATGTTTTCATGGATATCATTTTTCAATTAGCAGGATTAAAAAATATAGGTGGGACAAACAAAAATATCTTGTCTACATTTTTTAGTAATGATAGTGGAGGCAGTAGTAGTAACTCAATTTCACAATTATATTTCTATATATGTTTAGTTTGTATTGTGTTGATGTTATTCTTAGCTGTTGTCTCTATAATAAAACAGGACTTCTTTAGTGAAGAACCTGCAAAGTCTCATGCTCCTATATTTAAAAGAATGGTAACAGGTTTACTATATTTTATTGCAATACCTCCAATTTTTGTGTTTTCAGTTGAAATTGTTGCTGGCTTAATGTCTGCACTAATGCAAATAGAGAGTTTCTCAGTAGTAGAATCGTTATCCCAAACTATTTTTGAATTAAGTTTAACTGAACCAGAATGGATGAAAATAGATGGTGGAGTAAAACTAGATCCTATTCCACACTGGTCAGTGGTTGAAGCAAAAGATTTTGTTGCTTTAACAAATACATATGATTTTAACTGGCTAATCTTTATAGGAGTTATAGGTATGTCTTTTTACTCCTTATTTATGATTGCCTTTGGTTTAGTAAAAAGAGTATTTAGTTTAGTCCTATTATATGTTTTAGGTCCAATTGCGATTTCACAATCTGTTTTAGATGGTGGAAATAAAATGAAGAATTGGAAAGATAATGTTATAAAGGAATTTATTTCAATATTTGGAACAATAATTGGTCTAGTAGTATTCTTTATGTTTATTACAGAAGTTGTTAGTGACCTTACTTTATTCAATGCTAATAGCTTAAGTGGTATAGCAAGAACTGCTGCATTACTTGGTAATACTGTTGTTAAAGCTATGTTTATTTTAGTAGGATTCTCTGTCATCAAATCTGGTGGAGGCGGATATATTGCTCAAGCAATTGGCGCTAACTTAAGTATTGATGATGGAAAGAATGCTTTCCATTCAATGAAAGAAGCAACAAAGTTTGCAGCTGCTCCATTTAAACAAGTTGGCAAAACAGCAAGTTCAGCAGCAAAATTTGCTAAGGGAGCTGTTGTTAAAACAGGAAAAGCAATCAACTTTGCTGCTAACAAAGATGTTAGACAAGAATGGTGGGACAAAAAACGTCCTACTCTAGATGCTTTTAGATCAGAAGGACAATTAGAAAAAATTAAAGCCCAAAGGCAAACAATAAAAGATGCACAAAAAGCTGCTTTGGATAATCCTAATGATAAAAGGTTACAACAAATTGCAAAAGATCCAAAAGCTTTATTAAATGATGTAACTGGATCAGAAGGAATTTTAAAAGAATTTGAAAGTAAATTAGCAGCATTTGGTGCAGGAACGGTTGGTAAGCTAAATGGCGTAGATGGATCACTTATAGCTGACATCAAGAAGAGTTTAACAGGAGCTACTACTGGTGATTATAAAGCTGAAAATTATACCAACATTAGAAAGAGCATAGATGATCAAATTAATGAAAAAAATAATGCTTTAAGTGCAGAAAAACAAAAAAATGGGGATACTGTTCGTAATTTAAACGGAGAGATAAAACAAATTGAAATGATGATACAAGCTAAAATCAGTAGTTTAACTGAGAAAAATGCTACACCAGAACAAATAAACGCTGCAACGGCAGCTCTTAATAGTGATCTTCGTTCAAAACAAGATGAACTTGCTAGAGTAACTGCTACTGAAACAAAGATTGAGAAAGAAGTTCAAATATTGAAAGAAGTAAGAACTGAAGTTAACAGTGCAGAAGATATGCATGGTGGAATGAAAAAAGTTTCAATTTCTGCTGAAGATTTAAAAGCAGCATTGGATAAAGGTGGAACTGCAGGAAGAGCAGAACAAACTAATGCTGGTACTAAGATGGTTGAGTCATTGAAAGCAATGGAAGATATGATGAGACAAAAAATGGATAGAAAAATATAATATAGTAAAGTATTTTAGAATTTTATGGTATAATCTAATTAATTGATGGGAGTGATTATATGGCATATTTAATTCCTAAATCTGCTAGAAGTGTTAAAATGGAAATTTTTAAAGGGTTAGGTATAGTCGATTGTTTAATCGTAGCTGCTACAGTTGTAGGAGCATACGCGATTTTGCAAATAGGCGCCTTGCCTTTTTTGCCGAAAGCGATTGTTGCAATTGTGATAATTATTGTAGGACTTATTTTAGTTTTGCCCTCACCAATTATTCCAACACAAAAATCGTATCAATCAATAAAAACAATTTATAACTATCTGTCTAGTTCTAAAGACTACAAGAAAAGGAAGGTGACTAAGAATGGCCAAAAGTAATTCAAGTCAATTTCGTGATATTTCCGTTCTTGTTCCTATCAAAAAGATAGAAAGAGATCACATTGTTTATGATAATGATACAGTTGCAATGGTGGTGAAAGTTAACTCTATTAACCTTTATTTATTAAGTAATGAAGAAATGCTTATTGCACTACAAAGACTTTCTGGTGCTTTAAGAGGAGTTAACAAACCAATGTCTATTGTCAAACTTGAAAGACCAACAGATTATTCATCTAATATTGAATATGAAGATGAACTTTTAAGGTTACAGCACAAAAAATTTAGCAATGGCGATATGGATGAAGATTCATATGATACAAGACTTGGTTTAGTAATAAATGATAAACTAATATTAGAGTCATACAATAGTGAAAATAAAATTTATAAAAATGAATTTTATATTGTTATTTATAATCCTACAATTGAAGAACTTTTATCAGTTACTAGCAATCTTGTTGCTTCATTAAGTCAATTAAAATTAGATCCTTCTGTCTGTAATAGAAATGAATTAATTCAATTCTTCCATCATTTTTATAATCCTGATAGACAAGTTAAGGAAACAGAAATAGATCAATTATTACAAGAAAACGATAATAGAATAAAGGATGCGGTTGCACCTCAAAAAATTCAATTTGGAACTTCCAAAATCAAATTGAATAATTTAGATGCTAAACTTATGTCAATATATGATTATCCTTTATCGGTAGGACCTGGATGGTTAGTTAGTGTGTTTAGTATACCTTCTTCTACCTGCGTATTGAATTTAAAACCAGTCCCTACTTCTGAAGCTAAGAGTTTAATGGATAAAGCTATTACGGAAGTTAAAACACAAGCTTTAGGTAGAAATAAAACTTCTGCAAGTATTGCTTATCAAACTCAAATAGAAACATTCATTAGCGTCCTACAAGATATCGAAAGAGGAGATGAAATGTTAAAACTCACTAGCATTCAACTTATGGTGTATGCTGGTAATGCTAATGATTTAGCAGAAAACATTAAAGTTGCTACTAACATGTGTAGAGAGCAATCTTTAAGAGTAGATAAATTAGTTTGTAGACAAATTGATGGTTTTATATCAATAATGCCTACAACAAAAGACCCTATTATGGAGGCAACAGGGAGAGATATTCCTTGCGAGACGTTAGGAGCAGGTTTCCCGTTTGTCTTTCAAACATTAAACGATAAAAGGGGATTTTTGTTAGGTTTCAATGACCAAAGTTTAATTTTCTTTGATCCTAAAGTTAGATCTCCAAGTAGAACTAACTCAAATATGATGGTTATTGGTAAATCAGGATCTGGTAAGTCTTACTTTACTAAGAAAATGATAGTTAAAGAATTATTAAGTGGTACAAAATGTTTTATAGTTGACCCGGAAGGCGAATATGATATTTTAACAAGAAATTTAGGCGGTAAGACCATTGACGTTGGAGGGGCTATAAATGGACGTATAAATCCTTTCCACATTTTCCCTGAAATGGAAGATGACGTCGAGGGAGCAAGTGAAGCTCAATTTTCTTTGCAAATTCAATTCCTAGAATCATTCTTCAAGAGTTTAATACCAGATATGACAGACTATGAATTAACAATTTTATCAGGAATTTTCTCAAAAGTTTATGCAGTGGTAGGTATAACTGAAGAAACAAAGATTGAAAAATTAAAACCAGAAGATTTTCCAATTATTGATGACGCTATCATGGTCATGGAAAAAGAAATAGAAAAAGAAACAAAATTAAATAATAACATTGAAACATTGACAGCATTAAAACACCTTCGAGTTTATTTTAATAGATTTGGTACAGGTGGATCATTAGCTTCAATGTGGAATGGTTATACGACTATTGATGCTAGTTCAAGTGATTTAATTCACTTTGACTTCAAACGTATCACTTCTGCTAAGAACGATAGAGTTATGAATACTCAAATGATGTTAATCTTAAAATTCTTAGAGTGTGAAGTTACTAAAAACAGAGAATATAACTTAAGACATAATGCAAGTAGATATGTAGCGATTTACGTAGATGAAGCTCACGTATTTATCGATGAGAAAAATCCTCACGCATTGCAATTCATGTTCCAAATGATTAAGCGTATTAGAAAATATAATGGTATTTTCACAATTATTACCCAAAACGTAAACGACTTCGTAGGAAGTGCTAATATTAAAAAACAAACAACTGCAATTATAAATGGATGTCAATATTCATTTATCTTTGGTTTAAACCCAGCGGATTTACAATCATTAGTAGACCTGTATGCTTCAGTAGGAGGTTTCTCTAAAGAAGAAAGATCTTTCATAGGAGGAGCAGGTATAGGACAATGTTTATTCATTGTTTCACCAGGAAATAGAATTATATTACGTAAAGTAATGGTAGATGATGAAGAAGCAAAGGTATTTAAATAAAAAATAAAAGACATTGAAATCAAATTGAACTTGTCAACAAAAAGTAGACAGTAAAAAACATTTATTTAAACCCTAATTGAGTCCTATACTCGATTGGGGTTTTATAATTTAATGCATAGCTAGGTCTTAAATAGTTGTGATCATAGATTAT
>SVBH01000007.1 GCA_015058985.1 Erysipelotrichaceae bacterium
ATACGAAGTTATATCAAAATAGAATAAATTGATCAAAATTTCTATTTTGCATCGAGAAAACAATTTTTGAATAATTATTCATCTCATTGCAAAAATGATTTTATCATAACAATAAAAATAAAACAAATAATCATTGCGTCATTATTACACAATTAACCTCTACTACCCTATCACACATTTTTATATGCACTTGCCCTTAATTTACACTTAATGAAAATTCACGAATAAAATAAATTGAGCAATAGCTCAGAAAGGAGAATGTAATGAATAATTTTTTTGGAAGCAGATGTGGATGTCAACCGTTTGTTCCTCATTGCCCTCCTCCAGTAAGACCTCAATGTAATGCTACAGTAACAGTTGGAAGCACAACTACTCTTGAAGCAGGAGAACCAGCATATGTTACAAATACAGGAACTTTACAAAATGCCGTTTTCAATTTTGGAATCCCAAGAGGTTTAACAGGAGCACAAGGACCACAAGGAATCCAAGGACCAATTGGACCTACAGGTCCACAAGGCCCTGCAGGAGTGCCAGGAAGCGCAGGAACAGCAGCTACAGTAACTATTGGTACCACTACTACTCTACCTGCAGGAAGTACAGCTACTGTAACAAATAGTGGAACAACTTCAGCAGCTGTATTAAACTTTGGAATCCCTGCTGGTGAAACAGGCCCTCAAGGTCCAACAGGTGCCACAGGGGCAACTGGGCCTCAAGGACCACAAGGAATCCAAGGTCCAGCTGGAGAAAATGGAGCTACAGGACCTCAAGGTCCACAAGGTGTAGCAGGAGAAGCAGCTACTATTACTGTAGGAACTGTTACTCCATTAGATCCTGGAGCAACTCCAACAGTAACTAATTCAGGAACAACAAGTGATGCAATTTTAGATTTTGGTATTCCTACTGTTGCACAAGGACCTGCCGTAGCAGATTTAGAAGCAACCGCTACTTTAGAAGAAGTTATAACATCTTTTAATGCTCTACTCTCTTCACTTAGAACTGCAGGTGTAATCGCTGCATAAGAAAAGGCAAATGAGAAATCATTTGCTTTTTAATTACGTCATTTAAACACAATGTTAAGTTATTTATCTTTTTACCATATTATGTTACAATCACTTTGGTGATTTTATGAGTTTAGTAGAAGTGGAAAATTTATCTTTTGATTTCGGTGAAAAACCGCTTTTTAAGAATGCTTCTTTTAGACTCTTAAAAGAAGATCATATGGGGCTTGTAGGTTTAAATGGAGTGGGAAAAACGACTTTTTTAAAGTTACTAATAAAAGAGTTGAGTCCTGACAAAGGTAAAATTGAGTGGTTGCCTAACATTAGATATGGATATTTAGATCAACATTTACAAATGGATCAAGATAAAACTATTCTTAGTTATCTAGCAAATTTGTATGCTCCCTTATATCAAAAAGAAAAACAAATCGAGGAAATCTATAATAATTTGATGTCTTATTCCGAAAAAGAACAAGAAAAAATGCTAAATAAAGCTTACAAATTACAAGAGGAATTAAATGAAGAAGACTTCTACTCTATTGATGCTAGAATCAAGGGAGTTTGCAATGGTTTAGGCATTGATGAATATGGCCTTGATAGAAATATTTCTATCTTAAGTGGAGGACAAAAAGCAAAGGTTGTCTTGGCTAAATTATTGCTAGAAAATCCAGACGTTTTAATCATGGATGAACCTACTAACTTTTTAGATGTTGCTCAAATTGATTGGTTAACTAAATATCTTAAAAACTTCCCTAATGCATTTATTGTCGTTTCACATGATGTTGATTTTTTAAATAATATTTGTAATGTTGTTACTTGTATTGAAAATAATGTTTTGACTAGATTTAAAGGAAATTATGATGACTTTCAAGAAAAGAATCAATTTATGAAAGAAGAATATGAAAAATTATATAATAGACAACAAAAATTCATTAAAAAAACGCAAGAATACATCGATAAAAACCTAGTTAGAGCAACTACCACTAAAATGGCACAAAGTAGGCGTAAAGTGCTTGAAAAACTAGATATTTTAGAAAAACCAAAGACCGAGAAAGTTTTAAACTTTAAATTTCCATATTCTAAAGATGTTGGAAAAGAAATATTAACTGTATCAAACTTAACTATCGGCTATGACTTCCCTATTCTAGAAAATCTTAACTTCGAAATAAAAGCCAAGGAACTCATTGTGTTTGTTGGACACAATGGTGTAGGAAAATCAACTTTACTCAAAACTATTTTAGATTACATAAAACCTTTAAGTGGTTCTTATAAATGGGCTGATAGATTAGATATCAATTACTTTGCTCAAGAAGAAAAATACTATGATATGAATCCTATTGATTATATTAGAGATCACTACCCTACTAAAACTGATCAAGAAATAAGAGCTGTTTTAGCAAAATTTGGAATTGATTCTAAATTAGTATTCAAAAGCATGCTAAAACTAAGTGGTGGCGAACAAACAAAAGTTAGACTTGCTAATATGAGTCTAAAAAAATCTAATTTATTAATATTAGATGAACCTACCAATCACTTAGATCCTTCTACTAAGGATTCCTTAAAGATTGCTCTTTTAGATTATCCAGGAACTATTTTATTAGTAAGCCACGAAAAAGAATTTTATGAAGACATAGCTACTAGAATTATAAATATTAAAGAAAAGACAAAAAAACAGCATTGTGTATTTTAAACACAATGCTTTTCAATTTTCCTAATAAAAAAGTATCCTTTTTACAAGATACTTAATTATTTGTATTTTCTTCTTTTTTATTTTTTTGTAATTTATTAATGATTTTTTGAATAAATCCATCTAAAACATTTTCGTTCTTTTTAATAAAGAAAAATAAAACTCCTGTAAATATTAAACCAATAGCCATATAAAGCAAATTAGACATCATTAGTTCTATTATTGGAGAACAAAAAGAAAGCAATAATATTAAAATCGTTTTTCCTACCAAAGTCGAATATATGAAAGTTTTAACCTTCATAGAAGAAAAACCATAAATAAGATTAATAGCTACTGTTGGAACAAAAGGAATCATTGTAATGGCTATTAAACCTGCAGAACCAGAGGAAGGGTTAATATTTTTATTAGGCTTGACTTCTTTTTTTCTTATAATACCTTTTAAAACTAAAGGTTTTGTTACAAACCTATGGAATAAAAATACTGTAATTGCTCCTAAAACTTCCCCTAAATAAGAGCAAGAAAACCCTATTAAGTATCCTAAGAAAGTCCCAAACATATCTTTTGCACTACTAATATTTAATCCAATTATTAAGGTTAAAGGGATAGGTGATGCAATTGATTCAAGCCAAGGAAAAAAAATCCATAGAAGTGGACTAATAACAGGCCCTGCTTTCGTATAAATATCGGTTATTGCATCCATCCAATTGATATCAAAAGCATTGACCAAATCATTTATAAAAGAAATAAACATATCATTCTCCTTACTTTAAATATATATGTTTTTTACTGTCTTTATATAATACAATACTTCTTCCTATTTGTTGAATAATATGCGCTCCTGTTTGTGCTGCTAAATCAATTGGTAAACTATCTAAATTGATATCTGCAGTTTTCAAAATATCAATTTTAACTAATTCATGAGCTTCTAAATCAAGCATAATGTTTTTAACTACATTATGACTTAAACCATCTTTTCCAATTGTAATAGTGGCTTTTAATTGGTTACATTTACTCTTTAAAAATCTCTTATCTTTATCATTTAACATGTACTTCACCCATTTCTTTTACTAAAGAAAGTTTTTTAAATTTCTTTTTTAATCTACTTTCTAATTTTCTTTTTAATTTTACGTTCCATGGTTCATCATCACTGATTCTTTCAAGTAAAATACAATCAACTTTAAGCCTTCTGGCAAATTTTACATCAGTATAGATTTGATCTCCAATGAAAACTATTTTACTTTTATCAAGTTTTTCATCTTTAAAGAATTTTTTTGTTCTAAATAAAAGCGGTTTTAGAGCCATAGATAAATATTTAATATTTAAATCCTTACAATATTCTCCTACTCTTTTTTCGTTATTATTAGAAATAACATAAATTTTAAAATCATTTCTTAAATTTTCAATTAATTCGATTTCTTCTTTAGTGGGCTTTTTATTTTTTGGTTTAGTAATAGTATTGTCTAAATCAAAAAACAATACGTCCTTACCTTCTCTTTTTAATAAATCATAATCAATATCATATATAGAATTAGCCCACCATGTTGGAATCTTTTTCATCAAATAATCACCCATCTCAATGATATGATGATACAATATTTTTAATTTATTAGCAATAAAACTATTAACTTTTGCATTTATTTATATGAGGTGTAAAAATTGTTTAGTTTATTAGTAAGAATAGTAAGCGAAATGAGCTTATTCGTTGGTTACATTAAAAATGGACCAATTGAACAACCATTGTCAAAAGAGGAAGAAGACCATTGGACTTCACAACTCAAAGGACCAAATCATGATATAGCAAGAGAAAAACTTATTCTCCATAATTTAAGATTAGTAATACATATCGTTAAAAAATATGAAGGATGTGGCGAACTAACTGATGATTTAATATCAATTGGTACAGTAGGTCTTATCAAATCAATTGATTCATATTCCAATGAAAAAGGAGTAAAAATTGCTACATATGCAGCAAAATGTATTGATAATGAAATATTGATGTATTTAAGATCAAACAAAAAATATTTCAAAGATATATCATTATCTGATACTATATCAGTAGATAAAGAAGGAAACTCTATATCACTTATAGAGGTAGTTCCTTCATTTGATATTCCGATAACTCAAAAAATAGACAAAAAAGATAAATTAGAAAATCTTATAAAATATGTTTCTGTTTTAGATGATAAAGAAAAAGAAATATTGAATTTAAGATATGGTTTACAAGGAGAAAAACTCACTCAAAAAGAAGTGTCTAAAAAGTTCAATATATCAAGATCATATGTATCTAGGATAGAAAAAAGAGCTTTGACCAAGCTCTTAAATGAATTTCGAAAAAATTAACGATTTTTTAAGACTTTTTTATTGCTTAAAGGATTGATTTTTCCAGCTAACTTATTATTAAAAATAGTATTTTCTACCCTATATTCATCTTTTTCAATTTCTTTAAATAAATTACCTAAAGAATAATAATCAAAGTTTTTACTTTCAAGATGAGAGGCAATATTTTTAGAAATATAATCATCTACATAAACCTCGCCTTGATCTTCAATTTCAATAAAGTCATTAGTTTTAAAAAGCTTATGAAGAACAGGATTAAAATCATTATCATTAAAAAATTGATGTAAAAAGTGTACTTCTATCATTAAATCTTTGATATTATAAATTTTGTTTAATTTAGATAATAAAATGGCATTTTTCTTGTTATTCTTATTTACATAATCAGGATTTTTCTTATTAGGAACTTTTAAATTTTTAATATAACTATCCGGTTTGCTAATTAAATAAGTCAATTCTTTATCAAAATAAGCAGGTTCAATAACATGGCAATTAAGAATGGTATCAGTAACGCTTTTCATACAAGAACAAACTTGTTTAAATAATTCACATTTAATTTCATTGGTCTTAGACATATACATCACCTACTTAATATTAAACAATATAATATTGTTTTTTTCATTAATTATTCTTTAATTTGTTAAAAAAACATCATTTTTTTGATTTAATTAAGCATCTTTTTGCTGAAAACATAATCACACAAGTCGCTAATAGAAAAACTCCAAAATAGGTTAAAAGAATAAAAATATATGGTAACTTATTATGCATCCATCCTAAAACTGGAAAAGTACTTTTTTCATAAGGACTAATGTAAAACATATTAAAACTATTAGAAGAATCACCAATGAAATGATAAGAAATATTCAAAATTAAAGCTATAATAAGAATGATAATAAAAATAATACTACCTTTCTTAATCGTTTTATAATTCAATTCAACACTTTTACTAATAAGCAATGTAAATCCTACAAAAACCATAGAAGCATGTAACAACATAGTATAAATATTAGTACCAATTGTAGTTCCAAAGACATTAGTAGGATAAATCATCACAGATAATCCCCCAAAAACACTAAAAGTAGCTAAAAAACATAAAATAGTATCATAAATTTTGCCTTTTTTTAAAATCACTGCTAATGGTATTAAATAAATAGGAGTAGAACAAAATTGAAAAGGAAATCTAGTCCAATTGTATTCATAATATGGATTACCATCATTATAATTAAAGGAATTTATTAGTTGTTTGTAGGTTTCACCAATTATTAAAGCAATCCCTATCAAAAATAAAATTTTATTAATTTTTTCTTTATTCAACGTTTCTTTATTTTTATATATAAAAAAACAAGAACCAAACATAATAGTTAAACAAAAAAGATGAAACCATCCTAAAAAAGTTGGCTCTGGCATACTAGCTTCTAATAAATGTAAGAATTTATCAAAAGAATTCATCATTTCACCTTCTTTTCTACATGGTAAGAGAATACAAAAAAAGTCGATAAAAGTCAAAATTTATCGGCTCTTTAGTTAATACTTACAATTTTTGATTATCTTTTTATTACTTAAAGGATTAGGTTTCTTAGCAAGCATATTATCATAGATAGTTTTAATATTTGCATACTTTGGTTCTTCTACTTTAGTGAAATAATCACCAATTGCACTTAAATCACCATTGTATTTTTCTTTAGCAACTTTCAAAAGATAAGTAGCAATTGTTTCATCCACTTCTTCTACAACATATGTTCCACTCCCTTTAACGGATATTTTAATATGCTTCTGTTTTTTATACATATTATGCAAAGTAGGATGAATTGAATCTTCTTCTATAGATTTAACAAGAAAATGTGCTTCTACAAATAAGTCCCTCAAAGGAATAATTCTATTTAATTTTTCTATATTTTTAGCAAGTTCCTTATTATTATAAATAACATCTTCAGTACTTTGATTATTATATAAATTTACCATCATTATAAACTTTTTAGTATCATCAATAGCTTCCATCAAAGTATAAGAAAAAGGAAATTTATGTGGTACTGTAGCTGCAAACTTAACAGGAAAATTATTTAGGTTACTATGAACTTTTTCCAATTGTTTACAAATGCATTTGAACAAATCTTTTCTAATTTCATTAATTTTTGACATTTAAATCACCTGTGAATATTAAATATGAATAAGAAACAAAAGTCATTATGAATTCCAAAAAATGTTAATAAAATAAAAGTAGAAAATGCTTTAACACTTTCTACTTATTTTTTTATTTAAATTCACCAAATAAATCTTCTAAACTTACAGTTTTATAACCAAGTTCAGCATCTTTTTCTTTTTCTATTTCTTCTTTCTTAGCATCTAAAGCTTTTTCCTCATAAACAGGGGTTTTAGAAGAAATAATTTCTAATTCAAGATTAGTTACATCTTTAATAGCTTCACCCTTAGTTAAACCTAAGTTAGCTTTGATAATCTTATCTAAAGGAGTTGATTTATCATCATATTCATAATCAAATACTCTGCCAGAATTAGATAATATATAAGTTGTTTTAGATTCAGTTTCTTTTACAAACGATAATAAATCGTGTTGATCAGATTTGAAACATTTATAAACTGGAGTTGGTTTAGAAGAAGTTCTAAATGTAACAGGTATGTTTCTTAGTAAAATATATTTTGAAGCACCTTCTTTAGTAAATACCACTAAGTTAGGCTCTTCTTTATTTCTAAGTACACACATAGAAGCGACAGCTAATTCTTTCTTAATGCTACCAAGAGCTTTAACTCCTGCAGATCTAATACCAATATTACTTACTTCATTTTCATAATATCTTAAAGCTTTACCTGTAACAGTTCCAATGATAATTTCACTGTTTCCATCACTATATGAAGCTTTTACAAGAGCATCTTGTTCTCCAACTTTAACACATTTAACAGGTTTATTAGTTCTAGCAAGTTTAAAGTCTTCTAAAGGAGTTTTCTTAATAACCCCATTTTTAGTAACAAGAACAATGTTAATTCCTTTTTTGAATTCCTTAACTCCAATTGCAGAAACAATTACTTCATCACCGGCGATGTTAACAAGTGAAGAAATATGAGTTCCTTCATCTCTCCATTTAGTTTCTTTTAAATCATGAACTAAGACTTGAGCGTAGTTACCTTTGTTAGTAAATAACAAGATATTATCTTTAGTATTTAGTTTACCTACATATAAGACCATATCTTCATCTCTATGACCTGGTAAAGCTCCCTCACTTGCATCATAAGATTTAACTGAAGATCTTTTTACATATCCTTTTCTGGTAATTGATACATAAACATCCTCTTTTGTAATCATAGCAAGCTTATCAATAACGATTTCTGTTACTTCATCTTCAATTGAAGAAAGTCTTGGAGATGGGTAATTTTTACGGATTTCTCCTAAATCAGAAATGATGATTCTCTTTAATTTCTTTTCATCATCTAAAATACTTTGAAGTTCAACAACTAAATTACTCAAATCATTCTTTTCTTTAATAAGTTGTTCTACATCAGTAGAAGATAATCTATAAAGTTGTAAAGAAACTATAGCATCAGATTGTCTTTCACTTAAAGCAAATCGTTGTTGCAGTTTAGTTTTACATTCTGCTTTATCATGACTGGATCTAATAAGTTTAATAACCTCATCTAAATTATTAATTGCAATGATAAGTCCTTCCACTATATGAAGTCTTTCTTTCGCTTTCTTTAAATCAAATCTCGTTTTCTTAGTAACAACATCTTTTTGATGTGCTATATAAGAATCAAGTAAAGTTAATAAACCTGCTTGAATAGGTTTCTTATTATCAATAACAACCATATTGTAGTTGTAGTTGATTTGTAAATCAGTATGCTTCATCAAATAGTTTAAAATTTGATTTTCATCGCACTCTTTCTTTAAGTCAATAGCAATTCTAAGCCCTTGTCTATCAGATTCATCTCTTACTTCCACAATACCATGAACTTTTTGTTCAAATCTAATTTGGTCAATTGCTCTAACTAAGTCAGATTTAACTACTTCATAAGGAATTTCAGTAACGACAATTCTTTTAACACCGTCAGCATTTTCAAAGTGAGTTCTACTTCTAATTACTACTTTTCCTTTACCTTTTTCAAAACATTCTTTGATACCAGATTTTCCTTGAACAATAGCTCCAGTTGGAAAATCAGGGCCTTTAACAAATTGCATAATCTCATCTAAAGAAGAATTAGGAGCTTTAATTCGATAAACTAAAGCATCAATAACTTCTTCTAAGTTATGAGGTGGAATTTCAGTAGCATAACCTGCGGCGATACCTTTAGACCCATTTACAAGTAAATTAGGGAATCTAGCAGGCATAACAGTTGGTTCTAAATGAGAGTCATCATAAGTTAATGTAAACGGAACCGTTTCACAATCAATATCTCTCATAAGTTCTGCTGATATTTTAGCAAGTCTAGCTTCAGTATAACGCATTGCAGCAGCACTATCATTATCGATAGAACCATTATTACCTTGCATATCAATAAGAGGAATTCTCATTTTCCACCATTGAGACATTCTAACTAAAGCATCATAAATTGAAGAGTCTCCATGAGGGTGATATTTTCCCATGACATCTCCAACTGTTCTAGCAGACTTTAAATAAGGTTTATTATGAGTATTACCAGATACCATCATGCCATATAAAATTCTTCTTTGAACAGGTTTTAAACCATCTCTAGCATCCGGCAAGGCTCTATCTTGGATGATATATTTAGAGTATTCTCCAAATCTTTCACCCATTAAATCTTCTAATTTATATTCTAAGAATTTTTCTTGAAATGTTTTTACTTCTTTTTTAGCCATTAACCATTCACCCCTTTAAAATTATCTTCCAAAGTGAAGTTAACGTTTTGTTCAATCCATTCTCTTCTAAGCTCAGCTTTGTTACCCATTAAAACATTAATTCTTCTATCAGTAGTTAAGAAATCTTCTACTTTAACTTGAAGTAAAGTTCTTGTTTCAGGGTTCATTGTAGTTTCCCATAATTGATCAGAGTTCATTTCACCAAGTCCTTTATAACGTTGAATATTATAACCTTGACCAATTTCCTTTTTAGCTTTTTCTAAATCTTCATCATCCCATGCATAAACATGCTTTTCACCTTTTGAAGTATATTTATAAACTTTATACAAAGGAGGACAAGCAATAAATACTCTGCCATCTTCTACTAAAGGTCTCATAAATTTATAGAAGAATGTTAATAATAAAATTTGAATATGTGATCCATCGGTATCAGCATCGGTCATGATAATGATTTTAGCATAGTTAGAATCTTTAACATTAAAATCATTTCCTACCCCTGCTCCAACCGTATTGATAATGACATTAATTTCTTCATTTTTAATTAATTCCTCAAATCTACTTCTTTCAGAGTTAATAACCTTACCTCTTAAAGGTAAAATAGCTTGGAATTTACGATCTCTTCCTTGTTTTGCACTACCACCAGCAGAATCTCCTTCCACTAGGAATAATTCATTCAAGTTTTTATTTTTAGCTTGAGCAGGTGTTAATTTACCACTTAATATTTTTTCAATTTTATTTCCAACTTTTTTACGACTTTCTTCTCTTACTTTTCTAGCAGCTTCTCTAACTTGGAAAGCTTTAACACATTTTCCAACAATATTTAAAGCAATATCCTTATTTTCTTCTAGATAATAAGAAAGTTTTTCATAAACAAGTGATTCTACTGCCGTTTTGGCTTCAATTGTACCAAGTTTTCCTTTTGTTTGACCTTCAAATTGAAGTAAACTTTCAGGTATTTTCATTGAGATAACTGCAGTTAATCCTTCTCTTACATCTTTTCCATCAAGATTAGGATCTTTATCTTTTAATAACTTTTTGCTTCTAGCGTAATCATTGATAGCTCTAGTAAAACCAGATTTGAATCCAGTTTCATGAGTACCACCATCTTTAGTTCTAATGTTATTTACAAAAGAAACAATAGGTTCGTCATAGTTATCTGTATATTGGAAAGCAACTTCAATACCCATTTTTCCTGAATCTCCGACAAAATAAACAGGTTTATGCATTGCTTCTCTTGATTCATTCATATATTCGACGAAAGATAAAATACCATCATTATATTGGAAAGAAACATCCTTACCACTTCTTTGGTCGATTAAAACCATTTCACAACCTTTTAACAAGAAAGCACTTTCTTGTAATCTTTCAGAAATAGTAGAAAAACTAAAGACAGCATCTTTAAAAATTGTATGATCAGGTAAGAAGTGAACTGTTGTTCCTGTTTTATGAGTATTACCTAAAACAACCATATCTCCAACGGCTTTACCACCATTTTCATATCTTTTTCTGACCATTTTGCCATCTCTACAGACAGTAACTTCCATCCATTTAGACAAAGCATTAACGACAGAAGAACCAACTCCATGTAATCCAGATGAAGTTTTGTATCCTCCTTCATCAGAGAATTTTCCTCCAGCATGTAATACTGTATAAACTAAGTCTAATGTACTAACTCCAGAAGCGTGTTTTCCAGTTGGAACTCCTCTTCCTTCATCTTGGACACTAACACTACCATCTTTATATAAGGTAACAACAACTCTATTACCAAAACCTGCCATAACTTCGTCAATTGCATTATCAACTATTTCCCAAATTAAATGGTGTAAACCACGGGAATCAGTGGATCCTATATACATACCAGGACGTTTACGGACGGCGTCTAGACCTTCTAGAACTTGAATGCTACTTTCATCATAACTTTTATTTACTTTTGCACCCAATTCCAATACCTCCTCACTTAAAACATTTCTATTATACCAAAAATGAGGAAAATTGCACGAAAAAAGAAAATAAAGACTTTTGAAAAATATTAAAATGACAATTGAAAAATATTGTTATATAATTATGCCAAAGAGGTGAATCAAATGTTTTGGTTATGGCTTAGCATTTCTATCTTGATTGGATATTTATTAGGATCTATTCCTATTTCACTAATAATTTCAAAAAAACTTTTTAAATTCGATATTAGAAACTATGGCTCTAAAAATATGGGTGGAACCAATGTTGGAAGAATTATGGGCAAAAAATGGGGAGCAGCAGTTGTTGTTTTAGATGCTGTTAAAACCTTTTTACCTGTTCTAATAGTTTCTTTATTAGCAAAAAAGATTAGTAATTATGAGGTAATTGTTTATGCGACTGGATTTGCTTCTTTATTAGGCCATTGCTATCCAATTTTTGCAGGATTTAAAGGAGGAAAAGCTGTTGCGTGTACATATGGATTTATCCTTGCTACTAATATAGGATTATTCTTTACTACTGCATTAATATTTTTCTTAGTACTCTATATTAAAAAATATGTATCCTTGGGAAGTATTCTTTCTGCATTCTTTGCATTTGTTTTAAGCTTATTCCCACCTTTCACAAATATAATGAATTTTACTAGTTATAATTTTACATATTCATTTACATTGTTAATGGTATTCCTATTTGTGTTGTATAGACATCGTAAAAACATCGTAAAAATTATTAAGCATCAAGAAAATAAGGTTAGTTGGCTCTAACCTTTTTTATTGTAATGAATAATCTTTATGATATAATATTTTTATTATGAAAAAATTTAATTTAGTATATTTAATAACAACTTTTATTGTTTCATTTGGACTTGGAATCATTTTTAAAGATCACTATTTATTAGGTTCTATTACTCTTTATTTAGGATTTGTTGAAATTCTTTTAATGTCGCAAGGCAAATGGTACGAAAAGTTTGTAGGAATATTCGAAACATTATTCTCTACAACTGTTTTTATATTGTCTTCAATGTATGGAAGTATTTTCTTTACTTTGTTTATTTATTTGCCCATAGCAATTTTTAGTATTATAAATTGGAAAAAGAATGAAAAAGAATCTATTGTTCAATTAAATAAAATGGATTTAAAAACATCAATCATAACTGTATTCCTTGTAGTGATAGGAACATTAATTGTTTCCTCTTTATTAACCCTTATACCTACTCAAAAATTAGCTTTTTGGGATTCCTTAAATAATATTTTAAATATTAGTGGAATTTTACTTATTGGTTTACGTTATAAAGAAGGTTGGATTGTATGGATTATAAACAGTGTAACAGAGTTAACTACTTGGATTTTAGCACTTCAAAATGGGTATTCAAATAATGCAATCTTGATGATATTTACTTGCATTTTTTATCTAGGTTTAAACACTTGGGGACTAAAATCTTTTATAAATTTAAGAAAAAAACAGGAAAATACTAACAAAAATTTATCTTTTTAATTTATGAACACTTATTTTTGATATAATTTATATATAGGTGGTATATATGTTAAAGCAAAAGGAATTAAAAGAAATATTTGAACGTTGTAATGGAAACATAGAATTATTAGCACAAGTTATCAAACAAAAATACGATAAACCTGGCAATGATTCGCTTTCTAATATTTTTACAATTGCCAGGAATATGGGAGTTAGATTAATCCTTTCTGATTTTGAAAACGATTTAACTCAATTAATCACTAATAATCCAGAAAAAAAGGCCTATATAACTTTAAAATATGACGAAAATATTGAAAGACTTAGACATAATACTGCTACTATGCTCTATATTCTTTTGTCTAAAAAAACTAGTGCTAATGAAGTTATATATAAATCTGATCAAGAACCTATCATGGAGAAAGCCAAACATTTTTCTTCTTGCCTTATGATGCCTAGCAGAGAATTACAAATGGTCGTATATGAAAAAAATGAAAATAATGATTTCAAATATTTGGATGAATATGGTTTTTTGCCTTGGGAAAATATTTTATATATTGCTGCTAGATTTGGAGTGGATTTTTCTTCATGTGCCAAAAGAATTTTTAAAGTAACTAATAACATAAAAGGAATTGAAACTAAAGAAGAACTTCATAAAAGGCTTGAAAATAAAAGGTATTATATTTCAAAAAGAAAAGAATTAATAAAGGATTATCCTCAAATTCAAATAGAACTTAAAAGAGATTTAATCGATAATATGCATTATGTGAAACCAGATCGTATTAATTCTTCCATCAAAAATAGTATGATAAAAGAATCCGCAAAGCAATTTAGTAGACAAGAAGGACTCAAAGATTTAAGATTCCTAAATATGTTCATCAAGTTAATTGAGACTAAAGGTAATCCAAAGTATGAAGAAAAGAAAAAACTTTTAATCGAGGAAAAATTGACTGAACAGCAACGTATAGCCATAGGTAATTATGAATTGCTTCAAATGCTATCATTAAACCTAAATGAAGGATTTAATCATGAAAATTTTGATAAAATACCTCTTATCTATATGGAAAACATTGGTAGAAAGTTTCCATTAAAAAAATTAGAAGAATTTAAAGAGAACATTATTCAATTTCAACAAGGGGAAAAAGGTTACGCTACAATGCTTAAAGATTTAACGAAAGATGGCGAACTTGAAATTTATGGAGTTGATAAAATTTTAGAACAATTTATTAATATAACACCTGAGCTATTATGTAAAATGAATGAGAAATTGTACAAATATGCTCTTAACATTAACTTTACTCCTGGATATTTTAGAACAAAAAATGTTGATGTATTATATGATGAGAAAGATCGACAAAACAAAATGAAGGTATCTGAAGTTATTGAAACTTACAGAGACTCTATCGATTGGTGTAACAAAGCAAAACAACTAGTAAAAGAAGCTGAATTGCTTTCACCTGCGGAATATATTGATAAAGTTAGCGTTCTAGCAATGAAATTTTGGAAGATTCAACCATTCAGAGATGGAAATAAAAGACTAACTAAGACACTATTAAATTATTTATTAAGTTTTAAAGATTTACCAAGTGTCTTCGTTGACAATAACAATTTAACTGAAAAACAAATTGCTGCTCTATTAGAATTATCTAAATATGATAATCCTCCTAAGAATGCTTTAAACAATTATAATGATGTGATTTATGATTGTATTTGTAACTCTTTCCCATTCTTCTATGATGATGCAGAGCTAATGAAAGAACCTATAAAAGAATTAAAAAGACATCGTCCTAATTGACGATGTTTTTATATATCTAAAGATATATAACATAGAAATATTAATTTATTTGTTTGATTGTTTTATATATATAAATATATAATAAGGGCGTAAGTGAGATATGTACCTAGTTTAGGACGTAATCTTGGGGTGTTATTTATGAAAAATTTAAAGAAAGTGGGAATTATAACGTTCTCGATGATATTAGCATTCATTTGCTTATTCTTCATCTGCAACGATAATATGGTAAAAGCAGGTGTGGATAACTATGAAATAGAAAATGTATATTTCAGTGCTTATAGTCCATCTACAGACTTCTATTATGAAGCAGGTGGTGCTATGGATGGACCAAATGATTATTTTTCTGATACTGTAACAGCAACTGTTTCTTCAACAGGAGGAACTGTTCAAGTTACAGGTAGCTGTGATGAAGGATACTTATCAAGTGATGATGGAATATACGAAAGCAACTCGATAACAGGGGATTTCAATGTATCTCTAAGTTATGGCGTAGAATATTATTTTAATTTCGTAGATTTTTATAATAATAATGGCAGTGTTTGGGCTTCATTTGAAATTTTTATTGCAGTAGGTTTAGGCGATGACAATTCTGGAGATGATGGTTCATCAACTACAACTGATACCACCGCTCCAGTTTTAACAATTGGAACTCCTAGTGGAGGAACTATTTCAGGAAGTGGAACTTCTACTGTTTACTATGCAAAAACATCAGTTTCAGTTCTAATTGATTTTGAGGATGAAACTGGCCTTTATAATTACAGCAGCACCTCATATTATAGATATGGATGGTCTACTTCTTCAACATCTCAGCCTTCATGGACTGCAGTAAATAGTTCAAGAACTTCTACTAATGTTTATGGTTATGCAACTACTCCATCCACATCAGGAACTCATTATTTATGGATTGAAGGAGACGCAAGAGATGGGGCAGGTAACTATATGAGTAATAGTACTAATATAGGAGGATTAGGTAGTTCAAGTTCATCTGCAAGAAAGTTTAAATTTGTCGTAGATGGAACAGCACCAGTTTGGACTGCTCCTAATAAAAGTCTTAATTCAGGTGACACTGTTACTGTTAGTTTAACAGATTCTGGAGGATCAGGAATCTATAGTTATAGCAGTTCAACTTACTATAAATATGGATGGTCTACTAGTTCTAGTACTGGTCCTAGCTATAAAACTTCATTTACTTCACAAACTTCTTCAAAAGTATCATTTACTGTTACTGTTCCTACAGTAACAAGTACAACAACATATTATTTATGGATTTATAACGCAGGTAAAGATAATGCTGGTAATATTCCTACAGCATCAGGAAAATCATTCTATAGTTCAGTTACGAGTGCTGGACCATATGTAAAATATCAATATTCAATAGTGTATGAACCTGCCGGAGACGCTTATGCAATCATTAATGGTGTTACTTATAATGCATACGACTATGTTTCAGGAGATGATATTGAAAATGTATCCGTTACAACATATTCAAACAAACAAATTACTTATATTGCTGATGATGGTGAAGTATTTAATGATGTTACATCGACTACAGTATTTACTCCTGCTACTACATCATTCTATCTAGATCCAGGGTCATATATAATTTATGTAGTTGATTATTATGCAGCTGGTGAGGATTGCTTAGCGATTTATGTTACTGTATTAGCACCTGATGAAACAGTTCCTACAATCTATTGTGGAACAACACAAATAACAGCTATAGGCGAAAGAACATATAAAAATTCTTGTAACCTAATATTTAAAGATGAAACAAACTTAGGTACATATAGTATTACAGGATCAGTAACCAAAAATAATATTTCCATTAGTGGAACAAGTCATACTTAT
Source organism: Erysipelotrichaceae bacterium (assembly GCA_015058985.1). Lineage (GTDB taxonomy): Bacteria > Bacillota_I > Bacilli_A > RFN20 > DUOF01 > SIG223. Next base: position 16,914 of record SVBH01000007.1, read on the forward strand.
GGAACACTATCAGAAGGTACATATAATATTACATTATTAGATAAATATGGCAATGAAGTTCAATTAACAATTATTGTTGATACAACTGCACCAAGTGTTACATATAGTGGAGCAAGTACAAGTTGGACTAGTTCAAATAGAACAATAACTATTTCAGCTATCGATAGTACGTCAATTTCAGGATATTATTGTAATGGTTCTTGGGTTAGTTCAGTAGCAAATGATTATGAATGTACATTTAGTTCAACAACTACTACTGCAACTCTTGGTGCAAAGGATCAAGCAGGCAATCAATCAACTTCTACTGTTAATATATATGTAGACAAAACAAATCCTTCAGTAAGTGCATCTGGTGGAAGTACAACATACGCAGCAAGTAGAACAATAACTATTTCTGGTTCTGATTCAAATTCAGGAATAGCACAATACTACTGTAATGGTTCTTGGACAGCTTCAACAGCTTCTACATATAGTTGTACATATAGTTCAACAACTACAACAGCGACAGTTGGAGTTAAAGATAAAGCAGGTAATTCAAAGACTACAAGTGTTAATGTATACGTAGATGCTACTAATCCTTCAGTAAGTGCATCTGGTGGAAGTACAACATATGCAACAAGTAGAACAATAACTATATCTGGTTCTGATTCAAATTCAGGAGTAGCACAATACTACTGTAATGGTGCTTGGGTTGCTTCAACTGCAGCATCTTATAGTTGCACATTCAGTTCAACAACTACAACAGCAACTGTTGGTGTTAAAGATAAAGTTGGAAATTACCAAACTACAACAGTTAATGTATATGTAGATAAGACAAAACCTACTATAAGTACTTCTGGAACAAGTACTTCTTGGACTACATCAAGTAGAACAATAACTATTTCAGGAGCAGATTCACATTCAGGAGTCGCATCTTATTACTGTAATGGAGCTTGGAAGAGTTCAACATCATCATCATATAGTTGTACAATTTCAACTGCTAAAACAGCAACAGTTGGAGTCAAGGACGCTATTGGAAACCAAGTTACATCTACAGTCAATGTATATTCTGCACCAGATGCTCCAACAGTAACTTATTCAGGAAATAGTACTTCATGGACTACAAGTAATAGAACAATAACAATAGTTGCATCTGAAGGAATATCTGGAATCTCTCAATATTATTGTCATGGTAGTTGGGTAAATTCAACAGCATCTTCATATGATTGTACAATTAGTTCAACACAAAAAGTAATAGCAATTGGTGCAAAGAGTACTGCTGGTAAGAGTACCATTATTGAAAATATAGCAGTATATGTAGATAAAACTAAACCAATTAATAAGTCTACTGGAGGTAGTAGTACATATGTAACAAGTATTACGGTTACGGGAGCAGGTACAGATTCTGATTCTGGATTACATGCTACTCCATATTGCTTATCTACAAGTAGTACAAGTTGTAATGGAACATGGGTTGCAACTCTATCACAATCTTATACTTCAACTGCAAACACAACTGTTTATACATTTGTAAGAGATGCATTAGGACAAGTAAGTGAATCAATGCCACATACAATTAAAGTTGATAAGACAGCTCCTTCTTTCTCTGATCCAACAGGAGGAAGTACTTCATGGACATCAGGTAATAGAACAATAACTTTATCTGCAACTGATGCACACATAGGTACAATAGGAGGTTATTATTGTAACGGTTCATGGGTAAGTTCATCAGCAACATCTTACGAGTGTACATATAGTTCAACAACTAAGACAGCAACAGTTGGTGTTAAGGATAGTTTAGGAAATCAAACAACAAAAACTGTTAATGTTTATGTAGATAAAACAAAACCTACATTAGGAACACCTACTGGTGGAAGTACAACATATGCTGCTAGTAGAACTATTACAATACCTGGTTCTGATTCACATTCAGGAGTTGCATCTTATTACTGTAATGGTGCATGGGTTGCTTCAACAGCATCTTCATATGATTGTACATTTACAACAACTACAACAACAGCAACAGTTGGAGTTAAAGATAAAGTTGGAAATTCCCAAACTACAACAGTTAATGTATATGTAGATAAGACAAATCCTACTATAAGTACTTCTGGAACAAGTACTTCTTGGACTACATCAAGTAGAACAATAACTATTTCAGGAGCAGATTCACATTCAGGAGTTGCATCTTATTACTGTAATGGATCTTGGAAGAGTTCAACATCATCATCATATAGTTGTACAATTTCAACTGCTAAAACAGCAACAGTTGGAGTCAAGGACGCTGTTGGAAACCAAGTTACATCTACAGTCAATGTATATTCATCACCAGATGCTCCAACAGTAACTTATTCAGGAAATAGTACTTCATGGACTACAAGTAATAGAACAATAACAATAGTTGCATCTGAAGGAATATCAGGAATTTCTCAATATTATTGTCATGGTAGTTGGGTAAATTCAACATCATCTTCATATGATTGTACAATTAGTTCAACACAAAAAGTAATAGCAATTGGTGCAAAGAGTACTGCTGGTAAGAGTACCATTATTGAAAATATAGCAGTATATGTAGATAAAACTAAACCAATTAATAAGTCTACTGGAGGTAGTAGTACATATGTAACAAGTATTACGGTTACGGGAGCAGGTACAGATTCTGATTCTGGATTACATGCTACTCCATATTGCTTATCTACAAGTAGTACAAGTTGTAATGGAACATGGGTTGCAACTCTATCACAATCTTATACTTCAACTGCAAACACAACTGTTTATACATTTGTAAGAGATGCATTAGGACAAGTAAGTGAATCAATGCCACATACAATTAAAGTTGATAAGACAGCTCCTTCTTTCTCTGATCCAACAGGAGGAAGTACTTCATGGACATCAGGTAATAGAACAATAACTTTATCTGCAACTGATGCACACATAGGTACAATAGGAGGTTATTATTGTAACGGTTCATGGGTAAGTTCATCAGCAACATCTTACGAGTGTACATATAGTTCAACAACTAAGACAGCAACAGTTGGTGTTAAGGATAGTTTAGGAAATCAAACAACAAAAACTGTTAATGTTTATGTAGATAAAACAAAACCTACATATGCAGCTCCTACTGGTGGTAGTAGCACATATGCAAAAAGTGCAACAGTTACAAGAGGAGCAACTCCTGCAGACGCTCATTCTGGATTGCATAGTACTCCTTTATGTTATGTACTATCTACATCAACAAGTGCCCCTGGAACTAGTGGCTGCTCATGGACTGCAAATACTTCTTCAACAAGAAGCTCAACCTATAATGGATATATGCATGTTTATGTAAGAGATGCAGTTGGAAATGCAGTTCATACTGGATATAAACAAGTGAAAGTTGATACTACTGCACCAACAATGAGATTAGATTCTACAAGTGGAACAGCACTAACAGCAAAAACAAATTATTACTATAATGTAGCAAGTAAAGTATTCTACTTTGCAGATGCACATTCTGGATATCAAAAAGCAA
>SVBH01000004.1 GCA_015058985.1 Erysipelotrichaceae bacterium
TATGTTAACTTCAGCACTGAATTTCTCCAACACTTAATACTCATCGTTTACAGCGTGGACTACTAGGGTATCTAATCCTATTTGCTCCCCACGCTTTCGGGACTGAGCGTCAGTACAAGGCCAGTTAGCCGCCTTCGCCACTGGTGTTCTTCCAAATATCTACGCATTCCACCGCTACACTTGGAGTTCCACTAACCTCTCCTTGACTCTAGTAGAACAGTTTCTTCAGCGAATTATGGTTGAGCCACAATATTAAACCGAAGACTTATTCCACCGCCTGCTCCCTCTTTACGCCCAATAATTCCGGATAACGCTTGCCATCTACGTATTACCGCGGCTGCTGGCACGTAGTTAGCCATGGCTTTCTAATAAGGTACCGTCAATACGTAGGTAAACCTACCTTTTCTTCCCTTATAACAGAGCTTTACAATCCGAAGACCTTCATCACTCACGCGGCGTTGCTCGGTCAGGCTTTCGCCCATTGCCGAAAATTCCTTACTGCTGCCTCCCGTAGGAGTTTGGGCCGTGTCTCAGTCCCAATGTGGCCGATCACCCTCTCAGGTCGGCTATGTATCATCGTCTAGGTGAGCCGTTACCTCACCTACTAACTAATACACCGCAGGCCCATCTCTACGCGGATCGCTCCTTTTCTTCTTCTAAGATGCCCTAGAAGAAACATATACGGTATTAGCCAAAGTTTCCCTCGGTTATCCCCTTCGTAGAGGCAGGTTGCCTACGTGTTACTCACCCGTTCGCCACTAAATCGGTATTGCTACCTCATTCGTTCGACTTGCATGTATTAGGCACGCCGCCAGCGTTCATCCTGAGCCAGGATCAAACTCTCAAAAGTTTGAATCTTGTTCTCGTTTATTGTTTTTGTATTTTAATAGATCAGTAATAGATCTATAAACTCAAGATAAATTGACGTATTCTGTTTAGTTTTCAAAGATCGTTTTCTATAACTAAATAAGTTATAGATGTTTCATTCGCTTTATCTCGCAGCGAACGTTAATAGTATATAACTTAGAAAAAATAATGTCAACACTTTTTTTGAAATATTTTTTTATGTGGATAACTTTTTTTATTTTTTCCAAATTCTTTTTTGGTGCCCAGAACCAGAATCGAACTGGCACGGGTCTCTCAACCCTCAGGATTTTAAGTCCTGTGCGTCTACCTGTTCCGCCACCTGGGCAAATGAATGGTGATCCGTAGAAGACTCGAACTTCCGACACCGTGATTAAAAGTCACGTGCTCTACCACCTGAGCTAACGGACCATGTGGTTAATTGGTAATATTTATTATTAATGGCTGGGGTACCTGGATTCGAACCAGGGAGATGTCAGAGTCAAAGTCTGATGCCTTACCGCTTGGCTATACCCCAACATAGTGGTGGAGGAGGACAGATTTGAACTGCCGAACCCGTTGGGAATTGATTTACAGTCAACCGCGTTTGACCACTTCGCTACTCCTCCAGAGTCTTAATAATAAAATGGTGGATGCTGACGGGCTCGAACCGCCGACCCACGCCTTGTAAGGGCGTTGCTCTCCCAACTGAGCTAAGCATCCGTTTTGGTTCATTGACTGAACGCATAAACAATATTATCATATTTATATCATTCAGTCAAATTGTTTTTTATTTTTTTTTATTATTGTTGATTTGTTGTTTTTTCTATCCACAAAGGCAAGCATTCTTTTAATTTTGAAAATTCTTCACTAGTGTTAATTTTCTTTTTTTTGTGGTGAATCTTTTCAAAACTTTCTCTTGTTCTCTGTAATGCTTTTAAAGATAACTTTAAATGCTTAGTAGAATCATCAATTTCCAAAACTTTGACTTTGACCCTACTGCCAACAGTAACAAAAGACTCAACAGATTTAACAAACTTAGAAGATATTTCAGATATGTGGATTAAACCCGTATATCCATTATCAGCATTGGCAAATGCTCCATATGGTTGTAATGCACTTATTTCAACTTCGATTATATCTCCAATTTGATAAGCCATTACTTTCACTTCCTCGTCTGTTCCATTATTCTACCACTTTTCCAAAAAATAGTAAAGATTTTCCCTGTATTAATTTAGACATATATATTACCTATATATATTATATATATTATAAAGAAAGAAATTGACTACCAAATTGTAATGTAGTATTCTTTTTTTGCAGGTGATATTATGGAACAACAAATTATAGAAGTATTAGAAAAAATCAGACCCTTTCTTCAAAAAGATGGGGGAGATATTGAATTTGTTTCTTTTAAAGATGGAATAGTATATGTAAAAATGTCTGGGGCATGCGCTGATTGTATATACATTGATGATACTATCAAAGATGGCGTAGAAGCTATGTTGCTAGATGAAGTTCCAGGAGTTATCTCTGTTGAAGTTGTTAAAGAATAGTTTTTTCTAACCACTTTATCGGGCGTATCGAATATTTTGTTTGTAATAATTTATAAATAGTATTAAGTTTAGTGTAGTTAAAAGATATTTTTTGTTTTTGTTCAAAAAGAAAATTAAAAATATCTTTTTTATTATCATAAAACTCTATCAATTCTTCAAAAAGAAAATCAGGATATAATATTCTAGACATTAAATAACTTGCCTCTTTTGCGTTAATTTGATAGTAATCTAAAATATTTTCTATTTCACTTATACTAAATTCTTCACTTTTAAAAAGAAACGCCAAGTCCCTAACCGGATTATCAATAATCATGTTCAATGGATTTAAAAAAGAATAAGTATCAAAACTACATTTTTTCTTATGAGAAATCGTTAATCTCTCTAATTTATCGTTACTATCTTCAATTATATCTGCTAAATATTGAAAAGAGTTCTCTGCCAATCCAAAACTATAAAAAATAAGTTGTAAGAATTCTTTATAATTACTATGATCCTTCCTGATTGAGGAAACAACCACATTACTTATAAATTCATATTTTTCCTCCTGCAAGGATAAAACTTTTTTTAGACTGTATTCTCTGTTGTCTATTCCAGAAAAAAATTCATGTAATTTATAATAATCAACTAAATCTATAACTACATTAGGAATAGAAATTAATACATAAGCTATACCATTGTAATGAGAAATATACTTTCCATTCTTATTTTTAATAATATATCCACTCTTACCATCTAACTTTTTAGCTATTTCAACAGAAAATGAAGCAATAGATTTTATTTTTTCTTCATTATCATCAACTCTCTCCAATTTAAAAAACCAATTCTTATAAACAAAGCTCTCATTAACAATATTTACTGGATAATATCCATAATTATCAAATAAAAAAGCAAACATTAGTCCTCCTAACCAACAGGAATTTGGCCTGTTATACCATTTATACTGCTACTTCCTATATAATAATTAGGTATTTCCCCTTGAACAGCTAAAGAGGCAATCACTAAATTTGTTTCAATTCTATGATTATCTTTATTGAATGGAACTAGAATTTTTAAATTAATAGTAACCTTCATAATTATTTCTACTATCACATTATTAATTCCATACGAATTAATAGAAGAAACTATATCTGTCGAAGCATTTCCAATTAATTGAAATTTAATGGGTATTTTAGGGCCTAATGATGTTAAAAGAAAATTAGATGACCCGACAAACAATGGAACTTGGTAATAAATGGAATTATTTTTCACTTTATAATCAAATAAATCATTTACTATACCTAATGATTCAATTTTTCCATCCTGAACTAGTTTTATATTCTTATTAATCAAATCATTTGTTTTTGCATTCATTCTATTTAATAAAGATGAATTATAAGAAAAACTTTTTATTTTCCCTGCTTCATCCTCTTTTACAATAATATATGGTTGATTTATTTGATCAACAATTTCTAAAACTGAACTATTAATTATCAAATTAGCCATTTCTTCACTTCTATTCTTGCCATATTCTATTACTACAGGTCTAACTTTTTTATTTAGTGTGTTAACTGTTAGAACAACCATTACTATTAAGCTTACAACGAAACCTATTATTTTTATATCTTTCAAAGTAAAATCTTTCATTATTAACCTCATGTAAATATATGAATTAAAGCTGAATAAAATGAATATATTTGTTAATAATGTGTGCAGGTGATTAGATGAAAAGTATTGCAAAAAACATAATGAGCAAAAATGTAATTTCCATTCTTCCCTCAACTACTGTACAAGAAGCAGCTATTATAATGAAAAAATATGATATTGGTTTTTTACCGATAATTGAAAATCACAACATTCTAGGGGTAATAACAGATCGTGATATCGTTATAAGAGCAGCTATAAGCAATGATTTAAACAAAACTATAAATAATTTTATGACTCCTTCCCCCTTACAATTTGTAACCGAGGATACCTCAATTTCAGATGTCATCTTCACTATGGCCAATTATAAAATAAGAAGGGTTTTGGTATTAAATGAAAACAATCATTTGTCTGGTATAATTTCACTTAAAGATGTAATCCTTTATAGCGTTGAAAATATTAATAATATTGCCAATATTTTTACTGAAACACATTTTAGAAATTTATAAAAAAAATAGACAGTTAGTTAGCTGTCTATCTTTTTATTTGACTTTGTTCTTGATCTTTCAAAAAAAGTGAATGTATCTTTTTTTAAGAGTTCATTATTATAAAGTGATCGCAGCATTGTTCTATTATCAACAGTTGGTAAAGCTAGTACAAAATTTCCGTTCATTTCCTGAAACATTTTAGGACAACGTTTTTTATTCCTTCTTCTATATTAGATTTTAGTTCAAAAATCTCCACTTCTGGCTTTTTCATCTTATACCACTTCCCTATAGTTTTATTATGTCATATATATCAACCTCGAACTAAAAAAATCGTTTAAAAAAAGCCTATTAGTTTTTCTAATAGACTTATTAGTTTAACCTATTGAATTTTCCATTTCTAAGTTAATTAATTGGTTTAATTCTACAGCGTACTCCATTGGAAGTTCCGAACTAAATGGTTCAATAAATCCCATAACAATCATTTTTAAAGCTTGTTTTTTATCTATTCCACGACTCATCAAATAGAACAATTGATCCTCGCTAACCTTAGAAACACTTGCTTCATGTTCAATAATTGATTGGTTATTACCTACCTCATTAGAAGGAATCGTATCGCTTCTTGATTTATCATCTAAAAGTAAAGTATCACATTGAACATGACTTCGTGAATTTATCGCATTTGGTCCAATTTTAACTAGACCTCGATAGTTAACTTCTCCTCCATTTTTACCAATGGATTTTGAAATAATTGTAGAACTAGTATTTGGGGCTAAATGTATCATCTTAGCTCCTGCATCTTGTCTTTGATTATTTGAGGCAACTGCTATTGAAATACAAAGTCCTTTGGCTCTTTCACCTGCTAAGATACAAGCAGGATATTTCATATTGATAGAAGAACCAATATTTCCATCTATCCATTCCATAAGACCACCTTCATCAACTTTTGCTCTTTTAGTTACTAAATTGATAATGTTATCAGACCAGTTTTGAATGGTAGAATAACGACATTTTGCTCTTTTTCCAACATATATTTCTACTACTGCTGCATGTAAAGAAGATGCAGAATATAAAGGAGCAGTACATCCTTCAACATAATGAACATCAGCATCATCATCCACAATAATTAAAGTTCTTTCAAATTGCCCCATTCTTTCAGAATTGATTCTAAAATATGATTGTAAAGGTTTATCCACCTTTACCCCTTTTGGCACATAGATAAATGATCCTCCTGACCAAACTGCACTATTTAAAGCTGCAAATTTGTTGTCTGTATAAGGTACTAATTTACCAAAATATTTTTTGAATAACTCTGGATGTTCTTTTAAAGCAGTATCAGTATCAGTAAAAATAATGCCTTTTTCTTCTACTTCTTTTAACATATTGTGATATACAACTTCTGACTCATATTGAGTGGATACACCAGCCAAATATTTTTGTTCAGCTTCTGGGATTCCTAGCTTATCAAAAGTGTTTTTAATAGTTTCAGGAACCTCTTCCCAAGAAGAACTTCTTTTATCACTAGGTTTAATATAATAAGTAAAATCTTGATAATCTATTTGACTTAAATCAGGTCCCCAAGTCTGTAAAGGCCTTTCCTCAAAATGTTTTAAAGATTTAAGTCTGAATTCTTTCATCCATTCAGGTTCTTTTTTTACTTCTGATATTTCTTTTACAATATCTTCATTTAAACCTTTACTAGTTTTATAAGATGCGTTTTCTTCATCTTTAAAGCCATATTTATATTCTTCTTTAAAAGAAGATTTACTCATCTTACTCACTCCTTTTCTTCAAGTATTTCTTTTGCTCCAAGCCAACCAATAGTAGCACATTTGATACGATTAGCTTGTTTACCAGTATTTTTAAAAGCTCCAGCTTCACCTAGTAATTCTTCATCATATTCTTCTTCATTAATCATTTTTAAATATTCATTTATAATAACATCAGCTTCTTGCTTTGTTTTTCCTTTTAAAAGTTCTGTCATAATTGAAGTTGATGCTGTCGAAATAGCACATGCAACCCCGTCAAATCTAATATCTTCTATCTTTCCATTAACAAGTAACATTTCTACTGTAATATCATCAATACAAGAATCAGAATTCATTCTTTTGCTACAATAATCACAGTTATGCGTTAATTCTTTATTTCTTGGATATTGATAATGGTCTAATATTACTTGTCTAACCATCATTGGATCATCAAAAATAGGCGTCAAGAAAATCACTTCCTCCCTTAGCTATTGATACAAAATAATCTATTTCTTCCTTAGTGTTGTAAAAAGAGAAAGAACATCTTAAATTCAAAGGTACATAATGACCAACAACTAGTTTAGCACAATGATTCCCTCCCCTTACACAAATGCCATATTTATTAAAATAACTAGCACTATCTTGAGGGAAAACTCCTTTGATATTAAAGATTAAAAGATTACTATCACTATCTTCATTATATATTTCTACATTATCTAATTCTTTTAATTTCTTTAAAGCGTATTTTTTTAATTCTATTTCATATTTATGAATATCATCTAAACCTATTTTTTCTAAATAAGTTATTGCAGCAGTAAGTCCTAAAGCTGCTTCAATTTTAGGGGTTCCTGCTTCAAATTTGGTAGGTGAACTTTTGTAAGTTACATTCATTGATTTATCATAGATAATATTCATTCCTCCACCTTCATAAAAAGGGGTCATTTTTTCTAATAATTCTTGTTTTCCATATAAAACCCCTATTCCTGTAGGTCCACATAATTTATGACCTGAGAAATAAAGAAAATCACAATCTAATTCTTTAACGTCAACCTTCATAAAAGTAACACTTTGAGCAGCATCTACTAAAACAACTGCCCCTACTTTATGAGCTTCTTTAGTGATATTTTTTATATCATTCACATATCCCAAAGTATTTGAAGCATGACATATCGCCAAAATCTTCGTTTTATTAGTTATCGTTTTCTTAACATTTTCAATTGTAACCTTATTGTTTTCTAAAGGAATAAACTTAATAACTGCTTTTTTCATCTTAGCAATCTTAAACCAAGGTAGAGTATTTGAAGCATGTTCTTGCTCCGTCAATACGATTTCATCACCTTCATTTATAAAATCTAATCCATAACTAAAAGCTACTAGATTAGCACTTTCTGTTGTTCCAGAAGTGAAAACTACTTCATTCTTTTTAGCACCAATAAAATTAGCGCATATATTTCTTGCTTTTTCATATTCAGTATCTACTTTATAGCTCAAATCATAATCTCCACGATGAGCATTTGCAGTGTAGTTACAATAATATTCTTTAATCGCATCTAAGACACAATATGGTTTTAAAGTTGTAGCAGCATTATCAAAATACACTAATGGCTTTTCTCTTTTTTCCATCAGCATTGGAAAATCTTTTCTAATGCTTTCAACATCCAACATTTAAAACACCTCTTTCTCCATCAAAAGATTAATTTCTTTTTTTATTTTTTCATCACTAATATATTCCAAAACAGGTTTTAAGTAACCTATTGCAATTGTTTTTTTAGCATCAATTGCACTTATTCCACGACTCATCAAATAAAAGATATGATTATCATCTACTTTTCCTACTGCAGCAGCATGAGAAGCAGAAACATCATTTTCATCTATATACAACAAAGGTTTAATTTCCCCAGTACTTTTCTCATCAAACAAAATGATTTTATTGTTTTGTAAAACATTGCTTTTTTTACATCCTTTTTTGATAGACCCCATAATTTCAAATAAAAGGTTCCCGTCTGCACTTACAACGCCATAATTGTCTAATTTAGAACTTGAACCTATAGTATTATGATTAACCCCTATTGACATTCTCTTACTGTTAGATGCAGCCATTGAAGCAACTCTACTATAACAATAAGAATTTTCTCCATTAATATCTATAATACTCTTAAATTGGTAATCGTTATCAAATAAATCGATTATTATTTGTTCATATTTATCATTCTTATTTATCTCAATTTTTTTTAATACGTTAGAATTTCCTTGTTTAATTAAAGAAATATTTCTAACTTCTAAATCACTATTTACTACTAACTTATAATCAACAAAAGAAGTTTTAAAATATTCTTCACTAATATCTATTGAATCATTTACTTCCAAAACCAAAGAACCGTTGTTCAATTCTATAAAGGTATTTCCTTTTCGATTAGTTACAATAATTTTATTTGCTTCTTTAACTAATTCTCTTTCAGAAAAAATTTGAATTTTATTTTCTTCAAATACTATCTTCATTATTTAGTTACCTTAACAGCACAAGTTCCAATGGAGATTTTCTTTTTCTCTTTCTTCAACTTAATACCATATTCCTTCTCAATAAACTCATATCCTTGTTGATTAACTTTGTCTAACAATTCCTTTCCACCAGTCAAAATAATTTTACCATCGACGATAATATGAACATTGGTAGGTTCAATCATCTCATACAATTTAGAATAGTGTGAAATAATTACCGCCCCAAAATCAGGTCCTTTCATTTCATTTATGGTATTAGCAACTATTCTTAGAGCATCAACATCTAACCCTGAATCAATCTCATCAAGTAACGCTATCTTAGGTTGCAAAAGTTTCATTTGAAGCAATTCATTACGCTTCTTTTCTCCACCAGAAAAACCTTCATTTAAATTACGATGAGCCATATCCAAAGATAAACCAACTTCATTACTACATTTCTCCATATTTTTAATAAATTGATACAATCCAATTGGTTTCTCAAGTCTAGCATTTATTGAAGCTTTTAAAAAATCTCCATTATTAACTCCTGCTACTTCAGGTGGATATTGCATTGCTAAAAACAATCCTGCTTTGGATCTTTCGTCTACTTCCATACCTAAAACATCTTTTCCATCAAAAGATATTTTCCCAGATTCAACTTTATATTGATAATGTCCCATAATAGTATTCAATAATGTTGATTTTCCATGTCCATTAGGACCTATTAAAGCATGTATTTCACCAGTGTTAACCGTTAAATTCAAACCGTTTAAAATAATATTATCTTCTACTGTTACTACTAAATCCTCTATTTTTAGAGTTTTCATTAACATTCACCTCTACTCCTAAATATTTTAACTATATTATAAATATAATTCAATTTATTTTAACCTAATTTTATCTTTTATCATCCTATCACAAATTATAGCGATAAAGACTTGGAAAGGTAGAATGAGCAACTGCTTAATATATCTAATAGGTAGTAATAAATCAAAATATTTGTTATACATTATTCTTAACCAAATTGTATTTAATACAGCATGGACTAAAAAATCTATTACAAGACAAGCTATTAAAGTCATAATTAACAACTTTTTACTTGACCACTCTGTCTTGTGATACAAACATATTCCATATATAAATCCTGATAAAGCAGCACTAACTGTAAAACCAAAAAAATAGGTTCCAAAAGGAAAAAGCAACGCACCTATTAAATCAATAGAAGCCGCCACAATTGTAGAATATTTCCATCCTAAAACTTCCGCTACAATAATAATTGGTACAAAGCTAAAACTTATTTGAACTATTGGAGTGTTAATAGATAAAAATCTTGATAAAATAACACCCAATGCAATAGCAATTCCACAGAAAGAAATGATCCTAGTTTTATTCATAAATTATCACCTGATAATATTATATATTATTTTAAAAGATAAACAATAAAAAAAGAGCACTTTACATGCTCTTCTTATTAATAATTATAGCCCCATAAACCATAGCCTATGATTGCTAAAAGTATAAATAGAACTAAGATTATTGCAAATGAATTTCCGCACATACTAAAGTCCTCCTTTCAAATCTTATTTTAGAACCAAGCAGCACCAATTATTGCTAATAAAATGAATAGAACTAAGATTAATAAGAAACCATTATTTCCATATCCATTTCCTGCAAATTGTTGGCAACCTGTACCACAAGCACCAGTATTCATATATTGGATCCTCCTTTGTTTTCAATTTATTTTATGCATTTCCTAAACTATGGTTACTTTATTAAATAAAAATGGGCAAATATCATTTAATCTTAATAAATTTTGTCCATAATAACAAAAGGAAAAATCGTATATCAAACTATTTTTATTATTGAAAATAATATTGAAATCAGTTAGAATATACAAATGTAACAATAAGGAGGAAATTTTTAATGAAAAAATCATTGCTTACTTTGGCTGTCGCAACAATGTGTTTAGCTGGTTGCGGAAAATCTGAAGATGGTATTAAATCAAAAGAATTTGAAGGCCAAGAAGTTATCGCAATGGTAGGAAATACACCAATTCTTGCTGATGATATAGCTGACCAACTACTATACAACGCAGAAGGTGCTGAATTAATCTATTCAGAGTTAACAAAATTAGTTACTAAGTTAGCTTATCCTGCCAAAGATGATATTAAAACATCTGCTGAAGTTCAATTATCACAATGGAAAGATGAAGTTAAAACAACAGCTTCTACAAATGGAACAACTTATGATGATGAACTAAAAACTAAATTAGCAGAAGAGGGAGTGGACTCTCTTAACGAATTGGAGAAAAAATTCCAATACGATCTACAAAGAAAGAAATTAGAGGACCAATATTGGACTGAAAATAAAGCTTCTTACTATGAAAACTATGCTAAAACAGCATTACCTTATCATGTGTCTCACTTCTTATTAAGCATAGGAGAACCAGGAGCTAATTATTTTTCAGAAACATTAACACAATCTGAAGCAAAAAAATTATCTTACTTGTTAGATGATTTAGCAGATCCAAATCAATCATTTGCATCTATCGCTGGAGATAGCGTTAATGGTTCAGCCGATACAGGAAGTGCAAAAGTTGGTGGAGATTTAGGAATTATGGATATTTATACATCTTTCGTTTCTGAATTCAAATATTCTGTATACATGGCTGATTACTACTTACATCAATATGAAGAAGGTTTCTTTGAAGCAACACCTGCTATTTATCAAGAAATAGTAAAAACTTTAAAAGATTCTGATTTCTATGCTAATGGAGCAAACTATATTCCTTATAGTGTTGCAAAAACATTCAAAGACAACATTGATGGTGTTGATGACAGTAGCAACAGTCAAGTTAAAGACAAAACTTCAACAAGATTCACTGCTGCTAACATTATTTTCCAAAACTATTTCAATAACCCAGGACTTAACTTCATTGAATACGATACATTACCTGTAGGATTAACAAAAGGTGTTGACTATGTAGAAGTTAAAGTTGGACCAGGTGCTGGTGAAGTTAAAAATGTTTTAGCAAAAGACGGAAAAGTTGTAATTGTTACTAGAAGTTCTGGATTAGACAGTAGTTCTGGATTACACTTTATCTTAGTTGAAAAATCACCACTTGAAAGTGATGCTGTAAAATACTATTCAGAAAATGATAATGATGATGAATACACTTCATTCATTGAATACTATGGAAAAGATCAAAAGAAAGATAAAGAAAGCACTTTAAAAACAAATGTTAAAACTGCTATTGAATATGGAAGTTCTAGCACAACTGATTATTTAAATATGGATTTATTCCAAAAATATTATTTAGAAAAAGAAAGTACTATTACAATTGCAGATAAAGTTAAAACTCTTTTAAACAACTATTTATCTACTAAAGAAGAAATAGCAAAAGAAACTGCAAATGAAACAGTATTAAATTCAGTTAATCAATATGCATTAAGACTAGATACATTTGATTATTACTACACTGATGCTCATTATGTTCCAGTAACATGTATTGATGCTAAAGTAGGTAATGAAAAAGCTTGTATTTGGGACAACAATGCTAAGAAATACGTTAAAAGGGAGGCTGAATAATTTATGAAAAAATTTAACAAAATTTGTGCTTTCCTTCTAACTGCAACACTTCTTGTTGGATGTGGAAAAGAAAAAGACAAAACTGTTTCAGCATTACCAAGCAATGGTTCTACAAGCGTTGCTACTTCTGGAAAAGAAAAAACAGGTACATTTGAAAAATTGTACCAAACACTATATTCTGACAGTAAAGTAATGGATCATATTTTTGATGAAATTGCTAAGCAAGAATTATTAAAAGGTATGGAACAAACAGAATTAGATGCAATTATCGCTGAAAGAAGACAAGAAACTTTAGAAGATTTTGCTGAAAAAGATGAATATAAAGATACAAGTTTAACAAATGGAGTTATTTCTCTATTCAACGAAAAACTTTTAGTTAGAGAATTAAGATTATCTGGATTAAACATTCCTTGTGCAAACAATGAATATGGACCAGAAATCAATGCTGATTACACTTATAAAGAAGGAAAAGTATTTAAATGTGATTACACTGAATACTTTGAAAAGAAAGTTGATTCAGCTATTCTTCAACACTTACTAATTGAAAAATACATTAGAGAAGTAAAACCTAACACCTTAGATAAAAATGAAACTGTTAAAGTTAAATACTTAGCTATTCCTTCTGCTGATTACGAATATTTAGCAGAAAAAGATCCACTTGTTTCATATGTTGAATTAGAAGCTGGAGTTACTCCTGCAATCGGACATTATGTTAAAACTGGTGAAAATACTTATGTTGAAATAACTGCAAGTAACTCTACTGAATATTTAGGTACAGGAACTTACACATATTACACAAAAGTTGAAACTCCTCAATATGAAAAAGCAACTGCAAGAACAAAACAATTTATGATTGATGCAGTTAAAGCTCTAGTCGAAGGAAAAACTTTAGAAGAAATCGAAGAAACTTGGGAAGCAAATAAAAAAGAAGTTGAACAATTCACTTACGAAAAAGCATGTCCATTTGACGCTGATAAAGTTAACAAAAATTATGACCACGCAAATGCAGAAAACGCATGTAGTGAATATACTAATAAAGGTTCATATCCTGATTATGTAGGCTATGCATTAAAACTTCATAATATTGAGAAAGCTGAATATGTATTAGAAGAAGTAATTGATTCTTCTTCATCAATCTTAAATGCTGATATCGTTACAAGTTTATTTGCTGATAACACTGAAGAAAGATTACATACTTTAGTTGAAGGAAGTAATACTAAATACTTAGTTTCTTCATCAGTTGCAACAGGAAAAACATTCTCTGCAAATGATATCATCATTAGTGATTCTACTAACAGTAAATATTATATTATCCAAGTTGAATTAATTAATTCTGAATTAGATGGCGAAGTGGCTGCTGAAGCTGCACTAAAAGATGAAGGAATCTACTATTTAGCAGATACAAATTCTTCAATCATCTCTGCTGCATTAGAATTTTATTTAACTCAATATGATATCACAGTTCATGATGAAGCATTCTATGATTATTTAGATGTAACTTATCCAAAAATTGAATTTGATTACTAATAAAAAAGGAAGATTAACTTCCTTTTTTATTTTGGATTTATTCAACAAAAAAAGGCACATTGTGCCTTTTATTTTTTTATTCCTAATAATTCTTTATACATTAAAACGCAAATTGTATAAATTGTACTAACTACTAACCATCTTCTAGATTTATCAAATAAAATAAAATCAATAGGTTTTCCAAATTTGTTAATCAATAATGTTGTTGCAAATAAAACCATAGCAGCTAATCCAATTCCTAAAAATACATAGTATGCAACATTTTTATTTCCTTTTTTCATAATATTCCTCTTTTCTTACTCTCACATTCTATCAAAATAATAATTAGTTTTCAACCTTTGCTTCTTTTTAGTTTTCCCCAGAAGTATCCATTTTCAAAAGACTAATACTTGCTTGATAATCTTTTTGCCAATTCTTCTCTTTCTCACTTATTAAAGAATCCATTGATTCATACAAGTTAGTAATGAAATCTACAATATCAGTATCTTTATTATCAACAGCAAACATAGAAATTACACTCTCAACCTTTTCTAAAATTAACTTAAGTTCTTCATCCTCAGTTTTAACTCTATCTTTGAAAAAATAATACAAACTTACAAGAGATATATATTGCTTATCATTATTAGTTACCAAAGATACATTTTTTTGCTGTAATAAATTAACCAACAAGATATAGCTATAAAGAATAATAAAATATTCATGACTTGATTTAGACAACTCTATGATTTCTTTATTAAGATTTTCAAAAACATTAATGTTATAATCTAAAATATCATAAACAACGTAATAATTACCAATTAATTGTTCTAATAATTCAACATTATCTTGATCAAAACGAGAAATATTATCATCTTCTACTTTTAGATACTTACAATCCACAAAAATATCTCTATACATATTGTAAAGATTATTGTAAATGTTTTGACCGGCTTCCTTATTAGCTCTAAGCATATCAACAAAAGGTCCCTCTCTTAAAGATTCTTCCAGTAATGATTTTCTCAAATAAAATATATGAGGTTGGTAAGAAACATTAAGAAGAGCATACTCAGCACTATCTCTAATAGCAAGTAACATTTGATACATCTTCATAATAACATGATTTTCAATATTCATTCTCTATCACCAAAAGGAATTATATCATATTTTACTCAATATAAATAGTTTTCTATTTCCATAAACTCATCAATTATATTTTTTGCTTTAGCTTGAACCTCTTTTTCTGCATAAGAGAAACTAATCGAATTATTAAATAATTCGAACATTGATAAATCATTGTAACTATCTCCAATTACTAAAACTTCATTTTTATCGATGCCTAAATTATTAATTAGATTTAACACAGCATTTCCCTTATTACATCCTAAAGGGCTTATTTCTATTCCTTCTTTGTAAAAATAAAATGTTGCTTCTTTAACAAGATCAAGTATTTCTTCCTTAAAAATAATCAAATCATCGTGTTTTTGAAAATAAATTAATACTTTACATATTTCTATATTAAGATTTTTTTTAAAATTAATTTTGCTCAATTTATTAACATATTTTTTTCTCCTTTTTTTCAAAAAAGAAGACATATAAAAAAAGAATTTATTTTTGAAAGAATATAAAACTCCATCTTTGCCTGATACAATCATAATATAAGGTTTATTAAACTTTTTCAGTCTCTTTTTTAAAACATCAATTAGTCTATCATCAATAGTTCCTAACAAATGATTAAAACCATTTAAACTTCCATTTAAGGATAAATCATAGCATTTAAAACCTAATTTATTACTTACATAATCACAATAAATAGGTCCTCTCCCTGTTACAACAGCAACTATTCCATTTTTATTGTGAAAACGTTGTAAAACTTTTATATTTTCTTTCTCAATTAATTCTTTTTTATTTTCTTTTGTAAATAAAGTTCCATCTAAATCAGTGGCTATTAATTTGATCATTTATTACCCTTTCAACATATTTTTTCAAATCTTTCTCACATTTCGCAGGCATAAAAGTTTCTTTCTTTACTAAATTCAAAGGTAATCTATCAGGTATATGTAAATTATTAGGATTTTCTTCCTCGTATTCTTCACCTGAACCCTTTCCTAATTTTCCTCCTACAATGCGACATAAAAATAGATAATGGTAATTACCATATTCACTTTCATCATATTCACCAAATGGCTTAATTATTTCTACTTTTAAACTTAATTCTTCTTCTACTTCTCTAATTACAGCTTGTTCAGGAGTTTCATTTTCTTCAATTCCTCCACCAGGAATGGAATAATAAACTCCCCATTTCTTTGTAATTCTTTTTAATAAGTAAATATATCCATCTTCTATTATAATTGCTCTTGCAGTTCTTCTCATTAAAATATCTCCATCTCTCTATATTCTAAAGGTAAAAATTTATACATTAATCCAGGACGATGTCCTTTTACGATTTCTTTTTCACCTGTTGTTTTTATTAAACCTAAAGACAAAAATTTTCTTCTAAAGTTTCTTCTATCAAATTTAACGTTTAATAAGGTTTCATAAACACTTTGTAGTTGGGGTAAAGTAAATTTGTCTGGCAACAAAATAGAAGCTATATTGGTCTTTAAAAGTCTCGTTTTCATAACCTCAATAGCTTTATCAAGAATTTCTTTATGATCATAGGCTAAAAGAGGTAAATCATCTAAATCAAACCATACAAATTCATCACTAATAAGTTGGGCAGATTTTACGATAGTTAAATAAGAAATACCTACCATTCTTTTCGTAGCAAAACGATATGGATCAGTAAAAGTATAAAATTGTTCCATAGATTCATACATTAAATTACCACACATTTGCAAAGTTTTTTCGACACCTACTGAAGCAGTTTCATTATTACAAAGTTCTCTAGATAAAAGTTTATAATTTCCTTTAAGATAATTCTTAGCTAATAAAATTTTTACTTTCTTATCAATTATTGTAAAAACTACCACAATAGTTTCAATTCCTTGATTTTCATAACAATTCATAAAATCACCATTTATAATATAACATCTTTTATAATTTTAAGATATAAAAAAAATGACTCTCGTCATTTTTTAAATTCCATTTCATATTTTTCTAAAGATCTTTCAATGATTGCTTGAGCAGACTCTCTACCCTCATACCCTAAAATCACAGTATGTTTACCTTCAAGCGCCTTATAACTTTCAAAGAAATTAGCTATTTCATCTAATAAATGAGTAGGTAAATCATTAATGTCTCTAAAGTAATTCATTTGCAAGTCCTTAGCAGCAACAGCGATAATCTTTTCATCACCTTCACCACCATCATTCATTCTTAAAACTCCCAAAGTTGTAGCTTCTACCAAAGATAAAGGTAAAATAGGTTCTTGGCAAATCAAGACAACATCTAAAGGGTCTCCATCATCACCTAATGTTTTAGGAATAAATCCATAATTTTCAGGATAGATCATTGAAGTAGATAAAACTCTATCTAGTTTTAATAAACCTGATTCCTTATCTAATTCATATTTATTTTTACTTCCTTTGCTAATTTCTATTACTGCAAGGAATTTATCTCCTGCAATTCTTTTTTTATCTATATCATGCCATACGTTCATAAAAGCCCCTCCATCACAATTATTTTAACAAGAACAAAATAAAATACAATATATTTTAAAAAAACAATCAACAATGATATAATTAAAAAAAGGAGAATTTAAGATGAAAAGATGTAAAATATGTGGTTATGTAACTTACAATGAAGATGATGACTTTTGCCTAAAATGTGGGGCAAAAAAAGAAATGCTAATAGATTTAGCCGAGGAAGAAATTGCAAAATTAGAAAGAGCAGACGCCACCAACGACTGCTTAGTAAGACTTATGCAACTAGCAGACCAAATGCTAGAGACTGCCGCAGAAGGAGCAGAAGAAAAACTAGATCCTGCTTGTGAAAGAGTTTTTGCAATCACCATAGCGCAAGCATTATCTATTAAGGAACTTGCAAGAGCAGAAATAGCAAGTCATGTAAAAAAAGATAAATTTTAAAAAAGCATTCAAATGAATGCCTTTTTTATTGTTGAGTATTATTATTATTTTGAGGTTTAGGAATATAAGGTAAAATAGAATTCGCTACATCTTCTAAAGTCATAGTTTGTAAGTAAACCTTACCAGGACCAGTAACCTTAATCAAAGTTAAACCTTCCCCACTATATAAAATATTTCTAAGTCCTTTCACCATTTTCACTTCATACTTACATGTTTCTTCAAATGCAACAATATGACCGGTATCTACTAAAAGCTCCTCACCATATCCTAACGACTTTTCTACTATTGCTCCAACAGTTTCAATGAACACTTTTCCATTTCCACTTAATCTTTGTAAAATAAAACCTTCTCCACCAAAAAGACCCGCGGAGATTTTTTTAGTAAATGTAACAGAACTAGTAACACTGCTTTCCGCTACTAATAAAGCTGTTTTTTGACAGATAAGACTATGTCCAGGAGAAATTTGAAATCCTTCAATGCTTCCAAAAGATTGCATAGCAAATCCAATCCTTGCACTTTGAACTTGACAAGTATATGTAGTCATAAAAACACTTTCTTGTGTAAATAAACGACCTAATGTTTTTAAAAGACCGCCTTTTAAATTGGTATCCATCGTTATCCCATTTTCCATCCAACACATACCACATGTTTGAGTATAAACAGATTCACCTTTATACAATTCTAATTCAACTGCAGGAAAACTTCCTCCAACAATTTCAAATTTCATATTAATCACCTAATATGATTTTAACATAATAAAAAAGTAATTACATTACTATTTTTCTAGTTTGAAACTTTCACAGATTTTATTTTTACTATAATCATCAACTTCAATAATATCTTTTTTACAAACAAAATCGACATTATATTTACAATTTTTAGCATCACAACAGACATCATGATCACAATAACAATTCAAAGTTCCAATTTCAGTAACATAGTTCATTCTTTTTTTCTTACGATAAGTTTCACAATTTGTATCTTCTTTATAAACTGCATTACGATTACTTACATCAATTTCAGAACTCATACATCCATTATCATTATAATAACGACAAGATGTTACATTACACTTTATTCTAGCCATCATTTTCACCTCTATTAAGATATTCCCCAAAATAGCAAAAATTATACAAAATTACCTTGCATAAAAATACCAAATGCTTTACTATATTAACAGCGACTGATACTTGGTTTTAGCCTCCCAAGACTAATACTAGGTTACAGCTAAGAATAATAAGAAAGGGGAAACTATAATGACAATCACTAAAGAACAAGTTCAAAACTTCATTAAACTATATGGAAATAGTGCCAATGATTCAGGATGTGCAGAAGTTCAAGTTGCTATCTTATCTCAAAGAATTGCAAGTTTAACTGCTCACCTTAAAGTTCACAAAAATGATATTCACTCTAAAAGAGGTCTTATGAAAATGATTGGTAAAAGAAGAAGATTATTAAACTATATCAAATCTAAAGATGCTCAAAGATATGTTGATATCATCACAAAATTAGGTTTAAGACGTTAATTAAAAAGAGTTCATACGAACTCTTTTTTTATTTCTTTGAAACTACTTGCATTCCATTAGCAACTTCTACTAAAAGTGATGTTGCAACATTCTTGGCATAGATATTATATTCTACACCATTGTAAGTGTAAGATAATACACCATTATTATACCAACCAAATCCATTAAATAAATCAACCACTTCTCCTTCTACTTCTAAAATAGAATAGAAATCATCAATAGAGGCCATTTTTTGAGTAATTGTAAAATTAGTATCTCCTTGGTAAGTTAAAATATAAGTAGTCTTGCCATTTACGACCGTTTTAGTTGATTCTTTTAAAGTTGAACTAACATCAGCTCCTGCAGGTAATAAAGGCAAATCTGTAATAGTGGAGGTAACAGTAGAAGTCATTTCTTCTCTACCTTTAACCATATTATCATCGACTACAAATTCTTTTTCATCAAAATCTGGATTCAAATCCACTTTAGTAAAAGTAACATTTACTACTATTTGATTTAAATCATTGAGAATATGAACATAAACAGGATGTAAATCTTTATTAATTTTTATCTCTTGCTTTTTCCATGAAGGAGAATTTTTATATTCTGCAGGAGCACTAATCAAATAACCATCAGATACACTTTTAATTGATCCATCTTTTTTTATAACATCAACAATACTATGAAACAAGTATGGTTTAGGACTATTTAAAGGCCAATCAGAACTAAACTTGTAAACTTGATTTAAGGTTGGAGTTAGCACATAAACTCCTTCACCATTTCTTAATAATATTTGTTGTTGATTAATATTATTATCTAATAAACTAATTCTAAATTTGTCTTCTCCATCAGATTTTAAATAACTAACTGCTACATTAAAATTTCTTTGTTCTTCTCCATTTAGCATTTCCATTACTGCTTCCATATAATAAGAATCCAATTCTTTAACAACCTTTTTTACCAATTCATCTCTATTGCTTTTAGATGAACAAAACAGTTTCCAAGAACCCAATCCTAATAAACCAATAATAAGTAAACCAATAAATATTTTTTTAACCATTTCTATCCTCTCTTTTTCAACTATATTAAAATCTATGTAACACACTTAAAAAAAATAACCGTATTAATTTAAAAAATGTGAGCATATTAAATAATGTAGTAAAAAGGAGAATGAAAAAATGAATATAGTTCAAAAATCAGCATTAGTATTTACACTTATAGGAGCCATTAACTGGGGACTTATTGGAATATTTGATTTCAACTTAGTCAGTTTTATCTTTGGCGATATGACTCTTGTTACTAGAATTATTTATTCCTTAGTAGGTATAGCAGCTATTATTAACACAATTTTGTTCTTTGTAGATATGGATTATGTTAATGACATGGATAGAGAAAGAGTATATAGAAAAAACTAAAAAAAGAGCCATTTGGCTCTTTTTATATTATTCAACCTTTTATTTCTTATTCAGCAACTGGAGTGAAGTTAGTTAAGATTTGTTGAGACATCATACCACAGCTTGTAGTTGCTTCTTTAGCAAATACTTTAGCCCAGTTTCTTACTGTATAGTGGTCTGCTGCTTCTAATCCTTCTAATTGTGCTTCAGTTAATACAGCACCTGCAGCTACTGCAACACCATCGATAGTTAAAGCTCTAGCTGCAACTTCTCTAGTATCCCATTCTCCATAAGTTGCATTTAATAATGCATATCCATTAGCTGCATCAGCAGTTAAAGCTGCATTCTTAGCTGCAATTTTAGTAGCCCAGAATTCTTCACCAATGAATGGGAAATTTGTGATATCGTGAGAATAATTATAGCATTTAGAAGCTTTTTCAGCTGCTGCTCTATTATCAGCTGCAATCTTACTTAATGCAGAAGCTCCTTGAGAGTCATAAGCTGCAGTAATAACGATTTTAACTGGAGTTACATAATATAGAACTCCTCCACCATTGATAATTGAGTTAGCAAATGCTAATTTTGCAGTTGGATTATCTTTGATTGCTTCATAAGCAGCAGCTTGGCTACCTAATGTTGGTGAATAATTATCGATAGTAGCTAATTTTTCAGCATCAGTACTATCTGCATTTAATACAGTAACTTTACCTGTAACTTGGATTCCATATGAATGATAGTAGTCTGCTTCTGTTCCATATCCTGTAGGATAATCAGCATCAGATGCATTTAATTGTCTCCACCAAGTTAAACTTACATTTTCATTTACCATGAATTGTTGAGCGATTTCTTTTCCACCTTCACCCATTCCATAGAAGATGAATGTATCTGGATCGATAACTAATTCAGCACTTGTGTTTGCAATTTTGATTTCAGTTTTTCCATTAACTAATTCTGGAACAGCTGTTGCAATAGCAAACATTGAACGATAATTGAATCCTTTTGGAGTTCCATCAGGATGTTGGATATTATCTCCTTTTAAGAATTCTAATACAGTAGCTTGTTTTAATGCATCATCCCATGCATAAGCACCCATATTAATTCCCTTTCCTTGTTCAGTAGCAGATGCAACGTGATCAATACCTAGAATGTATCCATGATCTTCAGCCCATTTTTTGTAATCTGCGTCTGTAACTTTTTCCTTTCCACATGCTGCAAGTGTTGAAGTTAAAACAGCAACGCTTGCTAATTTTAAAAATCTTTTCATTTTCATTTTTAAAAAGCCTCCTTTTTTAAGAATATTTTAAAATTTACTACTATTTAAGTCAAGTAATATTTAAATAAAATTAAATCCCTAAAAAAAAGGCATCATTAAGATGTCTTTTCCTTGCACTTTTGAGAATAGTTATAAATTAAATTAGCTTCTTTTTCCATAAACTTTGTAGAGAAGTCATCAAACTTAGAAAACCTTTCAATATCTTTTATAGTATTTCTAAGATTCTTTTCTGATACAACATAGTCATTAGGATTAGAAGTTAAAATGCTAGTTATAATGGCAGTATTACTAATGACAACCATATTAATAAAATTTTCTTTATCTATTTCTGTTAATTTAGAAACAATTTTCATTCTAGTAGAATTAGTTTTCAAAGGATTCTCAATATGAAATAATTTACTTCCTCGATAAAGTCTCCATTTTTCATCAATATCTTTTCCATCAACATCACCATGTAAAGTTCTTGCAGAAATCACATAAATATATTTATTAGAAAATAACAAATAGTCAACTTTAACATACTGAGTTTCGTTAAAATAAAGATGCAAATCATTCAAAAGAATATAATCATTATCTTTTGCAATCTTTTTTAACTTTCTACCAATTCTTTTTTTTCTAGTTAAACAATAATAGAAGTAGATTAAACTATCGTAATATAACATTACTAAAGTGAAAATTAATAAAAGAACAATAAACAAAAGACTAATAGGTCCTAATTTCATTATCCATCACCACTAGTAATTATATCTTATAAAATCATTTATTAAAACGAATATTTTTCAATATTTTCATATTATCATAATTAGTAATTTTCCTTTTTTCTTCCTGAAAATCAAGACGAGCTTGATCCATCATTAAATCTAATAATCTATCAAATCTAATGTCTTTATCTTCCCATAGATAAAAAGCTAAAGATCCAGGAATAGTATTAATTTCATTTAAAAACAATTTTTTAGTTTTTAAATCATATAAATAGTCAATTCTAACAACACCACGACATTCTAATAACCTATAAGCTGCTTTCGTAGTTTCTTTAATAACTTCTTCTAATTCATTATTTATTTTCGCAGGAAGAATTCTTTTTACACATTCCATGCTTCCATTTTCATATTTATCCTTATAGCTTAAAATCTCATCGCTTTTTATTACTTCTTCAATATTTGAACACACTATTTCATTATTACACTTTAAAGCACTGCAATTAAACTCTTGAAAACGAGTTAAAGCACTTTCTAGTAAAATTTTATCATCATAACAAAAAGCAAGTTCAACAAAATTTTCTAGTTCATCTTCATCTTTTGCAATGTTGATTCCAATTGATGATCCAAGTGTCGCAGGTTTTACAATAATAGGATATTCTAAATTGACCTTACTTACATCAAAATCATCTTTATAGTAAAACTCATAATCTAAAACATTAAAATGGTTCTCATTTAAGATCATCTTGCTGAAAACCTTATCTTGACAAAGAGAAGCACTAGTTAAATATGATGTAGTATATGGAATATTTAAAGAAGATAGCAAGGCGCTAATATTTCCATCTTCAACCCCTTTACCATGAAAAATTGGTATAATTAAATCTATTTTTTTCTTTATATACTTAAGTTCATCTGAAATGATATATGTTTCATCGTTATTATATTTTAAAACTACTTTAGTGCATTCTTTCTTTAATCTATCAATATCTAAATAATTGTTTTGATTTTCCAAATACTTACCATAATAAATCTTATTATCCTTAGTCATATACAAAAGTAAAACCTCATATTTAGATTTATCTAATGCTTTAATAACTTGCATAGCAGTAATAATACTAATTTCATGTTCTAAACTATTACCACCAAAAAAAACACCTATTTTTTCTCTCATATTTTCTCCTTATTTAATGTATGAATCAGGTAAATCATTTTCAATTAAGACGACAACTCTATTCTCATTATACTTTTCTTTAACATACATTCTAGCATCCTTGAAACTATCAAATACTTTTATATTAGAAAACTCTAGTTCCTCTAATCCTTCTTCCATAGCTTTAATAACCTCATTCCTAATAAAAATAACTTCATCTACACTATCTTTAATAAAAGGACACAATTGCTTATTTAAATTATAACTTTCCTCTCCTAGTTCTACCATTCCAGGTGTAATCAAAACCTTATATTCTTTAAATCCTTTTATAATTTCTAAAGCATTCTTAAAACCAACAAAATTGCTATTATAAGAATCATCTAAGAAAGTTATATTATCTTCTTTTACAATCTCTAATCTATGTGGAATTGGCTTTAAAAACTTCAAAGATTTTACAATATTATTAATCTCTACCCCTAACTCCAAT
The DNA here is from genome assembly GCA_015058985.1 of Erysipelotrichaceae bacterium. Taxonomy (GTDB): domain Bacteria; phylum Bacillota_I; class Bacilli_A; order RFN20; family DUOF01; genus SIG223. The sequence goes on from SVBH01000004.1 coordinate 24,357, forward strand.
GCCAAAGCAATAGAAGCAATCGTATTCTCAATATTATGTCTTCCTATCAAAGGGATAGCTACTTTATAAACTTCATCTTTTAAACATAAATCAAATTTACTTCCTTCGCTATTGAACTTAATATTTTTAGCCATTACATCAGCTTCTTTTTCAATTCCAAAAGTTACAATCTTAGCTTTGATATTAGCAAAATTTATTTGCGAAATATATTCATTATCATTATTTAAAACGACAACACCAGTTTGATCAATCGCATAAGCTAACTTCATCTTTTCTTTTAAAACATTCTCGACACTCTTAAAAGTCGCTAAATGCATATTACCTATATTATTAATAATGGCATATTTAGGTTTTAAAAACTTCAAATGCTTTTCCATACCACCTAAAGAATCAACACCCATTTCAGCTATAAAAACTTGTGTTAATCTATTAAGTTCTTCATTCACCGTTTTACTTATCCCATTCACCGTATTAAAAGACTTTGGAGTAGCCACAACTTGATATCTACTAGACAAAATATTATACAGTATGTTTTTAGTAGTGGTTTTTCCATAACTTCCTGTAATACCAATTATTTTTAAATCAGGTATCTCTTTAATCTTATTTTTTGCTTTATTCAAATATTTTCTTTTAATACTTATTTCAACAGGAAAAGATAGAGTGTTAGAAATAATCACAATAACAGGTAACACTAAAGACAATATAAAAAGTGTAAACAAATAATTTGTTATTTCTGCAAAAGGCATTTTAAGTCCTAAAAACAAAATACTTTCAAGTATTAGCAAAACAACAAAATACAATCTTTTAATTCTAGGAGTAATTTTCAAAGGAACAATTATAAACTTATTTTCCCTATTTATATAAAAATAACTAATCATCAACATAAAAATGGTTAACATCGCAGAACTAGGACTCAACAAAGTAATAAGAGCAATTCCCAAACAAAATATAATTCCTAAAAAAGCCATTTTTTTATAATACTTTTCACTATTAAAATTGCTTTTTAAAACCTTTATTAATCTTCCATTAGAATAATAATGCTGTTGCAAAATATTAAATAAATAATTAATATGTGTAACCCATATTAAAGGACTTAAAATCAAAATAATAACCATCAAGTTAGTCATCTAAAAATTCCTCCAAAGCATTGATAAAGTGATATTTGTTATCTTTGAAAGCAAAATGATTACCCTCAATAGTTATCAATTTACAATTAGGAATTTTCCTTTCAATTTTCCTACCCATATATAAAGGAGTAGTTTTGTCCTCTTTTCCCCAATAAAGTAAAGTATCATTATCAATATTGTACAAATCCTTATCATAATAAGTATTAACAGATTTAACCAATATCTCTCTTAATACACCTTCACTATTCTTATAGTCCTTACTACCTATCTTCTTATCTAGATAATTTTTCAGTTTTGGTATCTTTTTACCCAATTTATATAAACCAACTTTACCATAATAAATAGGTCCATGAATTGGCTTTACAATACTTGGTGAACATAAAATTAATTTAAGATGTCCATTATATCTTAAACAATAATTAGTTGCGACCTTACCACCAAAAGAATGACCAATAATTGCTTTTACATTCAATTTGTTTTTCAAAATAAATTCATTTAAAAGATCTCCATAATCATCAATAGATAAAGCCTTTTCAGGAAATTTTGAATTTCCAAATCCTGGCAAATCTAACATTAAACAAGTATATTTCTTCTTTAAATAATAACTTATATCCTTAAAACTTTTTTTGTCCTGTCCCCAACCATGTAAAAAAATAATATATGGTCCTCTACCTTCAATAAAATAATCTATATCCTCTATTTTATATTCCATTTTTATCTCCTCGTTTTAAAGATATGCTAATATTTAATAAAAATGATAATTTATTGCAAACACATATATTTAAATATATAATTTTAATTAACAAGAGGAGGTTGAAAAAATGGGAGAAATTATGCCTTGGATTTGGCTTGGTGTCATTATCTTCACAGTTGTCTATGAATTCCTAACATACGATTTAGAGAGTATTTGGTTCACAGTAGGAGCAGTAGTTGCTCTATTATTATCTTTCTTTGAGAAAATATTTGAACCATGGGTACAATTATTAGTATTTGGAGGTGTTTCAGTTATAATGCTCATAACACTAAGAAAATGGACTAGAAAAATTGTATCTTCTGAATTTATTCCTACTAATGCTGATTCTTTAATAGGAAAAGAAATAACTATAGGAAATGTTTCTAGTAAGAATCAAGCAGAAGCAAAAGTAAATGGGGTTACTTGGTCAATTGAAGAAGAACATAAAGCAAAATTAGAAGAAGGACAAACCGTTGTTATCAAAAGAATTGAAGGAAACAAACTAATTGTTGAAAAGGAGGAACAAAAGTAATGTTTTTAGTTAATATAGGATCAATTGTTATTATCGTAATCATTTTACTACTCGTTGTTATAGTAGGATCACAATCCTTAAAAATCGTTTCTCAATCTAATAGTTACATCATTGAGAATATGGGGAAATTTAAAAAGATTTTAGGACCTGGTCCTCACTTTATAATTCCTTTCTTCGACAGAGTTAGATCAAAAATATCTATAAAAGAAAGAGTATGCGACTTTGCACCTCAACCTGTTATTACAAAAGATAATGTAACTATCCAAATCGATAGTGTCGTTTATTTCTTTGTATCAGATCCAAAACTATACACATATGGAATCCAAAATCCATTGAGTGCAGTTGAAAATTTAACGGCAACTACACTTCGTAACATCATTGGTGAACTTGACTTAGACCAAACACTTACATCTAGAGATGTTATTAACTCTAAAATGAGAGCAATTATCGACGAAGCTACTGATGCTTGGGGAATTAAAGTTACAAGAGTGGAACTTAAAAACATCATTCCACCTAGATCAATTCAAGAAGCTATGGAAAAACAAATGAAAGCTGAAAGAGAAAGAAGAGAATCTATTCTTAAAGCTGAAGGAGAAAAAAGAAGTACTATCTTAGTTGCTGAAGGAGAAAAAGAATCAGCAATACTAAGAGCAGAAGCAAAAAAAGCCGCTATTATAGCAGAGGCAGAGGGAAAAGCAGCTGCAATTGCAGCAACATATAAAGCCCAAGCAGATGGTATTAGAGCAATAAGAGAAGCTCAACCTGACCAAGCTTATGTAGCTTTGAAAGGATTAGAAGCATTGGAAAAATTAGGGTCTAGTGAATCTACTAAATTAATTATCCCTTCCAACTTACAAGATGTTGCTACTATTACTTCTACTATTATGGAAGTAGCTAAAACTGATAAAAAGAATGACAAAAAGACCAATTAATTTGGTCTTTTTTTTACGAAAAATAAATAACAGATTTTTATTTAAATCTATTATTTGGTATAATTAAACAAAGAGGTGTTCCATTATGCCAAAAAACAATGAAAAAGTATTCAACGAAGAACTAATCCAATCAATAGCAACTAAATACTCAAAAGATTTTTATGAACTATCCTCAAAAAAAATGAATATTAAAAAAGCTACTCTTTTCTCTAAAAGATTTGTTGCAGACCTTTTTAATGTCTATTTCGAAGTAAAAGACCTAAACAAAAATAGTAATAATTCTAGTATTAAAGGTGGCTACAATGACATAATGAAAACAATATTTATTGATGAATCACATTTTAAACATATTGTAACATCTGGCGATTTAGTAGAATTTTTAATTACTACTTTTCATGAAGGAACCCACTCTATTCAGGGATATGATAAAGAAGAAATGCTTCATTCCAAAGAAGGTATTTACAACATTGATTCTATAAAATACATATTAAAAACTAATAATCCCCAATTCTATGAATCCTTGAAAAATGATCCTCAATTTGATATGAAACTTGAAGCTACAAAAGGACTAAGTTACCTTGAAAAACCAATTGAGAAAGAAGCAAGAGAAACATCATACATCAACGTCAAAAATCTATTCTCATTCTATAAAAACACTTTTGATATAAAATGGTATGAAAACCTTGGAAATCAAACTCCTATGAGTAACGAAGAAAATAGATATTACTTTGATGCTATGACCTCTTTTGCAAATAAGGAAATGGCACGAATTGATGTGGTTAACTCCGCTTACGAAAACTTTGATAAATATTTTGCCTTTGCAGGAGACATCTATAAGCAAGTATTATCGATAGTTGATAATTTAGATATCAATAAATTTTCAGACGACTTAATCAAATTTCACATTTTTAAAAATGAATTTCCTAATCTTGATGCAATCATAACAAAAAGTCCTTATGATAATATCTCACAAGAAATATTTGATAAAAATAAAAAAACAATTTTGAACTTTTTACAAAAAAAATTTATTAATGCGAATATACTAAAAGACGTAAATGATTCAACAAATTTACAATCGAACATATATCAAGATATACTATCTAAACTACCTGACGAAAAATTAAATCAAATTATTCAAAACACTAAAAACATGCCTTTTATCTTCAATCCTACTAATTCTGTCTATTTTTCAATAGAAGCTTCCAAATTGAAAAAAGATATTTTTATAAAACTATTAAAAGAAGGAAAAGGTAATCTTTTAGCACATGATATTAATCTTTTTTCATCTGCTTACAGCATGGATATTATCAAAGATGCCCTTCCTATTGCATTAAAAACAGGACAATATGAGGTAGCTGAAAAAATGCACAAAACATTAAAAAATAAAATTTCTTCATCTTTGACTTTAAAAAATTATTTATCATTAGAACAGACAAATGAATTAATAAAATTGCTAAAGATAGAGAAAAAAATAAAGAATCAAATAATTAAATCTGCAAAATATGAATTATCAAGAGGTTTTCTATCAAAAGAAAAATCTAAATCACTTTATTTAGGCGACATAAATTCTCTTTTTGATGACTTGCTTGATGATTATGATTCAGACAAAAAATTTGCTAAATCTAGTCGTGAATTATTAAATGAATATAACAAATTATATCAATCAAATATTTATACTAGTACATATAATAAACATAAAAAATTGGGCGATTATTCTAATAATGCAATATCAAAAGATGAAGCTTTTAGAAAATATGGATTTCATTCTGATAAAGACACAGCAATAATAAAAACATTCTTATCATGGCTGAGTTTTCCTGATCCTGAAAAACCTGTTACAGAAGAATTCTTAACATCTTTATATAACAACGTTACTAGAGATCATAACGATGATTATACAGAAGAAATAAAAAGGGATATTTAAAAAAGTAGATTTTCTCAATCTACTTTTTTCTTGATACCAAATAATCATACAAGATTTTTTCAAAGGTTACACCATAAGTGGCCTCAACATTTTTATTACTCATAAAGAAAATTTGATTTAACTTATCATCTTCTATAATAGGAATATTCTTATCTTTTAAAAACTTTATTTTTGCTTTAACTTCTCTAACAGGTAATCTACTTAAAACATTAACATATATAGGAGCAATTTCATTTTTTTCACAAACTTTTCCCATCTTCTCTTTATTAGAATCAGGATAAAATACCATCCCTATTGTTTTTAAAGAAACTATTCTATTATCCGTTAAACCATAATTATCGTGTGATCTTCTTTGACCTTCAATCCATAAACCCAAATCAAAACCATCTGCAACTTCATTAACACCATCATTGGTTTTAAATCCAACAGGAATATCTAAATGATTATAATAGTCTCTGTAATTGCATGCTAATTGATAAGCCTCATTCCAACTAACTTTTGATCTAGCTTTTTGTCTTTCAGCTTCCCAAACCATTCCTATTTCGAGAAGTTTTTCAATTTGTTCTTCAGTCAATAAACCTTTTTTATATTTAACTCTTTGATTTATAATCCAAGCTCCCAACTTGAAATTATCACTATTTGCATAATCATATTTGACATTTAAATTACCATTTTCTCTGTAATATTTACTAGCATGTTCATAGCCATTTTTCCATGCTAATTCAGACTTAACTGCTACTTTTTCAGCATTAGGAGTACTATCCCAAATCATTCCAATTTTTTCTAATTTTTCTTTTTCCTTAACACTTAGAGGTTTCAAACTCTTAGTAGTTCCTCTTTCTCTATTTCTTTGAATTTTAACCCAACTACCTAAATTAATTCCATCCTCATCATAATTAACGCCATCTTTGGTTTTAAAATTATTAGGAATGTTTAAATCGCCAAATTCCTTAAAATATGCACTTGCTAGTTCATATTTGTGTTGCCATTGCTTTAAATTATATAAACTAGCTGTATCTAATTCAGTTTTATCCCAGTCTATATCTAACTTTTCTAATAATTGAATGTATTCTAAAGGTAAAGTTTTTCCACCCTCAGGATATTTACGATGAATCTTCTTTTGGGTTTCCAACCATGTAAACAAATTTTCTCCCTTGCTATCATAATTAACACCATCTTTAGTTTTGAAACCTTTATTCATATATAAATGGCCATATTTATCATAATAAGATTGACAAAGTTGATATTTTAAAGCCCATTTATCAGGATTTTGGGTCCATTCATTAGCTTCTTTTAATCTCCATATCATTCCAATACTATTTAACATATCAATTTGAGGCAATGTAATAGCATAATCAGAAGGCACACCTTTTTCTTTATCTCTATAAGCTTCTCTTTGCTTACGAATCCATCTACCTAATTTATATCCTTCTTCATTGAAATGAATTCCATCTTTAGTTCTAAAACTATAAGGGACTTTCAAATTACCATAATATTCATAATATCTTTTAGCTAATTCATATTTTTGCATCCACAATTTGTAGTTAATCATTTTTATCACCCACAGACAAAAATATAACACATTTATATTTATAAATGTCTCTATATTCTAATAGTTGTTGAAAATTTGAATTAAAAAAGATACTTTTGCAAGTATCTTATTTTTCTTCTTTCTTTTCTTCCTTTTTCTCTGGTTTTGGCAATAAATCTTTTCTAGAAACAGAGATTTTACCTTTATCTCCAATTTCTATTACTTTTACCTTAACAATTTCGCCCATTTTTAGAACCATATTAGGATGTTCAACTCTTTCATGAGCAATCTTAGAAACATGAAGTAAAGCTTCTGTACCAGGGAATAATTCCACGAAAGCACCAAATGCTTCGATTCTTACAACTTTAGCATCATAGATATCTCCAACTTTCGCAACTCTAACGATATCTTCAATAATCTTTCTTGCTTTTCTAATTGGTTCATAATCCATATGATATAGAATTACTTGTCCATCTTGTTCAATATCAATTTTGATATTATCGCATTTTTCAATAATTTCATTAATTACTTTACCACCAGTACCAATTACATCTCTAATCTTGTCTACATCAATCATGAATGTATCTGTCTTAGGCGCATATTTACTAAGTTCTGGTCTAGGATTATTAATAGTGTTATTCATATGTTCAAGAATTTGCATTCTACCTACTTTAGCTTGTGCTAAAGCTTTTTGTAAAATTTCTTTATTAATTCCTAAAATCTTGATATCCATTTGCATTGCACAAATTCCATCTTTAGTTCCTGCTACTTTAAAGTCCATATCTCCTAAATGGTCTTCCATACCTTGGATATCAGTTAATATTGTATAAGGAGCACCAGAATCAATAGGTCCATTTGTGATAAGTCCCATAGCTACTCCAGCAATTTGTCCTTTTGTAGGAACACCTGCTGCCATTAAAGCCATAGAAGAAGCACAAATAGAAGCTTGAGATGAAGAACCATTAGATTCAACAACTTCAGAAACAACTCTGACAACATATGGGAATTCTTTTTCATCAGGAATGATAGCGCTTAGTGCTCTTTCACCTAATGCTCCATGTCCGATTTCTCTTCTTCCAGGAGCACCAGTTCTACCAACTTCACCTACTGAGAAAGGTGGGAAGTTATAATGGTGCATAAATCTCTTAGTTTCTTCTTCAGGAGTTAAGTTATCTAGGATTTGAACATCAGATAAAGGTCCTAAAGTTACAGTAGAGATAACTTGAGTTTCTCCTCTTGTAAACATAGCAGAACCATGAACTCTTGGTAATAAATCAACCATAGAACTTAAAGGTCTAATTTCATCGATTGCTCTACCATCAGGTCTTACTTTATCCTCAGTAATAAGTCTTCTTACTTCATCTTTAACAACATCATGTAAAATATCATTAACTTGTTTTAAAGTTTTAGCTTTTGCTTTATCACTTTCATATTCTTTATTTTCATAACTTGCAAGAACTTCAGCATTGATATCATCAATAGCACCATATCTTTCAAGTTTTTCTTTAATTCTAACAGCGTTGATTAATCTTTCTTTTGCAACTGCATAAACTTCATTTCTTAATTCTTCAGGAATTGTATATAATTCAATTTCCTTTTTCTCTTTACCCACTTTAGCAGCAATTTGTTCTTGGAATAAACATAATTCCTTGATAGCTTCATGTCCAAACATAATTGCTTCTAACATTTCTTCTTCAGTTACTTCTTTAGAACTAGATTCAACCATATTAATTGCATCTTTAGTTCCTGCTACATGTAGTTCAATAGTTGCTCTTTCAAGATCTGCAACATCAGGGTTAATCATATACTTACCATCAACATAAGCAACGATTACTCCAGCGATAGGTCCTGAGAAAGGAATATCAGAAATACATAAAGCAATACTAGATCCTAACATAGCAGCCATTTCACAAGTTGCATTTGGATCAACAGATAAAACTGTATTAATTACTTGAACTTCATTTCTAAAACCATCCGCGAACATAGGTCTAATTGGTCTATCAATTAAACGTGCTGTTAAAGTTGCATGTTCACTTGGCTTACCTTCTCTTTTTAAAAAACCACCTGGTATTTTACCAACTGAATATAACTTTTCTTCAAAAGTTACTGTAAGAGGGAAAAAGTCTGTATCTTTAGCTTGATTACTAGAACAAGCAGTAGATAATACAACAGTATCATCAAGTCTTACAATACAAGAGCCACCAGCTTGTTTAGCGATTTCGCCAACTTCAACTACTAATTTTCTTCCTCTAAATTCTGTACTAAATATTTCTTTTGCCATAATTTCACCTCTTAATATACACTCAAAGATTTTACCATATTTATTCTAAATATGCACTGATTATTTATTTACTTTTTCGACTTTGTGCTTTGTATGCGATTTTAAGCAACATTTTTTCACTTATAAACCTGCATAAAAATTTATTTAATCTCATACTAAATCCTGGAATAATAAGCATTTTGTTCTTTTCTAAACCCTTAATAGCAACCTTAGCTACATATTCACTACTCAAAGGTTTAGCAGCAAACTTTACATTAGCAACATTATTAAAATTAGTGTCAACAGGACCTGGACATAAAGCGCTTATCTTAACATTAGATTTTGCTTTTCTTAATTCTTCATAAATAGAAACTGTTAAGCAATAAATGTAATTTTTAGTAGAATAATAAGTAGCCATTCTAGGACCTGTATAAAAAGCAGCACTAGAACAAACATTTAAGATTTGACCTTTATCTCTTTTCACAAAATCCTTTAAAAACAACTTAGTTAAAATATGATAAGCCACATCATTAACTTTAATCATTTCTAGTTCCCTATCTAAATTAGTTTCAAAGAAATTACCATACACTCCAAACCCTGCATTATTGACTAACAAATCAATATTCATATCCTTAACTTTTTCATACAAAGCTTTACAATTTTCTTCTTTAGACAAATCAGTAGGAATAACTATCACCTTAACATTACTCAATTCTTCTTTTACTTTATCTAAATTTTCCTTTGTCCTTGCTACAATTATTAAATCATACCCTTTTTTAGCCAATTCCCTAGCAATATCTCTACCAATTCCAGAACTAGCTCCTGTTACAAGTGCTAACATACAATCATCTCCATTTTTATTATTATACCACACTAAAATGTTTTTTCTTTTTTATTTTAGTAAATAATAATATAATAAGTAAAATGAGGTATCGATATGAGTGAAGTAATTGTTAAAAAAGTAACAAATAAAAAGGAACTAAAGAAATTCATCAAATTTCCAAATCAATTGTATAAAGACAATCCTTTTTATGTTCCTGAATTAATCAAAGATGAAATCAAATATTTTGATCGAGAAAAAAATCCTTCTTATGAATATTGTGAATCTATTGAAGCATTAGCTTACAAAGATAATAAAATCGTAGGAAGAATATGTGGATTAATAAATCATCAATACAATAAAAAAATTAACGCAAAACACCTTCGTTTTAATCACTTTGACTTTATTGATGATTACGAAGTCAGCAAAGCTTTAATTGACTTCATTTCTAAATGGGGAAAAGAAAAAGGAATGACCCATTTTAATGGTCCTATTGGATGCACGGACTTAGATAAACAAGGAATGCTAATTGAAGGATTTGATAAACTTGCAATCAACTTTACCTACTACAATTATCCTTATTATATTCAACACTTAGAAAAACTGAAATTTGTTAAAGATGTCGACTGGGTTGAATATTTAATTAATGTTCCTGAAAAGATGGACGAAAGACTAGCAAAAATATCCAATTTCTTATTAGAAAGACAAGGATTTAAATTACTAAAATTTAGAAACGCCAAAGAAGCAATGCCTACCATTATTGAAGCATTCAATGTATATAACGACGCCTTTGCTAAACTACATGGGACAGTAAGACTGCCTGAAAGACAAGTTAAGCAATACATCAACGATTACATCTCTCTTGCTAACTTTGACTATCTTTCTTTTGTAGCAGACAAAGAAGGTAAAGTTAAAGGATTTGCTTTTGTTGTTCCTTCTATTTCAAAAGCATTACAAAAAGCAAAAGGAAGATTATTTCCAACTGGATGGTTTCATTTACTAAAATCTTTAAAAGTCAACGATACACTAGATATGTATTTAATTGCAGTCAACCCTGGCGATCAAGGATTAGGATTAAATGGAATTATGATGGCAGATATCTTAGGTGCCGCAATTAAAAATGGAATAAAATACGCAGAAACAGGACCAGAACTTGAAGATAATAATGAAGTTCAAGCACAATGGAAAAACTTTGAAAGAAAAATCATTAGAAGAAGACGTTGTTGGATAAGGGAAATATAATATGAATGATGCATTAAACATAAACTTAGCAATCGAATATTTAAAAGAAAAAGTAACTTTATTTACTATCATTGATAAAAATAAAATTTACTTCAAAGGAAATAAAGAAAAAGTTAGAGTATCCAACCCTAACTCAGCTTATACTATATCTTATGAAGAATTTAAAACTTTATACAATAAACAAGAATTTTATATTTACACCGAGGAATCATTTGAAATAGATGCTTCAAGAGATGAAGAATATTATAAATGGAATCATAAATAAAAAAGTAGATTGGATCTACTTTTTTTCTTTATTCTCAATTCTTTCTAATAAATCTTTTGCTTTTTTTAAGTAAGCAAGATAAGATTCTCTATCATTTTTTCTTTCTGCAAACAGCATTTTCATTGCATAATATTGAAATTCTTCTTCTAGACTTTCAAATTTTTCTTTGTAAGTTTTCATCTTATTTCCTCATCAACATACTTTCATACTTATCCATTGAAGGAGATTGTAAAATATCAGAAAGTATTTCCTTAACATTTTCAGGTACATAATTTAATAAAGACTTATATACACTAATATTTTGCTCTGCATTTTTATCCTTCAAAGGATTAATTGATGATCGTATAATTCCCCCATAAGCATCCAAATCCAATTGACTTTTAGCCATTTCCATCTCATCAACTAACTCACGAGGACTCATTTTATGAACACCCTTTTCAAAAAATTGATACTTATATTTTAAAATTGGATAATCTTTATCAACAGACTTCATTACTTCTTCTGCTAGTTCAGGTTTTTCCATCATTGTAGATATGAAAGTTTGAAATAAAGATTCTAAATCAACTCTTTTAACATTGTCACCAATTATTCTAGTCATATCATGTCTAAATGTTTTTTCAAAGTTTAACTGATCTAAAACCTTAGATTCAACATCTGCTTTGGTATTAACAATTTGTTTTAAATACTCTGTTGGATTTGCTAAATTCATCAACTTAAAATATTCAATTTGAGCTTTAAATTCAGCATCAAATTCAGGACTAAAACAAGCAATGTTACTACGATAATAACTATCATTTTGATAACGAAAAATGTACATATGACGAATCAATTTATCCATCGCATATAAGTCAATATCAGGATCTTCTGCAATATTACAAGTTTTAATATTATGGTCTTGAATTGCGTGATTTGTTTCATGAGTACAATAAAAACCTAAATGAGATAAAGTATCCTTTCTAAACGATTTCTTATTTATAAAAGTTGTAATCTTATTATTCTTAGGATTCCAACTAGCATCAACCATATTGATACCCGCTTCAGGTATGTTATTCAAGTCAACAGAAACATAATCAATACCTTTATTATGTAAATCTGTTAAAGTTTTCGTTTTTATTGAAGCTAAATACAACAAATCTTTACTTTTATCTCTATTAAAATAATTATCATTTTTTTCCTTCATAACAGGGTTATTCACTAACTCCACAGAGATTAGTTCATCAATAGAATTATATCCCATCTGATTAGCTAATTTTTGATCTATTCCTTCTACATAATTAGAAGAAAAAATCTCACTGAAAACTTGATTCATATTTTCTTCAATACCATGTTTTTGACAATATCCATCGATAAAATTGGAATCTTTCAAAACTGCACCAGGAACAATAGCAGCAGGTAAACCAAGTTCTAAAATTGTTTCTCTAAGTACTTTTCTTTCTTCATCATCTAACCAGTCATATTCTCTATTAATTCTTCGTAAAAAAGCTTGAAATGTATCATTAAGATTTTGTTCAAAACTATCACCTTGCATTTTCTTTGCAAACATTCTTAAACAAAATGAATTAGTTACACGAAAAGCATTTTCAGGATTACCACTTATAAAAAATTCTTTCCCACCAGGTAAAGAGGTAATATCAATTCCATTTTTATTAAGTTCTTTCAAAAAGTCATATAATTCATTTAAATATTCATTTCTACAATTTTCTAATGTCTTTATTACATCAGGATCTTTAAGTTTTTCAGGGTTAGACAAAACTACATCTTTTAACGCTCTTATTTCTCCCATATTACCCCTCCTAATAATTTAATTATACTTCTAAAACTAAACTTATTCTATAAAACATTACGAATTTATTTAAAACTTCATCAAAAATAACATATAATTAACAAAAAAGGAGGCATTATATGCTAAGAAATGAAGTAGTACTAGTAGATGTAAACGACAATGAAATAAGAAGTGAAACAAAAGAAAATGCCCATAAACAACCATTATTACATCGAGCATTCTCAGTATTTATTTATAACAGCAATAATGAAATATTAGTTCAAAAAAGAGCAGCTCATAAATACCATAGCTCTAACTTATGGGCTAATGCTTGTTGCTCCCACCCAAAACAAAAAGAAGACGTCAAAGAAAGTGCTAATGAAAGACTAAAAGATGAAGTTGGAATAGAGACAGAAATTGAAGAACTATTTTCTTTTACCTATCTTAATAAATTCAATGACAATTTATACGAATACGAATACGATCACGTTTTCCTAGGAAAATATGATGGGGAAATCATTCTTAATGAAGAAGAAGCAAGTGAAACCAAATGGATTAGTCTTGATGAACTCGAACAAGATTTAACCTTCAACCCTTTAAAATACGCTTCTTGGTTCATCATATGTGCTCCAAAAGTTATTCAACATTTAAAAAATCACTCAACGAGTGATTTAATTTAGAATCCAACAAGCTAAATTCAAAGTAGTAGCAATACTTAACCATAAAGGATAAATGCAAAGTATATAACTATAAACTTCACTTGATTTACATATTTCTTTTAACAACAATACACTTAGAATTAAATTCAAAATAATAACAACTAACCCCATAAATAAACCATTTAATGTAAAAAAGACTAAACACCATAATACATTCAAAATACCATTTATGATTAAAAGTGTTATTATTTTTTTATTGCTTTTCTCCTTTCTAACTAAGTGAATAGTATAAAAAATAAATACAGTGTAAATAATTGTCCACATTATAGGTATAAAAGCATTAGGAATCCATTCAGAAGGCCTTTGCAATGTTTCATACCAAGCCATACCATTATCTACAAAAATCCAACCTAATAAAGCTACTAACAGTATCCCAAAAATAGGAATACCATAATCTAATAACTTTTCTCTATTCATATTAATATTTTATGTAAAAAATCATAAATTATACATTTATATTTTCCACATTATAACTCTCCATAAATCACACTCTTTTATCACTATGATAAACTTTTAAATAGGAAGTGAAATTATGAAAAAAGTATTCTTGTTTTTATATCCAATAAACGAATATTTCCAATTCTATAAATATTATGAAACCCAATATCAAAATCCCTTAGAAATATTAAATCAATCAATTAATCAAAGATATCGCAATAAAGGATATGAAGTTGTCTTTGCTCTTTTTCCTGATACTAATCTATATGGTATAAACAAGCATGAACAAGACCAAATAATTTACACTGATATCACATTAGAAAGTTTCATAACTAATCCTGTTCCTGTTTATCCAAACGAACAAAAACTAATAAATCAAATAGGTAATTTCAATAAAATCGTCCTAGCAGGATTTCATGAAACAGATTGTGTTAAAAGGGTTGCCCAATATTGCTATCAGCAAGGATATGATACCCTAATAGATATTGATCTTACAGATAATTTTTTCGTTTTAGCAAAAGACACCAACTATTTTAAAATTGATGAATATAATCCAATAAAACTTAAAGAACACTTATTATCAAAAGATCCAAGTGCTAAAAGACTTCTAACAAGAAAATACCAACACCCAATGTACAATATGAATATAGGAAACAAATACAAAAAGAAATAACAAATCTTTTTTTGTTGCTCAAACTCAAACATATTTGATTTAATTCTATTGGATTACTTTTATTATCTATCTAAAATTTCTGTGTATATATAAAATATCTATATAAAATTCCAACTAGATGGTATAACAAAAAAACACCTTAATAACAAGGTGTTCTATTTTTTATTTGGTGACCTGTACGGGATTCGAACCCGTGAATGCATCCTTGAGAGGGATGTGAGTTAAGCCACTTCTCCAACAGGCCAAGTCAACATTAATAAATATATATTAATAATAATTTTTTTTCAAGTAAAAGAAAACTGTTTCTAAGTTTATGTTTATATGCTAAAATCGAATCAGAAGGAAGTGATTTTATGCGTTTAATTAAATTAGCATTAGTTTTATTAATTTCTTATTTTATTTTAGCTTATTATAATATTTTTAGTGTTGAACACGGTTTTATGAAAAAGGAAGCTAATTTTGAATTTTTTGATGTTCTTAAATTAGATGATGTAGAATCATTTAAAAATCCATTTAAGGATGATAAATACATTGTAACTTTTGAAATTAAAGATAAAGTTTATTATTCTACGGTTACTGAAGATGAACTAGAAGCATTAGATGTTTCTCTTGCATTCATTGATGAAGAAGTAGAACATAAATCACTAGTCCCTGCGATAGTTGGTGCAGTAGGAATAGTGGTTGTTATCTTATTTGTAAGAAAAAGAAGGTAGTCTCTACCTTCTTTTTTTATCCCAATGTTATTTCTAGTATCATCATAACTATAAATCCTAACATAAAGCCCCAACTACCAAAGTGAGAATCTGATGATAGTTTTGCATCTGGGATTAAATCTTCGATTGTAACAAAGATCATTGCTCCTGCGGCAAAAGCCAACATCCAAGGCATAATTGATGATAAAAGATTTGCTACTAGTAATCCTACTACAGCAAATAAAGGTTCAACTATGGCACTTAAACTGCCCAAGACAAACGCTTTATTTTTACTTCCAGTTTCTTCTTGTAAAGGTAAAGCAATAGCAATTCCTTCTGGAAAGTTTTGGATAGCAATACCAATTGCTAAACTTAAAGCAGATAAATAAGCTGATAATGTTCCTATTTGCATCGCACTTGAAAAAGCTATACCTACTGCTAAACCTTCTGGAATATTATGAATCGTTACTGCTAAAAATAGTTTTTTAGCCTTACTTAAATGATTCTTTGGTCCTTCTTCCATCATTTGATTTTTATGAATATGAGGAACAAGTTTATCCATGACCACTAATAGTAATGCTCCTAAAATAATTCCTACTGTAATAGGAACAAAACTCCAATTACCCCAAGAGGCAGAATCCTCTATAGCAGGAATAATAAGGCCAAATACTCCGGCAGCAATCATCACTCCTGCTGCAAATCCTAAAATAGAGGAATTAACTTTTGGATGTAATTTTCCTTTGAAAAAATAAACACATAGACTACCTAAAGCAGTAGATAAAAATGTAATAAATATTCCTATTATTAAGATCAATGTTTTACTCATAATAATCCTCCTTTTTAAAAAAGTATTCTATCACTAGAATACTCTTAAATTATAACTTATTAATTACCTTATTTATTCTTTCAGTGTATCCTTTTACACCTAAGATTTTTAAGATAAAATATAGATTTGGAGTTTGTTTTCTAGTAGTAATGGCAATTCTTATGATTTCTGCGACATCTCCAATATGTCCTTTAAATGCTTCTTTGTTTTTCTTATATTCTTTAACATTAGCAGCAAAACCACAAGAAGAGGCAATTTCTTTTAAGTTAGCAAACCAATTCTCTTCATCTAAATCCATATTGTTTTTAGCAATAAAAGTATTTAAGACATTCTTAATATCTTCTTTGGCAATATTTGGATTCCAAGGTAATTCGTTATTTAACATCTCATTATAGTAATCATCATAGAAGAACTTAATAGACTCTTTGATATCACCATATTTTTCATAGTCTTTACGAGGATTTTCTTTTTCCCTTTCAATATTCATAATAGATTTGAAATATTCGAAATCTCTTTCAATTAATCCTTGTAATTCTTTGTCAAATTTCTTAGACCACTCATAAGTCTTTTCACTTATTTCTTGAGAATTCATTCTACTTAAGACTTCTTTACAAATAAAACTTACTTTACCCATATCAAATAAAGCTCCATCTAAGCTCATCTTATCAAATCTAAATGGGAAATCAAAAATAGAAAGGTTTTTGTTTTCTTCTCTCCATTCCTCAAAGTTAGAGTTTACAACAGTCATTAAATATTCTAAGAAACCTTCAGTAGGATAACCTGCTTCAATAAAGAATGATGTAGCAGCTTCTTTGTCTTTTCTTTTAGAAAGTTTTCTTCTAGTACCATTTTCATCAATCTTCATAATAACAGGTAGATGACAATAAGCAGGCGCTTCCCAACCTAATGTTTGGAAAAGTTGTAAGTGAATAGGTAAACTTGGTAACCATTCTTCTCCTCTTATAACATGAGTTGTACCCATGAAATGATCATCAACTAAGTGAGCAAAGTGATATGTTGGTAATCCATCACTTTTACAAATAACGATATCTTGATCATTTTCAGTGATATCTACTTGTCCTTTGATTTCATCATATGCTTTATATTTATTTTTTTCATTTCCTTCAGATTTAAATCTAATAACATAAGGTTTTCCCTCTTTTATCAATTTAATTGCTTCCTCAGGGCTAAAATGATGGTATTTTGCATAGATTCCATAGTAACCTGGTCTTACTTTATTAACTTCTTGAACTTTTCTTAACTCAGTTAATTCTTCTTCAGTGCAAAAGCAAGGATAAGCTTTATTTCTTCTAATCATTTCTTTTAAAACAATATCATAGATTTCTTTTCTTTTAGATTGAACATAAGGTCCATATATACCTTTTTCTTCGTCTCCAAAATAACCTTCATCATTAACTAAACCAAAAACTTTTAATTGCTCAATTAAATCCTTACCAGAACCTTCAATCTCTCTTTTTTGATCTGTATCTTCAAGTCTTATATAGAAAACACCATTACTTTGTTTAGCAGCAATGTAATCTACTAAAGTTACAAATAAAGATCCAGTATGCAAAAAACCAGTAGGAGAAGGAGCAAATCTAGTTACTCTTTGACTCTTATCTATATTTCTAACAGGATATCTTTTTTCTAAATCCTCTAAAGTTTCAATAACATTAGGGAATATTAAATCAGCTAATTCATTATATTTATCCATTTTCTAACCTCTTTTCGTTCGTTAATTAGTATACACTAATTAATTTATGTGAGCAACCTCAATAATGCTACGAGCAATAAAAGTCATATGATCTCCAATTCTTTCCAAATCATTGACAATTCTTTCATAAACTCCGCCACTGATAATTTCACATTCTTTATTAGATAATCTTTCAATATGATTATCGACAGCCTTCTTTCTTAAAACATCTAACTCATCTTCAACTTTTTCAGTTTTTTCCAATAATTTTATATCACGCTTATTAAAAGTATCAAAAGAAACATCAGATAACTCCCACAATTTATCTAACATAACCTTAATATCTTGATAAGCTGTTTCAGTAAAATTAATATTATCCTTTTCAATTCCCTGACTACATCTTTCTATTCCTACAGCTAAATCACTAATTCTATCAATATCAGAAATAACATGATGTAAACTGGAAACTCTAACTCTTTCCTTTTCAGATAATTTACTACTAGTAAGTTTAATCAAAAACTCAGTAATTAACACATTTGATTTACTTACCTTTTCCTTTAAAGCAACTGCTTTATTAAAATGCTTTGTCGATTTATTCATCAAATCATCACTAGCTAAAACCAAACTTTCTTTTGCGTCATTATACAAATAATTAATTTCCTTAATAGCCATAGACACCGCAATAGAAGGAGTTTTTAGTAATCTATCATCAATATATTTTAAAGAAGTTCCTTTTTCACCATTATCCTTAATCAACCTTGTAGCAACTTTAACTAAAGCACCTGCAAAAGGCAACAAAACTAAAGTAGTAACAACATTAAAGAAAGTATGGAACATCGCAATCTGAGTAGATTGATGTTTAAACAACTTAGCCAAAACTTCAACAGCAAAATCGCGATAGATAACTAAGAAAATAAAGAATAATAAACTTCCTATTAAATTAAACAACAAGTGAATCAAAGCAGTTCTTTTACCATTAGCATTAGCACCTACCGAAGCAATTGCCGCACTAATACAAGTACCAATATTAGTACCTAAAATAACATACAAAAAAGAATTACCACCATTACCAATAACTAATCCATTAGCAACAATGGCAATTAAAATTCCCGTCATAACAGAGGAACTTTGAACAATTGCTGTAAAAACAGCTCCTGCAAGTAACAATAAAAATGGATTACTAATAGAAGTTAAAATATCAACAAAAACAGGATTATCTTTTAAAGTAGAAACTGATAAAGTCATACATTTAATACTGAAGAAAATAAGACCTAATCCCACCAAAGCATAACCTATTTTTTTAACCATATCCTTCTTCGATAACACATTCATTAAAACACCAATAAATGTAAAAATCAAAAAGATATCAGTGAAACTATAACTTTGCAAAGCTGCAATTTGAGCAGTAATAGTAGTACCTATGTTTGCACCCATTATAATGTAAGTAGCTTGAAGTAAAGTTATAACGGCAGCATTAACTAAACCAATAGTCATAACAGTAGTAGCAGAAGAACTCTGAACAATCGCTGTAGTAGCAATACCAATTCCTACATTAGGTAATCTTTTACTTGATATCTTACTAAACATCGATTTAACTTTTCGATCTGCTAAACTTTCTAAACCTTCTGAAATTATCTGAGTAGAAAGAATAAAAAGTCCAATAGAAGCTAATAAAAACATAATATTGTAAAGTGTTTCCATAATTTCACCTCAGATAAAATTATAATATTTTATATTATATTTTCCAATATTTAGTTTAATCAAAATAAAAATAATAAAAAAAGTTGTTAGTTTCCTAACAACAATTAATTATGGATTATACTAGTAGTATTTTCTTTAGTAATTATCTTAGATTCAAGATATTCAGCTAATCCTTGAGGGTCTTTAACATTCTTAGTATTGATATCCCATCTACCAGTTACATCAACCTTAACATCACCAAATCCTAAAATTCTTCCTAACCATCTTTGATCAACATAAACACTAGTTACCCCTAAAAAAGCACTTTTCCTTGTCTTTTTATTGATGATTCCAGATTTACTTATAACTTGGTTTTCATAGAATTCAATTCTTTCACTCTTTAAAACAAAAAGATCAATTACCATCAATACTACTGGAACAATCAACCAACAAAATACAACTCTCATCAAAGTAATTGCAGCCCATGCACTTTTAGTTGCCACGTATTCAGCTTTCATTATAAATCCCTCATTTCCTTATTTTTCTGTAATAAGTATACCCCCCCCCGCTTCCTTTTTGTCAACATAAAAAAAACGAACTTATCTAGATCGTTTTATATTAATTTAATCACCAATCATATAATACCATAAAACAAAAAAGAACCCTTCTTTCGAAGAGTTCGTATTCGTATAGTTTGGTGCGGGAAATGGGACTCGAACCCACACGGTCACCCACTAGATCCTAAGTCTAGCGCGTCTGCCAATTCCGCCATTCCCGCATAATTGACTAAAAAAAAATGGTGCTGGCTAGAGGACTTGAACCCCCAACCTACTGATTACAAGTCAGTTGCTCTACCAGTTGAGCTAAGCCAGCACAAAACTTATAATGGTGACCTGTACGGGATTCGAACCCGTGAATGCATCCGTGAAAGGGATGTGAGTTAAGCCGCTTCTCCAACAGGCCAATAAAATGGCGCCTATCGTAGGGCTCGAACCTACGACCTAACGGTTAACAGCCGTTTGCTCTGCCAACTGAGCTAGATAGGCATTTTCTATACATTCTATAATAAATGGTGGGTCTGAATGGGATCGAACCATCGACCTTACCCTTATCAGGGGTACGCTCTAACCAACTGAGCTACAGACCCGCAACTTTCGAATGCTTTTACATTGTAACATTAATATATGAAACTTGCAACAAAAATTTTACAAAGTTTTTTTAATGTTTAAAAAAAGAGAAAATAGAATTTATTTTCCCTTTAATTCATCATATTTTTTTGCCTTTTCTTTAAGTTCCTCATATTCTTTTTTTGTTATTTTTACATACTCTTCAGAGACATAATCAGCTGATTTATTAGCCAAAACTGAAACAGTAACAAAAGAAACTATAGATAAAACCAGTAGAATCAAGAATACAGATAAAATATCGCCAATTTTTAAAACTCCAAAGATAGATAAAACACAAAGAAGAATAAATATAGATAAGATTGAATAACTTCCTATTTGGACCAAAAACTGCTTATTTCCTAATTTTAGTTTAGTGGAAACAATAAAATTAAATAAAACTGATAACAGAGCAAAAGTAAAAGTAACATCTCCAAATACAGATCCAGTATCAAATAAAACAGTCGATATTACTAAAACAACTGCCACTCCAATCAAACTTGTTGAAACAATTCCCAAAGTTTTATTCCTTTTTAAGACTTCTGCGCTACTAATAGAAAAATATCCTCCAACAGTCAAAGTAGCAACAATCAATAATAAATCTAATCTAGTTCCTTTAAAAAAACTTATTCCTAAAATACTAAGAATCAACATCAGAGCACATAAACCAAGACCTATTAAAGTTCCTATTGTTAAACCTTTTTTCATAATAACACCTCTTTTTTATATTTTACCATTTCTAATCCTTAAGTAAACAAAAAAAGACCCGAAGGTCTTTTGAAAACAAAATATTAACGTTTTGAGAATTGAGGTGCTTTTCTTGCTTTCTTTAATCCGTATTTCTTACGTTCTTTAGCTCTAGCATCTCTAGTTAACATACCATTAGCTTTTAAAACTGGTCTATAAGAATTTTGACTAGCTTCAAGTAATGCTCTAGCGATTCCAAGTCTAACTGCTCCAGCTTGTCCTGAGAATCCACCACCATTTACATTAGCACTGATATCAAATTTAGTTTCGTTTTCAGTAAAAGTTAAAGGTTGTTTTAAATCCATAACTAATGTTTCGTATGGGAAGTATTCATTTACATCAACACCATTTATAACGATGTTTCCTTTACCAGGAGTTAAGATAACTCTTGCTACAGAACTTTTTCTTCTACCAGTTCCACGGTATTGTACAGTATTTTTAGCCATTGTTATTCTCCTCCTTATAATCCTTTAATTTCTAATGCTACAGGTTGTTGAGCAGCATGTTTATGAGTATTTCCTGCATAAACATATAATTTTTTGTAGATTTGTCTTCCAAGTCTACCTTTTGGTAACATACCCCAAATTGTTCTTTCTAATAATTCAACAGGATATTTGTTAACCATTTCTTTAGCAGTTCTTACTCTTAATCCACCTGGATATCCAGAGTGATTATAATATTTTTTATTTTCTAATTTGTTACCAGTTAATACTACTTTTTCAGCATTTATAATGATAACATTGTCTCCACAATCAACATGTGGTGTATAGATTGGCTTGTTCTTACCAGTTAACACGAAAGAAACTTCACTTGCTAATCTACCAAGGTTTTTACCTTCAGCATCAATAACATACCATTTTCTTTCGATTGTTTTTTCATTTGCCATAGTTGTTTGACGTTGCATAATAATTTCCTCCAATTTACCAAAGTCTAGTTTTACCGGGACTACACTTGGCTTTTGTGCCGTATATAATGATATAAAAAATAGAAAGTTTTGTCAAACAATATTTACATATTGTGGATACATAAAAATCTATTTTTGTATCCCTTTGACCTCTTTTTCTATTTCTTCTTGTTCTTCTAACTCATATTTATATCTATAAGGATTATCAAAAGCTTTATTTTCACTTAATTTATTTTCAAGCAAACTAATATAGTTTTCAACTTGATTCAATTTCACTTGAAGCTTTGATATTTCTATTTCATAACGATTATAAATGTCCATTTCCTCAATAATATTTGCCAACATCGACCAGTTTTTAATCACAGTCTTTTTAGCAGTATCCATATATTGCTTTTTATAGCGAGCATAAGATACATTCAAGTAAGCAGCTCCTATTGCAACAATTGCTAAGTTTATTAAAGAAATTAGACTTTGACCAAACATAAAACCAACTGCAAAAGGAAAATTTACCAAAATAGCAACTATACTAGTTATGATAGTTTTCTTATGATCTTCTATATAAAAATCTCTTACAACCCTTTTAGCAATTTTATCGATAATAATATCATTTCGTTCGATACATAAATCATCAATCTGATGACTCAATAATTTATACTCTTTCTTTAGTTCATCTAAACTCATTATAGAGTAATTATTTTCTTTATTAGATACTTCTTCCATGATTCATTTCCTCCTCTAGTTCGTCCTCAAAACGATAACGACTAGGGTTATGAGAAACTCTAACAGGTTTAGTAACTTCTTTTAAATATTGAAGTTGTTCCTCTATTGCTATAATACCATTAGCAATCTTAACTAAATCAATATCATTCTCATCAATTTGATACTCAAAACGAATTTCCTTAGCTAGCAATTTATTTTTTTCCTTTTGAAAGTTTTCTTTCATGAATTTTTTATAATCTCTATTTGTTTTTATCCATCCAAAATAAAGCCCTGTAGAAGATAAGATTATTGAAGCCATGTTTAAAAAACCTAATGCAGGTATTAGATTAGATAAAATCAGTAATATCATTGCAATCATAACTAAAATCATATTTATTTTGGAGTTTTTTCTACGAACAGGAGCAAATTGTACAAATAATTTTTTATTTATATAATCGTCTATTGCTTCATTAACTCTTTGAGTCATAATTTCATTAAATTCATTAATTAAATTTTCATGCTCTTTCTCTAACTCTTGAATGCTCATCATTCGATAATTCTTTTGTTCCATGATATCACCTGATACAAGTCTATCACAGCCAAAAATGCTTGTGTTGAACGAATAAACTTATCCACAAAAAAAAGATAGTTTCCTATCTTCCTCTTGATGGTTCTTCTTCAATTTCTTCCTTCATCCTAGATGCACTTTCAAAAATTCTAACTTCTGTTTTATCTGCTTCTCTTTTTAGTTTTAGATAATTTCCTGCCCAAACTTTTTCTTTAGAGATTTCATCTAGTCTGACATCTTCATCAAATCTAGTATCATACTCTTCAACCTTTTTTTCGTATTCTTCAGGATGATCCAAATAATATTGCTTATATTCATCATAATATTTATTTATAAGTTTTTTACAACCTACCCTATGTAAAACTATTGGTATCGCAATGCTTGCAATAGCAGAAAGACCAGATACAGTAGCTTTAAACCAATTTGGTCCACCTATAATAAAAGGCAATATTTCACTAATTTGAAACCATATTGCTCCTGTACCTACCATGACTATATCAGACCAAAATCTTTTATTAACTATTTCACTTTCCATCACATGTTTGAATAATTTTTCTTCTCTTTTCTCACTAAGAACTTCCTCTTCTTCATCTAATGAAGTAATAACTTTTTCTAATTCTTCAATACTTAAAACTTTCAATACTTTTTTTGGATATTTCATACTCCATCACCTGTAAAGATATTAACACATTCGAAAAAGAATAAAAAAAAATAACCTATCTTTGTGGATAAGTTACTTTCATTAAATACAAACCTTCAGAAGGAACTTTATAAATAGTTCGATTTGGACATCTTTCATCTAAGGAAAATTTAATATTGTCCAAATCAACCTTTCCATCATTATACGCTATCATTGTTCCAATAATCATTCTAACCATATAACGTAAAAATCCAGTTCCAACAATCGAAATAATAATTATATCATCCTTTTTACTAATGCTAATTTTATTAACAGTACGGACATAAGTCTTTTTTTCTTCCTCATCATTAGTACAGAAATTTTTAAAATTATGAGTACCCACAAAAAGTTTAGCAGCTTTTTTAAGCTTTTTAACATCTAAATCATATCCATGCTGATAAACATAATTTCTTTCAATAGGATTGAAAGTTCCAATATTGATTTTATAAACATACTCTTTATTTTTGATACTACCTCTTGGATGAAAACTATCATCTACTTTATTTACATTTATGATAGAAACATCCTTAGGTAAATAAGTATTTAAAGCTTTCTTTATCTTATAAGGTTCAATTTCTTTTTCAGTTTCATAACTAAATACTTGACCATAAGCATGAACCCCTTTATCAGTTCTCCCAGAACTACTAATTTTTATTTCCTTCTGATAAAGCTTGGCCAAAGCAATTTGAATCTCATTTTGTATTGTTCTTTTGTCTTTTTGAATTTGATATCCATCAAAAAGAGTACCATCATAACTAACAATAACTTTATATCTCATTATAAACTCACCCTTTTAACATTAATAGCAACTACAAAAACTAAAATCACTAGAACAAAACTTACACAATCAGACCATTTCAATTTATAAACCTTATACCTCGTTCTTTTTCCTTCAGGATTATATCCCCTGACAACCATTGCACTTGCTAGTTCATCTGATCTTTGAAAACTAGAAATAAATAAAGGAATAATCAAAGAAATAATAGCACCTATTTTTTCCTTTAAAGATCCATTCTCATAATCAACCCCTCTACTAGCCTGAGCATTAATTAACCTATTGGTTTCTCCTAATAAAGTAGGAATAAATCTTAAAGCAATAGAAATAATCATTGCAATCTCATGAGCAGGAAATCTAATAACCTTCAAAGGACTTAAATAAAACTCCAAACCATAAGTAATATCCAAAGGTTTTGTAGTAGAAGTCAAAATCATCGTAAACGCTAACATTAGTGCAAGTCTAAAGAAAATATATAATGATTGAAAAATAGCCTCCTTATAAATAGGATAATTCCCTATCGTCAATAAAACCTCACCACTACGAATAAAGATGACATTGAAGACAAAAAGCAGCAACAACATAAACCACATTGCTTTTAAAGATTTAAAAAATGTTTTAATTCTAACCTTAGCGCAAATCATCATTAATAAGGTGAAAATACTTAGGAAAATAAAGCCATTTATACCAATTGGCATAAAAACACCAACAGTTAATAAAACTAGCATAAACAATTTAATTCTAGGATCTAATCTATGAATAAAAGTGTTATAAGGCACATAGCGTCCTAAAGCTATATTTTTCATCTTTTCACCTCCCTAAGAAGGTTAGAAATCAAAAAATCTAAATCATATGTTTCTTTCTTCTCAAAATTAACCCCTTTTTCAGCCAATAAAGACTTAAATCTTATCAAATCAGGTTCTTTCAAAGCAAAAGAAGAAAGTTTTTCCTTATCATCGAAAAGCTCATTTTTAGAACCTTGATAAACAATTTCACCATTAGACATCACAACCACTTTATTACAATATTCATAAACAACATTCATATCGTGAGTAATTAAAATAATTGTTTTACCTTTTTCATTTAAAATTTTAAAAATGTCCATGATTTCTTTACTACCAACAGGATCTAAACCTGCCGTAGGTTCATCAAGAATAATAACATCAGGATTCATTGCTAAAATACCAGCAATGGCAACCCTTCTTTTTTGACCACCAGACAAGTCAAAAGGAGATTTATCAAATAAAGATTCATCAATACCAACTGTTTGTAAAGCTTCCTTAGCAAACCTTAAAGAATCATCCTCACTAAATTTGAAATTCTTAGGGCCAAACATAACATCCTTTAAAACAGTTTCTTCAAATAATTGATACTCAGGAAATTGAAACACTAAACCACAAGTTTTTCTAATTTTCTTAAAATCAACACTCTTCTTATTATTTATGATTTCCAAACCATTTACCTTAACTTTACCTTTTGTAGGTAATAAAAGAGCATTTATATGTTGAACTAATGTACTCTTTCCAGAACCAGTATGTCCAACCACACCATAAAATTTACCATCTTCGAAAGTTACATTTACATCCTTTAAAGCTAAATGTTCAAAAGGGGTCTTAGGAAAATAGATGAAATCTACTTGTTCGAATGTAATTGCCATAATTTACTAATCAACTCACTTTCATCTTTAAAATTCCCTATATCTATACCTTTCTCTTTTAATTTATCATTAACTTCATATATAAAAGGTTTTTTTAAATTAATACTATTTAAATCAAGATTAATAAATCCATTTAAATCACCATTATAAAAAACTTCACCTTTATTCATAACAATAATGTTATCTGCAGTCAGTACCTCATCAACATTATGAGTAATAGAAATAATAGTTAAATCAGGATTTTCTCTTTTAATCTTATCAACTAAATCATTTATCTCTTTCTTTCCAGCAGGATCTAACATTGTAGTTGCTTCATCTAAAATAACTACCTTACTATCTAAAGCTAAAATAGAAGCAACTGCCACTCTTTGCTTTTGTCCCCCACTTAAATTAGCAGGTTCCTTATCTAAAAATTCAATCATACCTACTTCCTTAGCAAACTTATTTATAATACTATCCATTTCCTTTTGAGGAACACATTTATTTTCTAAACCAAAAGCAATATCATCTCTTACAGTAGCACCAACAAACTGATTATCAGGATTTTGAAAAACAATACCTATATCTTGTCTTAAACTATCAATATTTTTATTATTAGCCTCATTTCCAAAAAGAAATAACTTTCCATGACTAAAATTTAGCAAACCACAAATCAGCTTAGCAATCGTTGATTTACCAGAACCATTATGACCTACAATAACGGTCTTAGATTTTTCTTTTATATCAATGCTTACATTTTTTAAAGCAAGGTTTTTATTATCATAAGAATAAGAAATATTTTCAAGTCTAATAATAGAATCTTTCACTTAGTTCATTCCTTCAAATAAAGCTGCAAAAGCAACCAACACTAAAACTGTAACAACAACAATAGCACTTATTCTTTGAAACAAAACTCTTCTCTTTTCTTTTTTTAATTCAATTTCTTTTTTTGTTAATACTTTTTTCTCAGCCATAAACAAACACTCCTTATATCATACAAATAATAACATAAAAGAATGAAAAGAAAAAGAAAAAGTAGGTATAACATACCTACTATTATTTACTAATTGTTTGACTTGGATCTTGAACTTCAGGTTCAACAGTAAGAACAGGATCTTTATAAGAACCATTACCAGTAATCATATTCAATAAATTTGGTTCTGCAATTAATTCTTTTTCTTCATCAGTTAATAGATTTAATCCTTCAAACATTTCAGGAGTATAATCAGCCATATAACCATTGATTATTTCATATTGAGATTTCTTTTCTCTAGCATTTGCATATGGTTCATATTTTAATTCAACTACACAAGTTTGACCTTGATTATCAACAAATCCAAATGAACCCATCATACATTTACCATTTTCAGTTATATATTCACGAGCAACACCATCAAGTCTAGAACCATCATCTAATTTAACAAGTTTAGCACTTTCCCAATCAAGTTTATCTTCATAACCTTCTAAACTAGAACAATAACCTACTAAAGCTTCTTCATAATCTTGATCAACACCATAAGTACAAATTATTTTCATGTCTTCTTCTTTTGCTTCAGCAATTGCAGCTCTTACAGTTTCTTGACTAGCAACTTGATCTTTACTTAATTCAATTCCCATAATTACTCTTGTGATATCAAATTCTGCATCTTCCAATGAAGGATCAACATTTACATATTGTTCATAATCTCCAATTAGACAAGCCATATATTTACTATTTCCTTCAGAGTCTTGACTAACACTTATTACATAAGGTAAAGTTTCTCCTGCTTGTAATTTAAATTCAACATTAGAAATTCCAGTTTGATTTTGAACATCATCAATAATGACATCTTCAACTTTATCTTCAAAAGGTTTTTCTACTTGAGGTTGAGGTTTCTTCAAAGAATAAGTTAAAACTACACCAGCTACTACAAGTACGACTACTACAGAAATAACTGCAGCCATAGCTTTTCCTTTTCTTTTTTGAGGTTTTGTCTCAACTACTTCTTCCTCATTAGTTTCAAAATCGTTTTCAATGATTTCTTCTTCTTTCTTTTCAAATTCTTCAGCCATAAATATCCCTCGCTTTTCTTATTCACGCAAATAAATGATAACATAATAAAGAACTCCTGAAAGTATTTTTACTAACGATTGTGAATAACTCAATAAAAACAAAAAAAGTGCCAGTAATCTGACACTTAATTTATTAAACTAATTCAACTAAAGCCATTGGTGAATTATCTCCACGTCTATTATCTAATTTGATAACACGAGTATATCCACCTTGACGGTCTTGATATTTTCCAGCAATTTCACTGAATAATTTTTGTAAAGCTGTTTGTGTTTCTTCTTTATCAGCATAAACATCTCTAACAACTTTAGCTGCTTGTCTTCTAGCAGCTAAATCACCTTTTTTAGCTAAAGTAATCATTTTTTCTGCTAAAGGTTGTAATTCAGTTGCAGTTTTTTCTGTTACTTCAACTTTTCCATGAATGAATAATTCAGTAACAACATTACGCAACATAGATTTATTTTTAGATGTTGTATAACCAGCTTTGAATCTAACACCAGTTTTTCCACGAACATTTTTTCTTGGCATGATTAATTCTCCTTTTTAATTAATTATTTTCTTTAAAAGATAGATTATAACTAGCTAATTTATCTTTTACTTCTTTTAATGACTTCTTACCTAAGTTACGTACTTTCATCATATCTTCTTCACTCTTTTGAGTTAATTCCATAACTGTAGATATTCCTGCTCTTTTTAAGCAATTATAAGAACGTACAGATAAATCTAAATCTTCAATAGTCATATCTTGGTTCTTAGTCTCGTTTTCAACGATAGTTTCACCGATGATATCTACGAATTTGTCTAAATTAGTTAATTCAGTAAATAAAGCGAAATGTTCAATTAGGATTTTAGAAGCTAATGCAATAGCCATTTGAGGTTCCATTGAACCATCAGTCCAAATATCCATAATTAATTTATCATAGTTAGCATTTCTTCCAACTCTAGCTGCTTCAACTTCATAAGCAACTTTTTTAATTGGAGAATAGTTTGCGTCAGTAGGAATTATACCAAAATGAGTTCTAGCATCTTTGTTTTGTTCTGCAGTGAAGAATCCTCTACCATTTCTTGCATATATTTTCATCTTTAAACTAGCACCAGCCGCTAAAGTACAAATATAAGCCTCTTTAGATAAAACTTCTACACCAGTTGGACAAACAATATCTTCACCAGTTACTACTTTTGGACCTTTAACATCAATTGTTAATTCTTTCTTACTTTCATCATCTTCATCTATTGCTAGATTAAGTTCTTTAAGATTTAAAATAATACTTACTACATCTTCTTTAACTCCTGGAACTGTTGAAAACTCATGTTGAACTCCATCGATTTCAATTGCAAATACGCTCGCTCCAGGTAAAGCAGATAATAAAACTCTACGTAGTGCATTACCTATTGTTATACCATATCCTTTTTCTAATGGTTCAACGATGAAACGCATATAGTTATCAGTTTCACCATTTCTCTCAATCTTAAAATTTGGTTTTTCAAACTTTCTCATTGTTTTCCTCCTATAAGTAATATTTGTAAACGTTAGTTATTATTATCCACGAGGTCTCTTTGGTGGACGACATCCATTATGTGGAATTGGAGTGACGTCTTTAATACTTAAAATTTCAAGTCCTGCTACTTGTAAAGCTCTGATTGCAGATTCTCTACCTGGTCCAGGTCCTTTAACTTCAACATCAACTTTTACTACTCCATAGTCTTTTGCTTTGTTTGCTGCAGCTTCAGCAGCTGTTTGTGCAGCAAATGGAGTTGATTTCTTAGAACCTTTAATTCCTAAAGATCCTGCACTAGCCCAAGTTAGTGTGCATCCATTCATATCAGTAATAGTTACGATTGTGTTATTGAATGTAGATTGGATATGAGCGACACCATTTTGAACTTTTTTAGTAATTTTCTTTTTTCTTTGTGTATTACTTTGTTTAGCCATTGTCTCTATCCTCCCTTATTATTTAGAAGCAACTTTCTTGTTTGCTATAGTCTTCTTAGGTCCTTTTCTAGTTCTAGCATTAGTTTGAGTTCTTTGTCCTCTAACTGGTAGACCTCTTCTATGTCTAATTCCTCTATAACATCCGATTTCAATTAATCTTTTGATGTCTAAAGCAGTATCTCTTCTTAAGTCACCTTCAACTTTGTATTTAGAAGCTTCTGCTCTTAATTTTGATAATTCTTCTTCTTTTAAATCTTTAACTCTTACATCTGGACTAATTCCAGCATTTTTACAGATGTCCGCAGCTCTAGATGGTCCAATACCATAAATATATGTTAATGAAACAACTACTCTTTTATCATTTGGGACATCAACACCTAATATACGTGCCATTTATTTCTTTTCCTCCTTAAAATTAACCTTGTCTTTGTTTATGTTTTGGGTTTTCACAGATTACCATTACACGGCCTTTTCTACGAATAACTCTACATTTTTCACAAATTGGTTTTACTGAAGGTCTTACTTTCATAGTTTTTTCCTCCTAAAATCTTTCTTTTAATTTTTGTATCTAAATGTGATACGCCCACGTGTTAAGTCATATGGTGATATGTCTACAGTAACACGATCCCCCGGTAAAATGCGAATGTAATGCATACGGATTTTACCAGAAACGTGAGCAAGTATTACTGCCCCATTCTCAAGTCTAACCTTGAATTGGGAATTAGGTAGTGCTTCCACAACTACAGCCTCAACCTCAATATAATCTTCTTTTGCCATCAAATGCCCTCCTTCTTATTATAACGTTGTTAATATAATATATCCTTTATCTGTAATAGCAATTGTATGTTCAAAATGAGCAGACAACTTACCATCAACAGTAACAACTGTCCAATCGTTATCAAGAGTTCTTAACTCTTCTCTTCCTTGGTTTACCATAGGCTCGACTGCGATAACTAGTCCAGGTTTTAACAGCATTCCTTTACCGGCGTTGCCATAATTAGGAACCACAGGATCTTCATGAACTTCTCTCCCTACTCCATGACCAGTATAATCTTTAGTCATTGTATATCCGTTTTCTAAAACATGATTAGATATAGCAAAACCAATATCACCTAGTCTTTTTCCAGGAAGGGCTTGTTCTAACCCTTTATATAACGCTTCTTCATTTATACGTAACAATCTTTTAGCTTCTTCACTAATCTCTCCAACAGGATAAGTCCAAGCAGAATCTCCATGATAGCCCTTGTAACATGCCCCTATATCAATTGTTACTATATCTCCTTCTTTTAAAATCTTTGTTTTAGATGGTATTCCGTGTAATATTTCTTCATTAACAGAAATACATACAGAACCAGGAAATCCATACAAACCTTTAAATGAAGGTTTTGCATTATATTTACGTATTGTTTTTTCAGCAATTAAATCCAACTCAAGAGTAGAAATACCAGGTTTAATATGTTTCTTTAATTCTTCATGAGTTAAAGCAACAATTCTTCCTGCTTCTCTTAATAATTTTATTTCCTTATCAGTTCTTAAAATTACCATTTTACTCTCCTTTTAGAGCATCTTTAATGCTTTGGAAGACATTTTGAGTACTATCTTCCCCATTTATATTCACAAGAATATTTTGTGCTTTGTAATAATTTACTGCTTCAGTTGTTTGATCCAAGTAAGTTTGATAACGAACCTTTATGCTTTCTTCATTATCATCTTTTCTTTGATATAATTTAGCACCACATTCTTCGCAAATATCACCTTTAGCAGAAGGCATAGTATAAATGTTATATACCTTTGCACAATTTTCACAAGTACGACGACCTGTGATTCTTTTACAAATAAGATCAAAACTTACATCAAGTAAGATAACCTTATCAATTTTTTTCCCTAAATCATTTAATGTTCTATTTAATTCAATAGCTTGATTTAATGTTCTAGGAAAGCCATCTAGGATAAAGCCATTTTTACAATCAGCTTTACCTAGACGATCTATTACTAGTTTAATAGTTAACTTATCAGGCACTAATAATCCATTATCAATATAACTTTTAATTTCCACTGCAAGAGGATCATTCTTAGAAGCAATAGCCCTAAATAAATCACCAGTTGAGATATGAGGAATCTCAAACTCCTCTTTCATTAAAGAAGCATATGTCCCCTTACCTGCTGCAGGTGGACCCATAAAAATTATATTCACAACGCATCCCTACCTTTTAATAAGAAAAACCTTTATATTGTTTTGTATTTAATTTACTTTCAATTTGAGTATTAACTTCATTTACAACACCAACTACGATGATAAGTCCTGTTCCACCAAAAGCGATAGCAGCATCTAAATCAGTAAAGATAATTGGTAATAAAGAAGGTAATAATGCAATAATTAAAAGTCCAAACATTCCCAAGAAAGTAACTCTGCTTAATACTCTACTTATATGAGCAGATGTATCTTTTCCAGGTCTAATTCCAGGAATATATGCATTACTCTTTTGTAAATCTTCTGAAGTTTCTTGAGGTCTAACTTGCGCATTAGATTGATAATATGCAAATAGAACAATTAAAACTGCATAAATAATAGTTCCCCAATAAACACCTTTATACTTCACACCTAAAGAGCAAATCTCTGTAATTGCCTCATTATCACCAAAGAATCCAGTAATAAGAATTACAGCCATCATAAGTGAATTTGCATAAATTACAGGCAATACTCCAGATGAATTAATCTTAATAGGTAAGAATGAAATATCCTTTTTCATGTTTATTTGAGTTGTATTTGTTGAATATTGTAAAGGAATCTTTCTGATAGATTTTTCCATAAAAACAACAAATGCGATAATCGCTAAATAAGCAATTATGTAAATTGAGAATTTTAATAATCCACTAAATACTGCATCATTAACCATACCATTTGGTAGGAAAGTATTGAAAGCATCTATAATTTGTTTAGGCATTGTGGAAACAATACCAGCAAAAATGATAACTGATATACCATTTCCAATACCCTTAACAGAAATTTGATCACCCAACCAAACAACAAAGCAACTTCCTGCTGTAATAATAGAAACTACATATACTATATCAGCAAAGCTTAGTGTTTCGTGAAGCCCTAAGGTTCTTAACATTCCATATCCTTGGATAACACAGAACATTAATGATAGATATTTATTAATAGATTCAATTTTCTTTCTACCCTGCTCTCCTTCTTTTTTTAATTCAGCTAAGGCAGGGAGCATATTATCACTAGACAAAATATCAGTAATAATAGATGCCGTAATGTAAGGAGATACTCCTAACGCAAAAATTGAAAATTGAGATAAAGATCCACCACTCAATATATCCATAAGTTGTGCAAAACTTCCTGCACTTTCAAGGAAGTTAGCACCTAATGTTACTCTAGGAACTGTGATAGTAGTTCCTAATTTATAAATAAATAAAACTCCAAGGGTAAATAAAATTCTCTGTCTAATATCTTTATTTTTAAATGCTTCGATGACCTTTTTAAACACCTAGATCACCTCTACTTTTCCACCAGCAGCTTCGATTGCAGCTTGAGCAGTTTTTGAAAATTTATTTGCAGAAACAGTTAAAACTTTGCTAACTGATCCATTTCCTAAAATCTTAATTCCATCGTATTCATTCTTAACTAAACCAGCTTCTTTTAATAAAGTTGGTGTTACGTTTGTATTATTTTCAAATCTGTTAAGTTCTTCAACGTTAACGATTGCATAATTTATACGATTGATGTTAGTGAAACCACGTTTTGAAACTCTACGATATATTGGGTTTTGTCCACCTTCAAATCCTAAACGAACGCCTCCACCAGAACGAGCATTTTGTCCTTTATGTCCAGCACCAGCTGTTTTACCAAGACCAGAACCCATTCCACGGCCTCTACGAGTTGCTTTTTGACGTGAACCTTCAATTGATTTTAGTTCATTTAATTTCATACTTTGCACCTCCATATCCTTGTTATATTTTATATTTTATACCTTATATGTTTATTATGCTAATATTTCTTTAACACTTTTGCCACGAAGAGCTGCTACTCTTGAAGCTGTTGTAGATCTTTTGATTCCATCGATTGTAGCTCTAACTACATTGACTGAAACTCTTGATCCATATACTTTTGAATAAATATTTTTGATACCTGCAAGTTCAAGAACAGCTCTCACAGGTCCTCCAGCGATAATTCCAGTACCTTCAGGAGCAGGTTTTAAGAAAATCTTAGCTGCGCCATATTGTCCCATGATTTCATGAGGTAAGGTATCAGGTTTAACCATAGGTACTCTGTATGTATTTTTCTTAGCATCATCTAATGCTTTTCTAATTGCATCTGGTACTTCGTTTGCTTTTCCAAGTCCGAATCCAACTGTTCCTTTTCCATCTCCGATAACTACTAAAGCTGAGAATCTCATACGACGTCCACCTTTAACAGTTTTAGAAATTCTTTTAATAGTAACTACTCTTTCTTGGAATTCTTTTTCTTTTCTTAAAGGTCTAGCAGCTTTTTTATCAAATTTTCTTTTTCCTTCTGTTCTAGGAGCTTTTCCTTTTTCAGAAGTTGTTTTTTCTACTTTTTCTTCAGTTGCTTCAACAACTGCATTTTCTTTTACTTCTTCAGCCATTTATTTTCGCGCCTCCCTCTTAGAATTTTAGTCCAGCTTCTCTAGCTGCTTCTGCTAATGCTTTAATACGTCCATGATAAATATATCCACCACGGTCGAATACAACATTTTCAATTTTCTTAGCTAATGTTGCTTCAGCTACTGCTTTACCAACAACTTTAGCTGCTTCAATGTTAGATCCATTTTCAAGTTTTAATGAAACTGAACTAGCACTTGCAAGTGTTACTCCATTTACATCATCAATAACTTGTGCATGAATGTGTGCATTAGAACGAAATACGCTTAATCTAGGACAAGTTGGAGTTCCAGATACTTTTTTACGTAATCTTGTATGACGTTTTAATCTTTCATCATTTTTACTAACTTTATTTATCATAATTTACTCCCCTTTCCTATTTCTTTCCTGCTTTTTTACCTTCCTTACGACGGATTCTTTCAGTTGTATAAGCAATACCTTTTCCGCCATATGGTTCAGGTTCTCTAACAGCTCTAATATTAGCTGCTACTTGTCCTACTCTTTGTTTATCAATTCCTGAAACAGAAATTTCTGTAGGTGATTTAACTTCTATTTTAACGCCATCTTCTTCAAGTACTTCTACTTGGTGAGAATATCCAACGTTTAATACTAATTTACTACCAGCCTTTGAAGCACGATATCCGATACCAGTAATAACTAAGTCTTTTTTAAATCCTTTGCTTACTCCTTCAACCATACCATTTAATAAAGCTCTTGTAGTTCCATGTAATTGTTTAGAAGCTTTTTCATCATTGATTCTTGTAACAACTACATTTCTATCTTCAACATTAACTTTAACTCTATTTGAGAATTCTTTACTTAAAGTTCCTAAAGGTCCTTTAACTTCAACATTACATCCATTTACTGTAACTGTAACATTTTCAGGTAATACGATAATTTTATTTCCAATACGTGACATATATAATTACCATACATAAGCGACTACTTCGCCGCCTACACCTTTCACTCTAGCTTGTTTGTCAGTTAACATACCATTTGATGTAGAAATAATAGCAATTCCTAAACCATTTAATACTTTTGGTAAATCTTTAACTGAAGCATAAACTCTTAAACCAGGTTTTGAAATTCTCTTTAAACCAGTGATAACTCTTTGAGTTCCTGCATATTTTAGAATTAATGTTAATACTTTCTTTTCAGATTCTTCGATGATGTAATCATTGATAAATCCTTCCTCTTTCAAAATTCTAGCAATTTCAACTTTTGTTTTTGAATGAGGCATTTTAACTATTTCATTTCTCATTTGATTAGCATTACGGATACGTGTTAGCATATCTGCAATTGGGTCTGTCATACTCATATCTTGTTCCTCCTAACCATTACCAACTTGCCTTTTTAAGTCCAGGAATTTGGCCTTTATAAGCTAATTCTCTTAAACAAATACGGCATAATTTAAATTTTCTAATAACAGAGTGAGGACGTCCACATCTTTCACAACGTGTATATTCTCTAACCCCAAATTTCTTTGGTTTGTTATATTTTTCTATCAACGCTTTTCTTGCCATGTGTCAATTCCTCCTTATTTTGCAAAAGGCATGCCTAATTCACTTAATAAAGTGTAAGCTTCCTCGTCCTTTTGTGCTGTTGTAACAATAACAATATCCATTCCACGAACTCTAGATACGTTTTCGTAACTAATTTCTGGGAAAATGATTTGTTCTTTTACACCTAATGTATAGTTTCCTCTGCCATCAAATGCATCTTTAGAAACTCCTCTGAAGTCTCTAACTCTTGGTAATGAGATATTAAATAGTTTGTCTAAAAATTCATACATCTTTTGTCCACGTAATGTGACTTTACAACCAATTGGCATCCCAGCTCTTAACTTGAATGAAGCAATTGATTTTTTAGCTTTTGTAACAACTGGTTTTTGTCCAGCTAAAGCAGCTAATTCTTTTACTGAGTCATCGATTAATTTAGAGTTAGAAGTTGCATCTCCTACTCCAATATTAATAACAACTTTTTCAATCTTAGGAGCTTGCATAATTGATGAATATTTATATTTATTCATTAATGAAGAAACTACTTCATTTTTGTATTTTTCATGTAATCTATTCATACTGCTCCTCCTTATGCTATCTTAGAGCCACTTGCTTTTGTAACTCTAACTTTCTTATCATTTACGATTTGGTACCCTACTCTTGTAGCTTTTTTAGTTTTAGGATCGACTAATGCAACTTTACATGCATAGATAGGATGTTCTTTAATTTCTTTTCCTCCATCAGGATTTACTTGAGAAGGTTTAACGTGTTTAGTTTTTAAGTTAACTCCTTCAACAACTACCATTTCATCCTTTAAAGAAACAGATAATACATTTCCTACTTTACCTTTGTCTTTACCACTTAATACAACAACTTTGTCGCCTTTTTTGATTTTCATAAGTGCTCCTCCTTATAATACTTCAACAGCAAGTGAAGCAATCTTCAAACCTGTGTCGCCTAATTCTCTAATTTCTCTAGCTACTGGACCAAACACACGAGTACCAATTGGTGTTCCATCCTTTTTAATTAATACGATAGCATTGTCATCAAATCTGATGTTTGCTCCGTCTTTTCTAATAATTTCTTTTTTAGTTCTTACGATAATTCCTTTAACAACATCGCCTTTTTTAACAGTTCCATTAGGGATTGCATCCTTAACAGCACACATAACGATATCACCAATGCTAGAACTTTTTCTAACAGATCCACCGATTAATCTAAAGACTCTTACGGATTTAGCACCAGAATTATCAGCAACTTTTAAATTAGTTTCATTTTGTACCATAATTTCCTACATCCTTCCTTAGATTAAGCAATTTCTGCTTTCTTAACAATTTTAACTAAACGGAAATGTTTGTCAGCTGATAGAGGTCTAGTTTCCATAATTTCAACTGTATCACCGATTGAAGCAATTTCTTGTTCATCGTGTGCTTTATACTTTTTAGAGTATTTAACTCTCTTTCCGTATAGTGAATGGTTTTTATATGTAGATACTAAAACAACAATTGTTTTTTGCATCTTATCTGAAACTACAACACCTTGTAGTTTACGACGACTATTTCTCTCTTCCATCGACTATTTCTCCTCTCCGCTTACTGCTTTTCTTTCGTTTAGTACAGTAAGAATTCTAGCAATATCTCTTCTTAAAGTTCTCATTTTACTTGCATTTTCAGCTTTTCCACTTGCTTGTTGGAATCTTAATGAGAATAATTCTTGTTTTAATTCAACAACTTGTTTTTGCAATTCAGCTGTTTGTGTTTCTCTGATTTCTGTTACCTTCATTCTTACTCACCACACTTTTCTTCTTTTACTACTACTTTGCATCTAACTGGTAGTTTATAAGCTGCTAAACGTAAAGCTTCTCTTGCTAGATTTTCAGGAATTCCTGCCATCTCAAACATGATACGTCCTGGTTTAACAACTGCAACCCATCCATCAGGTGCACCTTTTCCAGATCCCATACGAACTTCTAATGGTTTCTTAGTTTTTGCTAAATGAGGGAAAATACGAATCCATATTTTACCTGCTCTTTTTGTATATCTTGCTAATGTAATACGAGCTGCCTCGATTTGACGGTTAGTAACCCAAGCTCCTGTTGTAGCTTGTAGTCCGTAGTCACCAAATGCTAACTCAGTACCAGCTTTAGATTTTCCTTCATATTTAATGATATGAGGTCTTCTATATTTGACTCTTTTTGGCATTAACATAGTTGACTACTCTCCTTCCTTTTTATTTTCTTTCTTAGCACCAGGTATTTTTCCTTCTCTACAAATCCAAACTTTAACACCTAATTTTCCATAAGTTGTATCAGCTTCAACTGCAGCATAGTCAATATCAGCTCTTAATGTTTGTAAAGGAACGATACCTTCTGAATATCCTTCACTTCTAGCAATTTCTGCTCCACCAAGTCTACCAGAAACTAATGTTTTGATTCCTTTAGCTCCTGCTTTCATAACTTTTTGAACAGCTTTCTTTTGAGTAGCTCTAAATGATGCTCTGTTTTCTAATTGTTCTGCGATTGCTTTAGCTACTAAAGTTGCGTCGAAGTCAGGATTCTTAACTTCTAATACATTTAATTTTAAATCTTTTTTATGAGTAATTTTGTTGATTTTCTTCTTTAATTCTTCAACTCTTTTACCATCTTGACCAATAACAACACCTGGACGAGCAACATAAACATTTAATGTTACATTTTTAGCAGTTCTTTCAATTTCAATTTTAGAAAGAACAGCATCTTTTAATTCTTTATTTAAGAACTCTCTAATCTTAACATCTTCAATTAGGAAATCAGCAAAGTTCTTTTTGCTATACCATCTTGATTCATAGTCACGATTAATTCCAGTTCTCATTCCGATTGGACTAACTTTTTGACCCATTTAATGTTTCCTCCTACTCTTTCTCAGTTACAACAACAGTAATGTGGCTGCTTCTTTTAGTTACGATTGAAGCACTTCCTTTTCCCATTGGCATTGTTCTTTTTAATTTTCTACCTTCATCAACAAATAATTTGCTGATTACTAAGTTTTCTTCATTCATTTTGTTGTTATTTACGGCATTTGCTGCTGCTGATTCAATTACTTTTTTCATTGGGTAAGCAGCTCTTTTAACTGTGCTACTTAAGATAGCTACAGCTTCTTTTACGCTTTTTCCACGAACTAGGTCTGCAACAAGTCTAGCTTTTTGTGGAGATACTTTTGCGTTTCTTAAAATTGCTTTTGCTTCCATTTTAATTCCTCCACCTATTATTTCTTAGCCTTGTGAGCAGCTTTATCTTCTGCTGTATGACCAGTATGTCCTTTATAAAGTCTTGTTGGAGCAAATTCTCCTAATTTATGTCCTACCATATCTTCTGTAACGTAAACAGGGATATGTTCTTTTCCATTGTAAACTGCAAATGTATGTTCTATAAACTCTGGAAAAATGGTAGATCTTCTAGACCATGTTTTGATAACTTCTTTTTTACCAGCCTCATTAAGTGCTACTACTTTTTTCATTAAGTGAGCATCACAGAAAGGACCTTTTTTCAAACTTCTTCCCATTTCTATTCCTCCTATTTACCATTACGTCTTCTTACTATTAATTTAGTAGAAGCTTTTCTATTATTTCTTGTCTTAACTCCAAGAGCTCTTTTACCCCATGGAGTTCTAGGTGCATCACGTCCAACTGGACATTTACCTTCTCCTCCACCATGAGGGTGGTCATTAGGGTTCATAGCAGATCCTCTAACAGTAGGTCTAATACCTAACCATCTACTACGTCCTGCTTTACCAATTTTAACTAATGAATGGTCTTCATTACCTACAACACCAATTGTTGCTTTACATGTAGCTAAGATTTTTCTAACTTCACTTGAAGCCATTCTAACTATTACATAATTACCTTCTCTACCAAGTACTTGAGCACTTGTTCCTGCAGAACGGATTAATTGTCCACCTGCACCAGGTTTTAATTCAATATCGTGAATCATTGTACCTTCAGGAATATTATCAAGTGGTAAACAGTTACCAGGTTTGATATCAGCATCTTTTCCAGATAAAACTGTTGTTCCAACTGTTAATCCTTTTGGACAAATGATATATCTTTTTTCTCCATCAGCATAATTTAATAAAGCAATATTTGCTGATCTATTTGGATCGTATTCAATTGAGCTAACTTTAGCAGGAATACCATCTTTATTTCTTTTAAAATCAATTAAACGATACTTTCTCTTGTGTCCGCCACCAATATGACGACATGTAATCTTTCCATGAACGTTACGTCCACCAGTTTTCTTTAATGATACAATAAGAGATTTTTCAGGAGTTGATTTTGTAATTTCTTCAAACGTCAAGCTAGTCATATTTCTACGAGAAGCTGATGTAGGTTTATATGTTCTAATAGCCATTTTTAACTTTTCCTCCTATATTTTTCTTCTTATTTAACTAGGTCTAATGTTTGGCCTTCAGCTAATGTGATTATAGCTTTCTTATAACCACTTACTTTTCCTTCATAACGACCCATTCTTTTGGCTTTTGCTCTCACATATGATGTATTAACATTAGTTACTTTAACACCGAACAATTTTTCAAATGCTTCTTTAATTTGAACTTTATTAGTTCCTTTAGCAACTTTAACTGTTACTTTGTTATAGTCTTGAGTTAATTTCATTGATTTTTCAGTAACAATTGGCTCGATAATGACATCGAAATCATGAATTGCTAATTTTACTTCTTTATTTGCCATTATGCTAATGCCTCCTCTATATTACTAATTGCTTTTGATGTGAATACAAATGAAGAATAATTTAATAATTCATATGTATTGATTTCATCATAGAATAATACATTTACATTTCCTAAGTTTGCTGCAGATAATAAAGTTTCAATATTAACACTTTCATCATCCACAACAATCAATGTTGTTCCTTCAACATTTAATGCTTTTAATAATTTAACCATTTCTTTTGTTGATGGTTTTTCAAATTTAATTGAATCTACAACAGTTATTTTATCAGCGATTTGAGTTAAAGCACTCTTAATAGCTAAGTCTCTAACTTGTTTATTCATTTTTAAAGTATAGTTTTGGTTTCCATCTGGACCGAAGACTGTACCTCCACCTCTCCATTGAGGAGAACGTCTACTACCTTGTCTTGCTCTACCAGTTCCTTTTTGTTTCCAAGGTTTTCTTCCACCACCTCTAACTTCGCTTCTTACTTTTGTTTTAGCAGTAGCTTGTCTAGAGTTAGATAAGTAAACTTGAACAGCATCGAATAATGCTTGATCGTTAACTTTGACACCA
Source organism: Erysipelotrichaceae bacterium (assembly GCA_015058985.1). GTDB lineage: Bacteria > Bacillota_I > Bacilli_A > RFN20 > DUOF01 > SIG223. Next base: position 66,771 of record SVBH01000004.1, read on the forward strand.
AATACTTCTTTATTTAAGTTTAGGTCTCCAACTTTTTCACCTAGTTGGTTCTTAATGTCTAATTTAGCCATGTTTTACCTCCTAAGCACTATTGAGCAGCTGAAGCACTATAATCAACTAAATTCTTAATTGAATTAGCTTTCTTTTGTGCTTTAATTGCTGATCTAACAGTTACTAATCCTTTCTTTGCTCCAGGTATTGCACCTTTTATTAATAATGCGTTCTTTTCAACATCAACGCTTACAACTTCAAGGTTTAATACAGTAGTTGTTTTGTTACCATAATGACTAGGCATAATTCTTCCTGGGTGAATTCTGTTATTACAACGTCCGTTAGTTGCTAATGTACCTACACCTCTGTGGTAACCTGAACCATGTCCTTTAGGTCCAATACTTTGATTTCTCATTTTAACTAAACCTGTGAATCCTTTACCCTTAGAAACACCAGTTACATCAATTGCTTCTCCAGCTTGGAATAAATCAACAGTGATAGAATCTCCAACATTGTATTTACTCATTTCATCACCTTTAACTTCTTTAACAAATTTCTTAGGTGTTGTGTTAGCCTTAGCAAAATGTCCTGCTTGAGGTTTATTAGTTAAATTTTCTTTTTGGTCTTCATAACCAAGTTGTAATGCTTCATAACCATCTTTTTCTAAAGTTTTCTTTTGTAAAACAACGTTAGGTAATACTTCAACTACAGTAACTGTAACTGCCTCACCTTCAGTAGTGAAAACTTGAGTCATTCCAACTTTTCTTCCTAATATAGCTTTCATTCCGTGGCTCCTCCTTATAATTTAATCTCAATGTCGACGCCACTAGGTAAATCCAATCTTGTTAATGCATCAACTGTTTGTGGTGTTGGATTTAATACATCTATTAAACGTTTGTGAGTTCTCATTTCAAATTGTTCACGTGAATCTTTGTGTTTGTGAACTGAACGTAGAATAGTGTAAATTTGCTTCTCTGTTGGAAGCGGTACTGGACCAACTACCTTTGCGCCAGTACTCTTAGCTACTCCCACAATTCTTTCAGCAGCTGCATCAAGAACTTGGTGTTCGTATGCTCTTAGATTAATTCTAATCTTGTTAGTTTTAGCCATTTATTTTCCTCCTTGTCTAAAATCTAGCTTAGACATATGCTCCGTACAAATTCCCAAATACACACGCATACGTTATTGTCCACTAACATGGGTGTATCTGCAACCTCGCACTTCAACGCACAGACTACAGTTGAAATTATAACAAAAAAACACTCCAAGAGTCAATATTTTTTTACTTAATTCACTTTTTGTGGACAAAAGAAAAAATCCATCTCTGGATTTTAGTTTTCATTCAAATTAATAATAAAAGATTTATTATTACCAATTAAGTCTTTTACTTCAAATAAGATAAAGTTTTTACCTTCTTTGTTTATTGAAAGAGGATCTAAATAATTTGAAGTAACAATAATAGGATTTTCACAACTATCGGTAGCATTATCTACTAAACAATAAGAAACACTTTTAATATCTGCCTCCACATTATTAAAGGACACAGTAGCATTTTCTGTAAAATTAGATATTACTTCTACCCCTAAAGTAGGTTCAGATTTAGTTAAATCAATTTCGACTAAATCACTACTATAATTTTTTAAATTTTTACCTTTAACAGTAACAAAAAGATAATGCATGCCAGAACTATATTCTTCATAAGATACAGTAAATTTACCTTCTGGCATTTTTTCACTATACTCATGAAGTGCATTACCAAAATTATTAGATTCATAATCTTCTTTTGAAATTAAATATACTTTTGCATCCTCAAAACTATTAGGACTAACCCTAACATCAAAAGTAATAAAACTTCCTTGTATATATTCTAAATTTTTTATTTCAATCACTTTAATCTTAGCTTTATCGACATTACATCCTGTTAACACAAACAAAAAAGCCATTAATATGGACAATATTCTTTTCATTAAATCACCTATATATAAACACGGAAAAACCCGTTTAAAACTCTCTTTTCCTTATATTATATTACAAAAGGCAAAAAATCAAGACCATTTGAATTACTCCTTTTTCACAAAAAAAAGTAAGAGCTGCAGTCTCTTACTTTTTTAGAATTTAATTTTTATAAAATTAAGCTAAGATTTCTGTTACGTTTCCAGCACCAACAGTTCTTCCACCTTCACGGATAGAGAACTTAGTACCTTGTTCAACAGCGATTGGGTGAATTAATTCAACAGTCATTTCAACGTTGTCACCAGGCATAACCATTTCTACACCTTCTGGTAATTGGATGATACCAGTGATATCTGTAGTACGGAAATAGAATTGAGGTCTATAGTTTGCAAAGAATGGAGTATGTCTTCCACCTTCTTCTTTAGAAAGAATATAGACTTGTGATTTGAATTTTTGGTGAGGTTTAACACTTCCTGGTTTAGCTAATACTTGTCCACGGATAACTTCGTCTCTGTTAACTCCTCTTAATAATGCTCCAATGTTATCTCCTGCTTCTGCGAAGTCTAATAATTTACGGAACATTTCGATACCTGTGATAACTGTGTTCTTAGTTTCTCTAATACCAACAATTTCAGCAGCATCATTTAATTTAATTTGTCCTCTTTCAACTCTACCAGTTGCAACAGTTCCACGTCCAGTAATTGTGAAAACATCTTCAACAGGCATTAAGAATGGTTTGTCCATTTCTCTTGGAGGTAATTGAACATAAGCGTCAACTGCATCCATTAATTCAAGGATTTTTCCTTCCCATTTTGGATCTCCTTCTAATGCTTTTAAAGCAGATCCTTTAATGATTGGACAGTTATCTCCATCGAAACCATAGAAACTTAATAATTCTCTGATTTCCATTTCAACTAATTCTAATAATTCTTCATCTTCAACCATGTCACATTTGTTCATGAATACAACAATACTTGGAACTCCAACTTGTCTAGATAATAAGATGTGTTCTCTTGTTTGTGGCATTGGTCCATCAGTTGCAGCAACAACTAGGATTGCTCCATCCATTTGTGCAGCTCCTGTAATCATATTTTTAACATAGTCAGCGTGTCCTGGGCAGTCAACGTGTGCATAGTGACGAGTTGCTGTTTCGTATTCAACGTGAGCAGTGTTAATAGTTATTCCTCTAGCTCTTTCTTCTGGAGCTCCATCGATTTGATCGTAAGCCATTTTTTTAATGTTTGGATCATTTTTTGCTAATACTGTAGTAATAGCTGCAGTTAATGTTGTTTTACCGTGGTCAACGTGACCAATAGTTCCAATATTAACGTGGCTTTTACTTCTGTCAAATTTTTCTTTTGCCATAGTTAATTTTTTCCTCCTAATATATAACTGACATAATAATAATTTATTTAAAGAATAAAATCAAGTATTTTACTCTCCACCATTATTCTTTTTCATGATTTTTTCAGAAATAGATTTTGGTGCTTCTTCGTATTTTGAGAATTGCATTACATAAGATCCTCTACCTTGAGAGAATGAACGTAAATCTGTTGCATAACCGAACATTTCTGCAAGTGGAACGAATGCTCTAATGATTTGAGCGTTTCCTCTAGCATCCATAGATTCAATTTTACCTCTTCTAGAGTTTAAGTCACCAATTGCGTCTCCCATGTATTCTTGAGGAACAGTAACTTCAACATCCATTACAGGTTCTAATAATACTGCATCACATTTCTTAGCAGCTTCTTTTAAAGCCATTGAAGCAGCAATCTTATATGCCATTTCAGATGAGTCAACATCATGGTAAGATCCATCAAATAATGTTGCTTTAACATCAATTACAGGATATCCAGCAATCATACCATTTTCCATAGCATTGATAAGTCCATCACATGTTGGTTTGATATATTCACGAGGAACAACTCCACCAACGATACTGTCAACGAATTCAAATCCTTTACCTGGGTTAGGTTCAAATTTAATCCAAACATGTCCATATTGTCCACGTCCACCTGATTGACGTACATATTTTCCTTCACAATCATTAGTTTTTCTTATAGTTTCTCTATAAGCAACTTCTGGTGCTCCAACATTTGCTTGAACATTGAATTCTCTTTTCAATCTATCAACGATGATGTCTAGGTGTAACTCACCCATACCAGCAATGATAGTTTGCCCTGTTTCAGCATTAGTATGTGCCTTAAATGTTGGGTCTTCTTCAACAAGTTTAGATAAAGCAATAGTTAATTTATCTTGATCAGCTTTTGATTTTGGTTCAATAGCTTGTTCAATAACAGGTTCTGGGAATTCCATTTTTTCAAGAATAATTGGGTTATTTTCAGTACATAATGTATCTCCAGTTGTAGTATTCTTAAATCCTACAGCTGCAGCGATATCTCCAGAATATACTTCTCCAATTTCTTCTCTTTTATTAGCGTGCATTTGAACTAATCTTCCGATTCTTTCTTTAACACCTTTAGTAGAGTTATATACATAAGAACCACTTGTCATAGTTCCTGAATAAACTCTAATGAATGTTAATCTTCCAATAAATGGGTCAGTCATGATTTTAAATGCTAATGCTGCAAATGGTTCATTGTCACCAGGTTTACAAGCAACTTCATTACCATCTTCATCAGTTCCTTTAATACTTGGAACATCAACTGGTGATGGTAAATAATCTAACATAGCATCTAGTACTTTTTGGATACCTTTATTTTTATAAGCAGATCCACCTAGAACTGGGAAGAATTCACCTGTGATAACGGCTTTTCTAATAACTGCTTTAATTTCAGCAACAGTTGGTTCTTCTCCTTCTAATACTTTCATCATGAAATCATCATCGAATTGAGCTAATTTTTCTAATAATTCTGCTCTTAATAATTCGATTTTTTCAACATAATCTGCAGGAATTTCTTCCTCAGTCATTTTAATACCCATATCATCGTGGTAAATAGTTGCTTTTCTTTCGATAATATCAATTACACCACGTAATTGGCTTTCAAGTCCAATTGGGTAGAAAATTGGGTGAGCATTAGCACCAAGTCTTGTATGTAATGATTTAACACACATATCAAAGTCAGCACCAATTGCGTCTAATTTGTTTACGAATACGATACGAGGAACTCCATATTTAGCTCCTTGTCTCCATACAGTTTCAGTTTGAGGTTCAACACCATTCTTACCATCAAGAACAGCAACTGCTCCATCTAAAACTCTTAAAGATCTTTCAACTTCTACAGTAAAATCAACGTGTCCTGGAGTATCGATGATATTGATTTTATGGTCTTTCCAAACAGCTGTAGTAGCAGCAGAAGTAATAGTAATACCTCTTTCTTGCTCTTGAGCCATCCAGTCCATAGTTGCAGTACCATCATGAGTTTCTCCAATTTTGTGAGTCTTTCCTGTGTAGTAAAGAATACGTTCTGTTGTAGTTGTTTTACCAGCATCAATGTGAGCCATGATACCGACGTTTCTAGTTTTTTCTAATGAAATACTACGAGGCATGCTTTAATTTCCCCTCCTTTATTAATTCCAATTAAAGTGAGCAAATGCTTTATTTGCTTCTGCCATTTTGTGAGTGTCATCACGTTTCTTAACAGATGCTCCTGTTCCTTTAGATGCATCTATAATTTCGTTAGCTAATCTTTCATCCATATTCTTTTCATTTCTTAATCTAGAATAGTTAACTAACCAACGTAAACCTAAAGTGATTCTTCTAGCTTGGCTTGTTTGAACAGGAACTTGATAGTTAGCTCCACCAATACGTCTTACTTTTAATTCAAGTGAAGGCATAATGTTATTTAATGCTTGTTCAAATACTACCATTGGATCTTCACCAGTTTTTTCTTTAATTAAATCAAATGCAGAATAAAGAATTGTTTGAGCAGTTCCTTTTTTTCCATCTAACATAATTCCATTAATTAACTTAGTAACTAATTTAGATTTGTACACTGGATCAGGTAAAACATCACGTTTAGGTGTATTTCCTTTTCTTGACATATGTATATTCTCCTTTCTTAAAGATTAATTTCTAATTAAATTTATTTTGCTGCTGCTTTTGGTTTTTTAGCACCATATAAAGAACGTCCTTGCTTTCTGTTGTTAACTCCAGCACAGTCCATAGTTCCTCTGATAATGTGGTATCTAACTCCAGGTAGGTCCTTAACACGGCCTCCTCTAATTAATACAGCAGAGTGTTCTTGTAGGTTGTGTCCGATTCCACCAATATAAGCTGTAACTTCAATACCATTACTTAAACGTACTCTCGCATATTTTCTTAATGCAGAGTTAGGTTTCTTTGGAGTCATTGTAGCAACTCTGGTACAAACTCCTCTTTTTTGAGGTGAAGATGTCTTAATTGGTTTCTTTTCTAATGCATTGTAACCTTTACCTAAAGCAGGTGATTTAGATTTAACAATACTTTTAGATCTTCCACTTCTTACTAATTGATTAATTGTTGGCATTCCCAGTTTCCTCCTTTAAATTTTTGTAACACACCAATCCGGGTGTTTCCAAATACTCCAATATTCTATAATATACGTTAAAAAAAGTCAATATATTTTGATTTTTCCACACAAAAAAAGCAAAAGGGTTACCCCCCCCTGCTTTTTTTATAGTCCTATAATCTCCTTGTAAAATAATTTTCTTGCTGCTTCTCAACTTTTAGTTCACGTGGTTTATTTATTCCAATATTACGATTCAATGAAGCAACATCTGAAATTAAATTCATTATATTTAATGTACTATTAGAATACTCCAAACTATCATTTTTATATTCTCTTTTAAAATTATCTATTGAATAATAAGGTATATTTTCTGCCCTACTCGCTATATCTCTAAATTCATTTAAATTACTCATTCCTAAATTATTTTTCAATATATTAGGATCAGAACTAACAATAGTAGCATCCATTATTTCCTTGTGTTCATTCAAAATTGGATTTAAAAGGTTAATTGTATTATCATATCCAGTACCAAAACGTTCAGAACGAGGATAAGATATATTCTCTTTTTCTTCTTCCAAATGAGAAGGCCAATTCCATACAACATTAGTAACTCTATCAACAAAATCATCTACATCAACATTTTGAACCTCTCCATTTCTTGTTAAAACTTTTTTCTCATTGTCAGCAATAATTTCAGTAGAGTTCAAATTAGTTACAGTTCTAATATATAAAATCATCCAAAAAATCTCCTCGCAATTAACTTTTTTTAAAGTTAGGCCCTATAGACACATATTTAAATGGCTCTAATAGTTCTAATAATTCTTCTTCCATTTCCTCTAAATTGAAAGAATTATACAATTCGCTTCTTTTATCAAAAGGACATCTAATAAAATTGTCCGCATTTTCAATATACTTTAACAAATAATTATAATTATCTTTTCCAATGACACTTTCAATTGCATTAGAATTATTACTAATGATAGGAGACTGCATAAGTTTTTTGTTTTGTCCAAACAAACTTCTTACATATCCTACAACTTCATATCCATCTGTCATTCTACCAGCAAAAGAAGCAATACATAAACCTTTTCGATGCATTTTCATTGCAATTTCCTCCGCAGTTAAATCGACAATAGCTTCATCTAAAGGTATTTCGGTTTTATTTCTATCATTTGTTTTTATATCATTTGATGTATTATTAATGTTTACTTCACATGCACCATACTTTGCAACATATCCATCTTGTTTCTTTTCTATAATATCTGCCCCTAAAACATGTAACAACTCATGAATTAGGTCAACATCTAAATTCTCGTTTTGAATAGGAGAAATTATAACAGATTTCATTCTATCATCAACTTCATCAAGATAGTGACAAGTAGTAGCAATGGTTTGTCCAGATAATCCTCCAGAAAAATAGTAATTAAATAAAACATTATCGATATTTTTCTTTTCTGCCTCACTTGTTTGTAATCCGTCTATCAAAGCAGAAGAATCTTTATAAAAACCTGTATTTTTAATAACATTTTTCAAATCATTATCGTTTTTATTTAACAATACACGTAATTCTTTATTAAATGCAAAATCAATAAATCCTTTATTACTTAAAAGTTCTTCTAAATCGAATTCCTCACTTCTATAGTAAAGTATGCCCATACACTTAAGGATATTCTTAGATGATTCGCTATTTATGTTATCCTTATTAATACCGAGAAGCTTTTTGTACCATTTTTTAAAGTTAGGTTTTTTCTCCTGCCCACCATAAATATACTTGAAAGCAATAGCATCAGTATCAATATCTTTTTTTTCAAAAAAATCATCTATATATTGTTTTTCTTTTGCTAAAAATTCACACGCTTTGTCAACAGAAATAATCGCATCATTCAGATTGTTAAGGGTATATTCTTTTAGTTCTTCATTTACTACATCTTGAGAATTAAACCAATTTTCTATATTGGAAACATCTCTTTCAGACAAACTTACTATTTTTGGAGGAACACATACAAAAGTTACATCATTAATCTTTTGAGTTATTTTTTCGCGATAATCTTCTCCAAAATAAGCGACAAATTCTTCAATAATTAATTTCCTATTTTTTTCTAAAAAACTAGCAGTTACAGTTGACTTAGCAGAAGTGGTTGTAATTTTTCCAGTGGCAGCGGCTGTACCTGCATTAGTATGAACGTTTTCTCCAGTAGCAGCAGGTCCACCAGGTGAAGTCATTCCATTTTTTCCATCTTCCATATAAATCCCTCCTATTAGTTGTTAAATTTTTTATATCCAATATCATTTTGTTTATTTTTACTAGCTTCTTGAACAACAATTTCTCTTGGAATAATCCTATTCATAACTATATTTAGTTCATCGATTTTTTCCTTTATCTCTTCTTTTTTAGAGAATCCACATTCATATCCATTTAAATCATAAGCTTGTTTAGCAATATCAATTAGCACATTACTATGCTCACCTAAATTATTTTTTAACAAATTAGGATCACTTGTTAAAATTGAAGCTTCAAATAATTCTCTATGATCATCCAATATAGGTTCTAACAAATCCACCATCGTCATATAAGCATTACCTCTCATCGAAGGAAAACTAACACTTATATTATTACTTCTCATCATTTTAGCAATCTCACCTGCAGTGTATTCTACAACTGATTCATCTATATATGTTTCATTTTTATCACGTAATTCACCATTTGAGCACAAAGTCAATCCCGATTTAACTTGCCCAATTCCATCTTTATCATAAATTAAATCACTTCCAATAACATGCAATAATTCATGAATAATAGTTTGATCTCTTAGTTCATATCTTAAAGGAAATACCACAAAATGTTTTAATTCTTTGTCTTTTTCATCTATATAATGTTTTGTAAATGCTTGCGAATTACTTTTACCTGTCATAAAATCCTCAATTGCAAATAAACAAGTATCATAATCTGTATCAGGCATATTTAAGTCAAGTAAAGCATCAGTAGAGTCTCGATAAAATGACGATTGCTTAAAACCTGTACTATCTGGATATTTTCTTCTGTCTTTTACAATTTGACTACTGTTATTATCTATTTCTGCTAATAATTGTTCTTTTTCATTTTTTGGAATAGAACCAGGCATTAAAGTTTCCATAAGACTAATATCATCAAGTACTCTATCCTTAAATTCTCTTACATCTTTACTAATACGATATAATCTTTCTTCCTCAGTTTCATTTTCAATTTTTCTGTATATTCCTCGTGATACATCCACCATATCTCTAGGAACCATTACAACAGTGGTATTATTTATTCTTTCAACAATTCTGTCTCTATGTTTTTCACCAAAATATTCAACAAAAACTTCAATTAAAAGTTCTTTTTTATCATTCATAAAATTAACTTCTGACATAAACATCACCTTCCATCAATCTTATAAACTTACAATAATTATGAGGCTTAGCGTTTATTCCAATATATTTTTTTTGTAATTTATCATTATTAAAAATCTTTATTTCATAGGATTCTTCATGATGAAAATCTCTACTTTTTTCTTCTACATACTCCGGCCAACTATTAACAATAGAATTAAATTCAGTCAAAAATTTTAAGATATTAATCTTCTCTGTTTTGCCATTGCGCATAAAAATAGACTTCTCATCATCTATGATTATTTCAATGAATTGGATATTTCTTCTAATCTTAGCAAAAATAATCATATTGGCCTTCCTCCTCATAATTTAAGTATAAATCTTTTGTAAATATTTAACAATGAATTCGTTTGAAACTGTTAAGTTTACAAGAAAACAGTCAAAAAAAAGAAAAGTTATTTAAACTTTCCTTCTTATTTTTAAATCTCTTTGTTCATCTAATTTATAAATTTTTTCACTTATCACTTTACACTTTTCGACGCTTTCTTCATTATTAAAATTGTTAATCAAATCTATTAAGTATTCATAATCTTCTCCATAATAAGAAGAAAAATAATTTACATCATCTTGCATATAATGTTCTTTGATTGCTTCTATATGTTTTTCTAAAAAATCATTCAATAATCTACTTACCACATTATAAGTATTTCCACTCCATGACGCTTCAAAGAATATAGGTAAATCATCCACTAATTTCAATATTTTACTAGTCAAATAATCATTAACAATTTCATCAAATAAATCATATCTATCATCATTTTCCTTTACCACTATAACATCATCTTTACTAATATCATTAGAGTACGTATTAATAGTCAAACCTACCTTAATATTAGTTTCCTCATCGTTTGAATTAATTAAATTAGATGCTATTGCGTGATTACATTCATGAATAAATGTATTCTTAGACAAATTAAATATCAAAGGTAAAATACAAATACTTTTAATTTGCTCCTTATCTAAATAAGGTATACATGCTCCTTGCCAATTACCCTGTTCATATACATATTGAAACAAAAGAGCTTCGATTGCTTCGTCTAAACTTTTAATTTTCAAAGATTTCAATTTACTTAAAGCTGTATTATAAAAAACGTTATCTGTAATTTGTTTTGATAAATTTTCATATTCCTCGTTAGCTTTCAATATTAAAGTATTGTATCTATCCTGATAATTTTCTCTCCAAATATTAGAACCCATTTTTAATTTTTTTAATAAATATTTTACATTTGTTTCATCATTTAACCATTCTTGACAAATTTTGATTGTTTTTTGCCCTTCTTCGGTACTTACATCTAATTCTTCATCTATTTGCCCTGAAAGAACAGAAACAATTTCAAAAAAAGCTAATTCTTGTTCCTCATTCATTTCAGATTGACTTTTCAAATTGTCATAAATCTCACAAATTACACCAGGAGTCAAATATCTTATCGTTATCTTCTGACCTAAAACTTTTTCATTAAAATCATCTACTAAACACAACGCATCATAATAACAATAAGCTGTAATCAATTCCTCTAAATCATTATTTTCCTTTGGAAGATGCAAAAAAGTGATAGAATTGAATCTTTCTTCAATTCTACTTCTATTCTTTTCACCATAAAAAGAAACAAAAATCTCGATAAAATATTGCTTATAATTTTTTATAGGATTAATTACATCAATGTTATTTAAAGTCTTAATAGCCATTTTAACACCTTCTGATAATTATTATAATAAGTTAAAATATTATAGATAAATACATATCATCCATTTTGTGAAAAAAAAAGAGTCAGCTTTCGCTAACTCTAATTTTAATATATTAGAATATTTCATCATGGAATGAGAAGTCGAAATCTTCATCTTCAGTTTCTTCATCTTCAACAGTTTCCTCAATTCCAAAGTTTTTAAGTCCTGTTCCTGCTGGAATAAGTTTACCAACAATTGCATTTTCTTTAAGTCCAGATAAGAAGTCTCTCTTACCTTTAATTGCAGCATCTGCTAAAACTTTTGTAGTTTCTTGGAAAGATGCAGCAGATAAGAATGATTCAGTTTCTAGAGCAGCTTTAGTAATTCCTAGTAATACTTGTCTTCCAACTGCAGGTCTTTTTCCTGCAAGTAAAGCAGCTTTATTAGCTCTCATAAATTCATAGTTACTTACTTTAGTACCATATACCAAATCAGTATCTCCAGTTTCAATAACTAATATTTTTCTTAACATTTGGTGAACAATAACTTCAATATGTTTATCTGAAATATCTAGTGATTGGCTCTTATAAATCTTATTAACTTCTTTTAAGATGTAGTTTTGAACCGCAACTGGTCCAGCTACTTCAAGTAAGTTCTTAGGATTAATAGAACCTTCAGTTAATTTTTGTCCTGTTTCAACTTCTTCACCAACTTTTACAAGTAATTTAGAACCAAATACAGGGTTATATGTGAATGAATCTAAATCATTTGCAACAACAATCTCATACATTCCGCTTTCTTCTTTAATGGATACTACCTTACCATTAATATTAGAAATTACAGCTTCTTTCTTAGGATTTCTTGCTTCAAATAATTCCTCAACTCTAGGTAAACCTTGAGTGATATCGCTACCAGCAACTCCTCCTGTATGGAAGGTTCTCATTGTTAATTGAGTACCTGGTTCTCCAATTGATTGAGCAGCCATAGTTCCAACAGCTTCACCAATGTTGACGACCATACCAGTTGCTAAGTTTGTTCCATAACATTTTTGACATACACCATTAGCACATTCACATGTGAATAATGATCTAACTTCTACCTCTTTGATTCCAGCTTGTTCAATTTTCTTAGCAGCAAATGCTGTAATTAAATCTCCTGCTTTAACAATGATACTTCCATCATTTGGATCAATGATGTCTTTAACAGAGAATCTACCAACTACTCTGTCTACAAGTTTAACCATTGTTGCAGCTTCATCACCTAAATCTTTAACGATAAATCCATGGTCAACACCACAATCTTCTTCTCTTATGATAACATCATGAGATACATCAACAAGTCTTCTTGTTAAGTATCCAGATTCAGCAGTTTTTAACGCTGTATCGGTATTACCTTTACGAGTACCGTGAGTAGAAATAAAGTATTCAGATACTGTTAAACCTTCTCTAAAACATGATTTAACAGGAATTTCAATAGGTTTACCAGAAGTATTAGCCATCAATCCTCTCATTCCAGATAATTGAGTAAAGTGTGATGCACTACCTCTAGCTCCAGAGTCAGAAATCATAACAAGTGGGTTATATGGATCTTGTTTTCTTTGTTCAGTAAGTTCAGATTGAACTCTGTTCTTAACTCCATCCCATAATCCAATAACATAGTTATATCTTTCTTCATTTGTAAGATAACCATTATCATACATTCTCTTAATTTCATCGATTTTTGCTTCAACGTCTTTGAAATACTCTCTCTTCTTATCAAAAGGAGTGATATCAAATAAAGAAATAGTAAACGCTGCCTTAGTAGACATTTTAAATCCTAAATCTTTCAATTTATCAAGCATAATAGAAGTTTCAGTAGTTCTAAATCTATTGAATACTTCATCGATAATCATTCCAAAATTTTTCTTAATAAAAGGTTTAATTAATGGTGATTCTGAAATTAATGTTTTAACATCAGTTCCAGGTTCAACAATATATTTTCTTGGTGTATCTTTTAAGTTTTCTTTTGTAGGTTCATTTAAATAAGGTAATTTAGAAGGCATAATGCTATTAAAAATTAACTTACCTACAGTAGTGATTAAATATTTGTCATAATCACTTTCATCAAAATACATTTTATTTAAGCCACCAATTCGAACAGCAATTCTGTTATGCAAATCAACTTTACCAGTTTCATATGCAAGAATTACTTGATCATAAGTAGCAAATATTTTTCCTTCACTTTCAGCAAATAAATCATATTTTTCTGCTTCAAGTTCTTCTCCATTTTCTCTTAATTCTTGTGCTTTATGCTCATATACAGCTTTATCATATTCCATAGTAATATAGAAATTTCCTAAAACCATGTCTTGAGAAGGAGTAACAATAGTTCTTCCATCTTTAGGTCCTAATATATTGTTAGAAGCTAACATAAGAATTCTAGCTTCTGCTTTAGCTTCTTCTGATAAAGGTACGTGAACAGCCATTTGGTCTCCATCGAAGTCAGCATTGAATCCACCACAAACTAATGGGTGAAGTCTAATTGCTTTTCCATCTACTAATTTAGGTTCAAATGCTTGAATACCCAAACGGTGAAGGGTTGGAGCACGGTTTAATAATACAGGGTGTTCTTTAATGATAACTTCAAGAACATCCAACACCTTTTCATCATATCTACTAATCATACGATCAGCTTGTTTATGAGAAGTAGCAACTTCTTGTTTAATTAGTTCAGCTGCGATGAAAGGTCTTAATAAAGATACTGCCATTTCACGAGGAATACCTGCTTGATACATCTTTAGGTCTGGTCCAACTGCGATAACTGAACGTCCTGAATAGTCAACACGCTTTCCTAATAAGTTAAGACGGAAACGACCTTGTTTTCCTTTTAAAGCACTAGATAATGATTTTAATGCTCTACCACCAGCACCTGTTACTGCTTTACCTCTTCTACCATTATCGATTAAAGCGTCAACAGATTCTTGTAACATTCTCTTTTCATTCATTAAGATAACGCTAGGTGCATTAATATCAATTAATTTTTGTAAACGAGTATTTCTTGTAATTACTCTTCTATATAAATCATTTAAATCACTTGTAGCAAAACGTCCACCATCAAGTTGTAACATAGGTCTTAAATCAGGTGGTATAACAGGAACTACATCAAGAACCATGTGTTCAGGTTTATTGTTACTCTTTAAGAAAGAATCAATGACATCTAATCTTTTTAATAGTTTTTGTCTTCTTTGATTTTTCTTTCCTACTGTTTCTTTTAATTCTGCTTCAATTTTGTCATATTCAGCTTGAATATCAACTTCACTTAAAAGTTGTTTAATTGCTTCTGCACCAGTTCCAAACTTAGCACCTGTATGTCTTGAAATATAGCTAGCATAAGCGATGAATTCAAATGGTTCTTTAATATTTTCCATTTTTTCAATCATCATTTCTGTTCCAGCATATTCACTAGATTCAGGATCCAATTTAGTTAAGATATCTCTAGTAATAGCAGCAAATTTCATTCTTGCTGTTTTTTCATCTAAAACTTCACATTTAGATAAATGAGGAGTATTTCCTGGGTCTAAAACAATATTAGAAATGAAGTATACAACTTCTTCTAAAGACTTAGGGCTAACATCTAATACCATTCCAATACGACAAGGAATACCTTTTAAATACCAAATATGTACAACAGGAGTAGCTAATTTAATGTGTCCCATTCTTTCTCTACGAACAGATTTAGTTGTAATTTCAACTCCACATTTTTCACAAACCATTCCTTGATAACGAATCTTTTTATATCTTCCACAATGACATTCGAAATCTTTACTTGGTCCGAAAATTCTTTCACAGAATAAACCATCTGGTTCAGGTTTTAATGAACGATAGTTTATAGTTTCAGGTTTAGTAACCTCTCCATAAGACCATTCTAGGATTCTTTCAGGAGAAGCAAGACCTATTTGCATTGATCCATAACGATTAACATCTATCATCCTACTTTATCCTCCTTACTCTTCATCCTCGAAGCTTTCAAACTTTTCATATTGGAAATCTTCGTATTTATTCATTTCATCTTTTAAAGTTGTAACTAATTCAGTTTCTTCTTTTTCGATTGCTTTTGAAGCTGCTTTATTATCAATTAATTCTCCATCTACATCATATAGTTTAACATCAATTGCTAAACCTTGTAATTCCTTAACCATAACTCTAAATGATTCAGGAACTCCAGGTGTAGGTAATGGTTTTCCTTTAATAATAGCTTCATATGTTTTTGCTCTACCAATCATATCATCTGATTTGATAGTCATAATTTCTTGTAATAAGTGCGCTGCTCCGTATGCTTCACAAGCCCATACTTCCATTTCTCCAACTCTTTGTCCACCATTTTGAGCTTTACCTCCAAGTGGTTGTTGAGTAACCATTGAATAAGGTCCAATTGCTCTAGCATGCAGTTTATCATCAACCATGTGGTTTAACTTAATCATATACATGACTCCTACTGCTACTCTAGCATCAAATCTTTCACCCGTTCTTCCATCACGTAAGACTTCTTTTCCATCAGGTGCCATTCCTGATTCTGCCATTAATTTGACAAGTTCATCATTTGTAACTCCTTCAAATACTGGAGTAGCAAATTTAACACCTAATCTCTTTCCAGCCATACCTAAGTGGAATTCTAGAATTTGTCCAATGTTCATACGAGAAGGAACTCCTAATGGGTTTAACATGATATCTACTGGAGTACCATCTTCTAAGAAAGGCATATCTTCTTGAGGTAAGATTTTAGAGATAACACCTTTGTTTCCGTGTCTTCCAGCCATCTTATCTCCTTCTTGGATTTTACGTTTTTGAGCAATATATACTCTAATAACTTCATTTACTCCAGGAGCCATTTCATGTCCTTGTTTTCTTGAGAATACTTTAACATCTACAACAGTTCCTGCTCCACCATGTGGAACCCTTAAAGAAGTATCTTTTCCTTCTTTAGTCTTTTCTCCGAAGATTGCCATTAATAATTTTTCATCAGGTGATGGTTCAGTTTGTCCTTTTGGAGTAATCTTTCCAACAAGGATATCACCATCTCTAACATCAAATCCTGGTACAACAATACCTCTAGAGTCTAATTGTACTTTTGAATCTTCACCAACATTAGGAATATCTCTAGTGATTTCCTCATGTCCTAATTTAGTATCTCTACACTCAACATCATATGATTCAATATGAAGTGAAGTATAAACATCATCTTTAATAACACGATCAGACATAATGACAGCATCCTCGAAGTTATAACCATTCCATGTCATGAATGCTACAACAACGTTTTGTCCTAATGCCATTTCACCATTTTGAGTTGCAGGTCCATCAGCAATGATTTCCCCTGCTTTAACTTTTTGTCCAACTTCTACGATTGGATGTTGAACGATTGCAGTACCTTGGTTAGATCTTTGGAACTTATGTAATCTATAAACTTCAGTTCCTTTCTTACCTTCGACTTCTATTCTATTTCCATCTACATATTTAACAGTTCCATCTTCCTTAGCAAGAACACAAACTCCACTATCGTGAGCAACATATTTTTCCATACCTGTTCCAACGATAGGTGAATCAGGTCTTAAAAGAGGAATTGCTTGTTTCTGCATGTTTGCACCCATCAAAGCACGTTGTCCATCATCATTCTCTAAGAAAGGAATACAAGAAGCTGCAACAGAAATGATTTGCTTAGATGAAACACCTACAAAGTCAATATCTTCTTTACTAGCTTCAATATTTTCACCTTTATGACGAGCAACTACTCTATCTTCAGCAATTCTGCCTTCTGCATCTAATTTAATATTTGCTTCTGCAATATAATATTCATATTCATCATCTGCAGACATATAAATACATTCATCTGTTAGCTTACCTGTTTCTTTATCAACTTTACGATATGGAGTTTTAATAAATCCATATTCATCGATAATAGCATAGTTAGCTAAGTTATTGATAAGACCGATATTTCCTCCTTCAGGAGTTTCAACAGGACAGATTCTTCCATAGTGAGTAACGTGAACGTCTCTGACGACCGCTCCAGCTCTTTCTCTTGTTAATCCTCCTGCTCCTAAAGCAGAAATACGTCTCTTATGACTTAATTCAGACAATGGGTTAACTTGGTCAGCATATTGTGATAATTGGCTACTTGAGAAGAATTCTTTAATAGCAGCAGTTAAAGGTCTAACATTTGAAATGTTTTGAGGAGTCATTCCTGTTGTATCAGAAATAGACATTTTTTCTTTAACGCTTCTTTCCATTCTTGATAATCCAATCTTAAATTGGTTTTGGATTAATTCACCAACTGGTTTAACACGTCTATTACTTAAATGGTCAATATCATCGTTAACACCAAATCCTTCTAACATATTCATAGTAAATGAGAATGTAGCAACAATATCAGACATTGTTACATATTTCTTTGTTATAGACATGTCAGTACCAATAATATTCATAATTCTATCTTGGTCTTCTGATGTGTATACTTTTACGATTTGAACATTACAATCATCATCTAAATCAGTATTTAAATCTAATGTAACTTTATGAGCACCATTTTCAAAGAATTTAATACTTCTTAAATAGTCTAATTTTTCTTTATCAATAAATGTACCTTTTTTATAGACAATTTCACCATCAGCATCAACTAGATGCTCTGCAATAATCTTGTCTAATAATCTTTCATATACATTTAACTTTCTATTTAATTTATATCTACCTGCTTTAGCAAGATCATATCTTTTACGATCAAAGAATCTTTGGATAAGTAAAATCTTAGATCCTTCTTCAGTAGCAGGTTCACCTGGTCTTAATTTGTTATAGATTTCAATCATAGCTTCTTTAGTTGAAGCAGTGGAATCTTTTTCTAAAGTATTGATTAAACGATAATCATCACCAAACAAATCAATTAAAACTTCATTTTGTTCGATACCAATAGCTTTTAATAATACAGTAGCAGGTAATTTCTTAGTTCTATCAATTCTAACGTTGATTAAATCATTACCATCTGTTTCAAATTCAATCCAAGTACCTCTGGTAGGAATAATTTCTCCCCCATAAGTCATTTTACCTTTGTTAACATCCATCACTTGACTAAAGTAAGCCCCTGGAGATCTAACTAATTGAGAAATGATAACTCTTTCTCCTCCATTTATGACGAAAGTACCACTATCAGTCATAATAGGGAAATCTCCCATGAAAATCTTACTTTCTTTAATTTCACCTGTTAACTTATTAATTAATCTGAATGTAGCTCTTAAAGGCATTGAATATGTTAAGAATTGTTCTTTACAATCATCAATACTATAAGTTGGCTCTCCAAATTCATAATCAACGAATTGAAGTTCTAATGAACCATTAGCATTTTCAATTGGATAGATTTCTTCAAATACTTCTCTTAAACCATCTTTTAATAACCACTTAAAAGAGTTAATTTGAACTCCAATAAGGTTAGGTAAAGGAAGTACATCTTTAACCTTTCCATAGTTGATTCTTTCTTTAAATTTTTCTGTTGTTGGAAGTGTTGATTTTGCCACTAACAGTCACCTCTTTCAAACATTTGTTTTTGGCCAGAAATGTCTTTTTTACACATTCTACAATTATATTTTTTACTATAAGTAAAGTCAATTTAATAACCTAATTATCCACATTTAATGGACTTTAAAATATAGAAACCTTTTTTCTTTTCAAGAATTTCACAATTTCCAAATAATTCTATTAACTTTTTCTCACTACTCTTCGCACCATGACTTTTCCTATTCACTACATATAGGATTCCATTTAAATCTAAACAGTTGTACGCCTGTGAGAAAAAACTAAATACAACTTCTTTGCCTGCCCTAATTGGAGGATTAGTTACTACCATATTAAATAATCCTTTTACATTAGAACAAATATTACTTTCATAAACCTTATAATTATTAATCTTGTTTAGAAGGATGTTCTCATTACACAAAGATAAAGCTCTCTCATTGACATCTACTCCTTCAATTTTACTTTCAGGAAAAATAGAAGCAAGTGTAATGCCCAAACATCCAATTCCACAACCAAGATCTAATATTCTACCATTTAAAGATTCTTCTTTAAGTACATTCAAGAAGATAGCAGTTCCCTCATCTAATTCATCTTTAGAAAAAACTCCAAAATCAGATTTCATAATATATTCTTTATTATTAAAGGTATATTTAAATTCCATCTTTTTTGATTTTAAGTCTTTATCATTTTCAAAATAATGAGACATCTTTGCTACCTCCTTAAACGACCAAAACCTGCATTGAATTTACTGCAGGTTTAGTTTTTATTAGGCTAATTATTTTACTTCAACTTCAGCTCCAGCTTCAACTAATTTAGCTTTTGCTTCTTCAGCTGCTGCTGGTGATACTTTTTCTTTAATTGCACAAGGTGCACCATCTACTAATTTCTTAGCATCGATAAGTCCAACACCTGTTAATGCTTGAACTGCTTTGATAACTGCAACTTTGTTAGCTCCAACTGATTTTAAGAATACGCTAACTTCGCTTGGTGCTGCTGCTGCTTCTGCTTCAGCTGCTGGTGCTGCTGCTCCAGCTACAGGAGCTGCTGCAACTACTCCAAATTCTTCTTCGATTGCTTTGACTAATTCATTAACTTCTAGGATAGTCATTTCCTTTAAACTTTCAATAATTTCTTGAGCACTTAATTTTGCCATTTTAATTTTCCTCCTCTATTAAGCTTCTTTTGCTTCGCCTACTGCTTTAACAGCACATGCAAATTTGATGATAGGTGTTTGTAAACATCCTAATAACATTGAAATCATACCTTCTTTGTTTGGTAACTTTGCGATTTCTTTAATTTCTTTTTCTCCTAATACTTTTCCTTCAACAACTCCAGATTTGATTACTAAGTTTTTCTCTTTCTTAGCAAATTTACTTAGAATTGCAGGAGCAGTAGTAGCTTCTTTACCTAATACAATTGCGTTAGGTCCAACTAGACTTTCTGTAAGTCCTTCATATCCTAGACTTTGCGCAGCTCTTACAACTAAATTGTTTTTGTAAACTTTAATACTTGCATTTTCAGCACGTAATTGTCTACGTAAGTTAGTTAAAGCAGCAACTGTTAATCCACGATATTCTACAACAACTACAGATCCGCTTTCTTTCATCATAGTAGCGATTTGTTCTACAGTTTGTTGTTTTGCTTCGATTGTTCTTTGATTCACTTAAGTTTCCTCCTTTTTATTTTTATTAAAAAGTACCAATATCCAAAACAAAACCCTGTACAAAGACAGGGTGAGTTTAAGAAATAACATTCTCTTTACACCTCGGTAACCTTATTAAGTCTAACTTCGACCGTTACTGTCTTTGGCTATTGAATACGCTTTAATCTAATTTAATTAAATTTTTTCTACTAAAACTTTTACTGAAGGTCCCATTGTAGTACTTAATGCTACATTCTTCATATATAGACCTTTAACAGTAGATGGTTTAGCTTTTACTAAAACATCATAAATTGCTTTGAAGTTTTCTTGTAATTTAGTAGGTTCGAATGAAACTCTACCGATTGATAAGTTGATGTTTCCTTCTTTATCAACACGGTATTCTACTTTACCAGCTTTAACTTCAGATACTGCTTTTGCGATATCCATAGCAACTGTTCCAGTTTTTGGGTTTGGCATTAAACCTTTAGGTCCTAATAAACGACCAATTTTACCTAACTCTCCCATCATATCTGGAGTAGCTACGATAACATCATATCCAAACCAACTTTCTTTTTGGATCTTTTCGATCATTTCTTTTCCACCAACATAGTCAGCTCCAGCTGCTTTAGCTTCTTCTACTTTATTAGTAATAGCTAAAACTACTTTTGTTTTTCCAGTTCCATTAGGTAAAACTAGAGCTCCTCTGATTTGTTGGTCAGCATATTTTGGGTCAACCCCTAATCTAAATGAAACATCTACAGATGCATCAAATTTAGATGGATTAGTTTTCTTAACTAATTCGCAAGCTTCTGCAATTGGGTAAGCTTTGTTCTTTTCAACAAGTGCAGCAACTGCTACATATTTTTTTCCTTTCTTCATAATTTCCTCCCTGTGGTATTAACGGATTTTCCTCCCACTCTATTTTATTCTTCTACTGTAACGCCCATGCTTCTAGCGCTTCCTGCAATAATCTTCATTGCAGCTTCTACGTCATTAGCGTTTAAATCAACCATTTTAGCTTCAGCAATTTTCTTCAAATCTTCTTTTTTCAAAGTTCCAACTTTAACAGTTTTAGCTTTTGCAGATCCAGATTTAACACCTGCATACTTTTTGATAAGATATGAAGCTGGTGCTGTTTTTACAACAAAATCAAAACTCTTATCTTCATAAGCTGTGATAATTACAGGTACAGGTTCTCCTGATCTGTCTTTTGTTTTGTCGTTGAACTCTGTACAAAACTTAGGCATATTAACACCAGCTGATGCTAATGCTGATCCTGGTTTTGCAGCTCCGCCTGGAAGTTCTAACTTAACAACCTTTGCGACTTTCTTACTCACGTGACACACCTCCTATTATTTTTGTCCGTGCTGTGGTCATAACAAACTTACGTTCTGCCACTGCGCAATCTTGCACACCCGTGCACTTTGATATTTTATTACAAATATAATATATTTGCAAGAAATTTATAAAAAAGCCATTTTCATTGTGTAAAACTTTTGAAAACTAGTTGCTTTTGAACAAAAAAAGCGTTTTTACTTTTTTTATAATCTTAATTAGATTATACTATAACCATAGAGGAGTTGATTATCATGGAAATGAACATTAACAAAACAAGTGTTGATGATTTCTACAAAGAAATGTTCAAAGGATCAGACAAAAATCAACAACTAAGATCATTAGAATTATCTTTTAATGCTCTATTTGATAACAAAATGTCAATTTTAAACAAAGAACTGTATAAACTAGGAAAACACAATGTTTTTAATCAAAACGGATCCTTAACCATGGAAAAAATACAAGATGGAGGATTTGTTTTTGAAATCAAAGACATTAAGATTTTAAATACAAATTACACTCCTATCTACTTAAAGGGAAATGATATCTTAAACCTTATGGATCAGTTAATTGAAAATATTTCTTATTTAGAAGCTTTTGTTAATATTGCAGAACAATCTACTAAAAATTTAAAACCTGAAGAAAAAAAGAAATTCACTGATAAAATCATGGATGAAGCTTACGATAATTTTCCAAATCCTACTACCAATACAAAGCAAATTGAAAAAGAAGCAAAAATTGAAGTAGAAGTTAAAACAAAAATAGACAAAATCATTGATAAGTTACCACCAAAAATAAAGCACTTTGTAGAAACTGATTTAACTAACAAATATCTTTTAGAACACGTATCAAAACAAGTTGGAGACCCCGAAGCAAACTTAGAAAACATTGTAAACGAAAAGGTTGCTAAAAAGGTCGCAGAAGTTATAGAGCAAAAAGCCCCTGCTATCATTCATAGCTTAGATCCAAAAGGCAAAAAAGAATTAGCACAATCCGTAGACAATGCTATCAAACAAACTGCAGCTACTCAAGACGTAAACATCCAATTAGCTCCTAATAAAAACGTTCCTGAAAAAGAGGAAACAATTGCTAACCTTGAATACGTTGATCAAGTTGTCAATACACTTGATATCAATACTCTTAAAAAAGACGACAAAAAAGGCGAAAAAGGAGTTACAGAAAGACCTCTTAATGAAGAAGAAAAAGCTAAAATTGAGAAAAATCTTGGAACTGCTAAAAATATGTTCTCTGGAATCAACTTAGATTTTATTGAGAAAAATAAAGATATGGACTTCAAAGAATTAAGCGTGGAAGAATTCCAACAATTAAGCCCTGAAGAACAAACTGAATACTTGAAAAAACAAGAAGAATTTGAAAAGAATTTTGTAGGTCCTCGTAGACCATAAAAAAATTAAAAGTCCTAAGCAAAAATTAGGACTTTTTCTTTTTAATTAAATTTTTTCAATATCAGTAAATGCAACTTCAACAGGAGTTTCTCTGCCAAAGAAGATAGCACTTACAACAACCATTTTTCTTGCTGTGTCAATTGATTGAATAGTTCCTTCACTACCAGCTAAAGGACCTTGAAGAATTCTAACATCATCACCAGCTTGATATCCACAGAACATATCATCTTCAACCATTCCCATTCTCTTTAACACAGGTTCAATTTGTTCTTTAGGTAAAGGAAAAGGTTTAGCTCCACGTCCACTTGATCCAACGAATCCAGTAACTCCAGGAGTATTTCTAACAACATACCATGCTTCATCAGTCATAATCATTTCAACAAATACATATCCAGGATATGTATTTTTCATTTTAACCTTACCAGTATTAACGCCATCTTTCATTACACTTACAGGTTGCTCAGCGACGATAACTCTATAAATATAATCTTGCATATTCATACTTTCAATTCTTCTAATAAGATTATCTTTTACTTTATTTTCATGTCCAGAATAAGCATTAACAACATACCATTTTTTTTCATTGGAAACTTTATCTTCTTCTAAAATTGGTTCATTCATTCTATTTTCTTCCATCTCTATCACCTACAATTACATAGTTAATCCAATTATTTCAAACATTTTAACAATAACTGCATTTAATACATGAAATAACAATCCAAAAAATACAAGATACAATAAAACCTTAATAGTAGTAAAAACAACTTCTTTTGGTTTAGCCCATCTTACTTTAGTAGATTCATAAGCAACACCTTTAAAATATCTTCCAATTGTTCTAAACATATTCTTTATCCTCCTTACTTACTTTGCTTATGCAAAGTATGCTCGTTACATTTTTTACAATGCTTAATTACTTCTAGTCTTTTATCATCCGAAGTTTTAACTGTCGTGGTGTAATTTCTAGATAAACACTTCGTGCAAACAAGTAACACTTTTTTTCTCATAAAAGCACCACCTTACCTTTAAAAATTTATCACATGTGCGATTAATAGTCAATTTTTATTACGATTTTTTAGCAATTTGTTAATTTTTTTCTGATCTTGTAAATAACATAATCTACTCTCTTAAAAGGTATTCCTACAATCTCTCCAATTTCTTTATAACTTTTACCTTCGCTTTTTAAAGTGATAATCTTTAGTTCCTCATTACTCAATTTGGAAAGTATTTCCTTTATACTATCACTTTTATCAGCAACGTCATAATTACCAGATACATCACTAATAATATATTTAGACTCAACAGTATCAAGATAATTGATATCATCTAAACCATTCAAAGATGCATCTAAAGACAAAGCACTAGCTAATGCTTTCTTACCATTAGAATTCTCACTTCTAATTTTCTTAATGATAAATCGATCCAAACATACCTTTAAATAAGAAATAAAACGACCTAAATTGCTATCATATTCATCAATATAATTATCGAACACAGATAAGAAATCATTAAAAATATCTTCTACCTCGATCTTATTAAATCTCAGCAAACCTTTTTTATTATTAATCCATTTTAAAACAATTTTCTTATATCTATCGAACAATAGATTATATGCTTCCTTATTATCTTCCCTAACAAGACTTATAAGTAAATCATCGCTACACTCATCCAAATTTATTCCTCCTATAATGGATTTTGTTGTGAATGAATTTGATATAAAAGTATCCCTGTAGCTACAGAAACATTTAAAGAATTAACATGCCCAACCATTGGTAAATTAACTTTAAAATCGCAGTTTTTTAAAACTAATTTGGAAATTCCTTTTCCTTCAGAACCTACAACAAGAGCAATCTTTCCTTTGTAATCTACTTGGCGATAATCCAAAGAATTATCTTCCTCTGCGCCAACCAACCAATAACCAATAGTTTTTAAATCTTCTATTAATCGATTAAGATTAGTAACTTGACATATACGAACATGTTCAATAGCTCCAGTAGAAACCTTTGCAACTGTATCATTTAAAGGTGCATTACCAAATTTTGGTACAAAAACAGCATCTACCCCAATTGCATCACATGTTCTCAAAATCGCACCAAAATTATGAGGATCTTCAATTCCATCTGCAATTAGTACAATTGAATCTTTTTTATCTTTGATAATTTTTTCAACTGACTTATAATCTCGATACTCATAAGACTTTACTTTTGCTAAAATTCCTTGATGCAATCCTTTATTACTTAATTTATCAGCTTTTTTGCTATCTATATAAGTAATTTTTAATTTGTTATCACTAAGAAGCTTTAGAACCTTAGAATCAGAAAAATTATCTACCAATAAAATTTGTTCAATATCTTTCTTACTTTTTATCCTTTCACTTACAACATTTTTTCCATATATATATTGTGCCATATTTTCACTCCTTAGTGGTCTCATCTTTTTCCCATATTAGTTTACCATTTTATTCATAAAAGAAAAAGGAACATTTGTTCCCTTTTCTAATAATTACTATTCAAAATAGACAATTTTCTTAAGTGCATCCTTACCAGTTGTAGGAGCATCTAAATTATCAATTTCACTGACGATTGTATTGTAAACAAGTACATTATCAATAGCAATCTTCTTTTCATCTGGAATATCGTTAGAATTGATAACAGAAGCAACAATAACAGAATTTGCAATCTTCTTAAACAATCCATCTTCACCAAACAATTCATTTACATTAGATGCATCAATTGTGAAATCTTCAAGAGGTAACATTGTTTCTAGTCCATCTTTAACAGCAAGTTCATTAGTCCAATTAATATCCTTAATGACTAAACTATCTACAAATTCAACATTAGTTGCAGTACTGACATCATTATCAATATCAATTTCTCCTAAAACAGATTTTAATCTAGACTTAATCTCTCTTTCAGCAACAGGACCAAAAATTGTAGAATCAGCTAGAACAAGCTTCAACTCATCAAGTTTAGGACCAAATTCGTCACTTTCATCGCTAACACCATCAAATTCTTGTAATTTATCATAAACGTTGAATTCTTTTCTATAGTCAGCACCAAAGATATCTAAATTATCAATATAATCCTCATATTCAGCTGTTTCAGAAGTTGTAGGATTATCTACATCTTCAAAGAAATAAGGTTTTACTAAACTCTTAATTTCATCAAATAATGTATCTTCAACAATATATTTAACAACTGTTGTGTCAGCAGCAGCAGTCATTGCAGCAGTAAGCTTATCTCCATCTCCACCTTCAACATTACTATAATCAGCATCTCCTGGATAATGGATAATCTCAAATTGATCTTTAACAGATACTTCATTATCCCAATTTACACTACCATCATTGTTATCATCAAAAATATCCAATGAATTAATAAATGTATCTTCAAATAAAGCAGTACCATCTTCTGCCTTTATAACAGCCAAACCATCTTTAACCTTTGTAGAAACTAAATCCTTAACTACGACAGTTTCTTTTGCACTATCAATAAAACTAGGAATCATTTCTATTTCTACATCTTTTTGAGTTTCGTGAGTAGCATCATCTGTTATATTCCACAACAATTCATTAGCAGCAGTTAATTCAACACTCCAAGATACTCCATCTGTTAATTCTTCTTGCGTTTTCTTATCAGTTCCATCTAATTCTAATAATTCATTAACTTTATTAGTAATTGAAGGTCCAAGAGTTTTTGACTCCAACAAGTTAGAAACAATAACACTTACATTATTTATTCTAATTTGAGTATCACTAGCACTAGGATCCATTTTTCCAATGTTTTCAAAATCATTAACAGCATCTTCATTATCTAAAGCATTAACCAATAATTTTATTTCATTTTTCCAATCAGACTTAGTAAAATCATCAGTGCTTCCAACAACTAATGTTTCTCCATCAAATTCAAAACTATCAAGTTCTGTATTCAATTTACTAGTAACTACTTTATAAATAACATTAGATGCAAACAAAGTATCAATATTAGCATCAACTTTTAAGATATCAACCATTATATCAGTAGTTTCTGCTCCATCTGCAAAGAACCCTTCATTAGATAACATTTTATATGCTCTTAATAAATTTTCTATTTCTTCTTCCCAAACAATTTCATCATAAGTTAAAGTCTCATCAATAGATTTAATTTGAGATTCAATAATATCTGGGAAAACAGCCATAAATACTTCAGAAGAAACAATTGCATCACTTAATTCTTCTATCTCATCAACTTCTCCATCTACTTCTAATTCTGCTATAAATGTATTGACATCAAAATCATCTTCGAATGCACCGCCATCATAAAATACTTTCGCAGCTACTAATAAAGCTTCCATTTCAGTAGACCAATCAATGTCTTCTGGTAAAGAGACAGTTCCTTCTTCCATCATTGAAGTTAAAGTTTCTTCAAGAGTTGGTTCAATAATTTCAGGAATAAGAGCAGTTATAAGTTTAGAAGATCCCATCTTTTGTCCTAATAAAGATACTTTTTCTTTAGTAGGTCCCAAAATAGCTTCTAACATATCCTGGTCATTTTCAATGGCATCAATAACACCCTCCTTAGAAAGAAGTACAGCTAATGAAACAATATTTTTAATTTCAGTAGACCAACTAACATCTCCTAAATTTAAGTCTTCACTAGTATAATCTTTATCCAAAGTATCATTAAAATATTTAATAACAAATGGTTCAACAACATTTCCAATAACTTGGGAAATTAAACTAGATTCAAATAAAGAATCTACCAACTCATTTGTCTCAGTTTCATTAACGTTTGATAAAATTGCACTTCCTTTTGCAGAAAGCTCATATTCATTTGTCTCTGCATTCAACACAATTACACCAGTATCTTTAAATTTACTTACAGCAGTTAAAATAGCATGTAATTCTTCACTAAAATCAATTCCTTCTGTGTTAATAGTAACAGTCTTAGTTCCTCCAAAAGAACTAATTAATTCTTCTACCATTTCATCAAACTTAGGAACCAAATAAGTATCATATAATTGTGTAATTAAATTAGATTTTTTAATACTTTCAACCAATCCATCAATATGTTCACCATCTAAATTTGCGACAATATTGTAGTAATTATCAGTTATTTCTGTTCCTTCAAATAAAGGCAACTTAACGATTTCACTTGCTATATTGAATAAATTTTGAATTTCTTGCTTAGCACTAATCTTAGTTAAATCAAAACCTTCTGGTAAATCCAACTCTTTCTCAATAACTTTAAATCCAACTTTTTCAATAATAGTAACTAATAATTTAACACTAGAAATAGAATTACCTAACCTAGTTACATCCTCAGAAGTCAATTTACTTGCCAAAGCAGCAGCGTCCATTTCGCCTTCTAAAGATAATCCCTTTTTTTCTAAAGTTAAGTAAATATCAAAAGTATTCTTTAAATCTTGTTGAAGATTTATCTTTTCGCCATAAAGTTTCATATTAGACATTAATCTAAACATTCCTTTATCTAAATTAGCAACAGACATAATTTTAGAAAAAGTACTATCGGTATAATAATTAGTGATATCACAACTATTAAATCCATCTAAACTAATACACTTAGTATTTCCTTTACTATCCCTCAAAGTAGATAAAACACCTGTAAAAGGAGTAAGAATTAATACGAACGTTAAGAAACAGTTAGCAACACTGACTGCTGCTCCTCCAAATCTTGTTCCCCAAGTTTTTGCTCTTTTCTCCCCTTTAAAGATAATCTTTCTAAAAATTCTTCTAATAATTAATTTAATAGGGAATAAAACAATCCTTAAAACAAACCAAACAATACCAGAAGCGAATATTCTAATTAAACTACTTAAAAATTCTTCTAGTTCTGAAGTTGTCATATATTCTGTCATATCATTTAGTGCTTCTTTTGGAATCATATTCACTATCACTGACCCTAAAATAGGCATCAATAACCAAACTATCAAAAACAACACTAAATTATAACAAATGTTAAATGTGCTCTTAAACAATCCTTTCCATAATCCTAATAAAAAGGATAATCCTAAAAAACCAAAAAATACTATATCAATAATTGCTGATATTTCCATTATTGTTCCTCCTCTTTTTTATTATTTTTGGAAAATAAATATTCCACATACATTTTTTTATAATAAATAATTCCAAACACCATATAAGATAAAAATACAAAATGAATTAAAAAACTTATAACATCATATGAATAAAAATATAAAAACATATCTAAGAAATAAAAAGCTACAAAAGCAATGAAGAATTTTATCCTTCCTTTCTGCGACTCTTTCCATAGTAGAAATATCATGACCGATATCACTAGACTCATAGAAACATCTACAATAGGACCTAAAAATTTAGCATAACTAGAAACAAAGACTCCAAGCAGATTTGTCATTCTATTAATTTCTAGCAAATAAATCATATGTTCATTACCAAACAAAAAGAAAATTGTTCTGATAATAACAAATGCACTTACAAGAAGTAATCCATTCGTTGATTTCAAATACTTTAAACGGTATTTTTGTACTAAATTACTCATTATTTTAATCACCTGATAATATTATATATTATTTAAATCATTCTGTTAATTACTTTTTAACTTCTTTCCATTATAAAAACATAAAAGTAATACACATTTATCGTTTTTATTATTGTTAATTTTTTTTCACCCTTTTAAAATAGTTTTCGTGAGGTGAAAACCATGTATTTAAAGAGTAGAATTTTCAAAATTACAACTTTTTTATTAACATTAGCTGTTGTCATAGGAATTGGTTATGTTATTTACACCAATTGGGACGCCATAAAATTTAAAACTAGAAAGACTATCGACAGCAACACAAAGAATAGTTACATAAAAATAAACGATGGTGCAAGAAACACTAATTCATTAGATGTTGAAGTAAGAGTTTCAACAGATAATATCAAAGCAAACTATATTTCATACCAAACTTGCTTTGATCCATTAGAAGGAAAGATAGTATGTAATGACTGGACAAATCATTTAGACACTCCATTTATCAACTACATGGGTAAAGATATAAACTCTGACGCAGCATGGAAAAAAACAATAAGATTATATGATGGTTTACCAGATGAGCAATTACAAGGAAGACACATAGTCAAAGTAAAATATTTCTATGTAGAACAAATCTTCGCAGGATCATCTGGATCAATAGAAGTATTAGAAACAAGATCAAATTACATATACTATGATTCAATTGCTCCTAAGATTACAACAAACTCAACAAATGCTTGGACAGACAATAACTATTTAGAAGTAAAATATGACGATAAATCAACAGTTGATTATATTGCATCTGGAGTAAAATCAATCAAATACAAACTTTGTTTAGACTTTGAAACAGTTACTGGAACAACGACATGTACAGAAGAAGCACCAGAAGTAAAAGTTAAAAAATCTCTAAATGGAAAATTCAAAATCAATTTAGAATTACCAAAAACATTTGTAACAATTACAGTCAAAGATAAAGCGGGTAATGAAACAATATTCTCTCAAGTATTAAGAAAAGATGATACAAATCCTGTAGTAACAATTAATCAAGTAAAAGACCCTGAGACAGGAAAATTATATTCTATTAACGTATCAGCAACTGATACTAACTCTATGTTAAATACTTTAAAATATACATTCTCAAATAGCGATATTAGACCAAACGAAGCTGAATTTACTAACGAATTATTTGAATACGACAATGTATCAATTGATCTTCCTACTAAAAACAAAACTTATTATTTATGGGTTAGAGCTGAAGATTACGCTGGAAACGTAACTTATAAAAATAGTGGGCCATTATACATATGCGATAGTGTAGAATCTTGCGCCAAACTAACAAATGATAAAAAAGATTATATGACATTATTGTATGCTTCGATTGGAGTTGCAATTATAGCAACAGTATCAATATTTGTTATCTTATCTTCAAATAAAAAAAAGAAACACATTAAATAGATATGAAGTTATAAGATAAATGTAGACACAAAAAAACGTGTCTGCATTTTTTGTTATAATGAAATTGGAGGTACAGATATGGCAAGAATTAGAAAAGGACCAAATAGATATTGGTCAAAAGATGATAAAC
>SVBH01000005.1 GCA_015058985.1 Erysipelotrichaceae bacterium
TAATCTATGATCACAACTATTTAAGACCTAGCTATGCATTAAATTATAAAACCCCAATCGAGTATAGGACTCAATTAGGGTTTAAATAAATGTTTTTTACTGTCTACTTTTTGTTGACAAGTTCAAGAAATTATAACTTCCTGTTTTTTTGTGAGTTATTTTGACTTTATATCTACTTATTTCTAGTGATGTTATTTTTTAATTCTTCTAAAGTAATAGTAGTTTTATCATCTGAATAATCAGAATCTGTGCAATCACCATATACAAAGTTTTCGTCTTTTATAATTCTAGATAAATTTTCTGAATGGTATTGATTAAATTTAATTTTTTTGATTTTTCCTATTCTGTGTAATTCTACGTGGTATTCTAATCCATGGTAGTCTCCAGTTAAGATAACAAATGTTACTGTATCAACACTTATGCTATGTTTGGTATCATCATAAAAAGTGATAAAAGCATAGTCATAATCGATACAATTTTCTTTGTATAATTTAAATATATTACTTTTGTTTAATCTCTCTGATATAACTTTTCTATGTTCTTCACATGGTTTGTCTGGGTCATTTTTGATTAGCTCTTTGATTTTTGTTTTTTCTATTGTTTCTTGATATGAAGTAGCGTTTAATTCATCAAGTTTTTTAACAATAGATTCATAGCTTTCAGTGGCTTGATTCTCTTTAATTGAATTAAAATCAATGTTACTAATAAATGTTCTTGCTTTGTAATCCCCAAAGGTAATGTCAAAAACATCATCATCAAATTCTTGTTCTCCTACAGTGCTAATTGTTTGTCCTTTAAGATCTCCCGTTAACATCAATATGTTAAAATTAGCACACCACCAAGTTAAACCGTGTCTGCCTTCTCCAACATTAGTTATATAACCATAGTCATAATGGTCATAGGTGATTCCTTCTACCTCTTGCTTTTTACTTAATTTTATTAATAAACTTTTGTTATACATATTTTCTTCTAGGTTTCCCATAAAAGTACCTCACTTTATAAAAATCTTAAAGAAAATATTTTATATACAAAAGGGCTCGATGCAATTTTGTTGATAAAGGTTTATTAATTTTTCTAAAATGATATAATATTGTTGTTTTTAGGGGGAAAGTAAATGAAGGCTATTATTTTTTATGGAACCGAGTGTGATATTAAAACTGCATGGATTCCTTGGATATCAAAAGAATTGTCTAAAAATGACATAGATTGCATTGTTCCTAGACTCCCTACTCCTACTAACCAAAGTTATAAAAGTTGGTCTGAAATAGCCAATAATATTGAATTTTGTGATGATGATGTAGTTGTTGGCTGGTCAACAGGTGGAATATTTAGTTTAAGGTATTTATTTGAACATAAAATTATTGTAAAGAAGCTTATTTTAATTTCTAGTTTTAATAATTATGTTGGGAATGTACCATATGTCGATAATATCAATAAAGATTTTTTTATGAAAGATGAGTCGGTGGCTAGTAACGTTGCTAAAGAGATAGTATGTATTAAAAGTGATAATGATCCATTTATTACTCAAGGAGCTTTAAATAGTTTTGCTAAAAATTTATCTGCTAAGTTAGTTAGTATAAAAAATGGTGGTCATTTTAATAAAAGTTCTGGTTACGAAAGCTTTCCTTTTTTACTAAAGGAAATATTAAAATAGGGGTAACATGGAATCCTAAACAACATGAAAGACTAAAAACTCAATAAATTGGGTTTTCCTTTTGCTTTTTATACTTTTATATTAATATATTATTGGGAAGTGATTATGTGAAAAGAGTTTTATGTTTTGGGGACTCCAATACTTGGGGTTATATTCCCGGATCAAACGGACAAAGATATTCAAATAGATGGACTAGAGTCTTAAAAGATTTATTAGGACCTAATTATGAGGTTATCGAGGAAGGATTAAATTCTAGAACATTAACTTCAATATATTTTGATCCTCTTAAAAAAGGAAAAACAGGATATAACTATTTGCTTCCTTGTATGGAGTCTCATAATAAATTTGATGTTTTTGTGTTAATGTTAGGAACTAATGAATTAAAAAACTTCTTTAATAATAGTCCAGAAGACATTTTAGATATGATTAAAAAATTTATAGAAATTATTAGTAATTTTATGCTGTTAGATGGAACTTATCCTAGATTGATTGTTTCTAGTATTCCTCTTGTAGATGATAGAGAATTACCAAATGACGATATTTTTAGCAATACAAAAAAGAAGAGTGAAGAATATTGTCAGTTGCTTAAATCTTATTGTGAAAACTTAGATATTGAATATCTTGATAACACTGATTTAAAAGTTGGAATAGATGGTATTCATTTAACGGAAAAGAGTCATTATACTTTGGCTACAAGATTAAATAAAATGATAAAAGAGCAATAGTTATTGCTCTTTTTTTGTTTTCTTTTTATTCTTTTTTGCTTCTTTTATAATATCTGTTAAACTAGCGTCTTCTAAATCAAACTTCTTTTTATTTTCTTTTCTGGTTTTTTCTACTCTATTTGGTAAAGGGGTTTTAATAACAGGCATTGTTATCTTGTCAGTTCTTTGTCTGATTTCAAGTTGATTGTAAGGTATAGAAATATTGTTTCTTTTAAACTCGTTATAAACATTTTCTATTACATAATAATAAACATCCCAATAATCACTTGAATCAACCCAACAATTAGCAAAGAAATCAATACTACTAGATGCTAATGTTTTTAGTCTACAAAAAGGTGTAGGGTCTAAATAAACTTTTCCATTGCTAATCATGACATCTTTTACTATTTTTTTGACTAATTCGACATCTGTTTCATAAGCAACAGAGAAAGTAAAGTCCACTCTCCTTTTTGGATGAGCACCAGAATTAGTTACAGGATTATTTACAATATCAGAGTTAGGTATTGTTATACGTTTATTGTCTGCTGTTACAATAGTAGTGAATAAAAAATTGATTTCTTGGATACTTCCTTCAACACCATTTACGCTGATATAATCACCTTTTTTAAACATTTGATTTGATACAATAACAATGCCATTTGCTAAGTTAGCAATGTTGTTTTGTAAAGCCATACCAACTGCTAACAAAGCAGCAGAAAATGCTGTAAGAATACCAGTTACTTCAATACCTATTGTACTTAATAGAACAAGGACAAATAATAAATAAAGTAAAAATTTAATAATTGCAGTTATAAAGTTTTGAGATATTTTCTCCATATGAGTTCTATTTAAAATTCTTTTGATGATATTTATTAATATTTTTACAACAATTAATCCAATTATAAGGACCCCAAAGAACTTTGCTATAGACCAAATATTATCGTTGAAAAAATTAACAATCGTATCCCATATTTTTTCCCAATTCATAAAATCACTCCTTATGTTTTAAAAGTAAAACTTCCTATATTATTTGTCAATATTTATTTAAACATGTTTAAATAATCAAATGTTTTATTAAAAAAGTTTTGAACAGAAA
Source organism: Erysipelotrichaceae bacterium (assembly GCA_015058985.1). Classification (GTDB taxonomy): domain Bacteria; phylum Bacillota_I; class Bacilli_A; order RFN20; family DUOF01; genus SIG223. The sequence continues at coordinate 3,455 of SVBH01000005.1, forward strand.
AAAATATTCATACTAAAATAGTTGTAATCATAAAATAAATTGTATATAATATAAACACTGTTCAAGTAAATATCGCGGGGTAGAGCAGTCAGGCAGCTCGTCGGGCTCATAACCCGGAGGTCATTGGTTCAAATCCAATCCCCGCAACCAATAAAATAACAGAAGGTAACTTCTTTATTTATAAATATAAATGTAAGTAATTAATACTTGCAAAATCAAAGCAGATGAGTTAAAATAACTCCTGTTCACATGGTCACGTGGTGTAGTGGTTAACATGTCTCCCTGTCACGGAGAAGATCGCGGGTTCGATCCCCGTCGTGACCGCCATTATTTATGGCTCGATAGCTCAGTTGGTAGAGCAAAGGACTGAAAATCCTTGTGTCGCCGGTTCGATTCCGGCTTGAGCCACCATCTTGTAAACTGATATAACAAGTAGTCATTGACTACTTTTTTTATTGTTATTACATAAAATAGGTGGTACAATATAATAGAAATTGGGGAGGAATTAATTATGCTTTTAGTATCAACAGGAGTTAAGATTATTGAAATTTTGGTTGCTCTTATTTTCTTAGCATTAGCAGTATCTTATTTAGTGTTCACAGTTAAATTAAAAAGAAGAGTTGCTTTCTGGTTTGAAATGGGAATGTGGTTCTTCTTGGCTACCTTCACATTAGTTACTGATTTAGTTCAATATATAAACAGAGAAGGTGCTATAAGTACTATTCTTATTGGAGTTGGCGCAGTATTGATGTTAGTTACTAAAGCTGCTATTCAACCTTTAATAAAAGGAGTTAGACCTAGTTTAGCAGATACTACTACAATTCATAACGTTAAAGAAATTAATAAGGAACAAAATAAAGAATCAAATAAAAAAACAAGTGACAAATAAGTCACTTTTTTAATAGGAGGCAATTATGAAAATAGGAGTTATATCTCTGGGATGTACTAAAAATTTAGTAGACACAGAAACTTTTTTAGGTGTTTTAAATAAACAAGGAAACGAATTTGTGGAATATGTTAGTGAAGCAGATTTACTGCTTATCAATACTTGTGGCTTCATTGAAAGCGCTAAACAAGAAGCTATCGATACTATTTTTAATGTTGTTAATGAAAAGAAAAAGGATGCTAAAATTGTCGTGGTTGGATGTCTTCCTCAAAGATACAAAGAAGATCTAATAAAATTAATTCCAGAAGTCGATAGATTTATTAGTATTAGTGAATACAATGATTTTTCTAAAATAATAGATGAAGTTATGGGAAAACCAGCTACTCTTGGACTGCCATTATCTTGCCTAAATAGAGTCTTAACAACACCAAGTCATTTAGCGTATGTAAAAATATCAGATGGATGCAATAATAAATGCCATTACTGTGCTATTCCTCTAATAAGGGGAGAATTTAAAAGTAGACCAAAAGAAGATATCATCAAAGAAGTAAATGGATTAGTAGAAATGGGAGTCAAAGAAATAGTTTTAATTAGCCAAGATACTACTAGATATGGTTCTGATATTTATCAAGATTACACTATTGCAAATTTATTAAAAGATTTGTTAAAAAACGAAGATTTATATATGTTAAGATTGCTGTATTTATATCCTGATGAAATAACAGATGAATTGATTGACACATTTGCAGAAAATAGCCGACTAGCATCTTATTTTGATATACCAATTCAACATGCTTCTGATAAAGTTTTAGCTTCAATGAATCGAAGAAGTAAAAATAAATTAACTGAAAATATTATTGCAAAGATTAGAAAAAAAGTTCCTAATGCAATTTTAAGAACAACAGTTATAGTAGGATATCCGACTGAAGAAGAAAAAGATTTTCAAGAATTGTTAAAAATGGTTAAGAAAGTTAAATTTGATCGATTAGGAGCCTTCATATTTTCAAGTGAGGAAGGAACAGAAGCTGCTAGATTATATCCTGATTTAATCGATAAGAAAATTTGCGAAGAAAGATATGATAGATTAATGAGTCTGCAAAGAGATATTTCTTTACAACAAAATAAGAAAAAAGTAGGAAATATTTATGATGTAATAGTGGAAGATTATGATTTTTCTAAGAAAAAATATATAGGAAGATCTTATATGAATGCATCTGATGATGTTGATGGATACATTTATTTTTCTAGTAATCATGTTTTAAAAACAGGTGAGATAGTTAAAGTTAAAATTACTGAAGCAGATTATTATGATTTAATAGGTAAAATAGTAAGTTGATTTTTAAATAATAATCGCTTATTATTTACTTGCTGCCACCTTAGTTCAAAGGTAAAACAAGTCCATGGTAAGGATTAGTTATCAGTTCAATTCTGGTAGGTGGCACCATAGTAAATTTAAAAGTCTATTAAAAAAGTAGACTTTTTTTGTATATATTTTTTAATATTGCTAATAATATTAGTGAGGTAAATAAATTACCTCGAAAAGTAACGCCCTTGTAAAAAGGCCTATTACCGGTAATAGTGCTAGAAAAATCTAGCAAGAAAAAAAGAGAAAGCGCTTTCTCTTTTTTATTTTATCTTTTATTTTGTAAATTACGATACATCCCATTATGGATACTATGAAGAATATGATCACGGTCATATTCTTTTTGGTTAGATATATCAATTGTAAAATATCCTAAATCATCACCATAGTCTAAAATGTCTGTTCCTGGAAAACAATCAACATATTTATTTACCATATTAAGATATCTATCTGTGATACTTTGATTAATATCTATTACGTGTTGAGAACTTTCAGATAGGGCATTTTTTAGATCTTTTTTATTAAGTAAACCATCTTTTAAAAATGGTTTTAATTTCTTATGAACCTCATTACTATAATAAGCAGAATAATATATATTTCTAACAGGGTGATGAGTAGGAAAAGAAAATTTATTATATCCAATACTTTGAAAATAACTTATTCCAATTGTTAATGCTAATAAATGAGCAGGAGGAATTGCTTCTTCCTTGTTAGTGTTACCTTTATTTACTTTATACATAGATCTATCAACAACTTTTGACCAAGGAGAAGTATCATTTTCAGCGTATATATCTTTTTGAATGCCTTTGATATAAGCGGTAGTACCATCTAAATCAAAATGAATATCGGGTAGTTTGTATAAATTAAAATCATCACTCATTAAATATACTTTCATGCAATTATTAGCTTCATACCCAACTAGATTTTTTTCTACTTGTATTTTAATCGTAGCATTTTTTGTTTTATTTATTGGGAATTCTCCAATATATCTATAAGGTTCCCTATGAAATTTTTTAACAAAATCATTTTTCAAGAAATTAATTTCTCTATTTAAAAAAGTTACAGGATTATCATAATCTTCAATTGTTGCTCTAAAGAAAGTGTAGGCCAAGATATAAATTTCAAAATTGTGCTTTTCCCAAGAAGAAGATTCATGAACTTCCTTATAAAAATTCATTCGTAAGTTATGTAATTCTTCAAGTTTATCTAAAAACATTTTTTCACATGATTTATTTTTTACAATAGGGATATAAGGAGAAGTAGGATGACTAAATGATTCATAGTAATGCTTAATAATTGAATAATCATTTACATTGTCTTTTATCGAACTATTAGCTACTTTGTTTGCCATTTCTTCAAATAGTCTTGTAAATCTTTTGCTAGCCATTACTTTCACTTCCTAATAATAATTTATCAGTTATTTATCAAAATAACAGCTTCAATAGAAATTTTGTTGATAGGCGAAAGACTTTTTTAAGCACCAATGAATTAATGATTAATAAAATAGATTAGAGATAGGAGTGAGATACGTGGAAGAAGAAGTTATGCTGAAAAAGATATCCATGAATTTTTATTCTATGTCTAATGAAACTGAAGTACTTAAAAATGTTGATTTGAAGTTACATAAAGGTGAAATATTAGCAATTGTAGGTCCTAGTGGGTGTGGTAAATCGACGATACTTAATATTATAAGTGGTCTATTAGAACCTACTAAGGGAGAAGTAGTCGTAAAAGGAAAAGCAGGATATATGTTCCAAAAAGACAATTTATTTGAATGGAGAACGATTTACCAAAATATTACTTTGGGATTGGAAATAAAGAAAATTAAAGACAAAAAAATCTATCAAAGAATAGATGAATTACTAAAAAAATATGGTCTATGGGAGTTTAAAAATTCTTATCCAAATGAACTCTCTGGTGGTATGAGACAAAGAGTTGCTTTAATTAGAACCTTAGTTTTAAATCCTAATATTCTTCTTTTAGATGAATCTTTTTCCGCTTTAGATTATCAAACCAGATTACTAGTTAATGAAGATGTTTATAAAATAATCAAAGAAGAAAATAAATCTACCATTATGGTTACTCACGACATAAGTGAAGCAATTGCAATGGCTGATCGAATTATACTTTTATCTAAAAGACCTGCATCTATCAAAAAGATATATGATATCAACTTATCCATAGAAGGAAAAAGAACTCCATTGAAAGCAAGAGACAGCAAGGAATTTAAAGAATATTTCCAGGATTTGTGGAAGGAGTTAAATAGTAATGAATGAGTATCGAAAAAAAGTAAAAAGAGAGAAGATTAAACTAGTTACTATTCAATTATTGTTGTTAGCTTTTCTTGTTTTAGGTTGGGAGTTTTTAGTTAGAGGAGGAATCCTGAATGAATTTTTGGTTAGCAAACCAAGTTCTATTTTTAAGTTATTCCTAACGTATTTAGAAGAAGGTAATTTGTTAGGACATATTAAAATTTCAGTGTATGAAACCCTTTTAGGACTATTAATAGGAACTGGATTAGGTATTGTTATTGCTATTGGACTTTGGTGGAATAAATTTATTGCTAAAGTATTGGACCCTTTTTTAGTGGTTTTAAATGCTTTACCTAAAACCGCATTAGCACCAATTTTAATTATCTGGGTAGGACTAGGCATTAAAGGAATTGTAGTGGTAGCAATATCTTTATCAATCGTAGTTACCATTATGAGTTCTTACAACTATTTTAAAAGTGTAGATGAAGAAAAAGTAAAGATGTTAAAGACTTTTGGAGCTACAAAGTATCAAATTTTAACTAAATTAGTACTACCATCTAACATTCCCAATCTTATAAATGTTTTAAAAATTAATATAGGAATGAGCTGGGTAGGCGTTATCGTTGGTGAATTCTTAGTTTCAAGGGAAGGAATAGGATATCTTGTAGTTTATGGAGGACAAGTATTCAGATTGGATTTAGTAATGATGGGCGTTATCGTTTTAGCAATAATTGCTCTTGTTATGTATTTAGTAGTCAATTTTTTAGAAAAGTATTTCATTAGGAGGATAAAGTGAAAAAAATAAGTTTATTATTAATTGTATCTTTAATGTTTACTGTTTTTTCTTTAACAGGATGTAAAGATAAGAAAAATAAAATTGTTGTAGCAGAAGTAACACATTCGGTTTTCTATGCCCCTCAATATGTAGCACAAGCATTAGGATATTTTCAAGATGAGGGAATAGAAGTAGAAATAATTACTACTGCTGGAGCAGATAAAACAATGGCTGCAGTATTATCAAAAGAAGCACATATTGGTTTGATGGGACCAGAAGCAACAGTTTATGTTTATAACAACAATCAAAAAGATTACGCTATAAACTTTGCTCAATTAACTCAAAGAGATGGTTCTTTTATTGTTGGTAGAGAAAATATTAACAATTTTGATATCTCAATGTTTGAAGGAAAAGAAATTCTTGGGGGTAGAGAAGGTGGAATGCCTGCTATGGTTCTTGAATATGCATTAAGACAAGCAGGATTTACAGTAGGAAGAAATGATTCAACTAAAGATGTTAATGTAAGAACGGATGTTGCATTTGATGCGATGGCAGGTGCATTCACATCAGGACAAGGAGACTTTGTATCTTTGTTTGACCCAACAGCTACGACAGTAGAACAAAGCGGTGAAGGATATATTGTTACCTCCTTAGGAGAACTTTCAGGTATAGTTCCCTACACTGTTTATTCTACGTTAAAGAGTTACTTAAATAAGAATGAAGATAAAATTGAAAAATTCACTAAGGCGATATATAAAGCTCAAATTTGGGTTCATAATCACACAGCAAGTGAGATATCAGAAGTAATTAAACCGTATTTTACTTCTATTAAAGACGATGATTTAGTAACAGTAGTACAAAGATATAAAAATGCAGATGTTTGGGCATTAAATCCAGTTTTTAATAAAGAAGGTTATCAAAAACTTTTAGATATTTTAGAAATGGCCGGACAATTGGAAAATGAAGTGCCATTTGAAATTCTTGTAAATAATAAATATGCTGAAAAATCTATAGGATAATAGCAGTGTGGATAAGTAAAGTTATTTGACAATTCTAAGTTGATATTTGGTATAATAATATCACTGGAGGATGAGTCTAATGGCCGCTAGAAACAGAGAAGAACTACTAAACGTAATAAGGGAATTGAAAAGTGAAAAATTTAAAGTTACTTTTGCTGATGCAATATCTGGAAAATATAAAACAAAATTTAATTTATTGATTCGAGGATTAAAAACTTTGATGGAAAAAAATATCCTAAATAGTAAGCATATTGATGATATTATGAAAGGAATTGGAGACGTTGATCAATACGAAAAGAAAATCAGTGATGAAATCAAAATTAAGTTATTTGAAAATATAGATTTATTGCCTGTTAATATTTTAAAATATCGTACAAATGCTAGAACGATCGCAGATACAGAAATAGATAGGATTTCTAGTGTTATTAGAAATAAGACATTAAAACTAATTGATTCATTCTATTATTCAAAGGCAGAAAGTATCATTAAAGAATGTAATAATAGTAGGGAAATTATTGATTCTTTAAAATCATTATTAGAAATAGAAAGCGACTTTGAAAATATCTTAAATAACCAAAAAGCAATGTTGTTCATTGTTACTTACCAAAATCCTGTAATAGAGTTTAATAAAAAATTCCAAAATCAAATGAATCTAGGGCATATTAGTTCAGAAATGCTTGATGATATAGATGACTTTTTAGGACATGGGCTTAGAATTGCTGGAGATCTAGAGACTAGAGAAAGAGATCTAAAAGAACTCCAAGAAAAAATAGGAGAATTCACAATAAAAAAAGGAGATGTTAAAAAATAGAGATTATATAATCTCTATTTTTTTTAATCTTTCAATATCCTTTATAGAAAATTTGTTTAATTCCTTTTGTAATTGATGTTTTGATAATTTCTTTAATAAATGTTTATTTTCAATGATTGCATCCAGGTCTTTTTTGTTAATTGTAAAACCTAATTTAAAAGAAAATCTGAAAGCTCTTAAAATTCTTGTAGGATCCTCTTTATAACTATCAAAAGGGTCTTTTATAGTTTTAATGGTTTTATTTTTAAGATCAAGCTGTCCTTGATAAGGATCAATAATTCCTATGAAAGGAGAATAAGCAATTGCATTAATTGTAAAATCCCTTCTCTTTAAATCCTCATAAATATCATTAGTATATTTTAATTTTGTAGGATATCCTGCCTTCTTATAAGGTCCTTCAATTCTTAAATTAGTAAGTTCTATTAAGCAACCCATGTAATCAATTTTTGCTGAAAAAAATTCATCGTTTAATTTAAGAACTTTACAATTTGGAATTAACTTTTCAATTTCTTTTAAAGGCAAGGTAGAAGCAATATCGTAGTCAGTAGAGATTATCCCTAATAAGCAATCTCTAATATAACCTCCAACTAGGAAAGATTCATATCCTGCTTTTTTAGATTCTTCAAGGAAAGACAACAAAGTTTTATTAATGTCTATCATTAAAATACTCCAATTAAAAAGAAAACTGAAAATAAGATAGCTGATATAGATAGTATGATATTAAATATCCTTGATAACCAAGGGGTTTTTCTTTTTTCTATTTTTTTATTTATTTGAGCTTCAAAATATTTTTTGTCTTCGCCACTTAACATATTCTTGGGAATAATAAAAGTAGTATTTTTCTCAGGAAATAAGAAATAGTATTCTTTATTTTCATCAAAGAAAAGAAAATCTTTTAAATCTTTTTTGAATGTGGTAACTAATCTGTTATTTTCATTCTTTCTTCTTATTTCATATATGCCTTTATCCATACGTAAATCATAAGGCTTATTTTCATAAGATTTTGATAGTTTGAAAATGGTAAAAATATAGATAATTGCTACAAAAAAAGTTATTAAGTAGCAAGCATTCAAAAAATCAAAACCAATATAAATTGTTCGATAAATAAAAGCTATCACCACCATAATAAGTAGTAAAGGTAAAGAGATTAAACTCCAATTTCTTATATGCCTAAAAACAAAGTATTTTTGAAAATCTTTTTTCTTTAAATCAATATTTTTTAGTTCCATAATTTCACTTCCTATAGAAAGTATAACTTATAATTTTATATTTTCAAATAAAAAGGTGGATAACAGCAACAATATACGTGCGTGCGCGTGTATTATATTTTATTATATATAAGTAACAATAGTATATTAACAATTCCAAGAAAAAATGTTAAAATAATGCTATGTAAATATAGTTTCTATGATGGGGAGGAAACAATATGAGAAAAAGATGGGGAAAAAACATATTTTTAAGTTTATCAATTTTATTTGGAGCTTTTATTCTTTTAAATATAAATGCTTCAAAAATTAATGCTGCTAATCAAGAAATGATTAGTACTATAGAAGAAGGAGAATGGTCAAATAAAAATGCTTCTTTAGTTTTTACCATGAATAGCGAATGGGAAGAAGAATTTAATAATGTGTACATAAATTATCTTCAAGGATATTTAAATACAGAAGAAATTATAAAATGTGAAGCATCCACTACTTGCAAAACAGTGTCATTTGTTAAAAGTGCAAACAATCAATACACGCTTAAAATGACTAATGTAACATCCAATAAAAGAGTTTATTATTATGTTTATGTTGATACTGATGAATCGAAAACAAATGGCTTTTATGGATATTTTGATATTTCAAGAATAGATACTAGCGCTCCAACTTTAATTTCTCCTACCCCTAATACAAAAGGAGTTGTCAAAGGAACTTCATTTAACTCATTTGCAATTTCCCATTCATACTATAAAGAAGGAGACACTCATATAGATTTAGAGGCCCCAATTAAATCTATAACATTTACTGGTTCAGATGGCACTCCAAGAGAATATGATGTAAATCTTTTAGAATATTCTTATTCAGCTGGAACTAGCAAATTTGTTTCTTTACATTTAGATGAACCAATTAGTGAATTAGGAACTCTATCAATTGTTGATATGGCTAATAATAAATCAGATTATATACTCGTAACTGATCAACAAGGCCCTCAATACTCTATGAAGATGGCTGATATTAATAATTTAAATATTTTCGTTGTAGATTTAGAAAAGTCAAAGTTTGATCCAAATAAGAGTTCTATAACTTTATATTATGTTCAAAAGATATATGGTGATGGAAATAGTTACTCAGAACATGTTGAAATTAATTATTTTTTCTCTGATTTAAGTTATAAAGAAGGTCTTGATGAAAATGAAAATAAAAGATTAATTTATACACTTCCAGTTTATAAAGATACAGAATATGAAATGGATTTATTTTTAGTAGACGAATATGAAAATATATCTGTATATGAAGGTGTTGTTTTTGATACTTATGGTCCTACAAAATCTTCTGATTCTCCAGAGGATGGAGGATATTATTCAAACTTAGCAGGTAAAGAATTAGCACCAGCAGATGCATCGATAAATTATACTATCTATTATAGTGAATATTATACTAGCACAAGCACTTGGGGAAATTATAATACGTTTTCTGGAAATATAGATAGTTTATCTCCAAACTACAAGTATAAATGGTATATACAAAATGATGATACGGGACATGTTAGCCCTGAATATTTCTTTGTCTATGACACTACAGCTGCTAGCGTTGTCGGTAAAGAAATTAATTATAGTTCTACAGGAAAGTGTACTACTGATTCTAATGGGAATCCTGTTTGCTCAGGAAAACTGACAATTACTTTCCCTGATGTTGTAGATTCTCAAAGTGGAATGAAAAGTCAAAGGTATACAGTATACCTAAATGATGCTTTGTATTTAGAGGGTTTCATTGATGAAACTTTAACTATAAGTTCTACTGTATCTGGTAGTTTAGTAATTACAGCAACTTATATTAATAACGTTGGATTAACAAGTGTACTATCTTTAAATGTAAATATAGATAATACAAAACCAGAAGTAGTTCAATCGAAAGTGTTAGTTAATGTTACTGAGGGAGCAACTTTTAGTTTTAATAAAGAAGTTACATCGCTTACGTATATAACAAAAACTATTGATGGTAGTAACATTACAACTAGTGGTTCTTCTACAATTTCTGATTTCAAATCAACATCACTTAATATCAAAAATATTCTAACTTTACAATCTGATATATGGTATGTTGTTACATTCTCTGATGTGCTAGGAAATGAATCAGAGACAGTTAGCTTTTACTGTTATAATAATCAAGATAGCTTTTTCTCAGAGTTTAATATGAGTGAAGGAATTAGTTGTAATAGTAGTAATAAGTGCACTGTTATAGATGAAACTTACAATTATGTATCAATAGTTTGGAATACTAAATTTAATTATGGATTAAATGAAATTGGTATAACTAACTTTGATTTGTATTATCTATGGACAGAAGATCAAAGTAATTTACCAAGTAGCAATTTTTTGAATGTATATTACAGTGCCCCTAGTGTAACAATTGGTTTATTTGATGGAATTACTCCACAATCAAATATTTACTATTATTGGAATTTATCAATCATAATTGGAGAAGAAAGATATGATTGTACATATGAAAATCGTTTTTCTAAAACAAGTTCTACTTTACAATCTCTTGATTTTTCTGATCGCCTGTTTAGAGGGGGTTATTACCTCTCTAATACTGTAATAAGTAAAAGCAATATTGATAATTTACCTTCTGGTGCGACTACTTATCTAAAATTTGTATATCAAAATACTGCTTTATCTCAATCTGAGTTTACGTCAAGTGATTTAAATAGTGTTACATTTACTAGTGATTATGATGCACCATATTTACATGTTTTAGTCAAATATGAAGGAGATACTTTCTATTATATTTCTCCATATAAGTATTATGTTGCTGCACTATCTTCTTTCTCTATTCAAGGATTAGATGTAAATGGAAAAGGGGTTTCTGCAAAGCATATAAGTGTTAATTCTTCTAATGTCGTAGTTAGTGATACTAGATTTTATGTAGATCTTGTCTATCAAAAAAGTTCAGTAATAGAGGATTATAGTGGAGAGGTGTGCGTTTTTATCCAAGGCTCTGCTGTTACATGTCAAAGCTTTTATATTCTATCTGAACAAAGTGGAGTAGGAATAATTAGCTTACCTGCCTTTAGTTTGAAATCAAAGGTATACACAGTTGGCACGGAATTGGAAATTTATGTTCGTGATTCAAGCGAAAATACAATTTCATTCTTAAGTGGTGCAACATACACAAGTACAATACAAGTAACTAATGGAATGAATAATTCTTCATCAATATTATTCAAAAACGATTCCAGCAGTAGTGCTTCTGATTATGATGAAACTATTTGGCATAGTGAAGGATTTGATATTTATGCTGGTTTCTCATCATCTTTATCTATCTTATCTGTTCAATATGTAATTGTTGATACAAGTTTATTAAAAATAGCAACTGGTAACAGCAGTTCTACAATTAATAATTTTGATGAAGCGGTTGCTATCAATTATTTGGTAAATAATGGATATATGATTAACGCTTCTTATGGAATGAGAGAATCATATATGTATTGGTCTCAAATTTCTATTAATTTAGCTGATGGTAAATATTTGTTATTTGTGAAAGTTACTACATCTAGTTACATTGATTACATTGCATACAAAAAAGTACTAATAGATAATAAAGCTCCAACAATAAATATTAATTCAATAACTGGTGTTAAAGAAAATAATCATGTTGAGAAAAATGCACAAGAAAAGTATGTAGTAACTATCAATTACAGTGTCTCTGAATCTACAAATGGCAGTGGAATGAGTGATTCATTAACTTGTAAAATAAGTGATATTCTTTATGACTGTGTAGTAACTTCTACGACAGTAACTATTACTTATTTAGGAACTAAGAGTAGTGAATTGAACGTTGAATTGATTGCAAATGATAATGCGGGTAATTCTAATTCTGTTTCAAAATCATTCTATCTGGATTTAAATGCTCCAACAGTTTCTAGTGTTGAATCAAAAGTTGACACAGATAGTGCAAATTTAATAAGTGTTTCTTTCTCTGTAAATGATGATATGTCTGATTTTGATGTTTATTATCGTAAAGGAAAAAGTGAAACAACTAGTGATTTTAATAATATTCTATCTTGTTCAACAAATTGTAACTTTAAAATAGCAAATAGTGAACATGATACATATTCTATTTATGTCGTTGATGCGGATGGAAATGGTGGCTTTTACCATATAAATTTAAATACACCAAGTAAAGTAGTTGCTACTATAGTAGAAGATGGAACAAATATTATTAAAGGAATAAATAATTATTATTACACAAAAGGAATTTTAAAAGTTAAATTTGAAAATACCAGTGAATATGAAGGACTAACCTATTATTTCAGTCAAAATCTAGTAAATTGGGATAAACTAACTAATCTAGTTGGTGCTGATACTTACAGATTTGAATTTAATCCTACATTATCATCAGACGGAGCAAAAACGTGGTATATCAAAGTTGTTACTCAAGCAGGTCTAGAAGCGATTATTTACTTATACAATGTCTATGTGGATACTTCAGGACCTAATTCTTCAATTTCTTACGAAGGAAAGAAAACTAATGACGAAGCATATCAATTAGTAGATGAAGAAGAAAAGAAATTCCGCTGTGATTCTAATATAAATACCTGCTATTTTAATTATTTATTGTTAAGATATAACCTTGCATTAAGTGATGTAAAAGATGAAGGAGTAGGAACTAATATTAACCATGACTCCTCAAGGATAATATTATCTCAAGGAAAAAGTACTGTATCTACTATTTACACTAAGGATGTAGAAGAATTAATTACCCAACCAATTAAACTTGATGCTGATTTAGTAACAGCAGAGAATCAATATACATTAACTTTGATTTTATATGATTTATTAGGAAATTATTCTGAAAACAAAATTACAATTATAGTAGACAGACAGGCAGATGAAGTTGATAGTTTTGTTTATTTAAGAGAATGGACAAAAGGACCTTTAGAAGTATTAATTAGTCTAAAAACTTATTCAATTCAAAGTCCAATTTCAAGTGTTAAATATTGGCTTTGCGGAGCTAATACAAGTTGCGATAAGAGTACTGCAACGGATGTTTATGACGCAGAAAAAATAGAAGGACGTTTTATTACTTTGAAGTCTATTTCTAGTAACGGATATTGGAATATTGAACTTACGGATAAAGCAGGAAATATTACAAAAGCAAATTTGGAAATTACTAACGTAGACAACAAAGCACCTGTATTATGTCAATTAGGCAGTTGTGATGAAAGTGGGGATAACGACTATATTTCATATCAAGTTAGTGCAGAAGGATGGTCTAAAGAAAATATCCTAATTACATTTGTTGAAAAGATTATAACTTTTGAAAGTCCAAATATGGTTCTATGGCAAAGAGAAGGAGATGCAGGATGGCGTATTGCTTCTGACTGGAAAGCTTTATTTGCAGAAGAAGGAGTATTTACTATTAATTTAAAAGCTGCTGATATTGCAGGTAATGAATCTAATAAAATTCAAATTACAATCAAAATTGATAAGACTGCACCTGAACTTGGTGAAATAATTGATTACGAAAGAGATAAATGGGTGAATGAAGATGTTGAATTAACTGTTGGATATGCTAAAGATGTATATCCTGAAGGTGTTATTAACGTCAGTGAAGTAGCTGCTTCGTTCTATTCAGTTGATGGAAAACAAACATGGAATTTATATACTAAAGACAATTTACCAAAACTTTCTTATACTTGTGAGGAAGGAAAGGTTTGTGTTGCTGAAATCTACTTAAAATCTATTGATGAAGCAGGAAATGTTACAGAGAGTGAAGAACCAATTTATGTAAAAATAGATAAAGAAGCACCAGAAGTAGGAAATTTTGAAGTTTTAAAAGAAGATGGAACACAGTTTGATAGTGATGAATGGGTAAAAGAAAAATTATCAATTCGATTCTATGTAGGAACAGATGGAGATTGCGATGACAAATTAAAATGCAGCGGTGTATATCAAAATCAATTTACATTAGATGGTGAAAAATGGGAAACATATGTGCTAGAAGAAGGCGCAAGTTACTATGAATTAGTAATTAACACCACAGTTAATTATAAGATCAGTGTTAAAATTATAGACATTGCAGGAAATGAAACGGTTTCTGAAAAAATTATCACTGTAAAAGTAGATATGGATGGACCAAAGGTTGATGTTACATATCAAGTTGAAGAAGATGATACTTTTGTTGATTTAGTTGAAGAATTTAATACTGAAAAATGGTATAACAAGAGAATTCAAATTACTTTAAATATTGAAGATAACGAATCCGGATTAAATAAATCAAAAATGACTATTTATTATGATGGTATGTCTAGTTGTGTTTGGTCATTAGAAGACACTACTGGATGCCCTGATTATGCAACGTTGGTAGAAAAAACAGAAAACAAAATTGTAATAAAGTTTATTTTTGAAAAAGATGGTTCATATAGTTTAACTTATTCAAATGAAGATAAACTCGCTAATTTATCTGAAGGAAGTAAACCTTTATTGATAGACAGAAATGAAAATGCAGATGGTTTTACAACAGGATTAGTAACAGTTAATCCAGAAATTAGTTCTGATTGGATTAATGATCTAACTGCTATTTCTGGAGCATCTTATAAAGTTAATACTAATGGTATAGCAGATAATTATAGTGGAGTAGAAAAAATTGAATATACTGTAGATGGAATAGAATTTAAAGAAATATCATTGAATACAAGTAAAAATGGTGGATTAAAGACAGAAGACGGAGAATATTCAATCTATATTAAGATTACCGACAAAGCAGGAAATATCAGTTACTCTAATAAAATAACTTATAAAATTGATACAACTAAACCTACTATCAAAGAGGAAAGCTTATATCAAACAGGAGCATATTGCCAAAATTGTAAAATTGGAAATGTTGATAGTAAAGCAGTATATGTAAAAGTGGGAGATGACTTTAAAGTAACAGTCCCAGTTAATGTAGTTAATATTGAGGATAATTTAAGTGGTGTTGATAAAATTCAATATCGCTTAGCAGATGATGATAATTG
This sequence comes from Erysipelotrichaceae bacterium, assembly GCA_015058985.1. Taxonomy (GTDB): domain Bacteria; phylum Bacillota_I; class Bacilli_A; order RFN20; family DUOF01; genus SIG223. The sequence continues at coordinate 18,781 of SVBH01000005.1, forward strand.
GTTTGATTTAAGTGAATCTAACAAAATTGAATTAAGTGAAGCTGGAGCTTACTCTATAGCCATTCGTGCAATAGATAAAGCAGGAAATATTAGCAATATATCTAATAGTAAGCAAGAATTTTCAATTATTACAAGCACTCCAAAAGTACCAGACATCAAAGTAAACGGCACAAAAGTTTCATCCAATAATGAATTTATGTGGTTATCAAAGAGTGATAATTACAGAGTTGAAATTGTTTTAACTATTATTGGTATGAGTGCTAAATATCAATATCAAGAAGTAAAAGAGGGATCAACTTATCAAGAATCTGCATGGGTTGAAAAAAATGGAAATTCATTTAACTTAGCAGTAGAAAATAAGAAAATAACTTTATATGTTCGAGGTGTTGGTTATTACGGAACTGGTGCTGATGATTATGTAAATGGTGAAATAGGAATATTCAATTTAGGTATTGATCTAGGAATCACTGAGGATGATATCACTTTTGATTATGATGACAGTACGACTAATCAAGAAGTAATAATAAGTGGAACAATAGCAAATAGTTTTAGTCATATAAAATCTGTTAAAGCTGTTTTAACTGGCGACATATTAGATTTTGAAAATGCTGATGAATTGTTAAATGGTGAAGATAGATTTGAATATGCTGTGTCTAATAGTGGAACATACACTTTCAAAGTTGAAGATAATGCTGGAAACGTTATCTATAAGGAATTAGAGATTTCTAACATTGATAAAGATAATCCTTTAGTTCAAATAAATATTTCTCAAGAAGAATTATATTTACAAAGACACAGTGTCAGTGTAAGTATTGAAGACCAATGTACTTTAGATTTTACATGTAAAATTAAATATTATATTAGTACAGGAAACGAGTATGATGAAGCTGAATTTGGTGATGTATTCTATTCAGAATTTGAAGATAATTTAGTATATGAGAATACAGGGATTTATTATTTACATATCTATGTTATTGACGCAGCAGGAAATGATAATTATGTCATTTCTGGTGAAATAAAGATTGATAAAACAAATCCTACAATAGGAAATGTTGAAGGAATAGTTAACAATAAATGGTACAATCAAGATGTAACTATCACTTTTACAGAAGGAACTGACGCTGAGAGTCAATTTAGTCATTATGAATATTCAATTGATGGAGAAGATTGGATTAAATATACTGGAAATTTAGTCATTGAAACTTCTAAGCAATATCAATTTTCTTATAAAGGTTGCGATTTTGCTGGGAATTGTAGTAATGGCCCTAGTATTACCTTTGGAATAGATAAAGAGGATATTACAGTAGATGTTCAAACAACAATTGATACAACCATCATCGTTAAAGGCACTACTATAAAATATCAAGTTGTAATAGGCCCTTCTTTAAGTGGAATAAAAGAAATTAAATATTTAAAAGTACTAGAAGAAAGCAATCTAACATATGAAGATTTTGAGAATGCTAATCACATTTCATTAGAAACAAAAGAGTTTGAATTAAATAAATCTGGAAAATATGTTATCATGGTGAGTAACATAGCAGGTTCATATGTAACCAAATATTTTGATGTAAATTGCTTTGATAATAAAGCTCCGACAATTAATTTTGCTGGAATTTATCCAGAATGGAAGAATACTTATGATAACATTACTGTAACAATTGAGGATGAAGTTGACCAAGATAATGTAAGTAGTGGTTTAGCAAATGATGAAGTTTATTATTTTATCAGTGAGGAATATAAAGCTGTTGAAACTTTAGATCAAACAGATTTTGCTACTGCGAAAAAAGGAAGTTCAAATTTCACAATTACTGATATTACTGAAACAGGAATTTATTACATTTATGTATTAGCAAAAGATGAAGTTGGAAATGTTCAAATCTCAGTTTCAGATTCTATTAAACTTGATAAGACTACAAGTGATAATTTATTAACTCCAATTATTCAATTTAAAGTCAATGGAGAAATAGTAAGCATTGATGATCAAACTTGGGTTAAAGGACCTATTAGTGTTTATTTGTTCAATCCAGAATTAGAATATAGCCCAGTTAGTTTGGGCAAAGTTCGTGCTTACAAAGTAGAAACTACAAGTGAATATTTTGATTATATAGTTGATGATAATTCTATCGGGTACTTAGTTGGTGAAATAAATTCAACAGGAAAACATATTATAGAAGCTTATCTTATCAACGAAGCAGGAACAGAAAGCCGAGTTGTTAGACGTGAAATATGGATTGATGTAAGTAAACCAATGTTGGGTGATTATTTAGTCAATGAAGAAAGTTATAATTCTGATTTGTTCTGGTATGATAATTTCACTTTCCAATTAAATGCAGGAACTGATGGAGCAGAAGAATCAGGATACTCTCATTCATATTATGTTTGGTATATTTATGATTATCAAAATCAAGAATATAAAATTCATCAAGAAGGAATATATAATTCTGATATTGAAATAGTCGAAAACGGATTACATAAATTAGAAGTTTATGCTGTAGATAATGTTGGAAATAAATCAGATACTGCAACAATTGAATTTGGTATGGACGCAGAGATAGATGCAATTAAATTTGAATATGACAAAAATCCAACTAATAGAGATTTACAAATTCAAATTGTATATGAAAATGTTATAAGCCAAATAAAAGCATTATCTTATATTATTAGTAATGAATCTATAACATTAGAAAATTATAATATGAGTTCAAGTGTAGACATCTTAAGCACTAAGAAAGTAACTTTAACTGATAACTATGTTTTAAATGTTTACATTGAAGATGAAAGTGGTAACAAGATGGTATGGTCAGAGGCTGTTACTAACATAGATAAAATACCACCTTCATATACAATTAGTGTCGATGATGATGTTTATAAGAAAGAACACGTTGTAACTATTAATTATGGTGATGATTGCAACGATATCAAATTTGTTAAATATTACATAGATAAAAATGCAACAAATCCTAACGCTAAGAATTTTGAAAATCTAGAAGAAAAATCAAAATTGAATAATGTTAATTTTTCACAAGAAACTGGAAATTGGTATACACATATCTTAGTTCAAGATTTTGCAGGTAACGCAACGATTAGAACATCTTCTGTTCTTAACTTTGATACAACTGCTCCTACAAATGGAGTAGCAAATATCAAAGATGGAAGCTGGTATCAATCTGTGGAAATTACAATTACAGATGGAAATGATTCTCATAGTGAATTTGATCATAATAAATATCTATTAGAGAAACAAATTTCTGGAATTTATATGCCAATTGGTGAATGGTCTATTTACACAGAAAAAATTGTAGTCGACACAGAAGGTACATATCGCCTAACTTATTACAGTGTCGATAAAGCAGGAAACGAAGCAATCGAAAAGAAAATTGTGAATTTTGGAATTGATACAACTGCTCCTACTATTAAAGAATTTATAGTGAGTGAGGATTTCGTAAAAGGAAATTCTGTTGTCAAAGTTTATGTTGAAGATTTGCAAAGTGGAATTTTAGAAGTTAAGTATAAAGTAAATAAGGATAATGTAAAATTTGAAAATGCATCTGTCGCAACACTAAAAGATACTTTCTATGAAATTTCAATTAACGCGAATGGAAGTTATGCTATTGAAGTTAGCGATGTGGCAGGAAATAAAGCAAATGGAACCTTCAATGTAACCAATATTGATATTAATAAACCAAGTATAACAATTGACGTTAATAGTGAGGAATGGCAATTAGTTACTAATGTTTCTGTTTCCATTAGTTCAAATGACCCTTCTGGAAATAATAGTGCCATAAGTAAAGTCAAAACAGTCAAATACTGTTGGTCAACAGAGAATATCACGATGGATGAAAATTCATTCTATGAAAAATGTACTGATTATAAGACTATTAGTAATGAAACTAATGAAATAGGTTTCGAAATTAATTTAACTGATATTCCTGAAATTAGTGGATCATATTATGTTTATGCAATGGCAACTGATGGCGCTGGTAATACAAATGTAGGTAAATCTTCTATCATTAGAATAGATAACACAACTCCTGAAAATCCTTCTATTGTTGCTTTATATTTGAACAATGAAATAAAGAATAATACAGCAGTAGCAGGGAAAGTATACGTCAATATTTATGCCAATGAAAATGATGGAACTAGCGGTATAAATCACTATGAATGTTCTATAAATGGAACAGCAGTTACTACTGGTTGTTCTTCATTCTCAATAGAAAATGAAGGAACTTATGTAATTGCTGCGAAAACAGTTGATAATGTGGGATTGTCTAGTGAAATAGTCGAATTTACATTCAAGATAGATACGACTAAACCTACAATTGGACCTTTAAATGCTACTACAATAAGTGGAACTATTTATCAAGAAAATACTTGGGTAAATGAAAATGTTAATGTTATATTACCAACAGGTGATGATAATGATACGATTGCTTTATCTCAATATCGTTTAAATAAAGGTGAATGGACTACTTATAATGTTAGTAATATTCTTATTTCAAACTCAGGAATAAACGTGCTAGAGGTTAAAGTAAAAGATAGTGCGGGTAATGAGTCTGAAATTAGTCAATATCAAATTAAAATAGATAAAGATGCTCCAAGTGTTGGAAGAATTACTCTAATACCTTCTAATAGATGGTTAACTGAAGCACCTAAGATATCTACAACGATTGGTATTGATGAATTATCTGGATTTAAGGGATATCAATATCTAATTAGTAAAGATGGAAGTTTATTCCAAGATTATACTGATTTAGCAGAAAATACAGTATTACCTTCTGAACTTGGAACTTATACTATTACAATTAGAGCTATTGATAATTCAGGTAACGTTAGTACCTCTACTAAGACTGTTCAATATGTAATTGTTGAAGAAAGTTTAATTTTAGAATTAGAAATTGCTCCTGAAACATTTACTAATGAAAGCGTAGATGTAAATGTAATTCTGAATAATTCCACTATCGCATATTTAGAAGGAAAAGAATATAAATTGGAATATGTTAAAGTATCATCAATGACTGATTTATCATTAGATGGATATGATAAGTTATATGGTGATGTTGCTACTGAATTTGAAAACTTATCTTTCTCTGTAAGTGAAAATGGTAATTATGTAGTAGTTTTAAAAATTCTAAATAATGGGGACTACAAACCTACGATGATTCAAGGAATAACAATTTCTAATATAGACAAGGAAAAACCTTCAATTAATATTAATGTTCCTTCATTTGATTGGTTATTCAAATCAGATGATCTTACTGTTATCTTTAGAGAAAATGGTTTCAGTGGATTAGCTCAATTAAAATATTATTGGTCAACTTCTTCAGCAGAAGAAGATATTGGATTAACTGATATTGATTTTAATGAAGATGAAATTTTCTATAAAGTAGCTAAAGTAGCAGCTCCAACCATTTCAGGAATTCATTATTTACATGTATATGCTATAGACGTTGCTGGTAATAGTTTCCACGCTGTTAGTATTCCAGTTAATATTGATAGAGAAGCTCCAGCAAATGGAACTGTTAGCATTACTCCTTCTGGTAAGGAATGGCACAATAGTTATTATGAATTGATGGTGAGTTCCACAGAAGATTATGGAAGTGGATTTAGTCATTACAATTATCGAATTTTAAAATATATCAATGATGAATGGAAGAATGTTTCTTTCAATGTTACAAGTGCTGAATATCTTGAAACAGGAGATTATTGGATGACACTTGATAGTTCTTTAAGAATCTATGCAATTGAAGGTAGATATAAAGTTCAATTTGTCGCAGTAGATAAAATTGGTAATGTTCAACCAGTTCCATTAGAAACGGAAGAAATTAAAATTGATGTTAAGAAACCTACTGTAAGCGTAAAGTGTAATGATAATGAATGTTTATCATCATGGTATACGGGAGCCGTTAATTTAACATTTGAAGGCCAAGATGCTTTAAGTGGTATTGATTATTTCCAATATAGTATTGTAAATGGCCAATGGATCAATGCTAATAATGCGCTTATTGAAGCAGAAGGACAAACTTCTGTTCAAGTAAGATCAGTTGATAAGTCAGGTAACTATAGTGATGTTGTTACAGTAGTAATTAAGATTGATTCACAAGAAGATAATATTTCTATTGATGTAGGTGGAGTTTTATGGACTAATCAAGCTACTAATGTCCACATTGGAATTAGTGGTAACAGAAGTCCAATGAAACGATTAGATGTTACATTCAATGAAAATAAAGTTCTTGTTACTGAAAATAAATTTGTAGTAGAAAATAATGGAAATATTCATGTTGAATATGAAGATGAAGCAGGAAATATTACTACTCTTGATTATGAGGTTTCTATTTTTGATAAATTAAAACCTATCATTTCAATTGATAAATTAAATGGTCCTTATAGTCAAAGTCATAATATTGCTCTTAATGCACAAGATAAAGACAGTTCTATCCAAATGATTACTTATACATGGAATAATGGAACAAAAGACGTTACTGAAAATATCATTTCATGTAATGGGGTTAAGGATTGTAATGTTACTATTCCTAGTCCAAGGGAAAGTGGTACATGGTCTTTAAAAATTAATATTATTGATAGAGCGGGTAATGAAACTCAAGAAATTTTCCAAGATTATTTAATTGATGTAGATAAACCTACTTCTCCAAGTGCTATATGGAGTGAAGAAAAGATGATAACAGATAGTTATGAAGGATCTTTCACTTTTGTTGCAGGAGAGGATGAACATAGTGGTGTCGAATTTAATCAATATCAATTATGGAAAGCAGATAATTTAGTTGTTGATTGGACAAACTGTGAAAACGGAATAATTATTGATTTACCAAATGAAGATGGATTATATAAATTAGTAATTAAAACAATAGATAGTGTTGGTTTAGAAAGCAGTAATCAATATTTTGTTACCCTTGATACTATTGCAGATGAAATTATCTTAACTAAAGATGTTTCAAATTGGACTAAGAAGGATGTAACAATTACTATTAGTGTTAATAGTACGTCAGATATTGTCATATATGGCGTTTTACCAGGAGAAAAAACAATAACTGATTTTGCAGGTGAATTTACTGTAATTAGTAATAAATGGAAATGTGCTTTAAATGGAACATATACTATTTATGCTAAAGATGAAGCAGGAAATGAAAGTGTAAAAACAATTACAATTGATAATATTGATAAAGAAGAAGCTACTATTGATAATGTTGTTGATGATGAGGTTAGAACATCGTTTGAATTTGATGTAATCATTAAAGATACTGGTGGTTCTAAAATTAAGTCAATTACTTATAATTGGATTAAAGCAGGAAAAGAAACTAATCCAGTAACAATAGGTGATGTTAATGATGAAGAATATACTTTACACGTTGCTGCCCCAAGTGAGTCAGGAAGTTGGACCTTGAAAATAACAGTAATAGACTATGCTTTAAACGAAAAAGTAGAAAGCTTTATTGGATATAAAGTGGATTTAACAGGTCCGGTTGTATCTAACATTTACGATAGTCAAAGTAGAGATATCACGAATAATTCATGGCATAATGAAAATGTTACTATTACTTCCATTCTATGCGAGGATATGTTCCTTACTGAGGGCAATGTTGTATATTACAGATTGAATGAAAACGATCAATGGACTCTTTATGAGGAAGAACCAATTTTATTTGAACAAGAAGGTGAATTTGTAATCTACTTCCAAGCAATAGATGCTTTAGAAAACGTTAGTGAAATTTATGCATTTAAATTCTTCATTGATAAGACAACTCCTGTGCTTGAAGCAGAAGACTTTGTTATAGACTTTGAAGGAACATATGAGCATGTTTATCAAGTAACAGATAATATGGACGCAGATATTGCTAAAAAAGTGAAAATTACTGATAATGTTAATGTTAACAAAGCTGGTGAATATAACATCACTTATGAAGCAACTGACAATGCTGGAAACGTTGGATTTAAGACAATAAAAGTTATTGTTAGAAGTGAAGTTGTACCTATCATTGAACTTGATACATCTGAAGTAATTGTTGAGGTTAATACAGGATATGAATTACCATTTGCAATTATTAGAGATGCTGGTAATGAATATAAAATTTCTGGTATTTCAACCCCATCCTTCGATACAACAAAACTAGGGACTTACACGGTAGTTTATAGTTATACAAATATCGCAGGTCAAAACGTTAAAGCTACTAAAGTAATTATAGTTAAGGATACCACTGCTCCAATGTTCAATTTCAATAAACTTAATAAAGAATTGATTGTAGGAAGTGATTTCTCATTTGAGGCAGTTGAAGTAACTGATAACTATGATGAAAATGTTTCTTATACAGTATCAGGAGATGTAAATACTTCTAAAAAAGGTTCATATGAATTGACTTTTGTTGCTAAAGATTCTTCAAACAATGAAAGAATTGAAAAGGTAGTAATTAAAGTCGTTGAGGAGAAAAAAGAGTTTGATGCTGTTCTGTTTGTTGAGGTAACAGTCATCACTATGCTAACAGGAGTGTTAGGTTCATTTGGAATTAGAAAAATAAGAAGAAAGAAAAAACTTGCAGATTAAACTGCAAGTTTTTCTTTTACAAGAGTTAAAGCAACTCTATTCTTTTCTTTTTGAATTTCTAAAACATATACTTTGACTATATCACCTACACTGACAACATCAAGTGGGTGATTTATTTTTTTATTAGACATTTTAGATTTATGAATCATTCCATCATTTTTAAGACCAATATCTACAAATGCTCCAAAGTCGACAACACTTCTAACAGTTCCTTCTAGTTCCATACCTTCTTTTAAGTCTTCTAAGTGTAAAACATCACTTTTTAAAGTTGGAATAGGATAAGAGTCTCTAACGTCTCTTAATGGCTTTAAAAGTTCGTTTTTTATGTCTTCTAGAGTTAATTCTCCAATGTCATATTTACTAGAAGCTTCCTTAATATCAAGATTAGATAAAACCTCTTCATATTTTTCGCTTCCAATAGTTTCGTTTTGTAATCCTAAATCATTAATCATTGTTATAACTTTTTTATAATTTTCAGGGTGAATAAATGTTTTATCTAAAGGATTATCGCTTTCTAATATTTTTAAGAAACCAATTGCTTGTTCAAATGATTTAGCACCAATTCCTTTTACTTTTGAAATTTCTTTTCTATCTTTAATAAATCCATTTTCTTGTCTATAAGCAATAATAGAATTAGCAGTTTTCTTATTTAAACCAGAAACATAACTTAATAATTCTGCAGAGGCACTGTTTACATTAACACCAACACTGTTAACCACTTTTGAAACTGTAAACTCTAATGAATCAGATAATTTAGTTTGGTTTACATCATGTTGATATTGACCTACTCCAATAGATTTAGGATCAATTTTAATAAGTTCCGCTAAAGGGTCAATAACACGTCTAGCAATAGAAATAGCACTTCTTTCTTCAACTACTAAATCAGGGAATTCTTTTTTAGCAAGTTCACTAGCAGAATAGACAGAAGCACCTGCTTCACTAACGATAATATATTTAACATCTAAATTATTTTCTTTAATGGTTTCTGCAACAAATTCTTCTGTTTCTCTAGAAGCTGTTCCATTTCCAATAGCAATAAGCTCAACATTATACTTTTTAATTAAAGTTAACATTTTAATCTTAGCTTCTTGTCTTCTAGCAGGACTAACAACTTCTCCTTTGAATTTCTCATTAGGGTAAATAACATCTTTAGTAATGAAGTCTCCACTTTTATTAATAACAGCCATTTTAATACCTGTTCTAAAAGCAGGGTCAAGACCTAACATCATTTTACCTTTTAAAGGTGGAGTTAATAATAATTGTTCTAAGTTTTTAGAGAACAAATCAATAGCTTGTTCATGAGCTTTATCAGTTAATTCTGTTCTAATTTCTCTTTCAATGGAAGGATATAATAATCTTTTATAAGAATCGGCGATGGCTTCTTTAATATAACTAGAAGAAGGACATTCTTTCTTGACCATTTTAGCATTGATATTATTGATAAACTCTTGATCATCAACTTCTAGTTTTACTTTAATAATCTCTTCTTTTTCTGCACGATTAATAGCTAAGATTCTATGAGATGGAATCCATTTAACAGGTTCACTGTGTTCATAATATAACTCATAAGTTTTAAATTCATCGACAGCATCTTTTTTGATTGAAGTAACTACTTTACCCATGCGTGTAATAAATCCTCTTAGGGAACCTCTGATATCTGCATCATCAGAAACTCTTTCTGCGATGATATCTTTAGCACCATTTAAAGCATCCTCTGTTGTAGTAACTTCTTCAGTTAAAAACTCTTTTGCTTTTTCAACAGGATCGATATTAGATAAAGTTAAAAGAAAATCTGCAAGAGGTTCAAGTCCTTTAGCAATAGCAGCAGTAGCTCTTGTTTTCTTTTTCTCTTTATAAGGTAAATATAAATCCTCGACTTCTGTTAGAGTTTTAGCAGCCATAATAGTTTGTTCTAACTCAGGAGTCATCTTATCTTTTTCTGTAATTAATCTAATAACTTCTTCTTTTCTTTGTAATAATTTATTTTCATATTCATAAGTAACAGAAATAGTTCTTATTTGTTCTTCATCTAAGCCCCCGGTTTGTTCCTTACGATATCTAGCAATGAAAGGGATAGTTGCTCCTTCTTGTAGCATTGAGATAACGGCTTCAGTTTGAGAAACTTTGATATTTAGTTTTTCACTTGTAAGAATAATAATTTCTTGATTCATTTTAATAAACACCTCGGGAGATATTATACCAAAAAAAGATAAAAGAAAGTAGAAAAACCTTCTTTACTAATTAAATAATATTTCCTATAATTTTAAGTGCTAGAGGTGTAAGTCATGAAGATTATAACAACAGTTCGTTCTAATAATATTGAAACCTACATGAATATGGATGTAGATGCTTTAATGTTAGGGCTTAAAAATTATACAACATATTTAGATTATTCTTTTGATATAAATGCAATTAGAATTATTACAAGTCATAAAGGAAATAAAGAAATATATGTTTTAGTTAATAGAATTATTGAAAATACTGAAATAGAAGAAACTAGAAAAACATTAAAAGAATTAGCATCTTTAAATATTGATGGTATTGTTATTTTAGATATGGGATTGTTACAAATTGCTAAAGAGGAACATATGTTAAATAAAATTGTTTTCTCACCTTCAACCTATATTACTAATAAAGATACTGCTGCTTATTTTTCTTCATATGGTATTAAAAGATTAAGTCCTTCAAGAGAGATAAGTTTGAATAATATTTTAGAGATTAAAAACAATATTCATTGTGAAATGGAAGTTATGGTATATGGACATCGTAATATCTTTTATTCTAAAAGACATTTATTAGATTTATATAATGAAAACTATAATACTGATGTTAAGGTTTCTTATCTAAAAGAAGAAAAAAGAGAATCGTTATTTCCTATTAAACAAAATGAACAAGGAACGTTTGTTTATAGTGAGAAACCTTTAAACTTAATCAAATATCTAGATAAGTTTATCGAAAATAATATTGATTATATTAATTTAGAAAGTAATTTTATTAATGAAAAAGAATTAAGTAAGGTTGCTACTGAATTTAGAAATGCAATTAATATTTATTATGATAAGGAAGCATTTTATAAATATATCAATAGTTTAAACATTGATGATAGTGATGATGGTTTTATCAATAGAGATAGTGTTTATATGCAGGAGGAATACTAATGGAAAGAATTGAACTTTTAGCTCCTGCGGGAGATTTAGAGAGAGCAAAGATTGCTATTTTATATGGAGCAGATGCTGTTTATGTTGGAGGAAAGAAATTTTCTTTAAGAGCAAGAGCTTCTAATTTTGAACTTAGTGATTTAGAAGAATTAGTCAAGTTTGCTAAAGAACATAATTCTAAAGTATATGTTACTACTAATATCATTGCTCATAACAAAGATTTAGATGGCTATGAAGATTATGTTTTAGAGTTAGAAAGAATTGGTGTTAATGCTATTATTACAGCGGATATTGGTCTAATGAGTAGAGCTTTAAAGGTCTTAACAAAAATGGAAGTTCATGCTTCTACTCAATTATCAATTTCAAATATTGAAGCTATTAAGTTTTTTGCTAATATGGGTTGTCCTAGAGTGGTTTTAGCAAGGGAATGTGATATGAATCAAATATATGATTTATGTAAAGATTCTCCAGTAGAAATAGAGGCATTTATTCATGGAGCAATGTGTAGTTCTTATTCAGGTAAATGTGTTTTAAGTAACTACATGACAAATCGTGATGCTAACCGTGGAGGGTGTGCTCAGTCATGTAGATGGTTATATCGAGTTTATGATCAAAATCAAGAAAAGATAAACGATAATGTTTTTACTTTTAGTTCGAAGGATTTACAAGGTTTAAGATATTTGCCTGATATGATCAAAGCTGGTGTTGCTAGTTTAAAAGTTGAAGGTAGAATGAAAACTGCTCATTACTTGGCTACTGTTATAGGAACATATCGTAGAGCAATAGATGAGTATTATAAAACAGGAAAAATTAATTTTGAAAAATATGAAGAAGAATTAACTAAATGTGAAAATAGAAAAGCTTCCATTGGGTTCTTTAAAGGCAATGTAAGTTTAAAAGAACAAATCTTTGATTTTGAAAATGATAAGGCTACTCAAGAATATGTAGCTACTGTTCTAGATTATGATCCTGTTAGCAAGATTGCCAAGATAGAACAAAGAAATTATTTTAAAGAAAATGACCTGTTAGAAGTATATGGTTATGACATAGATAATTTCACTTTTACTGTTTCTGATATGGTTGATGAAGAAGGAGAAAAAGTCGAAATAGCTAATAACCCTAAAAGGATTCTATTTTTCAAAATAGATAAACCAGTTAAGAAAGACTATTTCTTGAGAAAAGTAAAATAAAAATTGTTATCGAATTGTTATAATGTTAAAATAAAAAATAGTTAGAGAGGGAAATAAAAATGCAAGAATTAAATTCATGGTCAGGAGTATGTAAAGAACTAGTAAGTAAGCTATATCAATTAACTTTAAAGTTAGAACCTTTAGAGGAAAGAGGGAGAGAATATGGTTATACTTCTATGTCAGGTAGTAAATATAAAGAAGGATTTAAAGATAATTTAGATTTATATGAACATACAATTGAAGTTGCTAATAAGTTATACACAGAAGAAGCAACACCAGAAGAAAAAATAGATGAAATTATAAGAGAAGTTAGAACTCTAGTTAGAAATGACTTGTCTGCAAAGATTACAGCAACATTCTTGAATAGTTGTTTAAGAGTTGCTGGTTTATCTACTAAATTCTTATTCTTTGTTGAAGAAGTAGAAGAAATTAAATTTGAAGATAAATATAGTGAAGAAAATAATGCCATCGTTGCTAATTGGATGAATGGTATTCTAGATAAAGTTTTAGCAAAATAAAAAAGGTGCTACAAGGCACCTTTTAATAATTCTTTTTATTATTTAATATTTCTTGTTCTTCTTTTGATAATCTTTCAATTCCTAAATTGGACGTAATTGCAAATCTTGCGTGAACGTTAAATTCCTCAGAAAGATTAATAATTGGGTAAATAAATGATTGAGTATAGTCATCTATATTCTTTTTAATAGCTTGATGATTAACGTATAAACTAACTAAAATAGCTCCTAATTTATTCTTCTTGTTTATATCAACATTTTCTAATTTTTGACTGATATTTTTTTCCTTAATAGAATTTAAATCAATATTTAAATCTTCTAATAACTCTTTTAAAGTCAAAAGTGGTAAATCATATATTTTTTCATGAATAGTACTAATGGACTCATATCGAGTTACATTGAAATCTTCTTTATAATAAGAACTAGCATATTCTTTTACTGTATTTTGAAGATAACTTATTTTATCTAAAGAAACAGATATTTTTTTTGCAGTATTTTCTATTCTTGATAGAAGGTCCCAATCTTCAAAACTTAAAACACCAGATAACTTTCCATCTGCTTTAGATTTAAAATTACATAAAGAATAAGATCCATCTAACATTTTAGAACTTAGACTTTTAATGTTATCAGAGTATGTAGAAGTTTCATCATAAATCTCCTTCAATTTCAACCAATAGTAATCATTAGGTAGTCTTGGATTTGTTATATCGTTATAATTATTTTTCATTTGCTATCACCTACAACAAGATAATACTTATTTAATTAATAAAAAGGAATTGAACATAGTAATTTTGTGGGTAACTCATTTTTGCTTGTAAAAATTATATTTTTATGTTATCATTTTTATCGATGAGTAGGGGAAGCCCTACTCTTTGCTTTATTTAAAGGAGTGATTTAATGAAAAAGAAGATAACAGCATTATTAGAAAAGACTATCAATGACTTAGGTTTTATCCTATATGAAGTTGAATATCAGAAAGAAGATGAAGACTGGATACTAAGAATAATGATAGATAATGATAATGGAAAAATTTCGTTAGATGATTGTGTAATGGTAAGTGAAGCAATTAATCCTATCTTAGATAAAGAAGATCCTATTGATAATGAATATATGTTAGAGGTGTGTTCTGCAGGAGCAGAAAAACCTTTAAGAAATAAAGAAGAATATAAAAAAGCTTTAAATGAATATGTTTATGTAAAGACAGCAACAGACGAATACACTGGATACTTAGAAGAAGTTACAGATAATGAGTTGGTTGTGAAAATCAATTTAAAGGGACGTATAAAAAATATTACCATTGAATTTAAAGATATTGAAAGTGCTAGATTAGCCATTAAATTTTAGGAGGAAGTAAAACAAAAATGAACACAAAAGAATTTTTAAAAGCTATTGATGCTTTAGTTGAACAAAAAGGAATCAAGAAAGAAACAATTTTAGAAGATTTAAAAGAAGCATTAGAAAAAGCATGGAAAAAAACTAATGATCCATATGCAGAAGTTCGTGTTGAAATTGATGAGAAAAAAGGAACTATCAGAATGTTTAGAATTAAACATATTGTTGAAGAAGTTGAAGATGATGCAATTGAGATGGAACTTGAAGATGCTTTAGAACTAGATAAGAAATACAAAATTGGTGATGAAGTTGTTGAAGAAATCGATCCTGAAGAATTAAATAGAATGGCTGCTAGACATGCTGCACAAATCTTACGTCAAAAAATAAGAGAAGCAGAAAAATCTGTTTTATATGATTTATATGCTGACAAAGTTGGAGAAACTATGGCAGGAATCGTAGAAAGAGTTGAAGACAATTATCTGTTAGTTAATTTAGGTAAAGGAGCTGCTTTAATGCCTAAATCTCATATGATTCCTAATGAAAATTATTATGTAAATCAACCAATTAAAGTTTATTTAGTTGGAGTAGAAAAGACTAATCAAGGAGCTCAAATTATTGTTTCTAGAAGTGCTCCAGAATTCTTAAAGAGATTATTTGAACAAGAAATCCATGAAATCTATGATGGAACAGTTGAAATTAAATCTATTTCAAGAGATCCAGGTTCCAGAGCAAAAGTTTCTGTTTTGAGTAGAAATCCTAGTGTTGATCCTACAGGTGCTTGTATCGGTCAAAAAGGAATGAGAATTCAAAAGATTTCTAACCAAATCATGGGTGAAAAAATTGATGTAGTTAACTATAATGAAAACCCTGTTTTATATATTGTTGAAGCTTTAAAACCAGCTGAAATATATGGAATTGATATTGATGAAGAAAATAAGAAAGCGTTAGCAGTTGTTATGGACACTGAACTTAGTTTAGCTATTGGTAAAAAAGGACAAAATGCTAGACTTGCTGCTAAATTAACAGGATATAAAATTGATGTTAAACCATTGAATGAAGTTAAAGCACAAGGATTGAACTTTGTTACTATCTCATCTGTTATCGCAGAAATTAATGCTAAGAAAGTTGAAGAAGAAAAAGCAAAAGTTGTAGTTGAAACTAAGAAACCTGTAAAAGAAGAAAAGAAAGAAGAAATCTATGTTTCTCCTTCAATTAACATTGAACCAGTTAGAGTTTCCCTATCTGATTTAGAAAGTAGTTTATCTTCTAAACCAGTAGAACAAAAACAAACTAAGAAAAAGGTTGAAAAGAAAGTTGAAGAAGAAAAAGATGATATCAAAGCAAGACTAAAAGAAGCAGAAGAAAAGAAAATGAATTATATGCCTGTTTATTCTGATGAAGAATTAGAAGAATTAGAAGATGAAGATGATTATAATAGCAGATATGATGAAGATATCGACTATGAAAGTTATGACAAATACTACGACGAAGACTAATGAAAAAAATTCCTTTGAGAAAATGTGTTGCAACTAATGAGCAACTTGAAAAAAAAGATTTATTAAGAATTGTTAAAGATAAAGAAGGAAATGTATTTGTTGATCTAACTGGAAAGAAAAATGGCAGAGGGGCTTATCTTAAAAAATCAAATGAAGCTTTAGAAATTGCCATTAAAAGAAAATCTTTAGCAAGAGCCTTAGAATGTGAAATACCTTCGTCTATTTATGAAGAAATAAAAACTATCATAAATGGATAAATGGTTAAATAACTTAGGCCTTGCTAAAAAAGCAGGCAAAATAGTTATTTCTATAAAATTAGAAGAAAGTATCAAAACAAAAAAAGTAGCATTAGTTATTATAGCAAGTGATGCTGCTAAAAACTCTTATAAAAAATGGATTGATAAATGTAATTTTTATAAGATTGAATATTTAATAAAAGGAACTAAAAAAGAATTAGCATATTCCATTGGTAAAGAACAAGTAAGTGCCATTGGCATAACTGATATAAATTTAGCCAAGTTAATAAGTTTAAAAATAAAGGAAGGTGAGAATGATGGCAAAGAGTAATTTTAAAGCAAAGAAATCTTTTGATAAGAGCCGTATTTCTAATATCCCAACTTCTAAGCCGGAAAGAGTTAATAGTAAGAATGCAAGGATAGAAGATGGAACTTTTATTTTTAGCCAAGAAGTAACTTTAAGCGAACTTGCTGGAGCAATAGGAAGAACTCCTAGTGAGATTATTAAATTCCTATTTATGCAAGGAAAAATGGTTACTATTAATAGCACTTTAGATGAAGATACTGTTGGAACTATTTGTTTACAATACGATTTAGATTATCGTAAAGAAAAAGTGATTTTAGAACAACACTTTGAAGAAATAGATATTGTTGATGATCCAAAAGATTTAGTAGAAAGAGCACCTGTTGTTACTATTATGGGACACGTTGACCATGGTAAAACGACATTACTTGATGCAATTAGAGATTCGAGAGTAGTTGAAGGAGAATTTGGTGGAATCACTCAACAAATCGGTGCTTACCAAGTTGAAATAAATGGAAAGAAAATTACATTTTTAGATACTCCAGGACATGCTGCATTTACCGCAATGCGTGCTAGAGGAGCTAAAATAACAGACTTGGTTGTTATCGTTGTTGCTGCTGATGATGGGGTAATGCCTCAAACAAAAGAAGCTATTGACCATGCTAAAGCGGCTAATGTGCCAATTATTGTAGCTATTAACAAAATAGATAAAGTCGGAGCAGATCCTGATAAGATCATGTCTGCTATGACTGATTTAGGGTTATTACCTGAAGAATGGGGTGGAAATGTTATTTATAAACAAATTTCTGCCTTAAAGAAAATCGGTATTTCAGAACTTTTAGAGACTATTCTAGTTGTTGCTGAAATGCAAGAATTAAAAGCTAATCCAAAAAGACTTGCTTCTGGAAATGTTATTGAAGGAAGACTTGATAAAAATAAAGGACCAATGGCAACATTACTTGTTGCTAATGGAACACTAAAAACTGGCGACACTATTGTTGCTGGTACAATGTTTGGTAGAGTAAGACAAATGAGAAATGATTTAGGTCAACTTGTTAAAGAAGCTTTACCTGCTACTCCTGTTGAAATTATGGGACTTGAAGCAGTTCCTACTGCAGGAGACCCATTTATGATTTTTGCTAGTGATAAACAAGCTAGAGAAATTGCAGATAAACGTTTGATTGAAAAAGTTCAAGCAGATAGGAGAGAAAATGCTAGTGTTACTATTGATGATTTATATGACCAAATACAAGAGGGTAGCCTAAAAAATATTAACATCATTATCAAAACAGACACTCAAGGATCTGCTGAAGCAATTAAAGGATCTTTACAAAAACTTCAAATGGAAGATGTTAGAGTTAATGTTATAAGAGCCACAGCAGGTGGAATTACTGAATCTGATGTATTGCTTGCAAGTGCTTCAAATGCTATTATCTATGGATTTAATGTTAGACCTGATTCTAATGTGAGAAGGGCTGCAGATGAAAATAAAGTAGATATTAGATTGCATAATGTTATCTATGCAATTTTTGAAGAAATTGAACAAGCAATGAAAGGTATGTTAAAACCTATTTATAAAGAAGTTGTAACAGGTCAAGCAGAAGTCAGAAAATTATTTAAAGTTTCTAAACTTGGAACTATTGCTGGTAGCTATATTACTGAAGGATCAATTAAAAGAGACTGTGGAGTAAGACTTATAAGAGATGGAATTGTCGTTTTTGAAGGAAAATTATTATCTTTAAAAAGAGAGCAAAATGACGCCAAAGAAGTTAATAAAGGTTTTGAATGTGGAATGATGATAGAAAACTTCAATGATATTAAAGAAGGAGATATCATTGAAGGATATGTCATGGAAGAAATTAAAAGAAAGTAGGTAATTGATATGCCAAAAACTTATAAAGCTGATCGTATTTCTAATATGGTCCAAAAATATGTTTCTGAAATCATACAATTTGAATTAAAAGATAAAGATATTGGGTTTGTAACAGTTACTAGAGCAAAGGTTACTAATGACTACTCTTATGCTTATATCTATGTTTCTTATATTGATGAAGTAAGTAAACAAAAAGGTTTAGAAGCATTAGAAAAAGCTAAAGGATTTATCAGAAGTAGATTAGCAGATAAATTAACTATCTATAAAACTCCTGAAATTATCTTTAAATTAGATACTTCATTTGATGAAGCTCAAGAAATTGAAGAAGTTTTAAAGAATTTAAAGAAATAAATAATTAACGTTTCTCTTTAAGTTAATACTATAAGAGAGGCGTTTTTTTAATTATTTGAATATCATATAAAATATGATATAATCTAAATGCATTATAGAATTTGGAGTGAGATGTATTATGGTTATAGTTAACTATTTATTATTAATAACTTTATCAGTTGCATTAACTTTTTTATTTAGTTTTTTGTTAAAAAAAGATCGTAGTAAATTTTTAAAAATAATATCATTAAGTTTAGCGTTAGTCTTTTTCTTTAGATTTGAATGGGATAAAGAGGCCATTGGAAGTGTAAGAGGACTTAATATGTATTCTCCTTTGGACAGTATGTTTGGTACTGCCATTAGTGCAATACTCATTTGGTTTACTTATGCCGTTGTATTATTCTTTGTTCTGTATCCATTTTTTAAAGTAAATAACATTAAAACTTTTTTAAAATACTTTGCACCAATAATTTTAATTTTGGATATAGTGTTCTTTAAAGAATACTGTATTGGTATAATGGGGGCAAAAGCGTTTAGTGAAATAACTGTTTGGTTAATTTTAATAACAGTAGAGTTATCTATGATGATAGCTTATTTTGTCGTTGAGTTTGCAAATAAAGAATGGTTGCAAACTTCTAAAAAGGAAATAGGAATTCTTTTCTTAACTTTGATTCCAATTCTAATATCTGCTATGCCAGTTTGGGGACCACAAGTATTATTAGGATATGGACCTAGTCACTTAATACTTCAAGATTTGACTGAAGAACATAGAATTTCCATGTATATATGTTTAATCATTCCAATTGTCATTTATAAGGTATTGAAAAACAAAAACATGGAAGTTAAAAGATTTACATTATTATATCTAAGTTTAGCTACTATGTGTGCTTATTGCTATAAATTTAAATTTGATATTTATTTAGAACCAGTTTCTTGGCCATTGCATTTGTGTAATACAGCAATGTTTGTCTTGCCAATTTGCTTTATCTTCAAATTAGACAAATTATTCTACTTTACTGTTTTCATCAATGTATTCGGAGCTTTTATAGCTATGGCTATGCCAAACTATACAGTAGAGAATATTTATGATATATCAACCGTTACATTTATGCTTAACCATAGTATCGCTTTCTTTATGCCGGCCCTAGCGGTTATGTTAGGATTATATGATAGACCTAACTTTAAACTATTTAAATATTCGTTAGTGGCTTTTGCAGTATATTTTAGCATCATAGCATTTCTAAATGGGTTATTACAAAACTATGGAAATGTTGATTTCTTCTTCTTAAATAGTGATTTTGTTGTTAGTAAACTAGGGGATTGGGCAGAGAATCTAAGAAATTATACATGGACATGGCACATAAAAGATTTGACATTAGTGTTCTATCCTTTATATCACACTTTGTTCTTCTTGTGTTATGTATTACTATCTTTAGGAATGTGGTTCCTTTATGAACAAATGTTTGCAATGCAAGACTATGGATATGAATTAGCTCATAAAAAAGAAAAAAGAAAAATGGAAAAAATAATCCTAAAGGAAAGTTTAGCAGGAAGGAGTATTGAGGAACCTATGAATGAAAAAGGAAAAGATTGTTTTGAATTGATTAACTTCTCTAAAAAATATGGACTTAGCAAAAGATATGCTGTTAAAGGAGTTAACTTGAAAGTTAATGCTGGTGAAATTTTTGGTTTCTTAGGACCTAATGGAGCAGGTAAATCCACTATTATTAAAAGCTTAGTAGGAATTCAATCAATCACGGATGGTAGAATTGAAGTTTGTGGTTATGATTTGCAAAAACAAGCTGTACAAGCTAAAAAACAAATGGGGTATGTTCCTGATCACTATGCATTATATGAAAATTTAACAGGTAGAGAATATATTAACTATATTGCAGATTTATATGGTGTTAAAAAGACTGAAAGAGATGAAAGAATTAAAAAGTATGTTGAAATTTTCCAACTTGAAGAAGCATTTGATAATCAAATGAAAACATACTCACATGGTATGAAACAAAAAATGACTATTATGGCTGCTTTGGTTCATAATCCTAAAGTTTGGATTTTGGATGAACCTTTAACAGGATTAGATCCTACTAGTATTTTCCAAGTTAAGGAATGTATGAAAGCTCATGCTGCTGCAGGAAATATTGTTTTCTTCTCATCGCATATTATTGATGTTGTTGAAAAACTTTGTACTAGAATTGCTATCATTAAAAAGGGGAATATTTTATGTGATGAAAAAGTTTCTACTTTAAAGAAAAAGAAAATAGATTTAGAGCAATTCTATTTAGACCATATCAAAGATTAGTTTTAAAGGAGTAAAAATATGAAAAGTTTATTTGTGCTTGCCACAATGCAATTAAAAGATAAATTAAACTTATCATTCTTAAAGAACAAAAAACAATTGTTGTTTAAGAGTATTTTTGCTATTGTAAAATTTGTTATTACAATTGCTTTATGCTTCTTAATTCTTAGCTTGTGTGCAAATATGAGTTTATTCTCCTTATTCCCAATAGTTCCTACCAGTGTCATTGCGATAGTTTTTGCAATTATGCTATTGTTATCTACAATTTTTACAACAATAGATTTAACAAAGAAACTATATTATTCATACGATAACAGAATATTACTTACGCTTCCAGCGTCTCCGGCGATAGTATTTGGTTCAAAGTTGTTAGTTCTTTATTTCTATGAAATATTGAAAAACTTAACATTCATGATACCTATGTTTATCGCTTATGGACTTGTTAGTGGTTTTGGAATATTGTATTATCCATGGATGTTATTCTGCTTTGTGTTTATTTCCATGATACCTGTTTTAATTGGTTCTTTATTATCACTTCCAATGATGTGGTTGTTTATGGTGTTTAGAAAACACAAGATATTAAAAATTGCAACCTTCGTTTTAATTGTTGCAGGAATTTCTTTTGGAATATTTGAGGCAGTTATTCATATTCCTTCTAATATTGATATTATAAGACAATGGGGAACCCTGTTTTGGGATATCCAAGATTTCCTAGGTGCTTTTACCAATAAATTCAGTTATATTTATCAAACTGTAGTGATGATGGTTGGAAGAACAAGAAATTTGATTCATGTTCAGTTTGATTCTAATACATTTTTCTATTTTGGTAGATTGATTTTAGCTTTGATTATAATGTTAGTAGCTACTCTATTAATAAATAAACCTTTATTCTATAAAATGGCAAGTAAACCATTTGAATATAAAAAAGATGAATTTTTAGTTAGAAATAAAAATGAAATTAGAATTCCTGTTGAGTCTATCATCAAAAAAGATGAAAGACTAACACTTAGAAGTGCATCGACAATGTTTAATAGTTTGTTTATAGTAATTGGACTTCCATTTGCAATCTTACTACTTAATAAATTATTTGCTGCTATGAATACAAGACTTTTAGGGGATAATCTAAGTATGTTCTTCATTATTCTAATCGCTTTGTTAATCTCTCTTTCAAGTAACAGTTTGGTAGCTTCTATATATAGTAGGGAAGGAAAAGTTGCTTATTTAATAAAAGCGATGCCAACTAAACATTCACCTTTCTTATTTAGTAAATTATTCTTCAATATTCTTATTGGTTCTATTGCATTTTTTGCTTTAGGTGTAGTGCTATATTATACAAGTTCTATTGACTCATCAAATGCTATGAGTTTAACATTTACTTTATATTTTGTTTACTTAGCTCATATGCTATGGTCTGCTGAATTTGATATTATGAATCCTCAAAATGAAAAATATCTATCTGATAATGACTATATTAATAATCCTAATGAAAACAAATCAACGTTCTTAGCATTCTTGATGGCCTTTGTCTTTTCTGCTTTTGCCTTGTTCTTATTTATAGAAGATGTTGCAGCAAGCTGGAATAAACTATTATGGATTAGTATTATTTTACTAATTTATAAGGCTTACACTTATTTAACTAAAGTAAAATACTTTTATAGGGAGAGATGTGAATGAAAAAGTCAGTGTTATTATTAATTGGGATTATTTATATATTAGCAATTGCTACAGTCAGTTTTTTTGGATTAAAAGTCCAAATTGTAGGTGAAGTAGTTTACATCAATAGAATTGAATGTATTAATGAAGAAGTGAAAGTGTTCAATGATGAAAAATATATAATAGTAGATTACTATGATGATCCGGATAATCCTCTTGTAGTTCAACTTGAATGGAGAATTTATCCAGATAATGCCACTAAGAAACTTGTGAATTTTGTTTATGATGAAACATCCACTGTTGCTACTGTAAATAAGTTAGGGACTGTTATTTTTAAAGAAAGTGGTCCTATCACTGTTTATATTACAGCAGCAGATGGCTCTAGTAACGTCATAGAGACCGTAAAGATTATTGCAAAATAAGATAAAATGTGTAAAATATAATAAACGTGGAGGAAGTAAATATGAAAAAAATATTAAGACTATTTTTAGTTTTAGTAACTATGGTAACTTTGACTGCATGTGGTGATAAAAAGATAGAATCTTTAGTTTTAAAAAACGGATTAGAAAAAACATCATATGAAATCAATGAGACTATAGATACAAGTGGTATCGTCGTAATTGTTAAATACAATGATGATACTAAAAAAGAAGTAGGGGCTGAGGATCTACAATTTAGTGGGATTTCAACTGAAACAGCAGGAGAAAAAACTTTAGTTATTACCTACAAAAAGAAAACACTTGAAATCAAGTATACTGTTTTAGCTGGTATTGATGGAGGAAATGGTGAAGGCGAACAACAACAACCTTCTGCTACTATTATCGGAGTAGAAGCACCTAGATTCGTTACTCTATATAACAACAATATTAAAGAAAACGAAAATAATGAAGAAGCTGAGTTCTTTGTTAGAACAAATGGGTATAAAGTTGGAGATGACAATGAATTCAAATTTTTACCAAACATTACTGCTTTAGATGGTGAAGGAAACCCTGTTGAAGTAAATAAATATAAAAGTGTTTCAACTATCTCAATTAAAGAAAATGATACTTATCAAGTTATTACAGGACTTGATAGAAAGAAATATGTAGAAGTAGATGAAGAAGCTTCAACATATGACTTTACAGAAGAAGCAATTGGAAAAACTTTCAAACTATCAGTTTATCCTGCTAGTTTAACAAGTTCTCAAATGGGTCAAATTGCTAAGTATACTCAAACATTTGAGTTTACTGTAGTTGATGGATACAATGTGTATTCAGTTGCTGAATTAAGTATTTTAAATAACGAAGAACCAGAAATCTGGGAATCATATAAATCAGTTCATAACATCACGACTGATAAAGTTGCAGGAGTTATTTTACATGATAACTTGCAATTAAAAACTTCAGATTTCCCAAGTTATTATTTCTATCAATCAACTGATGATGGAGTAGTAACTCATGCTTCATTAGGTGCTACTGAAAAAGAAAGACAAGAACAATATCAAAACAAAGCAGTTGTAGGAACTATGAAAGATAATGAAACTTTCTATTATTACAATTTAGCTAAAGATGAATCATTCAATATTTATGGTAACTATTTTACAATTGATGCATCTACGTTACCTGTAGTATCTGACTATGGTTTTGATGGAAGTAACTCTCAATTATTCAAATTTGTTTCTCCTGAAGGAAATACAAATGTTAATATCACTGATTTAAATCTTTTAGGAAATTCATTGAACTATATAGGAACAGGAAGTGAAAGAGAATTAGCTCCTAATAATATGGGAGGATTAATTGGATTTAAATTATCATCTGAAAAACATAATGTTACTGATACTAATGCATCAAGAGTAGCAGCATATACAGTTGACAATGTAATTGCTAAAGGATTCTTTATGAACTTTATGCCTGAGAGACAAAAAACTCAATTTAAGTTTAAAAATGTTAAATCATTTGACACATATGGAAATAGTTTATTCTTAGACAGACAAACTAAAGTAGCTTTAGAAAACTGTCAATTTACTAGATCTGGAGGTCCATTAATTATAACTCAATACACATGGACAGAAGGATACACAACAGAAGATGATTATATTAGTTTAGACATTGATAGCGCTACTATTGAAAATGGAACAGAATCATGGTTATATGGATTAGAATCATGGTTTGAATCTTATGGATATGCAGATGACTTTGCAAGTATTGTTGCATTAAACGCAGTATTAAATGGATATGGAATTAAAGGATATGTAGTAAATGATGGTGCAAAAGGAGATAAGATTAATGTTCTTGCAGCTATGACTTACTACAGATACGAGAGCAGTGATACTACTACATTTGGTAAAGTAATTCTTAAAATCGATGGTCATACTGTTATAGATACTGTTAATACTGATTCTGCAGTTAATCCATTGTATGCTCAAATCATGACATCTTATAATGCTCCTGGAGACCAAAAACCACCATTGTTTGTTAACTCTGAAGGTGATTATGCATTCTTAGTCACTACTGATGGTGTAAACTTTAGATTAACAAGAGATTTAGTTACATTCGAATCAATTTCAGCTACTGATAATTTCTTCAAACAAGGTGAATATATAACACTATATCAAAATGGAATGGCATTCGTGTTAGGATACGATACAACTCCAATTGCAGCATAAAATAAAAACTGTTAGTTCGCTAACAGTTTTTTTATTCTTCTTCATTTTTTATAGGATGCCATAAGTCAAATTTAGAATCATTATGTAACATCAGTAAGAAATTATCTTTAGCAGAAGGATATTTACGATACAAATCCTTTAACATTTTTTTCATTTCTTCTCTTTGTGTATGTTTATCATTAGGACAAGTTGAAACTACAACAGGAATCTCTAATTTTTTAGCAGCCATAGAAATCCAATTTTCTCTTGCATATACTAATGGTCTGATAAAATCTATATCGATATTATCTAAATGCATTCTTGGCGAAAAAGTCGCAACTCTACCACCATAGATAGCATTCATAAGTAAAGTTTCAATTGCATCTTCTGCGTGGTGAGCAAAAGCAACTTTATTACAGTTTAAGGATTTAGCAGCTTGATTAACAGCTGCTTTTTTCATTCTAGAACAAATAGAGCAAGGCAATTGACCTTTACTAGTAGGATGTTGTTTTAAAATAGAATAGATATCATTATCAAATACTTCTAGTCTCATGTCTTTATTTTTAAAATATTCTACAACAGGACTCAAATCCATATTTGGAAATCCCATCTTAACATGGATTCCTATTACCTCAAACTTTTTGCCTGCAAATCTTTTGTAAATATTTAAAGCTTCTAGTAAAACTAAGGAATCTTTACCTCCGCTGATGCCAACCCCAATTATGTCATTTTCTTCTATTAAATTATAATCTCTGTCAGCTTTTTTGATACAACCTAAAACTCTTTTCATTGACATAATTAGTTCCACCTTTCTGCGTTTTATATTATAATATGAAAGATAAGAAATTTAAAGGTGTGATTATATGGATGGAGTATTGCTTGTTAATAAACCAAGAGGAATTGGAAGTTCTTCAGTGGTTTACAAACTTAGAAGAATATTAGGAACGAAAGATATAGGACATTGTGGCACTTTAGATCCTTTAGCAGAAGGTCTTTTAGTTATCGTCATAGGGAAAGCATTAAAGATATCTAGATTCTTAACGGAAGATCGAAAAGAATATATTGCTACTTTAAAACTAGGAGAAACAACTCCAACTTTAGATTCTGAGAGTGAAATAAGTGAAACAAGAGAAGTTCCTAATTTTACTAAAGAAGATATAGAAAAAGCTCTAGCATCTTTTAAAGGAAAAAGCAATCAAACTCCTCCTATGTATTCTGCTATTTCTGTAAATGGTAAGAAACTATATGAATATGCTAGAAGCAACCAAACTGTGGAAATAAAAAGTAGAGAAATAGAAATATATGACATTGAACTCTTAGAATATCAAAATAATGAAATTAAATTCAGAGTAGATTGTTCAAAAGGCACTTATATCAGATCTTTATGTTTAGACATCGCTAAAGGATTAAATAACATCGGATATATGACTTCTTTAATTAGAACAAAAGCAGGCGAATACAGCATCAATAACTCATTTACCTTAGAGGAAATAGAAAAGAACGAGTTTTCTCTTATTTCGGTCGAAAATGCATTAAAATCAACATTTAGTATCAAAGTTGCAGATGAATATGAACTGAAAGAGATAGAACATGGTCATTACATCAATAAAGTTACTGAAGGAAAAACGCTTTACTTAGATAAAGATAGAAACCCTTTAGGAATGTATGAATATGACAATGAAAAGAAAATAACCAAATGTATAAGATTATTTTAAAGCAATCTTTTTATTTTTCTGTAATTTTGATGGTTGGATTATAAAATTTTTATATATTTTTAACAAATTTTAGTTTTTTATGTTACAATATAAACGTTATTAGACCATCTTATTTTATGGAATGGAGGATATTATGAATTATTGGACAGAATTAAGTGTTAATTATGCGAATCAAAGAGATTATTTGGATTCACTTTTTAGAGTATATCCAATGTCTCCTAATATCAGAAGAACAATAAGTGAAGAAAAGTGGAATATTATAGAAAATTCTTTCAATGAACAAAACAATGAAATTCTTGTTAAAGAATTATTGAAATTGGATTTATTTCCAATAAAAGACTCTTATGTTGCATATTTAAAAAGAGATCCTTCTTCTATTACAAGAAATCCTAATACAATTAATCGTCTTGCTGGAAATTTATATCAAATGGGCTTAAATGAAATATATAATAAATGTACAGAACCAAAAGAAACAAATAGACAAATAGGACCTTTATTTAAAAGATGGATTGATACGGGAACTATAGGTGCTCCTGTATTTCATAATATTAACGAATTTTTAAATAGTAATGGAAATGCGATTTTAAACATTTCTGATACTGAAATGAAGAATTTTGCTAAACAATATTTAGGATATGACCATGAAAAAGGATTAGATTTTATCGCAAGATTCAACAATAAGTATATTATTGGCGAAGCTAAATTTCTTACAGATTTTGGAGGACATCAAGATGCTCAATTTGCAGATGCAATATCTACAATAACTTCAACATTATTGCCTAATATCTTAAATGTGGAAGTTATAAAAATTGCTATTTGCGACGGAGTTTTATATATCAGAGGGAACAATAAAATGCATAGGCACCTAGAAAATCATGATGAAGAAATAGTGGTATCAAGTTTACTATTGAGAGAATTTTTATATTCAGTTTAAGGGGTTTTTATGAAATTAGAATATATAGATAAAACTAATACTGAGAATATTATTTCAGATGCACTGAAATTTAATTGTTTTGATAATATTTCAATGCAGTCATGTTTAATATATGGTGATAATTTTAAGGCGTTGTCCTCATTGCTTAAATCGCATAAAGGAAAAATAGATTTAATATATATAGACCCTCCATTTAATACAAATCAAGTGTTTGGGATTACCCAAAATCGTAAAAACGCAATTAGTCGTTCTAAAAACTCTATAATTGCATACTCAGATGAAATGACAAGAGTGGAATTTTTAGAATTCATTCGAAAAAGGCTGATTATCTTAAAAGAATTATTGTCTGAAGAAGGAAGCATTTATTTGCATATTGATACGAAAGTTGGTCATTACATTAAAATTATTATGGATGAGATTTTTGGCGAAGAAAACTTTAAAAATGATATAACTAGGGTCAAATCTAATCCTAAAAACTTTTCAAGAACCGCTTATGGTAATGAAAAAGATGTAATTTATTTTTATGCAAAAAACCACAAAAAAAATATTTGGAATGAAATAAAACAACCAATGGAAAAAAGTGATATTGAAAAGAGATTCCCTAAAATAGATAAAAATGGTAGAAGATACACAACTATTCCTTTACATGCACCAGGAGAAACAAATGGTGTTACAGGACAAGCATGGAGAGGAATGAATCCTCCAGAAGGAAGACATTGGAGGACCAATCCAACTGAATTTGACAAACTGGATTCCTTAGGGCTAATTGAATGGTCTTCTACAGGAAATCCACGAATTATTAAATTTGCAGATGAACATAAAGGAAAGAAAATTCAAGATATTTGGTATTTTAAAGATCCTCAAAATCCAATATACCCAACAGAAAAAAATATTGATATGTTAAAGTTAATCGTTCAACAATCTTCAAGAGAGGGATCATTTGTTTTGGATTGTTTCTGTGGTAGTGGTACAACTTTACTGGCAGCGGAAGAATTGGGGAGAAAATGGATTGGTATCGATTCTTCTGAGGTAGCAATAAGTACTATAAAAAACAGGAAACAATTAAAAAATTTCCAATATTTTACATGTTAAGAAAAAAATACTTTATCAAATTTTGATAAAGTATTTTTTATTACACTTTTTCCGCTTTGTTAAACTTTAAGTCCAAGTATTTGTTTAGTAATAATATTCGTCTGCATCAACAATTTTGTAAACTTTTACTAAATAGTTGATAATCCATTCTTTTATCTTTTTATATGCAGATCCATATATTTTTAATAGGATATAAGAAGTTTCAATTAATAAGCATAACAATATAATACTAGGTGTATCTAATGATACAAAATCAAAAATTATTTTTCCTAGGAAAGCAGTACAAAGAATGAATAGAGTAAACATTGAGAAGAATAATAAACCTCTTAAGAAATTAAATGGTTTACATACTCTAAATAATACCATCATACATGTAACTGTTGTAGATAAAACGATAATTGTAGATACTGCTTCATTTGTTAAATTAAGTTTTCCTGCGAAACCATAAACTATAAGAATGTTAGTGATTACTACAAGTGCTCCTGGTAAAGCATCTTTAAAGACATTAATTAAGAATTTTCCTTTTATAACACTATTATTAGGTTCAATAGCTAATATAAATGAAGGAATACCTATTACCAAGAAATCAACTAAGAATAATTGAATTGTTTGAATTGGGTAAGGTTTCTTTAATAAAATAACTAGTAAAGATAAGACAAACGAGAAAATAGTTTTAGTTAAGAATAAAGTTGCTACTCTTTCGACATTATTGATGACACGTCTTCCTTCTCTAACTACTTTTGGCATTGATGAGAAATTAGAATCTAATAAAACTAGTTGAGAAACGTTTCTAGTAGCTTCCGATCCACTAGCCATAGCTATAGAACAATCAGCTTCTTTTAATGCTAGAATGTCATTTACTCCATCACCTGTCATGGCTACAGTACCACCATTTTCTTTTAATGTTTTTACAAGTAATTGTTTTTGACGAGGATTAACTCTACCAAAGACAGTATACTTAGTAGCAGCTTCTTTAACTTGCTCGTCAGTTAGTCCATCTAAACTGATGTATTCATCAGCATGAGAAATTCCTGCTCTTAAAGCAACTTTTGAAACTGTTAGAGGATTATCTCCAGAAATAACTTTTACTTCAACTCCACTGTTTTTAAAATAAGTAATAGTTTGAACTGCATCTTTTCTAATAGTATCTTCAATAATAATTAAAGCTACTGGAGTCATATCTTTTTTATCGCTATCTGTTCTAGCAAGTAATAAGACTCTATAACCTAAAGCGGCTTGTTTTTCTACTTGTTCTGAAACTAATGAATATTTATCTTTTAAAATGAATTCAGGAGCTCCAATGTAATAAGTTCCAATTTTTTCAAATTTAACAACACTATATTTTCTTGCACTTGAGAAAGGAGTGATATCCGCTACAGGATATTTCTTTGCTTTACCATACTTTGCTATTAAAGCTTGTCCTGTTTGGTTATTTTCTTTTAAAGCGTAGTTCATAGTAGATATTATATTTTTAATATCAGGAGTTTTACTATCCAAAAGAATGTCATTTTTAACAGTCATACTTCCGTCTGTAATCGTTCCTGTTTTATCAAGGCAAAGAACATTGATTCTTGCTAACATTTCAATACAATACAATTCTTGGACTAAAGTTTTATTTTTTGCTAGGTTAATAACTCCAACCGCTAAAGCTATACTAGTAGTTAAGAATAAACCAGAAGGAATCATACCGATGACCCCACCTGCTGTTGCGATAACAGCTTCAGCATAAGTACTATTTGTTCCCATGTATGTATTAATAAACAAGATAACACCAATAGGAATAATAAGAATTGAAATTGTTCTAATAATTAAATTCAAAGATCTTAATAAATCAGATTTAGGTTTAGAATATTTTTTAGCTTGAGCAGATAATGTTTCAATATAATTATCTTTACCAACTTTTTCTACTCTTGCTTTACATTCACCTGAAATGATAAAACTTCCAGAAAGGAGAATGTCTCCTTCTTTTTTAACAATTGCATCAGATTCTCCAGTTAATAGAGATTCATTGACTTCAACGGTGCCTTCTTTTACGACCGAGTCGGCACAAATTTGTTTCCCAGCGTTAAATATCAAAATATCATCAATAACGATATCTGTAATAGCGATTTCTTGTTGTTCACCATCTCTTAATACAGTCGCTACAGGACTTGATAGTAAAGATAAACTATCAATGGTCTTTTTAGCTCTTATTTCTTGTACTATACCAATAATAGTATTCATTGAAACAACTGCCATAAAGCTGATGATGTTTTTCCACGAACCAACTGAAATCAACCAGACAGCAATTAATATCATAATCATATTAAAGAAAGTAACGACATTTGAGAAAATGATTTTTCTAATAGTTTTTGTACTACCTGAGTGAGTTTTATTTACATATCCTCTGACAGTTCTTTCTTCTACTGCTTTAGAACTCAATCCCTTGCTCAAATCAACTTTGGATTTTTTTCCTATATTAATAGGAGCATATTCAACTTTTTCTTTTTTCTTGAACAAAGAAAATTTCTTCTTCTCTTTTACTTGGACAGGATCAGATTCAATCCTTTTCATTTGCTTAGTATCCTTAAGAACTTTCATTTGTTTAGTATCTTTTGGAGTCTCTATTTTTTTCATCTGCTTAGTGTCCTTACTAACGATGTTTTGTTGTTTAATATTTTTATTATTGTTGACAGATGCTTTTTTAGCCATTTTATCACCACTTATCTTAAAGATAATATTATCATTTATATAATAAAATTACAAAAAATATTTTAACTTTTATAATTTTTATGTAGTATGATTAATATATGCTGGTTTAGCTCAATCGGTAGAGCAACTGAATCGTAATCAGTAGGTTGGGGGTTCAAGTCCTCTAACCAGCACCATTTTAAATAGTATTATAAATTTTATTAATTTGTCTAAAATAGTGGTTAGGAGGTATTGAAAATGCATAAATTAAAAATATTTTTTAATAGATTTGTCATTATCAGTTTAATGATACTATTAGAACTCTATATTTTAGTGTTGACCCTTACATATTTTAATACCTATTACAACTGGGTTAGAATTTTAGGAGTTATTTTAAGCATTGCAGTTTTTTTCCATATCATAAATAGAAAACAAATACCAGAATTCAAATTGCCATGGTTGTTTTTAATGATAGTTTTTCCTTTGTTAGGAACTATTTTGTATGTTATGTTTAGCAGTAACAGAATGACTAAAAAGCAAAATGCTTGTTTTGGAGAAATTGAAGAAGAATTTAAAAAGTTAGCTAATATTTCCAACCAAAATATTGAAAAAGAATTAAAAGAATATCGAGGTATTGACCAATACTTAAAAAATACTGCTCACACACAAGGACACTTGTACAATAAAAGTAAGTTCTATCGTGTAGGAGAAGAATATTATGAAGATTTACTAATAGAACTAAAAAAAGCACAAAAATTTATTTTCATGGAATATTTTATTGTCGAGGAAGGAAAAATGTGGAATCAAATCTATCAAATTCTAGTCGATAAAGTCCAAGAAGGAGTAGAAGTGAGATTTCTATATGATGATCTAGGATGTATAGGAAAACTCAAAGGAAAATTCTATAAGAAGATGAGAGAAAAAGGAATAAACTGTTGTCGATTCAATCCTTTTAAACCTATTTTATCTGGAATTCACAACAATAGAGACCATCGTAAGATTACTGTAATTGATGGTAAAGTAGCTTTTACTGGAGGAATTAATCTTGCAGATGAATATATCAATGAAAAAGAACTATACGGACATTGGAAAGATACAGGTTTAAAAATAGAAGGATCTGCAGTAACTAATTTTACTATGATGTTTCTTCAAATGTTTGACGTAAACAGATTAGTGAAATCAGATTACAAAAAATATCTAGATGTTAAAACTCCTAAGTTTGAAAATGAATCAGGATGTGTTCATCCATTTGGATGTGGGCCTGCTTTTTTCTATAAAGAGCAAGTAGGGGAAAATAACTATTTAAACATCATAAATAATGCAAAAAAATATTTATACATAACTACGCCATATTTAATTATTGACTACAACATCTCAATTGCTTTAAAGAATGCAGCATATCGAGGGGTAGACGTTAGAATAGTAACTCCTTCAGTTCCTGATAAAAAAATAATTTTTAATATGACTAGATCAAACTATAAACATTTACTAGAAGCAGGAGTTAAAATCTATGAATATCAACCAGGATTTATCCATGCAAAACAACTTATTTGTGATGATAATCTTGCTTTTGTTGGAACTATAAACTTAGACTACCGAAGCTTAGTTCACCATTATGAATGTGGAGTAATGCTATACAACACTAATTCTATCAAAGAAATTAAGGATGACTTTAATTTCTTATTTAGAACTTCACATTTAAAAACAGAAGAAAATTTCAAGATGGGAAGATTTGCTCAATTTATAAATAATATTCTATCGTTATTTTCATCGATGTTTTAGAACTCTATGAGTTCTTTTTTTATTCAACGAGTAAAAAAATAAAGCAATCAATTAGTAACAAATCAGTTGAAACAAATGGAGAAATTGCTTTACAATATAGTAGGAAACCAAGTAAATATAATGTGAATTTAAAGGGAATTCCAACTAAAGTGAATGGGCAGGATATAAGCAAATCTGAATATGATAGAATTGCTTCTTATGTGCAAGAACAATTATATAATAAACATAAAAAATCTAATATTTTAGAGAATGTTCTATTGTATGTTCCTAGAAGTAATGATTTGATTTTTGTTAAAAATAGTTATTATGATTCGGAAAACAATCTGATTAACAATTCTAATTTGGAATATATAAAGGTTGAAGAATTTGCTAAATTATATGGTATGGATAGCTTATCAGCAGAAAATATTATGAATTCAATAAAGGAGATGGTGGAAAATGACAACCAAAGAGGTTACAATACAAGGGCTTCAAATATTAGAAAATATAGACAATTGGCTAGAAAAAAGGAACTTCAACACTTGGGAATCCAATCTAGCCCCAATGCAAGTTCAAGGAAAGAAACTTTGGGAAGAAATTCAAAAGAATCCACAAATGACCGAAAAGGAATTCTTGAAAATAGTAGAAAAACTGAAGAAGGAAAAATAAAATATTCTGTTAAAAAGTCGCAAATAACAGGATTAGAGAGTTATTCCGAAGAAATAGTAGATATAATCTTTAATGGTAGCAGAACTAAAGGGGCTGTTTTCTTTGTTTATTAATTTGTTTAGTTCTTGCGATTGCCAGTGTCGAAGGAGAAACGTTATCAGTAATTATAGATCCTGCTGCTATTAAAGCATTTTTGTCTATAATAAGAGGAGCAATTAAAGTACTATTACACCCAATGAAAGCTTGATCCTTTATAATCGTTTTGTGTTTTTGCAATCCATCATAATTGGCTGTTATAGTTCCTGCTCCAATGTTAACATAAGATCCAATTTCACAATCATTTAATAAACATTGGTGTTTAATTTTTGTTTTTGAACCAACGTTGGTATTTTTCATTTCTACGAAATTACCAATGTGAACCTTTTCTTGGATATGACAATTATCTCTTAGATGAGAAAAAGGTCCTATATGAACATCATTCTCAATTGTAGAATTTTCAATAATTGAATTATCAATAATGCAATTGCTTTTTATAATGCTTTTTCCTCGAACGGAAGCGTTTGTTAGAGTGGTGTTAGAATTTATTATGCTAGTAAAATCAATTTGACAATTGCCTGATAATATAACATTTTCTTTTATTAATTTATCTTGTATATAACGTTGAATATGATTGATAGTGTTTTGGTATTCTGATTTGGTATTACAGCTATAATAATGATTAATCTCTTTATACTCATAAAGAGATTTTTTATCAATGTAATCAAAAATCTTAGTAATATAATATTCACCATTTATCAAAGGAATTTTATGCATTATTTTTTTAGACTCTTTTGTATCAAATAGATAATATCCAGAGTTCTTTAAAAGATGGTTTTTATTGGCTTCGTCAATATAAAAACTATTTCTTTTTTTTATAATAGCACTTGCATCAGTATGTGTAGAAACTGCTAAAAGAGAAGCTAAAGAATTGTTAGCAACATAATTTAATAAAAACTTTGGGATAAAATCTTCTAACATTAAGGTATCAGCATTACAAACAAGTGCTATACCATCTTTTTTTATTTGATTTAAAGCGCAATTATAAGCGTCTGCAGTTCCCTTAGGTTCGGATTGAATTACAAAAATAACGTCTTTTAATACTTTCGAGAATTCTTCTTTCTGATTTTCTCCAATAACAACATAAATATCGTCAGTATATTTTTTTAATAAATCAACATTATATTTGATAATTTCTTTACCCCACATTGGATATAAAGACTTATGTTTATTTCCATTGAATCTTGATGATTTACCGCCTGCTAAAATAATTCCATATAACAATTAAAAACACCTCACATTAATATATGTAAGGTGTCATTTTTCAAGACTATAATTCAATAATTCCAATTGCTTTTCTAATTCTTTTTAAAGTTTCTTTAGCGTTTTCTCTAGCAGCTAAACATCCTTTTCTATAAATTTCTTTTACTTCATCTAAATGATCTTCATAATATTTTCTTTTTTGTCTAATTGGTTCTAGAAGTTCTTCTAAAACTTGGTATAAATATTTTTTACAAGCTACATCACCAAGACCACCACGTTCATAATGTTCTTTCATTTCTTGAAATTTTTCTCTATCTTTACATAAAGCATCTAAGTAAATAAAAACAGGGTTATTTTTAGTATCTCCTGGATCTTCTACACGGATATGATTAGGATCTGTATACATAGACATAACTTTTTTTCTGACTGTTTCAGAATCATCAGATAGATAAATACAGTTATTTAAAGACTTAGACATTTTGTTATGACCATCTGTACCTGGTAATCTTTTTGCTGCTTCATTTTCAGGTAGAATCATTTTTGGCATAACAAGTGTTTCTCCATAGATTCTATTGAAATCTTCAACAACTTCTCTTGCTTGTTCAATTAAAGGAGCTTGATCTTCTCCAACAGGAATATATTTAGCGTTGAAAGCTGTAATATCAGCTGCTTGTGAAACAGGATACATTAAAAATCCAGCAGGAATGCTATTTTGGAAATTTCTTAATTTAATTTCTTCTTTAATTGTAGGATTTCTTTGAAGTCTAGAAACTGTAACTAAATTAGCATAGTACATAGTAATTTCAGTTAATTCAGGTATTTGTGATTGAATAAACAAAGTTGTTTTTGTAGGATCAATACCACAAGATAAGTAATCAATGGCAACTTCTAAAACAGAGTTAGATACTTTAACAGGATTTTTAGCGTTGTCTGTTAAAGCTTGCATGTCAGCAATGAATAAATAAAGTTGTTTTGAAGTATCTTCCTGAATCTTTAAAAATCTAGGCATAACTCCTACATAATGGCCAATGTGTAATTTTCCTGTAGGGCGCATACCAGTTAAAACTATTTCTTTTTCCATATTTTCACCTTATTTCCTTTTTCCAAAATAACCATTTAAAACATATTTATTTTCATTAGCAGTTACAAATGCAGATGAATCAAACTTGTTAGTTATTTCTACAATTTCTTTATATTTCTTCGAATCTGCTACAATATATAGCATGTTTTTTTCATTCTTCATGCCATAGCAATCAAAGACAGTAACAGCATATTCTTTCTCTCTCAATGCTTCGATTAATTTACTATTAGTAGAAGATGTTATTATCTGAATATCAATTTTATCATTAATTAAAATATTTGACAAATAAGTTCCTAAGAAAGTTCCTGCTCCAAAACCTAAAGCATATCCACATACAATTAGAACAGAATTGCTATCAGTACTTAAAGCTTCTTGGACAGCGACAAACCAAATAGCAGCTTCTACAACTCCAATTACAGAAGCTAATATCATTTTCTTTTTAACAGTCATTATAACTCTAAAAGATGCTAAAGACATATCTACAGTACGAGCTAAAAAAATACATAATGCCAAAACTAACTCAGTCATTTCATTTTCCTCCCATTTAATTGCTATTTACTTTTATGATTATATTATTTTATTGAGATGATATCAATTCTATTTGTAGAAATTAGTAATCTTTGATATAATCAAATATGATGAATCGAGGGGATAATTATGAAAATGAAAGTTATTTTAGTTAATTTTCAAAATGAATATCTTTCAAAAAAAGGAAAATGGTTTACTAAAAACAAAATAAGTAAATTTATAACTGGTAGATTTATTCCTTTTTGTGAACGTCATAAATTACCTGTATATCAAATAAAAAGTGATTATTCTGCTCCTAATAATTTGAACAAAAAAGGATGTGTACCTGGAACTTATGGATTCAAATCTTTAGTTTCAAAAGCAAAATTAGCAGGACCTTCATTTGTAAAAGCAGACAATTCACCTAACTTTATAAGAAAAGAAGCGAACCAAATGCCAATTGAA
Source organism: Erysipelotrichaceae bacterium (assembly GCA_015058985.1). GTDB lineage: Bacteria > Bacillota_I > Bacilli_A > RFN20 > DUOF01 > SIG223. Next base: position 56,543 of record SVBH01000005.1, read on the forward strand.
AAACCAGAAGAATTCAAACATTGGTTAGATGAAAGCATTGGAGATCCAAGCCAAATCGCTTACGTTTTAATTTTAGGAATGGGATTAGAATCATCAATAACTAACATTGGTCATGAAATGGCAAAATATGGTTATAAAGTAAAAATACTAAAAGAGGGAACAGCTTCTATTAATAAAAAATATACTGACTTTATGTTAGATAAATTCCCATTAGTGGAATGGGGCAGCGTGATAACATTCGTTAATTTTGTAAAAGAACTTAAAAAATATTCAAAAATACCTGCTGTTGAAAGTAGTTGGAGACCATCAATTTATCCACCACAATCAGAGCCAACAGATGATTTATTAGAACCATCTTTTGAAGAACCACAAGTAGAAGAAACTTTCGAACCTGAAACAAAACCAGCATTAAAAGAAAGTGAAAAGAGACCAATCAACATTATGACTACAGATCCTAATGATGCTTTATCAAAATCTGATACAATTGCTAGAATGAAAAGTCAAATGAAAGCTCAATACCTAGAAAAAGAAGAAGCAGATATTGATGAAGTAGTTGAAATAGAACCAAAGGAAGTCGAAGAAATTAAAACTGTTGTTCCGGTAGAAAAAGGTAATCAAGCAGATCAAGCAAGAAGAAGGGTTGAAGAATACTACAAAAAGATGTTTGGTGATGAAACAGAAGAACCTGTTTCTACACCAGAACCAGTTGCTAAACCAGAACCAGAACCAGTTGTTCAACCTCAACCAGTTGTTCAACCAGAACCAGTTGTTCAGCCTCAACCAGTTGTTCAACCTCAACCACAAGTAACACAAATAATTACTCCTGTTCAACCAGAGCCAAGAGTAATTGTGCAAACCCAACCAATTATGCAAGAACCTAGACCTAAAGTTAAATCAGGTCCAAGTAAGGAAAAATATGCATATGTTTTTGATTCAATGATTTATGTTGAAAATCAAATGTATAAAGATAGGCCAAAAGAAACAACTCCTGCAAATTTTGTTAAATCTAATATAATAAATGGAAATGTAGGTACTAAGAAAAATGTTAAACCTAAAGTACAAAATATTAATAAAATTACAATTCATGAAAAATACATGTTAGAAGCACAAAAGAAAAGACGTGATGACGCTATAAAAGGTATTAAATATAAACCAAGTAATGGTAAGGCTGATTCAAGTAAAACCGGCAAAAAATAAAAGACACATTGTGTGTCTTTTTTTTTAATAGTTATTATCGTATAAATTTTCTCGCAACATTAATTTTGCAATAGCATCTTTAGGATTTTTATTTTCATATATTACAGAATAAATGCCCTCTGCAATAGGCATTTCAATACCTCTTTCCTTTGCTAACTTATTCAAAACTTTTAAGGTTTGTAATCCTTCAATTGTAGCTCCTACTAATTTAATAGCTTCTTCAACGGTTTTCCCTTCACCAATATATCTTCCAAAAGTAAAGTTTCTGCTATGATTAGAATAAGCAGTTACAACTAAATCTCCTAAACCAGCTAAACCAAATAAAGCAGTTTCATTGTTAGTGTAACTTTTGGTAAATCTAATCATTTCAACTAAGCCTCTTGCAACTAAAGCTGCTTTACTATTATCACCAAGTCCCATTCCTGCGGCTATACCAGATCCAATAGCGAAGACATTTTTTAAAGCAGCAGCAAGCTCAATATCCTTTTGTTGAGTTGAAACATAAAGTTTAAAATAATTATTAGAAAATAAACTACGAACCTTTTTAGCGATTTCAATTTCTTTACACGAAACAGTAACAGCAGTAGCCATTCTTTGGCTAACTTCTTCAGCATGACTTGGTCCACTTAAAGTAACATTACCTTCTAAATAATTTTTATCTAATATATCTTCTAGAACTTCACTTATTGTCATACCAGTACTAATTTCAATTCCTTTTGAACCATTTATAAAAACTTTAGGTTCAGTAAGTTTCAATCCTGTCAGTACTTTTCTTATAATTTGAGTAGGTAAAGTTACAATAATATATTTTGCAAAATTAACTGCTTCTTCTAATGAAGTAGTAGCTTTAATGTTATCATTAAATTTTATATTAAATCCTTTTAAATATTTTTCTATCTTATGTTCTTCGTTTATTTCTTTTACAGCTTCTTCATCTATGGTCCATAGCAAAACCTCATGTCCATTATCCATAAGGGTATGTGCTAATGCAAGGCCCCAAGCGCCAGCTCCTAAAACGGATATTTTTTCTTTCATAATATTCCTCCAAACACATACATTATAACATAACAATTACTTCATATAAATATAAAAATTTAACCAACCGAAGCTGTTGAAAGGGGTAAAAATGGATAATGATGAATTTCAAAAATTTATAAATCATATAAGTTCTTTTTCGGATTATCTTTTTCATTTATCTCCTTTTCAATTTACAATGCTAGGAATAGTTCTTGGTATAATTTCTTGTGAAGCATTGACCACAAATCAACAAAATTCTTTAGGTAATTTTTTAGAAGAAGTTGGACAAATTTTATTAACGTACAACGCTCATGCTCAAACAACAAATGCTTTTCAATATGGTACTATGCAAGATCAACTCAATATTCTGCGTACTCAATTAAATCAAATCATTCAAAATATGAAAAAATAATTTAATATAATGTTATCTTTATGATAAGATAGTATTAGTGGAGCGTGAATAAGATGAAGCCAGATATAGAAATAGCAAGAGAAACCACGATGTTTCCTATAAAAAGAATAATAACTAAAAATGAAATTGATGAAAAATACGTAGATTACATAGGAAAATATAAAGCAAAAATAAGTTTAGATTACTTTAAAGAATTGAAAAGCAAGAGAGATGGAAAGTTAGTTTTAGTAACTGCCATTAATCCTACTTCTGCAGGAGAAGGTAAAACTACGATGTCGATTGCTTTGGCACAAGGTTTATCTAAAATAAATGAAAAAGTAATCTTGGCGTTAAGAGAACCTTCAATGGGACCTGTCTTTGGAATAAAAGGAGGAGCTACTGGTGGAGGGTATTCACAAGTATTACCTATGGAGGATATCAATCTTCATTTCACTGGAGATATGCATGCAATTACATCTTGTAATAATTTGATATCCGCTGTTATTGATAATCATATTTTTCAAGGAAATCAATTGAACATTGATCCAAACAAAGTAGTTTGGAAAAGATGTTTGGATGTTAATGATAGAGCATTAAGAGAAGTAGAAATTGTTATAAATAAAAATATTAAAAGAAAAGAAAGTTTTAATATTACTGTAGCAAGTGAAGTTATGGCCATTATGTGTTTATCAACTTCTTTAAAAGATTTCAAAGAAAGAATTGGAAAATGCATTGTTGCTTATACTTATGAAGGAAAAGCAATAACTATAAATGAATTAGGAATTGCTGGAAGTTGTGCTTCTTTAATGGCAGAAGCATTAAAACCTAACTTAGTACAAACAATTGAACACGTACCAGCACTAATACATGGAGGTCCTTTTGCTAATATTGCTCATGGTTGCAGTTCTTTAATAGGAACAAAAATGGCATTAAAATTGGCTGATTGGGTTGTAACTGAAGCTGGTTTCGGGGCGGACTTAGGAGCAGAAAAATTCTTAGATATTAAGTGTCAAATAGGAAATCTAAAACCAAGTGCAGTTGTTATTGTGGCTACTACTAGAGCATTAAAACTTCATGGAGGAGCTACTAACTGTAAAGAAAAGAATATAGAAGCACTAGTAAAAGGATTTGCTAATTTAGAAAGGCATGTTCAAAATATTCAAAAATATAAATTACCTTTTGTTATTTGTATTAATCACTTTGAAAATGATTATGATGAGGAAGTAGAAATATTATCTGCATGGTGTAAACAACATAATTATCCTGTTTCTTTCTGCGATGGTTTCTTAAAAGGTGGAAAAGGTTCAATTGATTTAGCAAATAAAGTAAAAGAAATTGCAGATTCAAAGAATGATTTTACTCCAATTTATGAAAAAGAAGATTTAGTAGAAGCAAAAATTCTAAGAGTTTGTAAAGAAATATATGGAGCAAAAAGAGTTGTATATTCAGAAAAAGCAAAACAAGACTTAGACCTAGTTTATAAATTAGGTTTAGAAAAAAGTATGGTTTGTATAGCAAAAACCCAATATTCTTTCTCTGATGATCAAAAATTACTAAATGCACCAACAGATTTTAATATCAATATCAAAGAAATAAGAATAGCTTCTGGCGCAGGATTTATTGTTGTTATCACAGGATCAATTTTAACTATGCCTGGACTTCCTAAAGAACCTGCAGCATTATCAATTGATATTAATGAAGAAGGAACAATCACAGGATTATTTTAAAAAAGAAAAAGCAATAGATTACAATTCTATTGCTTTTATTTCATTTGTTTGTAAATAATGAGGGACATCAATTATTCTTTGATTTTGACTTCCTCTAAATTGTAAAGTTAAGTCTCTTAATTTAAGAATAAAGGGTCCATCAACAAGATAATCAAGATAATTCAATATTTCTTTATAAGAAGGATTGTCTTTAGCCATTTCAATAATTCTTTCAAAGGTAAAACCAGTATATAACATCACATTTAATCCTAGTTTTTTGACCTCTTTAGCTAGTTTTAATGATTCTTCCACTTGGAACATAGGATCTCCGCCTGAAAGTGTCACGCCATCTAAAAGAGGGTTTTTTTTGATTTCTGAAATGATATCTTCGACACTCATTTCGTACCCACCATTGAAATCATGAGTACCAGGATTATGACATCCAGGACATTTATGTTTACAGCCCTGCGTAAAAACTGTAAATCTAAGTCCTGGGCCATCTACGATTGAGTCGTTAACTAAACCACTTATTCGCATTATTTATCAGTAGTAGAATCGCCACAGCCATGTTTGACTCTAGCTTTTTCTTCTGCCTTTTTACCATTATTGAAACGATCTAAAGTACCAACTAAATAACCAGTAATTCTTCTAATTCTTTCAAATTTAACATCATCTTCATGTCTTCCACATCCAGGACAAACATTATCTATGATACCATTGAAACCACATACAGGGTCTCTATCAACAGGATGGTTAACTGCTCCATAACCAATTCCGTTTTCTTTCATAGCTCTAATTACTTTTTCAAAAGCAGATAAGTTCTTAGCAGCATCTCCATCAAATTCAATATAAGAAATATGACCAGCATTTGTGAATGCATGATATGGAGCTTCTTTTTTGATTTTTTCAAAAGCAGAAATCTTATGATATACAGGTATATGGAAAGAGTTAGTATAGAAATCTCTGTCAGTTACACCAGGAATTTCTCCAAACAGTTTCTTATCAATTCTTACGAATCTACCAGATAATCCTTCAGCAGGAGTAGCAAGTAGAGAGAAATTTAATTGATATTTATTAGCAGCTTCATCAAGAAGTTCTCTCATTCTTCCAATAATCTTAATACCTAATTGTTGACTTTCTTCACTTTCTCCATGATGCTTACCAGTTAATACTTTTAAAGTTTCAGCTAAACCAATAAAGCCAACAGACAAAGTACCATGTTTGATAACTTCTCTAATACTATCATTCCATTTTAATTTATCAGAACCAATCCAAACGCCTTGACCCATTAAGAATGGGAAGTTATAAACTTTTCTTTGTGATTGAATTTCTAATCTATCTAGTAGTTGTTCAATTACCATTTCAACAGTTTTTTCTAATTCTTTAAAGAATAAATCAATATTCTTTGTTTTCAAAGCAAGTCTAGGTAAGTTTACAGAAGTAAAACTCAAATTACCTCTACCATAAGTTTGTTCTTTCGTTTTGTCGTAAGTGTTACCCATAACTCTTGTACGACACCCCATATAAGCTACTTCAGTGTTAGGATCGCCTTCCTTATAATATTGTAAATTAAATGGAGCATCCATAAATGAGAAGTTAGGGAACAATCTTTTAGCAGAAACCTTGATTGATTTTTTGAATAAATCATAGTTAGGATCTCCAGGATTATAGTTGATACCTTCTTTTACTTTGAAAATTTGAATAGGGAAAATAGGAGTTTCTCCTCTACCTAATCCATCTTCAGTAGTATCTAATAAACAATCAACAACCATTCTTCCTTCTGGAGAAGTGTCAGTTCCATAGTTCAAAGAACTAAATGGTACTTGAGCACCAGCACGAGAATGCATAGTGTTTAAATTGTGAACTAAAGCTTCCATCGCTTGGAAAGTAGCTTTTCTTGTTTCTTTATAAGCATTTTTAAGAGCTTTAGAAGCAACTCTTTCTGCTTTTTCTTTATCAAAATATTTAGTCAATAATTTGACGAGTTCAACAGCAATGTTAGTTACATTAGAAATTTTATATAAATCTTCGACAGTACCTAAAGCAAGTACTTCTTCTTTCAATTTGTCTTCGTCAATATTGTCGTCTAATAAAGAAGATAATTCGACAATTTGCTTAGCGATAGTCTTTCTATATGTTTTTCTAACACCTGGCGCCATAGCGTAATCAAAGTTAGGGATAGCTTGTCCACCATGCATATCATTTTGGTTAGCTTGGATAGCAATACAAGCTAAAGCAGCATAACTTCTAATATCATTAGGTTCTCTTAAAAAACCATGTCCAGTAGCAAATCCTCCCTTGAATAAAGTCAAAGGATCAATTTGGCAACAAGTTAAGGTTAAAGCATAGAAATCTAAATCGTGAATGTGAATATCTCCACTTTTATGTGCTTCAGCAAATTTTGGCTTTAACAAGTGAGAAAGATAATAAGCTTTTGAAGATTCACTACCATATTTAAGCATAGTACCCATTGGAGTATCAGCATCAATATTTGCATTTTCTCTTTTGTCGTCATTATTCTTAGAGTCTTGGAAAGTTAAATCTGCCATGGTTTGCATAAGTTTAGATTTAGTTTCACGTACTTCAGTTCTTTTAGCACGATAGACAATGTATGCTTTTGCAATTTCACCATATCCTTTTTCTATTAAAGTCATTTCGATGATGTCTTGGATATTTTCAACAGTAGGAATATTCTTGTTAGAATATTCGTTGTTTACTTTTTCTAAAACTGTTTCCACAACATCATCAATGTTAGTTTCTAGTTTTAAATTACAAGAATCTGCAGCTTTAGAAATAGCTTCATAAATTTTGGATGAGTTAAAAATTTCTTTTCTACCATCCCTTTTGATAATTTTATTAACCATAATGTTACCTCCCCAAATAATAAAATAGTTAATTTTAGTTTTTCTATGTACCACCATTTTAGACTTAAAAAAAGATACTTTCAAGAGGTAAAAATTTTATGAAATTTTAAAAAACGTAATAAAGTCAAGTGGCATATGAATTAATAGCAAAAAAAATTTTTTTTAAGAAAATTTTGAACTTGAAATTAGTTTTTTATTATGTAATAATATGTACCCCTTTTGTCGAAAAAAGACAAATATAAAATTACGTCTAAAAAATTAACGCTATTGATACTAGTTTTTTTAAACTAAATTGTTTATAATTACTAAGATGTACAGGAGTGGATGCAATGAACTTATTAAAAAAGACTTTTAAATTGTATCAAAAAGACTTTACAGGAGTATTGTCTATAGCTCTAGTTTGGTGTGCTATTTTATTTTTGAGCATCGCTTTGTCTCAAATAATAGGGCTAGGACCATTATTTTATATTTTTCTAGTAATACCTGCTACAATATCGCTAAGATTTGTATACTTTACATATTCTATGGGAAAGCCGATTAATTATAATTCCTTTAAAATTGGATTCCTAACATTAATAAGCAGTATTAAATTGTACTTTAGAATGATTAAGGAAGCTCTTATAGCAGCTCTAATTACATTAATCGCAGGAATTTTCATGATTTCTTTATGCATTAGTGTTTTCAATAACAAAGAATTTACACTAATTCAAGAAATGATGAATAATAATACTTTCACCAATTTTGGACAAATAATAGATTTAATACCATGGATACAATACGCGATCGTAGGGCTAATAATAGTATGTGTAATAATTTATTTCTTATTTAAATTCAGATATAACTTTCTTCCATATATCGCATTCCAATCTCCAATAGATGCTAAAAGTGCTAAAAATATGGGAGAGATGATGGTAAAAAAGACTTATATAAAATATGTTCTTATTAATGCATCAGTAGTAATATTTTTTATTCCATTAACTATAGTTGGATATTATGTATATAAACTATTGCTTACTAATGGAATATTCACTGAACCAGGCAGCATCCTATTAGGAATTGGTACGGGTTGTATATTATATGCTCCAATTCTAGGGTTCTATGGCCTTATGAATGCTATTTTCTATAACATTAGTAGCATTCCATTCCAAACTCAAATTAATAAAGCTTTGGATAAATTATTGAAAGAATTAAAGAGTTTAGAAGAATCAAATATTCCATGTGATGAAAACAAAAAAGATGAAAATAAAAAAGATGAATAGTTAGTACTTGTTAAAAAAAAATAAATATGTTATTATAATCGAGCAGCAGCAAGTACTGGAGTAGTACTCAAGTTGGTGAAGAGGTATCCCTGCTAAGGATATAGACTGGGTAACTGGTGCGAGGGTTCGAGTCCCTCCTACTCCGCCATTATAAAAATTAGTCCTTCGAGGACTTTTTTATTACCAAAAAAATAAAAAATAAAAAATTAAATTTATCTATTGAAATCAAAAATCTTATATGTTATAATTTCCTTCGTCAACCACGAAAGTGATTGTTTATATACACGCAAGTGTAGTTCAATGGTAGAACTTCAGCCTTCCAAGCTGACTACGCGGGTTCGATTCCCGTCACTTGCTCCATTATAAAATATAAAGCCCTTTGGGGCTTTTTTATTGTAAAGTAAAAAAAACTATGCTAACCTTTTAAAAAGAGGTGTTGGTATGGATGGAGCATCATTAGGAGTAGTAATTACTGTAGGTTTTATTTTGTTTATTATAATAGTTTTTGTTTTTGCTGGATCCACAAAGGATATTACTAATCTAAACATAAAGGGGTTATATCTAGGAAGTAATTTATTATATTTAAGAATTAAAATGAATTTGACTGCTGAGGAAGTTAGCATCAATACGGGAATAAAGTTAGAACTAATCAAAAATATGGAAAATGAAATCTATATGCCTACATTAAGTGAGTTAGACAAATTGGCTTCTTATTTTAATTTAAAAAGAGAAGAATTGGTTTATAGGGATTTGAAGTTTGAAAATAAGGATTGGTATATTACAAAAAAATAAAAGATTCGTATCGTTAGATATGAATCTTTTTAATTTCTTTTTCTTTTTTGAAAAACTTTAACTATTAATCCAATGAAAATGTAAAATATTTGTAAACAAAAGGAAATCACAAATAAATACCAAAAATTGTATGATAAATACCCCAGGAAGAAACATAAAGCTAATGACCAAGTAAGAAGTGATGTGGAAACCAAAATTGCTTTATAGTCATAAAAAATAGCATTTAGTATCAGTACTACAGTAAAGAAACATGGTAAAGCAAAAACAAATGATAACCATGCTCTATCAACATTTGCAATATAGTTTAAAAAAAAGAAAACTAAGTTAGCAAGGAAAATTACTAGAAACAAAGAACCCCAAATAATGGTATTTATTTTTTTGTATTTACCATATGAAACTGTGCCATTTGAATTTATTAAGTCATTAACCGTTAATGAAAAATAATTAGCTACAAAATCTAAAGTAACAACATCAGGCAAGACATCTCCTTTTTCCCATTTAGAAATTGATTTATCAGAATATCCTAGTGCATTACCTAATTCTTGTTGAGTCATATTCTTTTTTTCTCTTAACTCTTTTATATTATTAGCAAAATTAGTTTTGATTTCTTCATTTCTCATCATTAAATCACCTCCTTAATTTTAATTAATATAAAGTGGTAAGTCAAACATAAAAAAAGGCAACTCTCTTGTCGTGAGAGTTGTAAGAAATCAGATTAGAAACAAAATTAAAATCAATAGATAATGTTTTTTAAAATAATATGATAACCTTTTTGTTGTGAGCAGGAGGCGTTACTATGAAATTTAAAATTATTGCAGATAGCAGTTGTGATTTAGATAAAAATTATTTAGAAGGAAAAGGTATAGGTTTTAGTGTTGCACCTCTATCAATAAATTTAGATGGAGAAGAATATATTGATAATGAGGAATTAAACATTGAAAACTTTATGAACAAAGTGAATACTTACACAAGAAAAGGTACGACATCTTGTCCTTCATGTGGAAATTATTTAAAAGAAATGGAAGGGGCAGACTATTATTTTGTAGTAACTCTTTCTTCAAAATTAAGTGGAAGTTATAATTCTGCTTTAGCGGCGAAAAATATGCACAAAAATCCTGATAATATTTGTGTTATTGATTCTAAGTCAACTACAGGAGCTATGATTATCATAATAGATAAATTAGTAGAGTTAATAAATGAAGGAAAGAGTTATGAAGAAATTAGTAAATTTATAACTAAATATGTTGAAGAAAATGTAGGATTACATTTTATTTTAAATAAGTTTGATAATTTAATAAAAAATGGAAGAATGAGTCCTACAAAGGCCAAGTTCGCTAGTGCTTTAGCTATTAAACCAATTTGCGAAGCTAGAGAAGGAGTAATTGAATTATCAAAGAAAACTATTGGTTTTTCCTCAGCAATCAAAACTTTAGTAGAAGAAGTTGTTAAGAAGGTTAAAAATAGTTTAGGTAGACAATGTGTTATCTCTCATTGTCTAAATTCCAAAGCAGCATTGAGGATAAAAAGTTTGATTAGTGAAAAGCTACCTAGCATAAAAGTGAGGATTATTCCTATGAAAGGGTTATGTTCTTATTATGCCTTAGAGAAAGGTGTAATAGTTTGTTACGAGCATTAAAGAAGGCAAAAAGTCTTCTTTTTTTCTTACAAAAAAAGTAAAAATTTGGTAAATTATAAGAGTAGATAGTCAACGTGCAGCTGTCATTTTAAGCATAAGTCCAGTTGATAGAGGAGGATATTTATGTTTAAAATAGGAGATGTCGTGGTATATAAAAACTCTGTAATATGTAAAATAAATGGTATAGAGAAAATTTCTTTAGGAAAAGAAGAAAAAGAATACTTCGTTTTAAATTATTTATATAGAAATGTTCCTACTAGAATAATGTTACCAGTAGATAATTGTCTTCAAATAAGACCAATTATGAGTAAAAAAGACGCTATTTCATTAATTGAATTGATGACTAAATCAAAAAATATTTGGGTAAACGATAATAAAGTGAGAAAAGAGAAATTTCTAAAAATTATTAGTGATAATAACAAAGAACAACTTTGCTCTCTTTTGCATACTTTATATATTAAAAAGAAGGAACTTGAGCAAAATAAGAAGAATTTAAATTTGACTGATAAATCAATATTTGAGGCAGCTGAAGAAATTATTTTTGGAGAAATAGCGGCAAGTTTAAATATAGATATCAAGGATGTTTTAACTTATATTGATAATTATCTAAATAAAAAGTCTTAGGATTAAACTAAGACTTATTTATATTTTTTATATTTGTAATAAAAGTTTGGTAATAAGAATCTTTAGAGAAGAAATCGTGATAGAAGATTTTATCAATAGCTTCCAGTTTCTTTAATAATGTTTTTGCCTTAGATTCAATAGAAATTAAATCATCATTGGTCAAGGTGCTTTTTTGGAATAACATTTTATTAATACTATGGAAATAAACTTTTTCATTTAGAAAAATGTTGTATGCTCTAGAATAAAGAATACTAGAAGTTTCATGAAATATTGATTGACCAAAATAAAGATTTGAATAGAATTTAATTCCTAATAGATCTAATAGAGTAGGAACGATGTCGGTTGTAGTAGTAAATTTATCAATAACTTGATGTTCCAATTCGGGAACTCTAATCAAACAAGGAACTCGATATAAATTTGTATAGTTATCGTTTTTATAATTATATATATCTTTTACGTAATTACTTAACCCTTGGTAATAAGTATTATGATCACTAAATAGAGTAATTATTGTGTTATCTAAAAGATTCTTAGAGGTTAAGTCCTCAATAATTAAACCTAAAGCATGATCAAACTCCATGACTGCAGCTACGTAATTTCTAAAGTTGTTATGATTTTCATCTTTGCTTTCTGGGATAGCATCAATACTATCGATTTTTTCATACCAAGTTTTTAAATTTTCTCTTTCATAATACATTCCATGCATAGTGATGGAGATGATATAAGTATTGAATCTAGAATTTGTTGGGAACATCTCATCTTTAGCAGCTTCAATCATTTCAGAATCTAAATTACGATGACCTTTACTAGCCCAATTAGTCATACCCATCTTATATAGATCTTCAGCTCCTGTGAATGAATCAAATCCTAACGATTTGTGTTCTTTGCTACGATTATAGTAATTCTTGAATCCATTATGGTAAGATGTAGAAACAATATCTTCGTCAAAAACTTTTAAAATATTAGGTAAAGAGAAAGGAATTTCATTATTAGGAAAATCGTAATTGATATATGCATTTGTAGGGTAACTACCAATAATTGAAAGATTTTCTGAAATATCAGTTTTTTCTCTTGCATGGAAATTATTTAAAACAATAGAGTCATTATAAAAACTTCTTAAATTAGGGAAAAGGTAGTCTAATTGATCCTCTGTTAATCCATTATGACCATTTGGATATAATGACCCATCTTGAACAAAAGAAAACCATTCTAATGATTCTACTAAAATAGTTACAACATTATTTCCTTCAGATATTCCAAAGTTAGAAGTAGGATTAGAGGCATCGCTATAAAGAAAACTTTGGAGTTCATCAACATCGCCAAGTTCAACTTCATTAAAGAATAAACCACGATATAATTCATTTACAAAATTAGCGGTCATTCCTAAACTTTTATAATTACCCTCCGCATCAGCATATAATTTTGTTGTATAGTCAGAATTAGAACTTTTTCTATTATTGATAGTAACCGTGGTAACATTCAAACACATAAACACTACCAACAAGACACTAGGAATATAAAAATGCTTTCTTGATTTAATAGGTCTATCTATTTTACTTAAGAATCTTTTTCCAAAAATCCAGAAGAGAATAAAAATAGTTAAATAAGTGAAGATAAATCCAAAGTTTAAAGGAATAGACTCAAGAATTCCCATTGCATCATTTCTTAAATTGAACATTCCAAAATCAAATAAAGTACCAGTCATTTCATATAGCACAATACAGAAAATGCAGCAAATACCTTGTATCAAAAGAAAGGAAGATGCAGTATAAAACCTAGCGATGTTGTTTTTAATTAAAAACAAAATTGAAGTGCCAATACCAATTAAAGTAAATAATAACCAAGGACGATTTATTCCAAGACCAAATCCTATTGCTAAATTTCCCAATAATTCTGTAAAAAGAGAAATTATAACATAACATATAATTGGATAATTATTAGTTAAAAATTTTTTCATTTTTTCACCTCTATACTAAATAAATGAGTACCATCAATATGAATGCTTTACTATATGTTTTCTTGGAAAATATATACTGATAAAACATTGCAAAGATAATTAATAGATATGTTATAGGCAAATAGTGAACTTGTAATATTAGTTCGTAAAGGCCAAAGGTTAGTAAAGAGCCAATTGCACCATAAGGAATATATTTGTACTTAGGAAACAAGTTTTCCCCTGCTTCTTGAGAACTCCTTATAATCATATAAACAGGCATTAACATAAACACTTTACTTAATAGATTAACAACTTGTGATAAAAGATTAAGACCAGTGAAATAGGTGCCTAAATCGTAAATTGGTTTGAAATTCCAACCAATTAAACCACTTACTAATAAAATAGGTAAAATAGTTAAAAGAGTTAAAATTAGCATATTAGGGATTGGTAAATATTCTTTTTCTTTTTTATCAATCAAAGGAGAAAAACCTAGTTTTTTCTTTGAAAAATGGCAAACTAATAAAGCAGAAACACCCCAGATTATAGCTTGTATAACATAGTTAAACATATCGGTTAATGTGCCATAATAAATTTTTTTATATAAAAAATCTCCTAGATGAGAAATTTGTCCAAGAGGTATAATCAAAAAAGATATAAAGGCTACTAATAGTAATTTTAGAGAATACTTTGATTTATTTTTATCCATACTATTTCCTCCAACACACAAATAATTATAGCAAAGATATTAACAATAATAAATTAAAATAAAAACAAAAAAAGGGCAAATTATCCACATTCTCCCTTTTTTGTGATGTATCAAAATGATAAAACATTTAGAATAATTTGCGTGAGACTAGGAGGAGATAATATGATTAGAAATCGCAAGTTTGGTATAGTATCATTTTTTCTTGTCATTTTTAGTGCCTTTTTAATAATGGTTTTGGAAGGAAAAACTTCCAATGCTATGGATAGTAGTAAACTTATAACATCAAAGGTAAATGTATCAGTTCAAGTAAACGATGGGAATCGTTATTTTGTTGATCCATATAAAATTAAAGTTGAAGTAGATGCTTCAGCAAATAGTGATGTTAATATGTTCTCTGTTGTAATTTGTAGTAATGATACAGGTGTTTGTAGTCCATTAGATGCTAAATATCGTTATACAGATTTAGAAAACGGGAAATATACTTTAACAGCAAGTTTAGAATGGATAAAGGATACTAGTAAGAATTTTGTTATTGAAGAAGGAAGTTATTCTATTAAAGTTAAACCCGAAAAACAAAGTTGTTTCATTATTTGTAGTCCAATTTTTGATATCATAGAAGAAAAAGATGAGAGTTTAAGATATATTGAAACTGTTGTTGATTATATTCCTTTAAATTCAAGCGATTTGGAAATTAAATACAATAATGTACCTTTAAGTAATGAGCAAACAACTACTCTTAGTAAAACTGTATTTGATGTTCAAGTTAATAGATTTGATCAAGTATATGGTGAGACAGTCAAATCATTATATTATAAATATTGTCTAGCTAACAATGAATGGTCTACATCATGGACTGATTCTTCTGTAAATTGTAAAAATGGAAATTTAACATTAGAAGAAGGAATTGCTCCAATTGATTTACAAAAAGACAAATTAGAAGGTAATTATATATTAACTGTAATAGCAGAAACTACATTTGGTCGTCAATTCTCAAAATCAATAAGATTTACATTTGATGATACAGCTCCTAGAGTAACTATTAGTAAAGCTGATGAAGTTATAACAAAAACAAAAACATTCACATTCACTGCAATTGATAATAGCACCACTAAAACTAAGTTTTTAGTGAAAGATGCACTAGCAGATGCTCCTGTTGAAACTGATTTTAAAGAATTTGCAACTGCTAATACTGTCGAAATTAAAGATTTATCAGGAGAATACATCCTTTGGTTATGCACAACTGATGACTCAGGAAACAGCACTATCGTTTCATCTGAAAAATTCCAAATGGATAACAGCGCTCCAATTATTGAAAATTTAGATTGCTATGTAGATTTCTATAACAAAAAATTAGTTATTCAAATATCAAAGGTAAGTGATCAAATAAAAGAGAACATTACATATTTTGCAAGTACAGATGGAATTAATTATACAGAATACACTTCTAATCTTATTAAAGTGGATATTTCAGAATTGATAGGATCAGAAATAAAAGTCTATTTATATGCAAAAGATAGTTTAGGCAACTTTGACCAAGAAAAAGCAAAACAAATAGTTCCTATTATTGAAGAATCTGACATTGAAATAAGAATTGATAATGCAACAGAAAATAATTATTACAATGAAGAAGTTAGTTTTACTGTTATGGGATCTGATGTAATAAGTATAAAAGTTAATTCATTTGAATACATTAACAATAGATTCTTCTGCTCTCCAATAATGGAAGAAGGAGAACAAAACAAAATTTTAGGATATACTTGTAAGTTCTCTACAGATGGTGTTCATAATGTTATAGTTACAAATGCTTCAGAAAGTACAAACTCAATCAATTTCATTATAGATAAAGATGGAATTTGGAACATTGATGGCGATGATAAAAATGTTGAAGAAATGTTTATCGTTAAAGTTGTCGCAGAAGGCGATAAATTCTATGGTTCTTTACCTCTAAGCGTATATGATTTAAAGAAAGATATAAAATTAGTTTATTTAAATAAACAAAATAAATACCAATATGTAACTTTATTAGAAGGAAAAGAAACAGTACCGTTAAATGAAATAGAAGGACCAGGTAAGTTTTTATTACCTATCGATTTAATGGCTTATCAAAATGCAAATGAATTAAGCGGAACAGGAGAAGTTTACTTCCTAGCTTACTCAGTTATCGTAGATAGAGTTGATAATAACGTAGTAGTAGAAACACCAGAAGAACCTAAGGAAGAACTACCTAACCAAAATGAATCTCATCCAGTTGGAAATATTACTGAAACAGATGATGGATTCTCAATAAAAGATATCTTCACTTTTAAAAATGTCTTAATGGTATCTATTATTGTAATCACTATCATTTATGTAATAAGATTCTTTGTTTACAAAAAGAATATTCAAACAGTATAAAATAAGAAGTTAGGAAACTAACTTTTTATTTTTTTACTAATAAAAATAATATATAATATACAAAAGAAAAAGGTGATGAATATGATTAAAGAACTAGTAGCAGAAACAAGAGTTACAATTCAACTATTAATAACTGCTGTTGCTAAAGGCATAACTAATAAAGGAGCTTCTTATTTGAGTTTAACTTTGCAAGATGCAAGTGGTCAAATCGAAGGAAAAAAATGGGACGCTACTGAAAATGATATGAAAACGTTAGTGGAAGGAAAGGTATTTGAATTCCAAGCTGATGTTTTAGAATATAAGGGAAATAATCAATTAAAAATTGTTTCTATTACAGAAATAGATCAAGATAAGATAGATTCCAGTCTATTTGTTCCTGCTGCCCCTATATCAAGAAAAATGATGCAAGATAAATTGTTTGCTTACATTAATCTAATTAATGATGAGCAAATTAAAAAAGTGGTAGAGAAGATAGTAAACAACCACTATCTAGATATTGTTATCTTCCCAGCTGCTGTTAAAATACATCATGCTTATTCAAGTGGATTATTACACCATACAATATCTATGTTAGATTTAGCTAAAAATATTTCTAATCTTTACAAGAATATCAATACTGACTATTTATACGCAGGAGCAATACTACATGATATAGGAAAAACTAAAGAATTTAGTGGAGTTGTGAATCCTAAATATACTTTAGAAGGTAAATTGATAGGACATATTTCTATTATTAGTTCTATTGTTAAGAAAACTTGCGTAGAATTAAATGTAGATGAGACTAAAGCAATTTTATTACAACATATGGTATTATCCCATCATGGAGAAAGGGAAAAAGGATCACCTGTTCCACCTTTAACAATTGAAGCTGAAATCTTAAGCTTTATTGATGATTTTGATTCAAAAATGAATTTATTACAAAAAGCATTAGACCAAGTAGAGGAAGGAGAATTTACTCCAAAAATACTTTGGATGGACGACAGATGCTTCCTAAAAACCCCAAAATAAGACTATTTATCCACATAGTCTTTTTATTTTACTGAAAAAATATATCAAAAATAATAAAATTGTAAATGTTCGAGAGTAAGGAAGGGTGACTCAACATGAAAAAACATTTAGGAATTTTATTAACAAGTATATTTATGAGCTTATTATTTGTATTTGCTCTAAATACACAAACAGCAAAAGCTTCAAAACCAGCATGGGAATGTGAAACAAGCAATGGTTCAGTTTCATTAGAAGGAACATGCTTCTTTAGTAGTAAAGACGAAGATTTAGAAGTAAAAGATGGGTATGCTTATTTAGATTTTACAATTGCTAATGAAGATACAACTACTAGTTTTATGAATATTTACTATAAAAATATTACTACAGGGGGAAACACAGCAGTAACATTAAATGGTAGTCAATCATATGATCTTACTATTCCAGTAGAATTAGATAATACAAACATTCAAACTGTACAAGTTTCTTATATTTTAAGTTCAAAACCAAGCAAAATTAATAATCTTTATTTATATGTAATGTTAGAAGAAATCGCTCCAAAAGCAAGTATTGTTGTTACTGATAAAGATTATACAAATTTCACAACAGCAAATTTTTCAGTAACAGAAAAAGATCAAGATGACTCTGGTATTAAAGAAATTAAATTTTTATTTAGAAAAGCTATGATTAGTTTACCTTCAGTATCAGATTTTGATTTTGAATACAATATCTTAGAAGATGATGAATATTGGCAAACAGAAGTAACTTCAGTTGTTACTCATAAAGTAAGTGAAGGAAAAGTAGGAAGTTATCAATATTGTATTTTAGCAAAAGACTTTGCAAACAATAGTGCAATTTCTTGTTCTGAAAGCTTCAAAATTGATACAGTGGCACCAACTATTAAATTAAAATCTCTACCTGATGCTTCAAAATGGTATTCTAATTATGAAGTAAAATATTCTGCTTATGATAGTGTTAAGATTGAAAAAATTCTTTGCTATGTAAATGGAGTAGAAATTGATTGCACTGATTCAAACGGATCATTCTTATTAGATGGAAGTAATACTATCGATGGAGAGAATGAAGTTTATTTAAAGATAATTGACTCAGTTGGAAATTATACACAAACAGCTTCATTTAAAATCAATATGATTAATTCTCCAATTGGATATGAAGATTCTTATGAAGGTGAATTAGTCGAAGATGTATACAAAGATAAAGTTAAATATGTATTTACTATTGATACAACTCTATCTTATACAGTAGAAGCTAGAATCAATGATTCAGAAACTTGGACAAAATTAGATGTAAATGAATATGTTATGGACAAAGATGGATTGTATATTGTTCATATTAAAGTGACAGATGAAGCTGGAAGAATTTTAGAATTTTCTTCAGAAGAAGTTCAAGTTGACGCTACAACTCCTACTATAAAAGTAGTAGATGTAACAGGTGCAAACGATATGGGTTGGCACAATAGTGAAGTTGACTTTAAATTAGAAATTACTGATACAAATTATAGAGTATGTTATAGTACAGATGATTCTAATTATCTTCCATATGATCATGATGATGTCATCAACCATTTAACAATTGCAGATGGATTAAATAAAGTTTATTTCTTAGTTATTGACCAAGTAGGACATGAAGCTAAAACAGATTTATTAATCAAATTTGATGCTACTAAGGATACAATCTTATCTTCTTATAATGGTGATCAATTAGCTAATGGACAAGAATTAGAAATCAAAATTGACATCAAGAATCAAACAAGTGGAACAAAAAAATTAGTTTATATTGATTTAGAAGGAAATGAAGTAAATATTGAAAATAATAAATTTGTAGTTACTGAAAATGGTAAGTATTTAGTTAAATTAGTTGATGTAGCTGGAAATGAAAGTCAAAAAGAAGTAGAAATCAGTTTATTCCATGATTTCTCAAATGATTATTCTTTATCAATTGTTGATAGCAGTTGGACAAATGACAGTGTTGAAGTATTAATAAATTCTAATAACAGCAGCAAACTAACAAGTGCAAAAGCAAAATTAGCAGATAAAGAAATAAATATAGACCTAAATACAAAAACATTTGTAGCAGAAGAAAATGGAACATATATTGTTGAAATTGAAAATGAAGCTGGATACAAAGGTACACTAACTATTGAAGTTTCTTGTATTGATAAAGAACAAGATGAATTAAAAGTTGTAACAAATAGCAATGGAAATTGGATTGGAAGATTAGAATTTACAGTTTCTGTTGTTGCTAAAGGAAATGCACCTTTGGGAACAGCAAAATATGGATTAGTTCCTAATGATGGAATGATCAATGAAGATCAATTAGTAGACTTAGCATTAGATCAAAAAATCATTGTTGAAGAAATAAGTGGCGAATATTATTTAATCGTTATTTATCAAGATGTAGCAGGAAATGAAACTACTTATCAATCTAGTTTAATTAAAATTGATAGTTCTTTACCTGTAGGAGGACAAATTATTGCTTCTCCAAGTGATTATACAAATCAAGATATTGTTATTTCTTTCGTTGGATTCAAAAATCTTTCTGCAGAAGGAGATGTTACTCATTATTATAGAGTAACAAAAGAAGGAGAAGTTTCATCAGAATTTACTCTATTAGACATTAATAGTACGGTTACCCTTACAGAAGAAGGAACATATATCATTGAATTAAAAGGAATCAATGATTTTGAAAAAGAAAGCATGACTGCATTAATTGTTACAAAAGATGTTACTGCTCCTGAAATTAAACTATCTGCAAATGTTGGAGCAGATCAATTTACTAACAATTTAATTGTAGAAGTTGAAGTTAATGAAGAAGCAACTATTGAATATAAATTTGAATTAGAAGGCGAAAAATCTGAATTTGTAGCTTTAGATGGAACAACAATTGTTGCAGAAAATTTAAAAACTGGTAAAAATACTTTAACAGTTATAGCTACAGATAGAGCAGGAAACATTATGGTGGCTACTGCAGTTTACAACATTGATATGGAAAATCCTGTGATTAGTTTTACAGACGAAAGATATGTTTATGATAAAGGTGAAACAATTGGATATAGCATTTCTGATAATAGCGGTATTAAATCTGTAAGATATGTTTTATCAAAAGAAGAAAACTTATCTACTGATGCTTCTAATGGATTTGAAATCATTAATGATATGCTTGTATTACCTGAAATTGAAGATGGAAAATACTATTTATATATTGAAGCAATCGACAATGCAGGAAATAAATCTATTATTAGTAAAATGATTATTTTAGACACAACTGCTCCTGTTTTAGAAGGCGTTGCTAATAATGGATTCTATAAGGATAGTGTAGTTGTAAAAATCAACGAACTTACTGCATATGAAGTTTATTTAAATGGAAAATTATTGGAGGTTGCTGAAGATACAATTGAAGTAACTGAAAATGGAAATTATCATTTGGTAGTTACTGATGAATTAAATCATAAAGTAGTTGTTACTTTTGTTATCAATAAAGAAAGTAAAGTAATTATTGATTCTAAGGAAATCAATGTATCTAATCAAAAATATTTACCAATTTTAAAAGATGAAAAAGGTTATTATGTAGAATTACCAAAGGGAAATTATCCTGAAAAGAAAGTGTTATTATTCAGCAAGGTTGTTGGAGAAAATGTTTCTTTATTGAATCAAGATGTAAATTATATATATTTATCTTCTTCTGTTAGAGAAGACTTAAAAAATGGATATCGTTTAGAGATTGAAGATTTAACAGCAGTTACATTAGAAGCTAATGAATATGGTCATTATGGATATGTATTGATGAACACTACTACATTAGACGCTGCTAATGAATTAGGAATTAGCCCTGTTGTTATTGACAATAAAGCAGTATCATTAATTACTGGTTTAACTGGTGTAATTTCTATCCTAGGAATCTTCATTATCAATAGATCTAGAAGATTAGTTAGAATTTAAAATTAAAACATTAAAGGCCTGTTATAGGTCTTTTTGTTTACTTGTCCACATTGTGGTTTCAAAATAATGAAATAATAACGAAAAACCAGTAAAATCATTAATGCATAGTGATGAAAAAGGAATGGTGATTTAGCATGAAGAAAAGTCATATTATGAGTTTAATTATTGCTTTGTTTGGAGGATTATTTTTATCTGTACTAATTTCAGGTTCAAAAGTAGAAGCTGCTGCACCTGCATGGGAATGTTCTTCAACAAAAAATGGGACAGTTAAATTAGAAGGAACATGTTTCTTTGGAGAATCTGAAGAAGAATTTGTTTACTTAGATTTAAACTTTACAAATAGTGATGAAGCAAGTAAAGTAACAAACCTTTACTTTAAAGATATCGAAAAAGGTGGATATTCAGTAATTGGCGTTGCAGAAGGAATCAACTCTTATGATTTTAGAGTACCTGTTAAAGCTAATGAAACAAATATTCAAACAATAGAAGTTTATTATGTATTAAATAATGGTAAAATTCAAAAAATAACTTTAGATACAATGAAAGAAACAAATGCTCCTAAAGTTGAAATTGCAGTAAATACTTTACCAGGAGAATATCATAAAGAACATACTGTTAAAGTATCAGTATATGATAATGGCCAAGATGATGTAGGTCTTAAGAAAATACTAGTAGGATTTGCTGCAGATGAAGCAAGTTTAGAATTAAAAGAAATTGACGAAGTTACAGCAAGCCAAGAATTCTTAACTAACTATGGATTTGAACTTACTTACAATGGAAAAGAAAATGCTAACTTATATGTAGTAGCAGAAGATTTCGCTGGAAATGTAACCAAAGTTGTTAGTGAAATGTTACATGTTGATAATGAGGCTCCTGTTATTGCTGCTAATTTAAATAGTTCTGATGAAGTAAAAAGTTCTCACTCTGTAGATTTCACAGTAGTTGATGAAAAATCAGGTGTTAAAGAAGTAAAATATGCATGGAAATTAGAAAGCCAAACTTGGGATGAAGTTAATTTATATTCAATTAACTTAACAGATGGTTCTGCTAGAATTACTACTCCTGGGGCTAATGGAAAATATAATTATAAAATTATTGCAGTTGATAATTTAGGAAATGAAGCAGAAATCGAAAGTGGGGCATTTACAGTTGATGCAGGATCAACTGCTATTGTTCCTAGCTTTATTGGAAACACTAGTGTTCCATCAGCATCATTTACTGCTAATGTAAAAGTTGCAGCATCAGATTCTACTTCAATTGAAAAAATTATTATGATTTGGATTCCTGAAGGTGCAGCAAGACCTGGAAATCCAGCTAATGTAGAAGAATATGAATTTAAAGAAGTGTTCACTATTGAAAAAGGTGTAGAAAATGATATTACATTCTCTACAACAAAAGAAATGACTGGTTCATATTCATTATTTATGTTCATCATTTACAATGAAGCAGATAACACATTTGGAGTTTATGATGATACAACTAAGTTAACAATTGATACTACAGCACCTACAATTTATTTTACACCTGCAAGTGTAGAAGAATATGTAAAAGAAGCTAACATTACAATTAGTTTAACTGATGAAAATGAATTTGCAGAAGCTTTATATTATGTTTGGGCTGAAGCATCAAAAGAATTAACAAAAGATGAAATCACAGAAACAACAACTTCTGGAGCAACTGTTACTTTAAATGGTGTAACAGGTGAATACAGATTATGGGTATTAGCTTTTGATAAAGCAGGAAATGAAGTTATTGCTAAATCAGAAGTATATAAATTAGATAACACCGCTCCTGTTGTTGAATTAACAGAAGAAATGAAAGAAATATATGGAAAAACTACAGAAGTTTCTTTAACAATTACTGAAAGTGATTCAGGGGTAGCAAGCGTTAAATATGCATGGTCTACAATTGGTGGAGCAGTTCCAACGGATGCAGAATATAAGGTAAATAAAGAAAATAAAGTTTATACAGATGCTGCAAATGATGGGAAATATATCCTATATGTGATTGTTACAGATAAAGCAGGAAATGAAACTAAAGCAGTATTTGAAAATGAATTTTTAATTGATGTTCAAACTCCTGTTATTAAAGGTGTTAGTAATAACCAATATTATAGAGCAGCTGTTACTGTCGAAGTTGAAGATGGTAATTTAAAAGAAGTCGAAGTATGTAACAAATTAACAGGATTATGTAATGTTACTACTGAAAATAAAGTGAATGTTACTGAAGATGGTTACTATGTAGTATCTGCAAAAGATACAGCAGACAATGTTACAAAAACAATATTTGTTGTTAATCAAGCAGGTAAAGTAACTATTGGGGAAGATGATTATAAAGCTAAATCACAAATGATTTTACCTATCCAAAAAGATGAAGGACGCTATTATATTTCTTTACCAAAAGGACAATATTCTAAAGGAAATGTTTTGGTTCTAACTAAAGTAGTTTCTGGATTAGATGTTAGATTAAATCAAAAGAATAATTACATTATTCTAGAAGGTGAAGTAATTGAAATCTTAGCTAGAAGAAGTGATAGTATAACAATTACAGACGAAAGTGCTATTAGTAAAGAAATGAATGAAGATGGAAATTATGGATATGTAGTAGTTACTACAATGTCTAACCAAGAAGCTAATGGACTTGGAATTAACACTACTATTATTGATAGTGAAGCGTTAGCACTAACTGTAGGACTTGCAGGAACACTATCTCTAATTGGAATCTTCGTAATTATGAGAAGCAAAAAGAATTTAAGACTTTAATTGATTAGAGTTGGTTGAATACCAACTCTTTTTTATTTATAATGTAACTAGGTGGAATTATGAGAGATTTGGTGTTTATAGATGTTGAAGCTAGTTATTCAAAAGATATATCCAGCGTTTGCTGCGTATCTTTAATTTTAGTGGACTCTAAAACTTTACAAGAAATAGAAAAAATCACCTATTTTATCAATTCTGAAAGCATTTACGATAATTATGGTTCAACTGCAAGGATAGACATTGGAATTAATCCTAAAGACTTAAAAAGCGCACCACCACTTACTAAACGGCATAGACAATTAAGAAAGTATCTTAATTCTAAATATATAGTAATAGGACATGCCATTGAAAACGACATTCGTATGTTAAATGCTGCTACAAAAAAATATCGATTGGATAGTTTTGATTGTAAGTTTTTATGTAGTCAAATGTTATATCGTTTATTTAAAAAAGAAAATACAAATAAGTCATTGGATAAAGTAGCACAAGAAATAAATGAAACTTTTGTTCATCACCATTGTGAAGAAGATGTTTTAATGTCCTTTAAAACAATTAAATATATTTGTTCATCTTTAAATAAGAATATTGAAGAAATTATCAACGAATACCAAATTACACTTGGAGAAAATAAAAAACATAAAATTAAAAACACTAGTTCAAAACTGATAAAACCTAGTAAACATCAATTAATTCAAGAAATCTATAAAAAGAAAGTAAAAGTTAAAAATAAAGATCCATATTTTTATAATAAAATTTTTGTTTTTGATAGCAAATTTGAAAGAAATAATATCGAGTTGTTAGAAAAATATGTAGTTGAAATTAAAGAACGTGGTGGTAAGTGTAGTGAACTTATCAGTGAAGGAAATGTCTTTATAGATGCCAATCCAGATTATATGTGCAAAAGAAAAAAATACATTGAAAACAATCAACAACTAGAAATAGAAATTGTTGAATTAGCACAGCTACTAGAAAAACTATAAACAAAAAAAACGAACACTTGTTCGTTTTATTTTTTCATTCTATTTATATTAATAATAGCAGTTAAGTACTCATCGCATATGCTCAAAGAATTTTTACTATCAAAATAGCCATCTTTATCTAAAATTACTCTTTCATTATTAATAGAAAGTTTAGTATAAAGATAAGGAATATAGGATTCTTTGTGTTTTAGAAACTTATTCAAATTAATATTTCTATCTTCAATGTGCCATTTAACAATAGGAGTAATATAATCAATTAATTGTTCAGGTTGTTTAGATAAGATCAAAACTTTATCAGTACCTCCAAATTCATCAAATGGTTCTTGGAAAAAAGATATTGCATTCTTTAAATCACGATGTAAAGATACATCTTTTAAATCTTTATTATTCTTTCTGTATTCGACAACATTATATCCTTTTTGAGTATCCATTTTAATAAGTAAATCTAGTATATAATTATTTGTAGATAAAACAATTATATCTCCTGTTGTATATCCAACAGGATTCATATAACTAACAAAATCTTCAAATATTTTTTGAGTATCATCGTTTCTTTTCATAAGTAATCTCCTTAAAAGCAAAAAGATTATAACTTTTTAATAGAAATATTAAAATTAAATTAGTATAAAATGTGGATAATAAAACAATAAAAAAAAGAGGAAAATCCTCTTGTTTATAAACCAAACCTTCCTCGATAAGAACACTTCTTACAAAGTAGTTCAGAGCATGTATTTTTGTTCCATCCTTCTAATATATTTTTAGTACGTTTATTATCTAAAATGGTCTTAAAAGAATCTTTGAAAATATTACCTAAATTAATATCACCTTGAGCATCCAAACAACAAGGAACCACAGTTCCATCTACTAAAATGCCGCACATTTCTTTTAACCCTTTGCATCTTCCAGTTAGGCTAAAAACTTCATTTTTCAAACTTGGCCAAATAAATCTTCTATCCATACTTAAAAATAGATTTTTACGAATGGTTATACTACGATAATTTTTTAGTTCAATAGAATCTAAAGAAACATTGTATATATCAGATAATGTTTTCAAAATATAATCTTGTCTAGAATTGTTTTCATCTTCTACATTCCAAAGTCGGAGTGAAATATAGGTATCAGTCTTTTCTAATATCTCATCAACCACGTCAAGAACATCCTTTATATATTCATAAAAAGTCTCATCTTCTTTTTCAATACTATGCAAAGAAATATTGATTTGTCTTATAGGATTATTAACTAATATATCTTTCTTCTTTTTTAACAAAGATCCATTTGTAGTTATATTGACCTTAAGATTATTATTTTTACAAATATTGACAAAATCATTTAAGTTAGGATGTAAAAGAGGTTCACCCATGATATGAAGGTAAATATATTCAGTATAATCTTTTATTTCATTTATGATATGCGAAAACTTTTCAATACTCATTAATTCTTTTTTTCTTTCTGTATGGATACAAAAACTACAATTAAAATTACAAGTATTATTAATCTCAACATAAACCTTTTTAAATCTCATTTTTTCCTCCAAGTTATAATAATTCTTTAATATATCCCTCATAAATTTTTCCTGTCGAGGAATTGCAAATAAATTTAGCATTTAGATATTTAATAGCAAATTTTTCCCCTAGTTCAGTAACACAATCCATAATGATATTAGAAATGTTTACCTTAAGTGATTTCATCTTTTTTATAAACCCACTCCAAAGATAAGTTATGGCCAAAGTGTTTTGATATTCTTTTGAAATAACAATAGATGTAAATAAGCATTTTACAGAAGCATTATTGAATTCTTCAATATCCTTGCGCTTAATATCACAATCTTTTGCTTGGCCACTTTTCATCTTTTGATAAAATTCATTTTTAATTGGCATAAAATTTATATAACCAATAATCTTGCCTTTACATAAGAGCATAGTATAGATGTCATTATTTACAGATAACCACTCTTTACATTTGGAAAAAGAACCTATATCAATACCTTGAAATACTTCTTTATCTAAGTTAATCATCTGGTGTAAATAGCTATCATTTACTTCATTTTCAATTCTAAAATTAGTCATAAAATCACACCCGTTTGTCTTTATAATTCTAGCATATAATGTTAGATTAAAAAACAAGTAATGTTGATTTACTTGCTTTTCTATTCTTTATCATATTTTAAGTATTTAGCAAGTGGAATAAAAATGCTAATATGAGCAAGGGTAAATACTAACAAGTAGATATACATATATCTAATGGAATGAATTTTAAAATAAATAAGGCAAACCCATAGTTGCATAATTTACCACATTTCATGGAAATGCTAGTAAAACGACAATAATATAATTGATTTATAAATTAATAAACTTAAAACAGAAATATTATGTTTTTTAACTATGTAATTAGTTAATTGTTATCAAACAATATAGATTAAGTTAAAAGAGACAAAGTACCTTCAAATGTAGTTGGATTGGTTTTTGAATGAAAAAGTCAATTTACGAGTTTACATAAAGAAATACGCGAAATAAAATGATGAATAACAAGCTGTAAGTTAAAACAAAATTATCTAATTAAAAAAACTTGCAGTTAGCAAGTCTTTTGTTTTTCTTGAAGTTTTATCCATTGAGATAAACCATAAATATCGTAAATTATTTGAAAAGGAAAATATATTGTCATTGTTATAAATGTATAGTCTCCTTCAAGAACAAGAAACAACCACAAAAAAGGAACAATAAGATCATTAATTAAAAAACCTACGTGGTTCCATTTGCAACGTCTTATCAGCAAATAAACCGCAGGTATAATTGATATAAATGAAATGGTACTCATAATTAAATAAGCAGTATTTAGTATTTTTAGAACATAAAAAATCCCAACAGATACGAAAAGCAAACAAATACTAAATATAATCCATTCGTTCTTGGAAAGGTTATTTCTAATTATAACAACACTATCTTTCTTATCTTTGTTGGATAACCAATGAAAAACACCATAAATATACATAGGAATCATTATTAAAAGATATAGTAGAGCTTCACCATAAAGTTTTTGTTTATACGATATGAAAATATAAAAACAAAAATAAATTAAGCCAAGAAACTGAGTAGCCACTTTACCTTTAGCTTGAGTAAAAACATAAAAAAGACCTAATAAAGTATTTATCAAAATATACCAAGAGGAATTGAAAATGATACTTGAAGCAGTAACAGCAATTATTCCAAATCCTATTAAGAATAAATCTAAAAGAGTATATCCTCTCCAACTTTTCATTTTCTCACCTCAATCACATTTATTATTATAACATAAAAAAAACTTCCTATTTCTAGAAAGTTTTATTTTTTAATATATACAAAGTCTTTTAAATCATAATTACTCTCAAAAAAGAAATCAAACATCTCTTTAAATCTATCTATCAAATTTTGAATGGATTCTTTACTGTGCCCTTTATTTAATGTAGACATAACTGCATTTTTTTGTTCAGTTACAACAAAAAGTGAAATTATACTTTTTATTAAAGATTCCTCTAAAATTTTATTTCTATCTTGATAACTAATATCCTTAGAAAAATTAGAAAATATATAACTATCATGAGCAATAGAATTTCTAATAAGAGCTATTTTTTTGAATATATTTGAGTCAACGCCAAAGATATTATAATAATCATCTTGCTCATAAGTCATTAATGTTACCAGCAATGAATATTGGATAAGAGAATAACTCTTTTCAGGAACAGTAACTTTTTGTATTTTTTTATTATCTAGATACGAATCTGCTATTTGCAACAGTTCTGTAGGTAACATTAAGGTTTTTAAAAGATAATCCAAATTATTATCTACTTCATTTAATAATTGATTAGGATTTAAGGATTGATATTTAAATGCTATATTACGAACGAAATTAATATTTGCTTTCTTTAAAGAATCTTTTGATATAACAATTGGTGTATCAATATCAAAATCAAGTCTTCTAGGTTGTAATACAAAGTATAATTTTTTTGTATGAATATTGTAACTAATTTCAAAATTACCATGTGAAAAACTATTTCTGATATCTTTTAACAACATTTCATGTGCTTTGTTTTTTATTTCTTCTTCCGTAAAATGAGAGTATTTAGAAGAATTTTTAATACATTCTTGAAGATCTAATTCTCTTTGATTAGATTCAAGTTTTATAGAATCAGGAGAATTTTCATGTACTTTAGTAACTAAAGTAGTAGTATACAAACTCAACGCACCAGCATGTAAAGATAAGTGTGCATCATTTAAAGTTTCGTCAACATATAAGTCATCATCAACATTAGGAAAAAAATCATTAATAATCTTTTTTCTTGAAGCTTGTGATAATTTAATGCTATTTAATCTACTTAAATCCATGTTATTCAACTCCTACAGCAAAATAATATCATAGATAATTGTTATTTAATAGGATTCTTCTGGTTTTAGTAGATAACTTATAACAATTTTTCTTATATAAAAAGAAAACAAAAAAAAGAACTTCATTCCTTAAGAACAAAGTTCGAATTGGTCATATATGGCAAAATAATTGCCTCTAAATATGCAAAAAAAGTATATGGTGTTGAAATAAATTTAGATGCAATAAAAGATGCTAGAAAAAATGCTAAAGCTAACGATGTTGAGAATATTAGGTTTGTTTGCAATGATGCAAAGAAATTTATAAAAAGAGATGCCAAAGATGCTAACATTTTAATTATTGATCCACTACGTGCAGGATGTGATAAAGAATTATCAATATCGTTTTAGAAAGAAAATTTGAAAAAATAGTCTATATATCATGTGATTATCAAACTTTGGCAAGAAATATTAAACTTTTAAGTTCACATTATGATGTAGAAAAAGTTCAACCAGTCGATATGTTTCCTAATACTTATCATGTGGAGACAATAGTGTTATTAAAAAGAAAAAACATCTACGAAATCTAGATGTGGTTTTTTGATTCAATTGACTTCAAGATTAATTGATGTAAAATATAGAAAAAATAGTATTTTGCTTGTTTTGTGAGGTGTAATTTATGAAAAAATATTTACAAATATTAATTTCTTCTATGGGGGCAGGAATTTTAATTGCTTTAGGTGGGTTTGTATATTTATCTTGTAAAGATAACAATGCCTTTTTAGCTTCCTTTTTATTTAGTTTAGGATTAATTACTATTATCAGTTTTAAACTATATCTTTTTACAGGAAAGGTAGGGTATATTTTTGATAATAAACCATCATTTTTATTAGATTTACTAGTGTGTTGGATTGGTAATTTAATTGGTTCTCTATTTACTGGTGGCTTATTAAGTTTAACAAGAATCGACTTAATAGAAGTGGCACAAAAAGCAGTAGAAATAAAATTAAATGATAATTTATTAAGTATATTTGTTCTTTCAATTTTTTGTGGAATAATGATTTATATTGCTGTAGAAATTCAAAAAAGAAATGTATCTAATACTATTAAATTTGTTGGAATAAGTTTACCCGTTATGGTTTTTATTTTATCAGGATTTGAACATTGTGTGGCAAACATGTTTTATATTACTTATGCTGGAAGTTGGTCATTAATTGCCTTTTTATATATTATCATTATGTCTTTAGGTAATGGAGTAGGTTCTTTATTATTTTGGGGCATAAATAAAATCGTTGAAGAAAAAAACTAGTATTTTGGTTAATTTGTAATTTATCAATGAAAATTTTCTCATTTTATTAGATAATAAAAAAAAGGTTTTGATCATGGCTTTAGAATATAGAAAAGCAGATAAAACTTTTAAAGAGTTTGTATATAATGAATTTGTAAAAATGGTTTACGATTATCAAGATTTAAATTCCATTGATATAAATGAAGTTCAAATATGGGAAAAAAGTAAACTAACTAAAAATATCATCCACTATTAGATGATACTTTAACTTTAATATAAGGAGTATATAGTTATAGTATTGTTAGGTTGATAAATTACATAAAAAAAGAGATAAGATTTACTTATCTCAACACGGTGGAAGAGTCAGGACCAAGCTGACATAATGGTTACTTCCTATGTGTACTCATATTAAAAATAAAAACGAACTATCCATCTTTGGATAGTTCGTATTCATTCATAATGGTGGAAAAGAAAAGTCTATGTATGCGCCGATAGATTATGGGGTAGGATTCTTTAAAATTGAGTTGAAGTATGGACATTAAGAATTAACTTCTATAATAAAGTTTTGTAGGGTACATTTTTGTTAATTTCGTATATTTTTGTACCCTACAAAAATCGTAATGATGTGTAACATTTCATTAAAAAAAGTTACACATTTTTAATTTAATCATTTCTTGTATAATAAGTTGCCTTGCGTTCTCCGTGTTTTTCAATTAAACCTTTATCTAATAGTTCTTTTAAACATCTTTCTATAGTTGTTTCAGATAGAATAGGACATAGTGTAACAATATCAGACTTCGTAAATTTGCCAATTATTGTTTTTATTACATTTTCGACTTGTGTCAATGCTTTAGATTTTTTTTCGAGCAAAATACTTGCTCTAGATTCAAACTCTCTATATGCTTTCAAAATGACTGATAACATATATTTAATGAACTCAGTTGGATTATTATCATTATCTATCCAATTTATGGAACTTAATTGTAATGAATCATAATATCTGTTTTTAGTTTCTTCAATTATCTTTTCAATAGATATAAATTTTCCTACATTATATTCATGTTTATATAAAAGTAGTAAAGTAAGGAGTCTACTCATTCTGCCATTACCATCATTAAACGGATGGATACACAAAAAATCTAGAATAAAAATTGGTATTAAAATTAGTGGATCAACATCATTTTTACTTATAGCAATATTAAATTCTTCACAAAGTCTTTCTATAGCATCAGGAGTTTCAAATGGTTCTAACGGTTGAAATCGTATAAAAGAAGATCCATCCGCTCTAGTTTCAGAAATGTAATTTTGGACATTCTTAAACTTTCCGCCAATAGATTTTTCAGAAAACTTATACAAATCGTTGTGAAGTTGTAGGATATATGATCCTTTAATCGGAATATATTCATAATTTTCGTGAATCGTATTAAGAACATCTCTATAACCTAGAATTTCTCTTTCATCCCTTGTTCTAGGCATAGTCTTATTTTCGCAAATTTGCTTAATTCTTGTTGATGTAGTAACAATACCTTCAATTTTATTTGAAGCTTCAGTACTTTGAATTTTGGCAATTTCTACCAGCTTATTTATTTTATCTTTATTGTTTAACTCAATATTAGATAACTTACCTTTCAATTCATGTATTTGAGAAATATACCCCAAAATCTCATTATCCCAAGTAATATTCTTAAATTTCGAATAATTAAAATTTCTCATACTAATTTTCGTCTCCTTTTTCATTTTATAACATCATTTTAATATAATTGATGCAATAAATCAACAGTCGTCGCCGAAAATATTGCATCAAAATTTACGGTTTGGTGCAATAAATCGATTTTTGATGATAAAAATTTTCTATTTCCTGAAAATTAGAATACATCAAATTTGGGAAGTATATTATTAAATAACACTTTGTCAGTTTTGATTCTAACATGGTTGTCTTCGAGGAAAAGAAAAATCTATGTATGCGCCGATAGTTTATGGGGTAGGATTCTTTAAGATTGAGTTGCAGTACTTATAATAAAACTAATCCATTAACTTTAAAAAAATAATTCTTATGATATAATCAAAATATGAAAAAATTTAAATTAAGCATTGTTGAAATTATCGTATTAATTATATTTTTAAGTTATACAAATCCAGAAATGATTTGGAATTTTATAGAATCTTTTATCAACTTAATCCTATTTAGTAATAATTTTTCAAATCCATATAACTTTTCGAAATTTTTAGCAAACCAATCAACTAATTTAAGCACAGTTTCATATATAAATAAATTTTTACTTTTAATTGCGGGATTTATTCCTTCTTTAATTTTAAAATTTATTTTACAAGGTGAGAATATTCCAAATTGGTTAAAGTGGATTTTTTGCATTGCTTTATATTATGTTGTATTACAGTTATTTTCATGTACATTGTTCTGGATTATTATAGCGTTGATTTTTAGTTGTATATTAACAAAAATACTAATAGATTATTTCAAAAATAAAAGACGAACCTAACCAATAGGTTCGTTTTCATTTTTTAACATTTTATAAATAAGCCTTTTTCTAAATCATCTATATTATAAATATCTTCTAACACATCAAATGTTTCTTTTAAATTCTTTCT
>SVBH01000006.1 GCA_015058985.1 Erysipelotrichaceae bacterium
ACTTCGTATAATGTATGTTATGTTAACTAATTTGATAAGATACATGCAAAATAGATTTTAATTCAGGCATTTACATTAATGCGTCATTTTAACGCATTATATTATTTTGATTAACTTAAAAAAATAGAAATAAAAAAAGGAGATTTCTCTCCTTCTTTATTTTGCCTTGATTTTTAACATTGCAGTTAAATCTTCTAAGGATTGGTCTTCCTCTAAAATAATCTTACCTTTGTGTGCTAAGGACACAAAGTCTGTGCAAATAGTTTTATATAGGAATTTATTAATCTTCTTAATTTCTTCTTGTTGGTCCCAGACAATATTCTGATAAGTCATTTCTTCCTCAGGTAATATTTTAGTCAAAGTCTTTCTTTGATATAGAATATGAGGTTTAATTAATTCTTTAATGACAAATCCTTGTTTTTCTAATTTTTCTTTATATGACGCACTTAAAGTTTCTAAAGTTGCAAGAGCAACTTTTTCACAATAAAGAATTGCATCAGCAGCGGCATCATCCCTTCTCATGTGATAATCGTCAAACACAGATAATCTTTGTTGATGATATACCATACGATCATGATATTGAATAGATCTAATTAATGAATTAATTTCTTTAAATTGTACTGTGTTATTAATTTCATTTAAGTTCTTTATCATTTGTTTGTTTTCTTGATCTGGTTCAAACTCAACATATTTTATTGGGGTTTTGCTAAATGGGCTAGTTTCTCTAACTATTCTCTCTTTACTATATGATCCTAATACTAAGTTCAAGAAATGATACATTCTTGAAATAGTATGATCATTTAGAGCAAAATAAGGGGTTAACTTTATCGTCAAATCTTTGGGAGGAAAGAAAATAATTGAATTATAAGACAAATCATTTTGATGATCTTCTGATAATTGAAGTGCCAATTTTAAAACTTCACTTGTACATCTTTTACAAGCGTCTTCAAATGTCTTATCTAAGCTTACCCCTTCATGAATACTTGCATAACCAAAACTCACAACGTGTTTTTCAATACGCATAACAAGTTCTAGCATTTTTGCTGCGACCACTTTATCGTGGTAATTCCAGACTGCTGTTAAACACTCTGGTTTCGCACTGGTGTCTAATTTAATTTCACCTAATAATACATTACTTTCAAATAACATAATTACCATCCTCCATTCTGCCCTTGTGCAGTAACATAGATGTTCCTTACGTTAATGATTATAAACGAAAGTTTTTTTATTTTCATTTTAGTTAGTGGAAAATGAATCTCTTATTACTTTAGTAATAAGGTTACTCTCAGTAATGTTTTTTTCTCTTTTTGTGGATTAAAAAAAGACCTATATATTATAGGTCTCCAAAAATTTAATTTTATTATTTTATGCTTTTTTCATTTCTTTGGATTTACTTAATTCATGTAGTTCATTCAAAATGTTGTTTAATTTTAGTGCTCCATTAACAACTACTCTGGTTCCTTCCAATTCAAAACATTTTTGAAGTTCTATTAAATGTTTTTCGGTGATTACTTCCTTGTACTCTACTACAATAGCTTCAATAGCTTCTCTAACGCTTTTTACAGGTACTCCTTTATGAGTATATTCAATACCATTTGAATCTGTTAATCTTTCACCTAAAGGGACTGATTTTTCAACAGTTCCACATACTTCACAGAAAAACAAATCTCCTGCAACAACTTTATTAGTTGTTTTTCCATTATGCTCAATTTCCCCACATATTCCGCATTTGCATTCATTTTTCATAATTTTAACAACTTCCTTTATTTTATTATTTCATATATATCAAGGAATTTAGCTTTTATTATAAAAAAAAATACTACAGGGAATTGTAGTATTTGATAATTTCATTATTAAGTTTAACTTCTAATTTAATCTTTTTGTACTGCTCTATGTGTTTAGAAATATATTCAGCGAAGATAATCATTAAATCTTCATCGTTTACGGAATAAGCAGCAGACTTTTTAGAAATATTGGATTTAGATAAAATTTGATTGATTTTATATGCTTCACATTCTTTATATACTTCTTCAGGATCAACATTATTAAGAACGCATTTCATAAGGAATATAGCTTTAATAATAACTTTTTTTAAGTTTGTTTTACGATGAACCACTATCATCTTATCACGACAACCTAGTACATCATCTTCACTTATTTTTGCTCTTGTTAAATCAATAAAACCAACATCTTCTCCTGCTTTTGAGGCATCTTTTAAAACTCCTTCAATTCTCAATTGAAATTGTTCTTTATTATCAGAGTATTTTTTGCTAGTAAATTCTACAAATTGCATTATTTCTAAAAATAAATCATTTTCTTTCAAAATCTTTTTTACTTGCATTTTATCCATACAAAAAATCACCTCTGAACTCTATGATAATATATTATCATAAACAGAAGTGATTTTGTATCTTTTTTTAAACATTTAATAACGCATTTGCATACCAATATCTTTATTTTTCAGTAAACCATCATTTTGCAGTAACATAATTAAATCTTGATTCTTCATCAATTCTAAAAAAGCCGCTTTTATAATTTGAACTTTGCTTACATCTTTGCCTTTATTTGAATTGCCTATTGCAACTGCAATAGCACCTGCACTTTGATGAGGATCTTCAAATCCTTTAGTATCAGCAACAGCTTTAGCTTTTTCATTCATTTGAGCATCTATCTCGGTTGCAACAAGTTGAGCTAGTTGATCTTTTGTTACGATATCCTTAGCAGGAGCTGCTTTTTCAATTGCATCAGCAACAATTTCTACATCAAAATCAAATTGAGTTTTCATTTTATTTAACAATGCTACTAATTTTTCTCTATTTATTCTCATGAAACTCACCTCTACTCGTAAAGATCAAAACTATCTAATTTATCCAAAACCATCATTGCTATCTTTTTGGAAGTTTCTCTTTTTTGCAAATCTTGATAGTTTTTGATTGCTACTGCTGATACTGTACATATATTAAAAACATCTTTTTCTTCTTTAAAGGTAGTTGCTATATTACGACACTCAGGTCTAACGGCTTCTAAGTAAAAATCATTTTTAACCATATTATTGAATAATACTAATGGTATACTCTTTTCATTATCAGCGATACTCAAGAGTTGAATCATGTCATTCATAGTTTGATTTAATACGTTTAAGTTTTCTTTCATAGTACCACCCCTTCTACATATTAATATACCACAAAATTGAATTAATTAAAATGAAACTGAACTCAGGTATGTGGAAATAGTTAATTAAGTGTAGTTAAAAATTCTTCAAAATAAGCTGGTAAAGGCGCATTAAAGACCATTTCTTTATTAGTTCTCGGATGGATAAAATGTAGCTCTGTAGCGTGTAAATATTGTCCAATTTCTCCAATAACTTTTTTAGGGCCATACATAGGATCTCCTACCACAGGATGCTTTATATAATCTAAATGCACTCTAATTTGATGAGTTCTACCTGTTTTTAGTAGACATTCAATCAAAGCGTAATTTTGATATTGTTTTATTAATGAAAAATGAGTTATAGATTCTTTACCATCTTTAACAATAGCCATCTTCTGTCTATTAGATAGGTCCCTACCTATTGGAGCATCAATGATGCCCTCTTTATGTTCTAGTTTTCCATATACAAGTGCTATATATTTACGATACATTGTTTTATCCAACAACTGTTTTTGCAAAGAAGAATGAGATAAATCATTTTTTGCTACTACAAGAAGTCCACTTGTATCTTTATCAATACGATGCACTATCCCAGGGCGATGAATACCATTTATTGTTGATAGGTCTTTACAATGAAATAGCAATGCATTGACTAATGTTCCTTTATAATGGCCAATTGAAGGATGAACGACCATATTCTTTGGTTTATTTATAACTAACAAATCATCATCTTCATAGATAATATCTAAAGGAATATCTTCGGGATTAATTGAGATATCTTCAATTTCTTCATCATAGACGACTATATGATCATTAATTTGAGTTTTATAAGAAGCTTTTACTTTCTTATCATTTACAAATACTAATTCTTTTTCAATTAATCTTTGAATCGTAGTTCTTGAGAAAGAAGGCAAAATAAAAGAAAGGAATTTATCCAATCTTTCATTTTGATGTTCTTCTGTTACTAAAATATCTAAAATACTATCCATCTTTTTCTACCATATACTCTCTTATCATACCAAAACAAAGTACTACAACTCCAAGTGTTAACATGATATCAGCAAAGTTAAAAACAGGGAAAGGATATCCAAATAAATTGAAATCCAAATAATCGATTACATATCCTAATCTTAATCTATCAATGGCATTACCAAGAGTTCCACCAATCATCATTGTTAATCCTATTTGATTTATATTATCTTTTGTGGTCAAAAACATAAATGAGAAAACTACTAATGCTATAATAGTAGCAATGATAAAGAATGTAATTTCTCCTTCAAGTATTGAAAATGCAGCACCAGGATTATGAACAAGTCTAATCCAGAAGAAATCTTTAATCACAGTAAGTTGTTGGTGTAAATCCATATTAATAGTAATAAATGACTTAACTAATTGGTCGATAAGTAACAATAGAATAACAGCACAGATGCTTATTAATATTTGACTATTTCTCGCTTTAATCTTCATAACTTTCTACCTCTTTTATTACCTTATGACATCTTTCACATACATTATCAACTATTTTAGAAGAATCAAATCTATTCCAACATCTTTCACATTTTTCTCCGTGATGTTTTAAAACTTTCACTTTACTAACCTCATATTCTTTACCATCATTATTACCAGTTATAACTTCAGAAACAATGAAAATCATATATTTGTTGTACTCAGATAGAGTTTCATAAACTGCTTTAACATTTTCATCTTTAATATCTAGATATACTAATGCTTCTTGAGCACTACCAATTAATGAAGATTGTCTAGCTTCTTCTAATGCTTTTAAGACATCTTGTCTAACTTTTAATAAGCAACTATATTTATTACTCAATTCATCATTAACTCTTTCCTTCTTAGGAAAATCAAGTAAATGAACAGATTTAATTGTTTCAATATCATAGAATTCATTAGCGATTTCTTCCATTGTGAATGATAAAATAGGAGCTAACATTCTAACTAATCTATCTGTTAATTTATATAAAACAGTTTGAATTTGTCTTCTTCTTAAAGAGTTTTTACTATCACAATACAAACTATCTTTGATGATATCTAAATAGAAAGAACTTAAATCAGTGGTCATAAAATTCATAATAGAAGAAACAGCCCCAGCAAAGTTATAGTTATCATATGACTCAATAACACTATTAGTAACTTTGTTTAATTGATTTAAAATCATATTATCAATTTCTTCTAAATTTTCTTCTTTATCTAATAAAGGATCATATTTTGAATTACCTTTTGTTAAATTTCCTAATAGGAATCTAAATGTATTTCTAATTTTTCTATAAGTTTCACTAACTTGTTTAATGATATTGTCATCAACTTTTGCATCACAAGTATAGTCAATACTACTTGCCCAAAGTCTAAGAATATCTGCTCCATAAGTTGAAATAACTTTAAGTGGATCAACAACATTACCTAAAGACTTACTCATTTTTTGACCTTTTCCATCTACAACAAATCCATGAGATACAATCGCTTTATAAGGGGAAAGTCCATGAACTGCAACTCCTATTATTAAAGACGAGTTGAACCAACCTCTATATTGGTCAGAACCTTCTAAATACAAATCTGATGGATAAGGTAAACCTCTTTCTACTAAAACACCAGTATGAGAAGAACCAGAATCAAACCAAACATCCATGATATCATTTTCTTTGGTGAAGATTCCATTTGGACTACCAGGATGAGTAAATCCTTCTGGTAATAAGTCTTTTGCTTCTCTTTTTGACCAAACATTACTTCCATATTGTCTAAATAAATCAGAAACATGTTTTAAAGTTTCTTTAGTCATAATAGGAGTTCCATCCTCAGCATAGAAAATTGGTAACGGTACTCCCCAAAGTCTTTGTCTTGAGATACACCAATCTCCTCTATCTTTTATCATGTTATAAAGTCTAATTTTATTTGATTCACTAGCCCATTT
The DNA here is from genome assembly GCA_015058985.1 of Erysipelotrichaceae bacterium. Classification (GTDB taxonomy): domain Bacteria; phylum Bacillota_I; class Bacilli_A; order RFN20; family DUOF01; genus SIG223. Next base: position 6,074 of record SVBH01000006.1, read on the forward strand.
GACCGTATCAATTGCTTCTAACAATTCTTCTCTGATTGGATCTAATGTAGCAAACCATTGTGAAGTTGCTCTAAATATTACAGGTTTTTTAGTTCTCCAGTCGTGAGGATAAGAGTGCATAAACTCCTCTTTTGCAAGTAAAGCACCACATTCATCTAACATTTCAAGAACTACTTTATTAGCTTCATAATATGGCAAACCAACAAGTCTAGGTCCTGCTTCTTCAGTCATTAAGCCCTTTGTGTCTACAGGACACAAAATATCCAAGCCATATTTTTTACCTACTATGAAGTCTTCTGCTCCATGTCCAGGTGCGGTATGAACAGAACCTGTACCATCTTCATTAGAAACATGATCACCTAAAATAATTACAGAATCTCTATCATATAAAGGATGTTTTGTAGATAAACCTTCAACATCTTTTCCTTTAAATGTTCTAATCAACTCATAAACTTCCAAATTAGCCTTAGTTTTAACATTTTCTAATAAATCTAAAGCAATTACTAAATTACCATGATTAGTTCTGTATAAACCATATTCCATTTGTTCATTTAAACAGATAGCAAGGTTTGCAGGAATTGTCCAAGGAGTAGTAGTCCAAATAACAAAATAATCACCATTTGAAACAAATTCATTTCCTTTATTAACTTCAAATTTAACAAAGATTGAAGTATCTGTTTTATCTTGATATTCGATTTCTGCTTCTGCTAAAGCGGATTCACTTGAAGGAGACCAATAAACAGGCTTTAAGCCTTTAAAAATCAATCCTTTTTCTACCATTTTGGCAAACACTTCGATTTGTCTTGCTTCAAAATCAAAATCTAATGTTTTATATGGATGATCATAATCACCAACTGATCCAAGTCTTTTGAATTGTTCCATTTGATTAGAAACTTGTTTTAAAGCATATTCATAGCATAAATCTTTAAAATCTCCTGGAGCCATTGATTTTCTGTTAACTCCAGCTTTTTGTAAAGCACTTTCAATTGGAAGACCATGAGTATCCCATCCTGGAATATATGGGGTATAGAAACCTTGCATTGTTTTATATCTTACAATAAAATCTTTTAAAACCTTATTTAAAGCATGTCCCATATGGATAGATCCATTTGCGTAAGGAGGACCATCGTGTAAGATAAAATGCTTGTTATCTTTATTTTTCATAAGCATTAAGTTATACAAATCAATTTCTTCCCATCTTTTTAAAATATTAGGTTCCTTATTAGGCAAATTACCTCTCATTTCAAATTTAGTTTTAGGCATTAATAATGTGTCTTTGATTTCCATAAAAATCTCCTTTCAATAAAAAAATTATCATTCCATAGGAACGAATCATCGCGGTACCATCCTACTTCATGATAATTATCATGCACTTAATTAACTTTAACGCAGTTTCTACGTTTAGAACTACTAATTTCATTCTAACTCTGAAAAGTGATAAACCTTACATATTTAGTTTTCCTTTCACCAAAACGGAAACTCTCTTTGCTAAATGATTGTAAAATTCGTGTCTTTTCTAAACGATTTATTGATAGTATAAAACTTTTAAAATAAGTTTCTTATTCTTAGTAACTCCTAATTCTTCGATTATCTTCACTTTACCGAATTTCTTTAAAGAAATTACTATGGGAATATTATTGCACAAATAGTCCTTTTCTTCAACAATTTTATAATCAAGGTGGACAAATCCATTCTCAATAAACTCAGTAGCCTTAAATCTACTTATATCAAAGATGTTAGATAATAAGCAATCAAGTCTTTTAGAAGATGTAATTATCTCTTTTTCAATAAATTTAGGCCCAAGAGAAAAACTTTCAATTTTCGCCATTTTAACCTTAGTTTTCTTAATTGAGGTAAAGTTACTAAAAATAACATCATTTCTCTTTGAAATGACTGAAAATTCTATAAACTTTTCATTTAAAAAGATATCGCCAAAGAAACTGCGATCTAATCCAATACTCATCAAAGAGCCCAATACATCCTTGTGATCTAATTTATTAAATTTAGAATTATATGATATACGATAAACTTCTATATCAAACTTGTCGTCATTTATAACCAATTGCTTCCTTTCATAAGATAGACAATCAGGATTAAATTGATAATTTAAATTAGGAAAAGAATTCAATATTTCTTTCGCTATCGCCTGTTCTAAAGGATCTAAAAAATTAAAATGATAAAAATTATGATATCTTTCTAAATTAGATAAAATATCATACATTTTCCTTATAAATTCCTCTTTTTCTTTATATTTATCTATTAAATATTTCATAACCTATTCAACATAAAAAGTAAAAACAAACTTAGACTCTCTGATAATTTCACCTTTTAAAGCAAACATCATTCCACTTAAAAAATCGAGCATCCTAACAATGTCTTCTTTTTTCATCATAGAAGTATCCACGGTAACCTTAGTTCCTCTTATAATTTGGTTAGCAATTTCCTCTGTTTCCTCAAAAGTGCGTGGAGTATATTCTTTATCATTATTTACAAAGCTACTTGCAAAATCAGAATTAAACACTCTTTGTTTTTCTTCCTTAATAGGTTCTTTGATAGTAACTTCTTCAGGAGTAGAAAGTGATACAGGTTCAGATATATTTTGTTGCTTTTCAAGTTCAGCTCTATATTGAGTATTTAAATTCCTCAAACTTTTTTCATTACTATCGTGAATTAATTTATCATCATCATCTTTAAATAAATTAGATTTAATTTTCTTAAAAAGTCCCATATCTAACACCTCAATTTACTTTAACATATAAATCATAAAAAGACAAAACAAAACATAAAAAAATGCTCTTGCGAGCATTCTTATTTAGCAGTAGCTTTATTAGCTTCTTTTTGTTTTAAATATTTTAAATAAACGCTAGATTCACTTGATTTTTTACGAGTAGATTTAGGTTTTTCAATTTCTACTGCTACTCTAGTAATAGTAGAATTTCCTTCATATCTATCAATAACAGTTTTTCTAGATTTAATCTTAGAAGACATAGAATTTTTATATTTTAGATATGTTGGTGATTCACTTGATTTTTTCTTTGTTGTAGTTGTAGAAGTACTTGATGTTACTGGTGTACTTTTACTTGTAGTTGTTGTTGATGTTACTGGTGTAGTCTTACTTGTAGATTTGCCAGTGTATTTTAAGTAAGTTGCTGACTCACTCGATTTTTTCTTTGTTGTAGTTGTAGAAGTACTTGATGTTATAGGTGTACTCTTACTTGTAGTTGTTGTTGATGTTACTGGTGTAGTCTTACTTGTAGATTTGCCAGTATATTTTAAGTAAGTTGCTGACTCACTTGATTTTTTCTTTGTTGTAGTTGTAGAAGTACTTGATGTTATAGGTGTACTCTTACTTGTTGTTGTTGATGTTATTGGTGTAGTCTTACTTGTAGATTTGCCAGTATATTTTAAGTAAGTTGGTGATTCACTTGATTTTTTCTTTGCTGTAGTTGTAGAAGTACTTGATGTTATAGGTGTACTTTTACTTGTAGTTGTTGTTGATGTTACTGGCGTAGTCTTAATTGTAGATTTGCCAGTGTATTTTAAGTAAGTTGCTGACTCACTTGATTTTTTCTTTGTAATTGTTTTACTATCTTTAGAAGAACTATTATCTTTTAAGGTCATTAAGTTTTTGATATTAGTCAAACCACTATAAGCATAGATATAATTTTCAACATATTTAGGGAATGTATTAGTTTCTGTTAAATCAAAATTAAGTGCTACATTCTTTTCTTTTGCTTTATTGATAAGTTTTCTCTTAGCAAATTGCAATTGGCAATCTTTAATAACTTCTTCATATAACTGACCACTTATTAACATAGAATCAATTCTTTTTAATACTTTAATTTGCATTGAAATAGGACCATAGTATTCTTCATTCTTACCACTATTATTAAAATAAATATACCCTAAAATTCCCAATGTAATCATTGATAAAGACGCAAACAACCAAATCAAACTACTGCTTTTTATTACTGAATAAATTATTCCTCCAACAAGGATAGGAATGAACACTAAAGCAATATCATAAATTAAAGATCTTGATTTATGGAATGATTTAAATCCTTGGTATCTTTTTCTTTCTAATGTAAGTGTTTGATTGTTAGAGATAATATCAAGACATTTTAAAGAAGAATATTTTTCCTCTAATTTGTAGCTTTGTTTTAAACTTTGATAATCTTCATTAGTTTTAAAAATATCTTCATAATATTTATCAATTAATTGAATTTTTGTTTTTGTTTTGTACATGGTTTCACATGCTTTTTCCAATTGAATGTAGGCATTTTTGTCAGTTTTAGTCATACATGTACCTCCTAAGTATTTTTATTATACAATAAAGAGGTTAAAAATCAAAACAAAATCGATAAAAAGTGTTTAAATTATTGGGTTTTAGAAAAAACTTTTCAAAGTTTTGATAGCGTCTTTTTCAATTCGTGAAATTTGTGCCTGACTTACATCTAATTCTTCTGCTATTTCCATTTGAGTTTTATAGTTGAAAAATCGATCATTTATTATTTTTTTCTCTTGCTCATTTAATTTAGTTAAAGCTTTTTGTAAAGTAAATAAATTGATCATTTTATCTTCAGAAAAAGACTCATCACTTATTTGATCAAGCAAATATAAATTATCGCCATAATTAGTAGTGATTGTACTTTGCAAAGAACTTACTCCCAGTGTAGAATCTATCGCTTCTTTAATTTGATATTCTTTTACATTCAATTTTTTTGCTAGATACTCATTAGTAGGCTCAACACCATTTTTATTTAAATAATCCTCTTTTTCTTTCATGATTTGATACGCTAAATCTTTAATTTGTCTTGATATCCTTAAAGCATTATTATCTCTTAAATATCTTTTTATTTCTCCATTAATCATTGGAACGGCATAAGTAGAAAATTTTAAATTCTTAGACACATCAAAATTATCAATTGATTTGATAAGTCCTATGCAACCAACTTGAAATAAATCCTCAATGTTATCAGTTCTATCTGAAAATCTTTTTATAAGTGATAACACTAATTTCATGTTCCCTTTAACCAATTGATCTTTAGCATTTTCATCTCCTGCTTGTGCTCTTAAAAACAAAGCTTCGCTATCCTTATCACTAATGACCTTCAACTTATTTATATCTAAATTATTGATTGTTATTTTTTTACTAGCCAAAATAAAAACCCCTCTCTTACTCATTTTGAGACAAAAGGGATTTATTTATACAATTTAACTAGTAATTTTTACTTTTAATTTCTTAATTATCTTTTTTTCAAGTCTTGATATATAGCTTTGGGAAATGTTCAAATAATCTGCAACCTCTTTTTGAGTCATTTCAGGGTTATTATTTAGACCATATCTCAAATTTAAAATTAATTGTTCTCGTTTTTTTAAAGTTTGAATAGCTTCTTTTACCTTATCCTTAGATTCTTTCATAGAATAATCTTCTGAAATGTAATATGCTTCCGTTCCTATAACATCGGCCAACGCAAGTTCATTCCCATCATAATCGACATTTAAAGGTTCATCAATTGATACTTCAACTTTACTACGACTCTTTTTTCTAAGAAACATCAGTATTTCATTTTCGATACATCTAGAAGCATAAGTGGCCAGTTTTATGTTTTTATCAGGTTTAAAAGTCTTTACTCCTTTTATTAAACCCAAAGTACCTATACTGATCAAATCCTCTAAATTATAAGAATTAGTTTCATATCTTTTTGCAACATAAACTACTAATCGTAAATTATGTTCTATTAATTTGTTTCTCGCTTCGATTGAACCTTGCATATTTTCTAAAACATATTTATCTTCTTCCTCTTTTAACAAAGGAGCAGCTAAAGTTTCACTTCCATTTATATAATCTACTTCTCCAAATGATAAAAATTTGAAAATCTTATTTTTCCATTTCCTAAACATAATTTCCTCCTTATAGAACAAATGCACTCAACAAACATTCACATCCATTAAACATTCTATCAGAATGAGCAAAAATAACTTTTTTAACCTTGTTTTTAATTAATATTTCACCTTCTTGATATTTTGTTATATAAGTTTCATTTACCTTTTCAAAAGTTAAAAAATCTTCACTTTCAAAATTTTTAATATTAATAAAAACGACAGGTTTGCTTTTATAGATTAAAGTGTTCCCAGAATCATAATATCCTCGCATTCTATAAATTTTTCCATTTATAAATACTACGACCTTATAATGAAATTTATGAATGGAAACGAATTTTTTAAACAAAAGACTTACATAATAAATTAATAGTACTGCTAAGGGATAAAGAAAAAAAACCATAAATGATTTACTATTAGTAAGATTTAAAATTTGCATTCTGTAAATTAGATGAGGGGTTATTACAGGTCCAAATGCGATAAAAGAAAAAACAACTACAGCAAACGTTATTATTGTTTTAAAACATTTTCTTTTAAATCTCACTACTAAGAATAAGAGAAATAGGAAATATAATTGATATGAATAAACAGAAAAACATATCAATAGACAATTGATAAAGGTAATCAAAATAATAATTATTTTATCTGCTTTCTTTACTTTAAATTCCAATAAGAAAGAAGTAAGGTAAAAAGCAGAAATATACATTATTGAATTACCTATAAAAGATAAATCTAATATGGTAGTTATCTTTATCACCCTACTTCATTATAAAAAAAGAAAAGAGAAAAAAATGTCAAAAAAAAGTAGAAAATTAATTCTACTTAATAATTGTTAATTTTTTACTAGATTTAGTTAAAATTTCACAGCCATTTTTTGTAACCAAAATATCATCCTCAATTCTAACTCCACCCAATCCTGGAACATAAATACCAGGTTCAATCGTAAAGACCATATTTTCCTCTATTATTACCTCAGACGTTAGATACACACCGAGTTCATCATGAATCAATAAGCCTATTCCATGACCAGTTGAATGAGTAAAATATTCACCATATCCCTTAGAAGTAATATAATCACGAGCAGCTTTATCGACTTCTCCTATTTTAATACCTGGCTTTACTGCTTTTATAGCGGCAAGATTAGCATTTAAAACAACGTCATATATTTCTTTCATTTGTTTATTTTTAACCTTATCTAAGACAATCGTTCTAGTTATATCAGAACAGTATCCTTTATATTTTGCCCCAAAATCAATAGTAATGAAATCACCTGCTGTAACCCTTTTATTAGTAGCAATTCCATGAGGCATAGATCCATTTTTACCACTTACGACTATAGTATCAAAGGAAGGGCATTCTGCTCCTAGTTTTTTCATTGTACTTTCAACAAAATCCTTAATTTCAATTTCTTTAAGGCCAGGTTTTACATACTTCTTAATTTGTTTGAAAGTTGAATCGACAATAGAAACTGCTTTTCTTAAATAAAATAGTTCAATAGCATCTTTTACTGCTCTAACGTTAGTTAAGTCAACGGGAGTTAATTTTACTCCAACATTTTTCAGCAAATTATTATATAAAAATACTCGCATATTTTTATCTTCAAAACCTATTTCTTTAATTTCTTCTAGTTCTAAAACTTCTTTAATCTTTTCATAAAAATTTCTAGTAAACAAAACAACTTTTACATCTTCTGTTTCCTTAATAGCTCGTTCATAATATCTAGCATCTACAAACAAATAAACATTATACTTAGTTAGTAAAACATAGGTATCATCACTTTCATCCCTCAAACCTCCTACATAATACTTGTTTTCATATGAAGTTAAAAAGATGCCTTTCAAATTATTTTTTTCTAAAACCCTTCTAAATTTTTCTACTCTTTCTTTCATTTTTATCACCCTAAACCAATATTATTATAGACTTTTAAATATTGTTTAGCAAATAAAAAACTCCTTCTAGGAGTTATCTACTTATTTTTATAATATCTTTTTCTAAATTTTTATCATTTAACATAGATAAACTTTCATGAATTAATAAATCACCACATTTTTTATATCCATAGTCTTTTTCTCTATCAAACTTTTTAAATATGATTTTTTCATCAACTCCAAAATTAACCAAAGGTTTAATTAAATCATCTTTTAATTCCTTATATTTATTGGAATTATTATAAAATTCATCATAATCGACTATTTTAAAACCATTTTTTTCATAAAAATATCTAGCTCTTGACTCCAATTCTTCTGTTGAACAAAATATTCCATTTTTCTTATCATCACTTAATTGCTGAGGGTCATAAGAACCATATATAAATTTACAAGTATCTTCCTTTAAAAAATAATTCATTAAATTGTTCATTTGTTTTCCTATGCCTTGACCTCGATTATCATGATAAGTATATATAACATCCAAACAAGTTACACTATCAGTAAACTTACTAAAATGAATATATCCAAGACAATTTTTAGAAGCATCATAAACATTGATACTAATACAATTTCTAAGTTTAACTGCTAATCCAAAGCAAATGTTTTGATAATCATCAAGAAAAAGTGCTACATAAGCTTCTCTATTAAGAGTATTTTTTTTCTTAACATCTTCAATTATTTTTTCAATGTCCATGTTATCACTTCCATATTAATTTTATAAAAATACGAAGGATTAAAACATAAATGAGAAGTATCTTGTTGAAAAACTATTTAAAAGAAACCTCAATCATTTTACTACCACATTCTTTTTGTAATGCCGCAATTACTGTAGCAGCATCTAGAGGAGTCGCATCTTTTTTACTTACTATCGCTTTAACGGCATCAGGTTTAATTTGAACAAAAGCAGTCTTATATCCTAAATCAATAATTGCTTGTTTTAATTCTTTTTCTTTATCCCTATTTTTATTTAAATTATATATATTATTTAACGCAGTTGCCTTCGCAGCATTTGATTCCTCACTAGAAAAAACGACATCTTCTTGAGAAGATACATATAATTCATATTCACTTTCTTTTTCTAACTCCAAAGATACAAAGTAAGCGTTTTCTCCTTCTTCAACACTTACACTCACTTGCAAATCATCATTATTGGTATTTGGTACTGAAAATGGAACCATTACATAATATACTCCTAAAACTAAAGTTAAACTGAACAATGAAATAAAGGCTAACAATTTTTTATTCATTTTATTTCCTCCCTAATATTATTTATTCAGTTAACACTAATAATATTCCTATGAAAATAAAAAAAACATATCACTGATATGCTTTTATCTTTTTATTTCTTTAGATTTTTCTTCTATGACTTTTTCTATTTCATCATGAATGTAAATAAATCCTTCATCATAAGCAATCTTAGAGAAAATCATTAATTGCTCTACAACAGATAAATTTTCATCAAAATAAGGTTTCAATTGTCTAATAAATAACATTAGGTGTGTGTCATCAGAAGTCATAAGTCCTTTATACTTTTTAAAATAATAATTATAAGCTTCTTTATAATTTCCCTCTATTAAACTAGTTCTTGCCTTTTCAAAAACAAAAGATCTATTGGAACTAAGTACGCATTTAATTTCTTCATACATCTTAATTAATTTTGAAAGATTTGAAAAATTATCTATCTGCAAAGTAGAAGAATTTTTTGCTAAATTTCCAAGTTCTGTAAGATACTTGTGCATAACTTTAGATTCTTCCTTTGCTATTTCTATTTTTCCATCTAAAAATGACCAATAAGCAACTTTATAACTTTCTTTAATAAGTGTTTCTAATTCTTCTATTCTCTTTTTCATAATCATTCTCCTTAAAAGCATAAATATTTTAAAAGTTTATTTTTCTCTTTTAAACGACAAAAATGATATTTGTTGAAAATTATAATATAAATAAAAAAGTCCAATTACTTGGACTTAAATTATGCTCTTGAATCGTATTCACCAGTATCTGTACGAACGATAACTTCTTCATCTTGTCCGACAAATAAAGGAACTCTAATAACAAAACCTGTTTCTAAAGTAGCATCTTTAGTAGCAGTTTTTGCTGTATCCCCTCTTACTGCAGGTTCTGTTTCAACAATGCGTAATGTAACTTTACTTGGTAAAGCAATTCCTAAAATTTCACCTTCATAATAAGTGATTTCAGCAGTACCATTTTCTTTTAAGAAATTCATTTCCCATTTTAATCTATCTTTATTGATACTTACTTGTTCATAGTTTTCTGTATCCATGAAAACTAATCCCATTCCATCATCATATAAATATTGCATTTCTCTTTTTTCTAAGTGGATAGTTTCAACTTTATCTCCACCAGTCATTGAAATATCAGTGATAGATCCTGTTCTTAAATTTTTTGCTTTAATTTTAATAACCATTTGTCTCATAGCAGTTTTATTATGCCATGTATCTAATACTGTAAAAATATTACCATCGTATTTAAATCCCATTCCTGGTCTTAAGTCATTACAACTTATCATATATATTACCTCTTTTCTAAACAAATTTATTTTATCAAAATAGACAAATTAAGTAAACATCTATTTAACAAGAAAAAAACTCCCTCTGGAGTTATTATTTTTTCTCTTTATGAACTGTTATTTTGTTACAACGTGGACAAAACTTTTTGTATTCAACACGATCAGGATGTAATTTTTTATTTTTGTCAGTTGCATAGTTTTGTTCTTTACATTCGCTACAAGCTAGAATAATTCTATCTCTCATAATGACACCTCCAAGTTATCAATGCTAGTTTATGATAACATATTTAAAAGAAAAAAACTATCTTTTTTTAATTACTTCTTTTTTTGTGGAATTTTATGTCGTTTTTTCCTTTTTCTAGCATATTTATGAATAGGAGGATTTATGAGTAAAGATCTAATAAATTATTATTTACAAAGTTTAGGAGAAGACAATGCTATATTTTTAGCAAACCAATATGGATTTTCATTTTCAAAAGAAGAAATGGGTATCGTATTACCTCTCATTAAGAAAAATTGGGAAATGTTTTTAAATCCCAATGCAAAAGGATGTATGATGCGAGATATAGAATCTTTAACTTCCAGAGAAACTAGCATAAAAGTTGAAAAACTACTCAACTTATTAATAAACAATTTTCATTTATAAAAACAAAAAAGGACAATTAAAAATTGTCCTTATATTGATTTTGTAAGAATGAAGGAATTAAAGAATCTTCTTGAACTTCTTCTTCCTGTTGTTTGTCTTCCATATCAAGTTCTAATCTCTCTTGAACTTCAATCTGAGGTTTACGATGGAAAGAATCATTATGTAAAGCAGCTTGTTGAACTACTTTATCATCAAAATCAGTAGCGATAACACTTACAATCATTTCATCATCAAGTTTTTCATTGAAAGAATAGCCAATGATAATGTTAATGTCAGTACCTGCTGCTTCTTTAATAATATATGCAACTTCATTGGTATCATCAAGTGTAACCGTTTCACCACAAGTGATATTTACAATTGCATTTCTTGCTCCCATGAAATTAGATTCTAGCAAAGGAGATGAAATAGCTTTACTTGCTGCTTCGTGAGCTTTTTTAGCACCTTTACCAATACCAAATCCAATCATGGCTGTTCCTTTATTAGCCATAACAGTTCTAATATCAGCAAAGTCTAAATTAATTACAGAAGGCAAAGCAATTAAGTCAGTTATAGATTGAACACTTTGTCTTAAAACATCATCAGCTTGTTTAAAAGCATCTTTAATAAAAGCACTTCCATTCATTAATAATAACTTATCGTTAGAAACAATAATCAAAGAATCCACATATTCTTTCAATCTTTCAATACCCTCAGTGGCATTGGCGTTTCTAGCTTTTCCTTCAAATGAGAAAGGACGAGTAACAACTCCAATTGTTAACGCTCCTTCTTCCCTTGCAATTCTAGCAAATTCAGGAGCAGCACCAGTACCAGTACCTCCACCCATTCCAGCAGCCAAGAAAACTAAATCTGTTCCTCTAATTACATCTCTAATTTCTTGTTCACTTTCTAATGCGGCTTCTTTACCAACATTAGGGTTAGCTCCAGCCCCTAGTCCTCTTGTAGTACTTCTACCTAAGATAATTTGATTTTTTGTCTTAGCAGTGCGTAACACTTGCATATCAGTATTGGCCACCCAGAATTCAACACCTTGAAGTCCAGCTTCCATCATACGATTGACAGCGTTATTTCCGCCTCCACCAATACCAATAATTTTTATTTTACAAATGTGAGCAACATCTTCTTCATTGAAAAATTCTTCTTCGTTCATCATTATACCTCCTATTTAAAATCTTCATCACTGAATGCACCAAAATATTTAGTGCTTGATTTTTTTTCATATTTTATTTCATCTAATTTGATATCAACATTTAAATTATCATCTTTACTCTTACTAAAATCATTTTCTCTTGTTGAATAAGCATCTATTTCCATTGAATCATCTTTAGACAATTCAAGTAATCCATATAAAGAGGTCAAACTACCATTTCTTATTCCTAAAACTTCTGGAATATATTGTTTAGCTAATACATTAAAATATGCACTTGTTTTCAATTCAATATTTTTAAAATCAGCCCCTCTACCAATTATAGAAATTTGATAATCTCCATAAGAGACGAAAGCATCTGCCTGTTCTTTTATTTTAGTAAAAATTAAATCTAATTTATTTTCAATAATTCTAGAAATCATCAAATCCGTAATCAAAGGATTTCCATCTTTTTTCTTTTTATTGTACACAATAGAGTCATCACAACTAGACGCTAAGGCATTTCCAAACTTAATTTTTAATGTCTCAGCATCTTGATAAGATAGTGCTAAGTTATTTGCAATATCTTTAGTAATGTCATCAGATCCAATAGCTATTTTAAAAGTATTGCATAATCTTTTTCTAAAGAAGATAGAGCAAGATGTAGAGCTGCTACCTATATTAATTTGTAAAACATTTTCCTTATTCAACTTTCCTTTGTAAGTTTCAAAAGAAGCAATATCTTTCAAATAATAACTTTTGATATTGATACCTACTTTACTAAGTAAGCTACGATATGAAGTCAATGTTTCTGAAGGTAAAGTCAAAACAGAACAAGTTAATTTAATAATATCAGATTTAACACCAAGTGGAGGTTCTCCATATTTAGTCAATTCATCATATCTAGGTGGTTCAGCCACGAAATACTCAGTTGGAATGACCTCTACAATAGAAAGGCCATTTCCAGGATTCTTACGACGACATCTTTCTCTTACCCTTTCAATGTCTAAATCAGTTACTGTATATTCATTACTAGTTTTACTGCTTTCTTGCATTTGTAATATTTTAAGTTCATCAGAAGGCAAAGCAAAAACAACATTATTAATTGTTATTCCTAACTTTCGATTTGTCTCTCTGATAATTTTATTCATAGAATTTAAAATGGAATCTTCATCGACAATTTTTCCATTTACTAGGCCATTTGTAGGTTCAATAAAAGATTGATAGACAAATAATTTATCTTCATTTCTTTCACCAATTATAAGTTTTATATTATTTTCTCCAAATTCAAGAGCTATAACAATTCTTTTATTACTCATTTATCTCACCTTTTTTACATTATACATAATTGTATAATTAAAAACTACTAATTTTTATTGTTTTTTTTGACTTTTTTTCAAAAAAAAAGAGACAGAACTAATCTATCTCCCTATTTGATTCTCTCAAATTTTGATTTATCGTAAGACTCTGTAATATACCCTAATTCCAATAATTGCTGTTTGAAAAATTTGTGATCTTTAGAATTGGAATTATCAGCAATGATTTTTAGAAAAGCTCGATCCGAATACAATTGTCCAAATACAAACTTAGTTGCCATATAAGCCACTAATCTATTTCTAATTTTCAACGAAACTGGAATCTTTCTAATAATTCCTTTTTCATCAATATATTTTTTTATTTGATAATCATCTTTAGTTATTTTAGAAAACATAAAATTATCATCTTCTTTATACAATTTAAAACCTAATTTAGTGAAAAACTTATTTAACACTTCATTATCTTTTTGAAACTTTACTGCCACTTGATCAAATTTTTGTTTCTGTAGACATTTATCTAACAATAAAGATATTGCTTCTTGTCCATAATAATTTCTTCTGTACAAAGATTCAATAAAAACTGAAACAAGAGGCATACCTTCTTTTAAATCAAAATAATAAGAAACTTCGCCAACATTCATTCCATCTTTTTTTCTTTTTACGTAAGCATAAAAATAATTTTTATCATCAGACAACCATTTTTGTGCCCATTGATTCCAAACATTTTCAGGAAAATTATTTTTATCATCTCTTTTTTCCAATAAATCTTGACGATACCCTAACTCATTTACTGTAGGTTTTTTTAAATAAACTTTTGCCATATTATAACCTCCAATAACTATAACTATTTTCAACATATCCTACTATCAAAGTTCCATCAACAACATTAGAGGGAACCCTTATAGCATCTTCTATGACTTTTTGATATAAATCCAAAGTTATTTTTTTGGTAACTGACAATCTATCAACAACAAAAATGATAGTAATCGTTTCACCCTCAATGATTTCCTCAAAATATAGAGAATATGTATTTTTATCAGTCAAAGGATATTCATTATCATCAATCAAAAGCATATTTTTTTCTTTTCTTAACCTTCCCCATGAACTAGTAGCATTTTCAAAATCCTGAACAAACGATGCATTGATAGTAGTCTTAATGGTAGGCAAATAGCCATATTTTTCTTCATCAAGAGGTTTATTGCTATATGTCCCATCACTCCATAAAATTCTTCCATCATTTAATCCAATAGGATGAATCTCTTTGATGCTAATCTTAGAACTAAAAAGATTTATTTTTGAAGAAGCATTTTTAATATAATCACTATTATTTAATCTTTTTTCGACATCTTTATTATTAACATCAATTCTTAAACCATTTCTATCTAAAGAAGCTAAACTTAAAATATTATCTTTTGTTAAGAAAACATTTCCCTCAATCGAAACTTTATCAATTTTAGAAACAGGTAAAACAAAATACAAAACAAGCATTGTCCATAGTAAAATGATAGAAACAATACGAATAATTAAATTACGACGTTTAGCAAGTAGATATTTATTATGTCTATCATAAAAAGATTCTTCTTTCATATCTACTCACCCCTAGCAATATAACTATATCATTTATCTTAGATAAAATGAAGAAAATTAAATATAATTTTTTACCAAATAATAATTTCTTCCTCCAGTACTATTTTTTTCTTTTCATAGACATCTTTTTTTATTAATTCAATCAAATTTTTAACATCATTTGATGTTCCTTTATTATAGTTTTCTATTATATTAGCGTGTTTTTCACTTATTCTGACACCACCTATGCAAGTACCTTTTAAGCCACATTCCTCAATTATTTTGCCTGCTGATAAATCTCCAACATTCTTAAAAATACATCCTATGTTAGGTTTTAAAGGCATACTTTTTTTTCTCTTTTTTCTTTCTTCTCTTATGATTGACAAAAGACTTTCTTTATCACCTTTTTTTAACTTAAACTTCGCATTTAAAATAACAACATCTTTATTTTTAAAAAAACTATTACGATAATCAAAAGAAATTTTGTTAGTTTTGATGGTTCTTATTTTATTGTCTATTAAACAAGTAACACTAAACAAATGATCACAAATACTTACTCCATTTGCTCCTGCATTGCTATTAATAGCTCCACCAACAGTCGCTGGTATACCTATTAGTTTTTCATATCCTTGATATCCTTGATTTACAGATTCTATGATAAATTTGGATAATTGAGTCCCAGACTCAACATAAAAAACATTTTTCTTTTGAGTAATTTTTGAAAACTTTTCAGAAAAATGTATAACTAAACCTTTAAAATCTTCAGAGGGAAACAAAATATTACTTCCATTTCCAATTATCTTATACTCAATATTTCCTTTCTTGCATAATTTTATTATATTTCTTAACTCTTTAATATTAGTTACACTATAAAACATTGAGGCATTACCTCCTATTTTAAAAGTAGAATAATTAGATAAATTGACATTTTCTTTAATGTTTTTCAGCAATTTTTTCAACCACCTTTTCAAAGTCTGATAAAGCATTTCTCTTTATCGTTTTAAGAAGATTAATCTTCATATTAATCAGTTTAGATTTATCTTTTAAAGCTTTATCAATTTCATATCTTAAAGTATTTTCCGTCAAATTTTTTTCCTCCAGTAAAATAGCAGCATCATTCGAAGCATAAAAAAGTGCATTATAATACTGATGATTATTTTTAACATAAGGACTAGGAATAATAATCATTGGTACTTGAAAAGCTGCAAGTTCTTTTAAAGTAGTAGCACCAGCACGTGTAATCACTAAATCAAATTTTGTTGCTTCATTTGGCAAATCATTAATAAAAGGTATCAATGTTACATCATTTAAAGAAGATATTTTCATACTATTATTTTTTCCTGTAACGATAGTAAAAGCATTATTGAATTTATAAGTATTTAACATTTTTTCAAAAATTTTATTAATTGAACTGGACCCCAAACTTCCCATGACAACAAGAATTGATTCTTTTTTATTCTTAAGGGAGGAATAATATTTCATTTCTTCCCTTGGATTACCTAAGCACATTACTTTTTTTCCTTTTAAATACTTTGATGATTCTTTAAAACTAGTTATCGTTTTATAAGAAAATCGATGTAATAATCTATTAGCACTTCCTGGAATAATATTTTGCTCATGAATGATAAATTTAATTTTCAGTAAAAAACATGCTAAAAGAAAACTAACACTGATATAATTACCAAATCCTATAGCTAAATCAAATTTTTGCTCTTTAATATATTTCTTGCAAATTTTAATATTTCTAATAAGTGTCCATTTTTTATTTTCAAGATCAAATCCTTTAAAATCAATATCATATTTAGGAACTATTGCCGCTTCCATTCTTTTATTAGAACCAATAAAAACTACTTCATGGTTTTGTTGCAACCTCTTGGCCAAACTAATTGCAGGAAAAATATGACCTCCAGTACCTCCACTAACAATTGCTATTTTCAATTACATCTCTCCTTTTAGCAATATTCACAACAAGTCCCATCAAAAACAACAAGATTATCAAAGATGTCCCTCCATAAGATATAAAGGGTAAAGTTATCCCTGTAACAGGCAACAATCCTACTACCACCCCTAAATTAATGACTACTTGAATCGATATCAATGCTGCTATTCCAAATGAAAGAAACATTTCAAATTTATTAGAGGTTTTCATAGCAACTTTTAAAACATAACTAATCAAAAGTCCAAATGTTAAAATAATTAATGCTCCTCCTATAAAACCTATTTCTTCACAAATGATTGCAAAAATGAAATCTGTTTGAGGTTCCGGTAAAAAATAATGTTTTTGAATACTATGATCCCACCCCAATCCTAAAACGCCTCCTGGACCAATCGCTAATAATCCTTGAATAGTTTGAAAACCACTTCCTAAAGGATCACTCCAAGGATCGACAAAAGCATAAATTCTTTCAATACGATATGGCTCACTTAAGATGATTACCAGCAACGCTCCTACAGCCATAATTCCAATTTTAAAATAGTTTTTTAAAGAAACTTTACTAATCAAGGTTAAAATAACTATTGTTCCTATCATTACTATCCCTGTTCCAAAATCAGGTTGTAACATAATAATTCCAAATCCTAATAAAGATAGAAATAATAAAGGTCCTATTTTTCGAAAAAAATAATGTGATGTTTTATAATTTTTCTCCAAATAATAACTAGCATAAATAATCATCGTTACTTTAAATATTTCAGCAGGTTGAAAACCAATTCCTCCAATAACAAACCAACTTCTTGACCCATTTCGTAATGTTCCTAGTCCTGGTATTAAGACAAGTATTAATAATAAATAAGAAATGACTAGCCAGAGAAATGAATGTTTTTTGATCTTTTCCAAATTTATTTTAGAAGCAATAACAAAAACAAAAATCCCAATTATGAAAAAGATGATTTGTCTTTTCAAGTAATAAAACTTATCATTGTATAAATATTGAGCCCAAATACTACTTGAACTATATATGCTTACAATTCCAATTATAGATAATATGAATGTTAAAAAAGTTATAATAAGAGCTAATTTAGTTTCATTTCTCATCTAAATGCTCCTTGCATATTTTTTTAAAAACATTTCCTCTTTCTTCATAATTTTTAAATTGATCATAACTAGAAGTAGCAGGTGAAAACAACACTGTCCTTACCCCTTTTAAATTAGCAAAAACTGCTTTCATTACTTCTTGAAGGTTTTGATATTTATAAGGAGTTTTAATTTTATCTTTGATTTGCCCAAAAACATAAGGATGATATTTTTCTAACTTGGAATAATCAAGATTCTTATCCTTTCCTCCAACAATTAAAAGAACTTTATGCTTAAATACTTTTAAAGATGTTAAAGTAGCTTCGACTGAAGTTGCTTTTGAATCATTAATAAATAAACACTTACCACATTTTCCTACTATTTCTAAACGATGAGGTAAGGGATTAAAGTTATATATGCTATCCTCGATTTCTTTTCTTTCAATTTGAAAATACTCTCCTAGATAATACGCTACTTTTATATTGTTTAAATTGTGATTTCCTTTTAACAATAACTTACTTTTTCTTATCTTTATTTTATACTTTGATAAATCTATTACATCTTTCTTATTTATAAGCGCTTTATCTATTTCTTTGTTATCTAAAAAAGTCAAAAACAAATCATCTTTTTTTCTATTTTGAAGAATGTTTAATTTAGAATTGTAATAATAAGATAAATTATAAACACTATCTAAATGATTAGGACATAAAGAAGTGATGATAGAAACATTTAAATGAAGTTTATCAATATCTTCAAGTTGGAAACTAGATAACTCTAAAACAACCATATCTCCATCTTGTAATTTATCAAGAATACTAATAAATGGTATTCCTATATTTCCTGCTTTATACACTTGATATCTTGATGATAAAACAGAACAAATAAGTTCTACTGTAGTTGTTTTTCCATTGCTTCCCGTTACTCCAATTAGAGTAACTTTTTTATTTAAAAAGCGATAAGCCAATTCAATTTCACTTATCATTTTCATTCTCATTTTTTTCAGGTATTTATATGTCTTACTATGAACACTTACTCCTGGACTTCTTACTACACAATAGTATTCTTCCTTCTTTACATCATCTATACTAATCGTGGACTCTTTTTCGTTATCACTGATAACTTTTACTTCATATCCCTTTTTAATTAAAAACTGTTCTACTGCCTTATTTGTTAGGCCATATCCTAATAATAAAAACTTTTTCATCCTAGAACACCCGCTGCTACTGCAACTATCGCTAAGATTATCCCAACTAACCAAAAGACCATAACTACTTTCCATTCTGGCCATCCCATCTTTTCAAAATGATGATGGATAGGAGTCATAAGAAATACTCTTTTTCCTGTTGTTTGAAAAGAAACAACTTGAATGATTACAGAGATAGTCTCTAAAACAAAGATTAAACCTGCAATTAAAAGAATTAAAGGTTTATTAAGAATAATGGCTGTGGTACCAAGTAATGCCCCTAATGGTAAAGAACCTACATCTCCCATGAAAATCTTGGCTGGATGGATATTAAAGCATAAAAAACCTAGTAAGGAACCTACTTGTGTTATCAAAAATAAAGCTAAATAAAACTGATTTGATATTAAAGAAATCATAATTAGGGGTATTAAAGCAATTATACATAACCCTGACGCTAGTCCATCTAGTCCATCAGTAAGATTGAAAGCATTTGCACTTCCTACTATGATAAAGACAATCGCAGGAATTGTTAAAATTCCTAATGTTAATTCTTTTCCATTTAAAGAAAATGAAAGAAGATTATTAATATCAATATTTTTTGAAATTACTACAAGTCCCCAAATAACAAAGAAAGTTTCTAAAAGTAATCTTAATTTACCACTTATTCCTCGATAAGACTTTAGCTTTAATTTGGAATAATCATCGACAAATCCTACTAAAAAGAATCCTAAATAGATGACCAATAAAGTTATTATTTCCTTAGGAAGTGAATCTTTAAATGTAAGCGCTAAAAAAATTATTATAGTAGATATAACAATAGGAACTCCTCCCATTGTAGGAGTACCATTTTTGATAATATGATTATCCAAATAATTTCTTTCTTGTTGTCCTACCCTTGAAGATTTGATTTTTCTTTTAACTAAAAATGATGAAAGAAAAAAAGATAAAAGTAATCCTAAGACTAGTCTTAAAAACTCTAATGTTCTTGGATCCACGAAGTTACCACATCCTTATCATTTAAAGGAATACTTTTATCTTTAATTTTTAAATTACTTTCATGTCCTCTACCTAAAATTAAAAGAATTTCATTCTTATCCAAACTTTCAAGGGCCATTTCAATTGCTTTTTGACGATTTATTTGTTCAATAATTTTTTCCTTATGAGTTATTCCTTCTTTTATTTGGTCCAAAATTAATTGTTCATTCTCACTTCTAGCATTATCGTCTGTTAGGAAAATTACATCTGCATAATCATCTGCTATTTTTCCCATAATAGGTCGCTTTCCTTTATCTCTATCTCCTCCACAACCAAAAACTACTTTTAATTTTTTATACTTAAAGGTACTTATCTCTTCAAATACTTTTTTAAAAGCATCGGGAGAATGTGCAAAATCTATTATAATTAAATTACTTTTGTGTTTTATAATTTCCATTCTACCCTTAACACATGGTAAAAGTTTTATTTGTTTTAAAATCTTCCTATCTTCATTTAATATCTCTTTAGCAGTTAAATAAATCGCTAGTAAATTGTAAACGTTAAATTTCCCAATGAAAGATGATTTTAAGGTTCCATCTATGAACTTAAAATAGATTTTTTCTCTATAGTTTAATTTTTTTATTCCATTAACATTATTACTAATTCCATATAATATTTTTTTAGCTTTACAATCTTTTTCCATAAAAGAACAATAAGAATCATCTACATTAAATACAGCAAAACTGTTTTCTCTTAAATTATCAAATAAACTTTTTTTCGTTAAAGCATAATTATCAAAAGTTTTATGATAATCTAAATGATCTTGAGTTAAATTAGTGTAAATCGCACCATAAAAATTAATTCCTTCCACTCTTTTTTGCGCTAATGCGTGGGAACTTACTTCCATAAAAACGTATTCAATACCTTGCTTATATGCTTCTTGAATTAAAGAAAGATTAGTTATTAAAGAGGGTGTTGTATTCTTTAATATGATCTCTTTATTTAAATAAAAACCTCCTAATGTACCAATATACAAACTAGGATAACCTAATCGGTTAAAAAGCGTATATAAAGAATATGAAATGGTAGTTTTACCATTTGTACCAGTTACTCCTACTACTTTAATTTTATTTGTTATATTTCCAAAAAAATGATGAATAATTTGATAATACCTATTTTCTAAATTATTTATAAATAACGTTTTTTTGTTAGAACTTTTAAAAGAAGTTAATATAAAAATTGCTTTCCCTAAAACTTCTTTTGTCAAATATTCTTTATTCAAACAAATATACAAAGTTCCATCTTTTACTTCTCTACTATCAAGACTAATGTCTTTCACTTCTAAGTCTAATTTTGAATCTACCTCTACAACTTCCAACAATTCTTTAAGTCTCATAGTTCACCTCTATCAATTCAATATATGAATTTAGAGTAACCATTAGACCTTTCTAGATTTATTTAATAAAGAGTAATATAAATACCATGATGATTCCCGTATTGGGTATATTGTTCCATTTTCAAAATACAAAAGTAAAGCAGGTTTAATATTATGGTATTCTTCCACATACTCATACCCTATCAGTTTTCCTTCTTTGATTTTTTTCTTTATATTATTATGGTACGAATAATACATATAATCACCTAGTGTATTATTAACCAGAAATATTATAACAAACAAAAAAAGATTGAAATTTGTTCAATCTTCTTTATTTATACTCTAATAATTCAAGTATTTTTTTAAAGTTGTAAGGGTATGAATTAATTCCATGATATTTTTTTACTTTTTTAGAATTATCAAAATAAAATTTTAATTCCCAACTTGTACCATCCAATGTATTAGGGTTTACATATATATTCTTCCATTCCCCTATATTTAATTCTTTTAACTTATTTAAAAATGTTTTTTTATTCTTTTTGATAATTTCTACATCAAAGTTTAATTGGCTTTGATTAAATATAGATACTCCCTCTTTATAAACTTCACAACAAATTGTTTTAGGTAAGGATGACTTACTATGAATGGTCAATTCTAAATTAGAAATATGATCTAATACATCATTAAAGTTTTTAATTCTTCCCATACTTTTAAAATTAGGGCATTGAGGACCAAAATCTTCTAATTCATTAATGCAACTTAAAATTTCTTTTTCATACTTTTTTATTCTTTCTATATTTTCATTATAATAATTATGATATAAATCCTGTTCATTTTCTTCTTTTAGAAATTGTGTTATAGAAATTAATTTTCTTATACGTTTTCTGTAGTAAATTGCTTGCAAATCATCCATATTTATTACCCCTTTTTATCATTATATCATATTACTAATAAATATAATATTAACTCGTTATGAAAAAGATTGGTTTCCTAATCAATTTCTACCCTAACATAATTAAAACTGTTCCTCCATCATCTACATAGTTACCAGGTGATGGCAATTGATCTATAACGATATTTCCTTCTCCAATAAAGGTGAATTTCAAGTTTTGTGATTTTACTTTTGATTTATCAAATCCTATGTAATTTGGTATTTCTATTTCTTTTATATCCATCCAAGTATAATCTTTTGTTAATTCGTTTTTTTGTTTTTTAATTCCCATATAAGGTAAGATTTCACTTAACATTTTTTGCATTATTGGTCCAATGGTAGTACCTCCATATTGAATGGTACTTTTTGGTGCATCCATAGCTATATATAAAACTAACTGTGGATCATTAATTGGTGATACTGTAATCATAGAAAGAATATACTCAGTATCCGAGTATTTACCATCAACTACTTTTTGACTTGTCCCTGTTTTAGAACCTATTCTATATCCTTCAATATAAGCCTTCCTTCCGCTTCCTAGTGCTGTTACGTGTTCCAGGGCATCTCTCATTAAAGATGATGTTTCCTGACTTATTACCCTATCTTTAATAGTGGTTTCTCTTTCATAAATAACATCATTAGTAGAGGTATGAATAATAGATTTAACAATATAAGGTTCTAATAGATAACCTCCATTTACTAAAGCTGCATAGGCATTGACTAGCTGAATAGCAGAACTAGATATTCCCTGTCCAAATGATGATGTTGCTTGTTCTAATGCCCCATAGTATTCTTTTTGAAAAAGAATACCTGTTGTTTCTCCTACAATGTCTATTCCAGTTTTGCTACCAAATCCAAATTTGGTAATATATTCATACATTTTATCATTTCCTAGTCGATTGCTTATTTCCACCATCCCAGGGTTTGAGGAGTTTTGTAATACTTCTAAAAAGGTTTGAAGTCCATGTCCTCCTTTTTTCCAAGATTTGATGGTAAATCCTTCGACATTAACAGTTCCTGAGTCATAATAAGTATCTTTATACATATCAAATTTCTTTTCTTCTAACCCTGCAGCAAATATTACACCTTTGAAGGTTGAACCTGGCTCAAAACTCTTCCAAATTGGTAAATTTTGATTGTATATAGAACTATCATATTTTTGATATTCATTTGGATTATAATTTGGATAAGAAGCAATTGCTCTTATTTCTCCTGTGTTAGGATTCATCGCTAAAGCTAAAATTGATTCAGGATTATATTTTAAATAGGCATTAGATAATTCTCTTTCTACTATTTGCTGTATTCCTAAATCTATCGTTAACTGTAAAGACATGCCACTACTAGGAAAGACCAGTTCACTTGCATATGAGTTAAATAAACCACCTTTCGCGTCCATTATATAATTTAAATTACCATTTTTTCCTTTTAGATATTGTTCATATTTATTCTCAATTCCTGCTAGTCCTTGGTTATCTAATCCTACAAAACCTATTGTATGGGATAATAAATTATTATAAGGATAGTATCTCATACTATCTTGTATCAGATATACTCCTTTTAAATCCAAGGAATCAATAGTTTTTGCCTGTTGTATGCTTATTTGTTTACCTTCTGGGTAAATCTTTACAATAGATGCTTTTTTAGTTATTTTCTTAAAAATTATATCGTATTCAACTTGTAAAATATTAGCTAAATACTTAGCAGTATTTTCTTTATCTTTTATTTGAAAAGGAATTACTGCTACTGACATAACTGGTTGATTTATGACAAGAGGAGATCCATTGCAATCATAAATAATTCCTCGTGGCGCTTCTATTGGAAAACTTCTTTGCCAGCTTTCTAGTGCTTTGCTAGCTAGTTCATTACTTTTATATAGTTGTAAATATGCTAGTTTAAAAGAGATAAGAAAAAAGGAAAAAATAATTATTATTTTGAAAATTTTAATACGATAAATACTTTTATATTCCTGCATTATAATCACCAATCAAATATATGTTTTACTTTAATGTTTTAGTAATAAAAAAAGAGGGTTATCCCTCTAAATTCTTTTTAATCACATCTTTAATATTCTCAAACTTTATATAAGTTATCCCTTCTTTTTCAGGATAGGAGTTGTTTTCAAGTACGTAAGGTTTGATTCCAACTTTAAAAGATGCTATTCCATCTTCTTCCAGACTGTTTCCAATCATGATAACTTCTTCAGGTTTTAACCCTAGTTTATTTAATAATTCTTGATAGTAGTTAGGATTTGGTTTACAAAATGATGAATTCGAATAATTAGTGATATAATCAAAATCTTCTTTTTTAAGTCCTACGAAAGCCATTCTAGTTAAAACTGCTTCAACAGGAAATAAAGGATTAGTTGCTAAAATTATTTTCAAGTTTGTCGTTTTTAAATATTTAAACAAATCTTCTAAATAAGGATTATCATAACAATGTTTCTTTACTCCTTTAAATTCATCAAGATAAAAAGCATCAAAAACCACTTTATCTTTTATTTTATCTTCTCCATAAACGCTTGTATAAAAATTCCAAAAAGCTTGCTCATTTGTCATAGAACCATCGTTAGTTACCATTTTTTTAGTTCCACCCCAAATAGTTTTAACAAAATCATCCTTTTTATGCCCATAATTAGATGCTTTATCCGCCAACAGGGAAAAATACTCTTTTGCAAACAAATCCTCATTCATTGGTAATAAAGTGCTATCTAAATCAAAAAATACCGCTTTAAGCATTTTTGTTCCTCCTTAATGAATTAATGTATATATTCTATCAAATTTCATAAATAAAAAAACAGGTCTTATTCACCTGTTTTCATTATTGTATCTTTCAATAGACTATATTGCTTATTTAAATTATTATTTTCATCTAATAAAGCAACATTTTCTTCTTTTAAAGAAGCATTCACACTAGATATTTTATTTGATGAAGGTTTGACTAAAGTCATAGTTACAACCATTAAAATAGCGCTTAAAACACCTAAATATCTAGCAATGTAATCAAACTTTGTTTTGTTTCTTCTTTTAATGATTTGTTTCATAACTATCCCTCCATTACTCTTTCTATTATTCTTAATTTTGCACTATGTGATCTATTGTTTTCTTCCAACTCCTTATCACTAGGCAAAATTGGTTTTTTATTTATTAATTTAAACTTAGCTTTTTCATCTGTTAATAAGAAAGGTTGATTCTTATTCCAACTAACTGTAGAAGCTTCATTAAATATTTCTTTTACAATTCTATCTTCCAAAGAATGGAAAGTTATAACACAACATCTTCCTCCAACTTTCAGTAAATCCAAAGCATCTTTTAAAGCAGTTTTTAGAACTTCTAATTCTTGGTTCACTTCAATTCTGATAGCTTGGAATACTTTCTTAGCAGGATGCTTATCCCTTAAATCTTTCTTTGGATAACAACTCTTTATGATATCGACTAACTCAAACGTTGTTTCAATAGGTTTGTTTTTTCTGACTTCTACAATTTTAGAAGCTATTCTGTTACCATATTTTTCTTCTCCATAGACGAAGAATATTTTACTTAATTTCTCTAATGGATATGTATTAATTACTTGATAAGCATCTAAATTTGATGAAGTATCCATTCTCATATCAAGTCTTGCATCTTCTCTATAAGAAAAACCTCTATCCTTAGTATCAAGTTGCACTGAGGAGACACCTAAATCAAAGAGAATTCCATCTATCTTCTTAATTCCAAGTTTTTCTAACTCATCTTTTAAGTAAGAGAAATTCTTGTGTATCAAATTAAATTGGGGAGATGAATTTGATAACTTTTGTCTCGATGCCTCTATTGCAACTTCATCTTGATCAAAGCCAATTAAATGGCCTGATTCGCTTAGGTGTTCACAAATTTTAGAACTATGCCCTGCTCCACCAATAGTAGCATCAACATATATTCCATCTTGCTTAATGTTTAATCCCTCCAACACTTCTTTTAACAACACACTATAGTGATTAAACATCTTTTTCACCCATTTCCAATTTCTCAGCTATTTCCTCGAAATCTTCACTAGCACTTTCGTAATAAGAATCCCATCTATCTTTAGCCCATATTTCGATATGATCAAGGCTTCCTATTACCACACACTCTTTGCTTACTCCCGCTTCTTTGAGCAAGTTTGAAGGAAGATTGATTCTACCTTGTTTATCAAACTCACACTCAGAGGCACTACCAACTATTACTCTGATATGCTTTCTAGCATCCATCCTATTAGTAGGTAATTTGTTTAAACTGGTAAGAAAAGATTCCCATTCTTCTGTGGAGTAAACAGAAATACATCCATCGAATCCTTTAGTAGCAATTACCGTTTCATTTAATTTCTCACGGAATTTCGCAGGAATGATGATACGTCCTTTGGGATCTATATTATGATTGAATTGTCCCATGAACATATTTCATCACCCACTTTCTACCACTTTCTACCACTTTATGACCTTATTATATATAATAATTCACTATTTGTAAACCCTTTTTAGATAAAAAAAGACAAAAAAAATATGCAGTGTTTTTCTGCATACTTTTTTATCTTATTCTTCATTATTTTGAGTAGAAGAAATACTTTTCATTTCCCTTGTTTCTTTTATCATATCTTTATTTTTAATAATTAATAGCACAATCATTCCTAAGATTAAATTAACATAATAAGTGAAAAATCTCCAAACCAGTACAGATGCTCTAATCATTGTCTCATTAGTGATTACTAATGAATACAATAAGTAGAATAACATTTCACTTGCTCCTGCCCCACCTGGAATAGGTACAATCCATAAGCAGAAAGTAATGACCATCGCATATGCTAAACAAATGAAATATTCAGACAAAGCAAAGTTTCCTTTTGATAGGAATAAATAAATAATATAAGGTAACGAATAGATAACTATCAATCTTATAAAATTAATAAGCATTATTTTGACCGTTTGCCATTTTTTTTCAAACAACAACGCTGAATTATTTACTATTGTTGTTAATGATTCTCTTACTTTGATTTCAATTTGGTTTATGTTTCTTTTCTTTAAAAATATTTTTGAAAATTTCAAACATAGTTTTACAATCAATTCATGTATTTTTTTAAATTTAACAATTAATATTAAGCCTAAAGAAGCAATTAAATTAATGCTAGAAACGATATAAATAATTAGATTTATATTCATTTCAGATCCTGATATATTGATTTGTACAGGATTAAAACTTATATATATTGATAAAACTAAGCACAATATAGTTATAACGAATTGATACGCTGTTCCCTCAATATAAGAAATAACTACTCCATCTCTAACTTTAATATTTTTT
Source organism: Erysipelotrichaceae bacterium (assembly GCA_015058985.1). Lineage (GTDB taxonomy): Bacteria > Bacillota_I > Bacilli_A > RFN20 > DUOF01 > SIG223. Next base: position 33,849 of record SVBH01000006.1, read on the forward strand.
TTATTATAAGAATATAGCATTCCAAAATGATATCCTGCTCTAAAAGGTGTTATCCCTGAAAATAAACTTCCTATTAAACTACATTGTGCTCCATCTTTGATAGTAAATTTTTTGTTAAAATTACTAGCGACTATTTTAAGTATAAAACCATTACAAGCGACAAGAAAGATAACAACCATTACTAAAGCAAATACATTAAAAGCGTTTAAATTACCAATCAATTTCATTACATCAATAAAAGAATCTTTGATTACTAGATAAGACACCAAAACACATATTATAGTTAAAACTATTGACTCTATAAAAAATTTTATAATCTTCTTTTTTTCCATATTCTTCCTCTAACACAAAAAAAGAACTATTACTAGTTCTTATTATTATTTTACTTTTCTTCCATCGTAATATCCACAATGTTTGCATAGAGTATGAGGTTTAATCATTTCTTTGCAATTTGGACATTCAACCAATGTTGGAGCTTTTAAATTATCATGTGTTCTTCTTTTATCTCTAGCAGTTCTAGAAACTCTTCTTGCTGGTACAGCCATGGTTTGACACCTCCTTGATATTCTTTATATAACTCTAATTATTCTTAAAGCAACGTAGATATTATATAATAAACATTTTTTAGAGTCAAATTATTTGTAAGTTTTTCACATTTAATCTTTATTATTTTTTCTAAACACCCTATTTTTGTAGCAAAAACAACTCTAATATGATATTATTTTGCTAAGTAAGGTGAGCGTTTTGAGTAGAATTATAAAGACTAATATAACATTAAATACTAGAGACTTAGGAGGACTTAAAACTTTGGACGGTTTTTACACTAAGAAAAAAGTTTTTATTCGTTCTGATAATCTTGCATACAACGAAGATAGTTTTTATAGTCTTTATGATTTGGTAAAAAAAGAAAGTCTTAAAACAGTCATCGATTTAAGAGTAAAAAAAGAACTTGAAGGAATGATTTCTGCTTCTAGCGTTTACAAAGGAATAGACTATCATCACTTATCTTTGGTCAATTATATGCCTTTAGGATATGGCATTCCTACTGGACATAATTATCAAAATCTTGGTGATTGGTATATCGAAATCATAGAAAATTCTAAAGATGAAATTAAATTAATTATTGATACTATTGCAAACTCTAAAAAAGGAGCACTCTTATTTAATTGTACCATGGGTAAAGATCGTACAAGCATTCTATCTTGTATTCTTTTAATGATTGCAAATGTTAGTAAAAGATCAATCGCTTTAGATCATATCATAAGTAATGAAAATGTTGCTTCTGCTTACGCTCCTTATTTACATGAGTTAAAAGAAGATCAATTAATTTTCACTAACGTTAAATATAACGATATGATTAGACTTGTCGATCATATTAATAATTCATATGGTAATATTACAAATTTTTTAATCTCATGTGGCGTTGAAAAAAGAAGCGTTTTAAAGATAAAAAGGAAATTTGTAAATAAGGAGAAAAAGCAATGAAAGCCGTTGGTCTTATAGTGGAATATAATCCTTTTACAAATGGTCATTTATATCACTTACAAAAAGCAAAAGAAATAACTAACGCTGATTTACTAATTGGAGTTATTTCTCCTTCTTTTGTCCAACGTGGTGAACCAGCGATAATTTCAAAGGAAAAAAGGGTTAAAATTGCCTTAGAAGCAGGAATTGATATCGTTATTGAATTACCTTTTATATATGCAGTAGAAAACGCTGATTTTTTCGCTTTTGGAGCATTAAATCTATTAAACGATTTAGGAGTTACAGAAATTGTATTTGGTTCTGAAACCGGTGATACCCAAGAATTTTTAAAGAAATATAATTTTTCTTCTATTGTTCAACCTCATTTAGACTTTTTAATTAAAGATTTTATGAAAGAAGGTTTATCTTATCCAAGTGCCATGAATAAAGCTTTAAAGGAAATTGATTCATTTCAATTAGAAACTCCAAATGATATCTTAGGTTTTGCTTATAAAAAAATAATTGATCAATATAACTTACCTATTAAGATACATACCATCAAAAGAAATGCTGATTATAAAGATGAAAACTTAAACAATTTAGCTAGTGCTTCTGCATTAAGAAAAGCTATTAAAGAAAATAGAAACATTGATAAATACACACCTTTCTCTAATATAAAAGATTTCCATTATCTAGATGACTACTTTGATTTATTGAAAAATATTATCATTATGTCTTCTCCAGAGGAACTGGCAACATATCACTTAGTTAATGAGGGGATTGAGTACTTATTTAAGAAAAAAATATTAGAAAGTAATTCAATGGAAGAATTTATAAAAAATTGCATTTCTAAACGTTATACCGCTGCGAGAATAAAAAGAATAATTATTCATATTTTAGCAAAAACAAACAAACAAGAAAGCATAAGTATTTTAAAAAATAAACCTCCTTATGTAAGGATTCTAGGAATCAATAAAAAAGGAGAAGAATATTTAAAATTAAAAAGAAAAGATATAGTAGTTCCTGTTTTAAATCGATTTGAAGGAAAACGATATCCTTTACTAAACTTAGAAAGAAGAACGACATATCTTTATTATATAAATAGCAAAGATAAAAATAAGCATTATGAAGAAGAACTTTACCTTTACCCTATAAGAAAGATGGAGTAAAATAATAAACGGAGGTATTTATGAAAAAGTTTTTTAGTGATTTTAAGAAGTTTATTTCAAAAGGCAACGTGCTTGATTTAGCTGTTGCTGTCGTAATGGGCAACGCTTTTACTGCTATTGTAAATAGTTTAGTTAAAAGCATTATAATGCCTTTCATTTGCGCTATATTTGGCCAAAATAGTGTTGCAGATTTAGCTTTCACCTTAAATGGTACACCAATCCCTTACGGAGTATTTATTCAAGCAATAATTGATTTCTTATTAATTGCATTTACTTTATTTGTAATGTTAAGACTATTAATGAACGCTAAAGGATTATCTAATAAAATTATTAAAGATAAACCTAATAGAAGTGAAAGAAAAGAATTAAAAGCAATGGGTATTAATTTAAAAGATCGTCAAGCAACATTAAAAGCTACTAAAGAATTAAGAGAAAGCAAAATTGTAAAAGTAGAATCTAAACCTACTACCGAACAACTTTTATCTGAAATATTAGCTGAAATTAAAAAGAAATAATCTAAATAAAAAAAGAGAATTTAGCAAATCTAAATTCTCTTTTATTTTTACATTGCTTTAACAGATTTCTTAAACTTGAAGATTCTAATTAAAACATATAATCCTAAAATCGCAGGTATTCCTATGATTAAGAATAGGGATACTTTTTTAGAATTGTCTGGAGCAACATTTACTTGTGCTTGAGCAATTGAAGCAGATTCTTCAGCAGACATAACTAGAAGTGCAATCTTCTCACCTTTAGTTTGAGATAGAATCTTAGAAACTTCTGAATCAACCAAGTTAATTGTTCCAGATATACTTCCTAAAGAAACAACACTGTTAGTATTAGTTAAGTTTTCCATAACTGATAATTCTAGATAATTATCAGAACAAGCAACTCCATTTGTGTTATTTAAGTCATCACAGAAAATAGCAAATACTATTACATAATCAGGATTATTAGCATATTTAGCTAAACTTCCTCCTTCTGCTAATTCTGCGGTTAAGTCAAGTTTTAATGAGTTTTGAGTATCAGTAGAGATATTTTTAATGATAGTTTTTTCTACTTTTACTTTAGTCTTATCAACTAATACCATTTCAGTATCACTTGTATCCATATAAATAGAATATCTAGCTTCATTTCCAAAGTTATCTGAAATAACGATGGCGTGTTTTCCAACCTTATTCAACTCTACTTCTTCAGTATATGCTACACCATTAATCTTTAAGTTAAGACCATTAGGATTAATAGTAACTTTGCCATCAACAATATCTTCTCTATTGTTGGTTAGATCAAATTTAACATCTTCTCCATTAACATTCATAGTAGCAACAACGTCTTTTACATGGATAAATCTTTCTAAAATAGTTTCATTGCCTGATTTATCAGTAAATCTATATTCATATTTATGAACTCCGACAATACCAACAAAGATTAATCCACTATTTTGAGTTTCAAATTTCTTAGTATTTTCATTGTAGATATAATAATAAATACCTAATTTACTGAATTCCTTAGCAGTTTCAGTATTTTCATCAACATAATTTTCAACAATCACTCCATCGTAATTATCGACGATTGATAATCCCTTTAGATAATCAAACTTACTACCCACTAAATATGCTTCAATATCATTTCCTGCTTCAAATGAAATTACAGGATTAACATCATCCACGAATTTTACAGTTCTAGTTGCAATAGATTCATTTCCTGCATTATCGTATGCACGATATTCAATTCTATAAGTTCCTACTACTGATGTGTCTATACTAGAAACAATGCTATCTCCAAAGTAAATAACTGTCCAATCATCTTTAATTCTTCCACCTAAATCACCATCGTGAACATCATATGCGCCATAACCAGGATCTGCAAATGATGGAATTGATCCAACTGTAAACACATATTCAGCATTTTCATTGATAGTGATAATAGGATTACCAGCATCTTTAATGATAATTTTTACGATTGCAACTTCTACTAAATTACGTCCTTCTGCATCAGTATAATCAACACTATATTTCAAATAATATGTTCCTGCTTCGGCATCGTAGTAGTTAATTTGTTTTACTCCTGTAGTTACAAATTCTCCTGATTCAGGATCAAGACTTACATAAACACCAGGTATATCATCTGCTGAGTATCCAGAAATATAAACTTTAGCACTTTCACTAATTTCTAAGTCTAAAATATTAGTACTATCAGTTAATTCAATTAAAAATTCATACATTTCAGTATTGCTATTAAAGCAATCTTTTGGAGCATTTTCAAATGCACAAATATTGTAATTTAATGTAATATTAGGAGTTATTTTTGGTTTCTTACAGTCAAACACAAATGGTTTAGTCTTGTAAGAAGAACTATTTCCCCAAATATCTTCAACATAAACAGATAAAATATATTCACCATTTTCAATAACTTTAGTTACTACTTTATTTGCAGTAATTTCAAATATCTTAGTACTATTAGTAGTTAAATCATTAGAATAGTCATAACTTGTACAATCAATTTCAGTTGTTCTAATCCAACAATATTTAATTACTTTAATGTTAGATAATTCATCTTCTGCTTTAATAGCAATATTATGTGAAGGTAAAGCTATATTATCTCCATTTTTAGAGAAAGTAATAGCAGGTGCTTTTTTATCTATATTGCTAATTTTAATTTTAGCTTCACTGTAATTTAAAGCATAGTCATATGCCCTAAAGATGTATGTTCCATTTTCAATTAAAAGTACACTCATATCAGTTACTTCAACCCAATTTGAAGTTCCTTCAAGTCTATAACCAAGTCCATAATGTGTTACACCATCAATAGCAAATTTACCTTTATAGATAGTTGAAGTAGAATCAATGGCATTAATTTTTACAAGTTGACCTACATTATTTACAACACTATCAGTTGAAAGTTTTACAGATATTTGTGGAACATCAGAATCTAATAATACATTAAATCTATGTGCTTTGCTGACATTTCCAGCAGAGTCATACAATTCAATAGCGATTTCTTTCATACCATTCTTGTAATATCTATTTCCATATTCATCTTCATCCATCGAAATATTGTATTTTAGCTTAATAATACCTGTACAATTATTGTACTCAGCACATAAGTGAACTGTTGGTTCAGATTTTTTACCTGGTTCGTAAATGACTACTTTATGGAAAGGACTAGCTACTTCATATCCACTACTAATATTTCCATTATGAGCAAAGTCAATTGTAATATCTGGTCTTTCAATATATAAACCATTAGAAATACTTTCTTCGCTTACATGTGTTTCATTAGCATTAATTTCAGGAGCAATACTATCCACTTGTATATCTAAACGTTTATAAACAGTATTACCCAATGAATCACTTGCCCTTAGATAATAAGTAACTTTACCAACCCTATTTCTAATATTTGGTGATAAGTCAAATTTCCATACATTACCAGGTAACATAGAACTTTCAACAGTAACACCAGCTTCAATTTCACTATTGAAACATTGAATTTCACTTTCAGTAACAGGATCAAAGACACAATCTTTAGATACCTTTTTAACTAATTTAACAGTTGAACCGTTAATACCTACTTGAGTATCTTTAACAAATAAGAAAATATTTGAGTAGTTGAAATAATAGTTTTCAGTTGTTTCTGATTCGTTGTTAGGTAATAAACTAGTATAACTAGTATCATTAACCCTATCTTCATTTCCAAGTAACACTAATGGAGCTTGATCATCAACTCTATCTAAAACAAATACATCAGAATAAGTAGATTTTATTATCTCTGCATAAGGAGGAGTAGTTCCATTTGGTACATTAGTAGTATTAACTTTTACTAAATAAATACCATTTTGAACAACAGGTTTTGAAGTAACTGCGCTTCTTAAATCAGAAGATATTACTAAATCCAATTTTAACGCAGGAGAACCTTGTTCATTTGTAATACTCATCAATAGATTAAATAAAGCTTCTAATTCTTTTTGATTCAAATCTTTTAACTCTTTTGCATTACCATCAACAACAAATCCATCTAAACTCAATTGATTTTCAAACATCTTTAAGCATGCATGTCCACAATAAACTAATTCGATTGATTTAATATCTACTCCACCAATACTAGTGTATACGACATCAATATTGATATCCTTCTTAGTATCAAATCCATCAGAAGTAGACACTGTAATTGTAGGAGTTTTACTATAAACAACTTTATAAATAACACTTATTTCAGATTCATTTCCTGCAAAATCAACCATTGAGAAAATAATTTCATAACTACTTCCAACAAAGATTTGCTCCTTTATTAAATCATTTGTAACTTCTTTACAATTACCTTCAATCATTAAGCAATAAGAAATTGTATCTTTGTCTATCAATTCATAATATGCTTCATTTCCTTCAAAATATTTTTCCAATTCATTTCCAAGCAAATATTCATCTAAAGTAGTTTTACTTAAAGCACTACTAAATACACTATTAGCTAAATCCATTACTTGTTGTTCTACAGTAATTGTAGGAACACTTTGGAAATAAGTTAGCTTTTTAAATTCCATTGTAGATCTTCCAAGTACATCGACAACTCTATATACCAATACATACTTTTTATTATCGGTATCATTGATAAAGGAAGATGCATCAATTACACCTGTTGTTTTATTATTAGTGTCAAATTTGACAGTTTCCCATCCAATCATATTAGAGTAAATTCTATATGCTTCACTCCATAATTGGTCATTTGCTGTTTTAACAACATTTGAAATAGCACCTTTTAAAGTGTTCTCTACATCAGATTGAGAATCAATTAAATAAGAATATATACCAACTTCACTATTTAATCCTGCCATATATTTAGCGATAATCTTTTCATATTCAATACTATAGATATCCAGTGATTTTAACATTTCCATATTTACATCAGAAAGTTGATAGCCATTTACTATTAAATATCTATTCAATTTGTTGTAAGAAGAATTAGATAAAGTAGCAATGAATTCATTTATCAATGCAATCTTTCTGTTTTCAACAGCTTGAGTACATAAATTATTATTAGCAACTCTACAAACAACTAATTTTTCCATTAAATCAATATTGTATTGATCAGCAATTAAAGCAACTGCATAGTCAAGAGAAATATCATCTTTAAATACTGCATATTGATAAATTAGTGTAGGGTCAAAAATGTAATCAAATGAAGCAGAACCACCATTCAATGAGAACTTAAGTCCTGATTGATTTGTCCATTGAACTCCATCATGAACTTTTACGTTCATACTAGAATCATATTCAAAGGCACCCAAATTAGGAACAGCAGTATCTTTGCCATCATCTAAATAGTTAGTATAAATATTAAATCCAATATCATCAATTTCTAATAAATTATACGTACTAGTTAAATTATTAACTTCTTCTTTGCCCTTAATGTTCTTAATTGCCTGTAATCCTAAATTATTAACAGCAAATGTAGGATCAAACTTCAATTCCTTTGCAGCTTCAAATAAATCAATATAGATATAATACTCAGTATATAAATAATTGCCTTTTTCATCCTTTACAACATACTTAATATTATTTTTATAATTTTTGATATCGAAATCATCAAAATTAGTAATTACTGTAAAATCACGATTATTACCACTAGTATTATGAGTATCTAACTCTATTTCTTTTGTTTGTTTAGAATCAGAAGGAGAAGTAATACCTAATCTATATAAATCATAAGCATAGATAATTTTAGTAATGCTATTATCACAAACAAAAGCACCTACATCATTTGTATAACAACCATAATCAGAATTTACGCTCAATTTAGAATAGTCAATAAACTTCAATCTTATTTCATATTTTTCACTAGATAAAATAGCAAAATGAGGATCTGCGATAATATTACCAGTTTCTCTACCATGTTCATCTTTGACAAAAGATAATTGTTCTTTTAAATCATCAGTACTATATTCAAACTCTTGAATTACAATATAGCTATAATCTCTCTTTGAACCGCCAATTTTTAATTCAAATTGTTGGAAAATAAATCTTTCTTCAAATAAATCACTTGTACTTGAAATTAACTCAACAACATCATTTGAAGGTTTTTCTTGAATAAATCTATCCATTAAAGCTTTATTATCTCTAAAACAAGTTGAACTAGTAGGATTTGAAATATCAAAATCACAATTACCAGAATAGAATTTTTCTCTATCGTTTTTGCCTACTATTGCATATCTAGTAGTCATAAATCTCTTATCATTTAAATCAAAATAGTTTCCATCAACTTCATTGTATAGAGCTTTATTATCATAAACTAAATCACCAACAACAAATTTTGGATAAATTAATTCAATATCAAATGATTCAATCATATTATCTGGATTGTTCAAATTAAACTTAACATCAGTAACAGTTTGAGTTTCAATATTTATATCACTCATATTAGAAATTGCTAAAATTCTTATTATATTAGTATTTCCAGCAACATCAGTGATTTCAAAAGATATTCTGTAAATAGTTGCAATGCCTGATAAATCAATAGAAATCTTATATGTATCTTTACTAGGTCTTAGCACATATCCATTTCCATTCCAAGAAAATACTTCAGTAAGTTCAGTTTCCACATTACCCATGAAATAGCCACTCTTTTTGATACCTGAAGTATAGAATTGCTCAGTCAAATCTAAACAATTATTTTTGTTGGCTCCATTGCCTTCCATAATATCAGCAACACACATTTTGAAAGCAGCTAAATTATTATCTACTTTTAATAATCCTGAAGAATGAATGCCACTTTCTTCAAAATAAACATTCATGTTAACTAAATTTTCTGTGCTAACAACAAATGAATAAGGGTTATCTTCTAATTTATTTTCCATATTTTCTAATAAATCAACGTATTGTTCATTAGTGGATATTGCAGCATCACCAGATTCACCTTCAAAGAATTCTAACCCTATTTCAGGAGTAGTTTGGTCAATCAAGACCCTTCTATAAGTAACAGGACCCTTATTGCCAACAAAGTCAACAGATCTAGCAATGATGATATATTCACCATCTTCACTTAAACTTAAACTCTTATTTAAAGCAAGTTTTTTCCAGAAGTAGTCATATTTTTCTGTATCATCCATACTAGTCAATAATTGAATCAACCATAACATATCATCATTAGTAGCAAAATTATCTAAAAGCCATTCTCTCCACATTTCATTGACATTTATTAATTCATAGTAGTCAACGCCTTCCATAGCAATGCCTTCAGCAGCTACATATTCATCATCAGATACTTTTGTAAATAAACCTGCTACATTAGTATAACCAGGTTGAATAATAGAACTATCTACTTTTTCATAAGTTTCACCATAAATATTAAAGTCATAAATTCTATCTAATAATCCTTTATCACCATTTTTCAAAATTATATATTCATAATGATCGACACCTGATCCTTCAATATACCTAATTAAAGGCTTCATAAATTGAATTCTTGCATCCTTATCACCAGTGGCAGCAAAACTAAATTGATAATCCTTATTGGTGATTAATTTATCAGCAGAGCTTACACTACTAGAAGTGCCATAATTAAATTTAGCATTTCCTTCATCGTATCCTAAATTAACATTAGTATCGGACAAAACAAAGTCATTAGCAACACTGTCGTGTACCCATGATGAGTCTGTTCCATCATCAAATACCAAATCTTCAGTTGCTGTTCTATCGATAATTAATTTCATAGTCCAAGACTTGTTAGTATATTTTTCATTAGCAGATTTCGATTTAATCATTTTAACAAAAATATCATAAATCTCATAACGAGGTCTAGTTATGACCTTACATAAAATGTCATCATAAGCTAATGAATAAGGTTTATATGCATATTCATAGAAAATTGAAATTGCTTTATGAATTTTCAAATGTTCTCTTGTACTTAATCCTAACCTATTTTCGGGATTTTCAAATTTTTCTAAAGGTCCACTCGAATAATACTCTAATATGGATATATATAACTTTTCTGGATCATTATTAAAATCATTTTCAAAAATCTCCTTAAATTTACCTGTTGATGAAATCATTGTTCTATAAATGTCATCTTCTTTATTATCATATTGGGAATTAGTTACATTGGTTATATAATATATCATAGATAAGCTAAACAAATTTTCTTCATCAAAAGATTCAGCATCTGGATCACTAAAGATTTTATTTGCTATATCTTGTGCCTTCATCATATTAGCTGAAAAAATACATGTTTCTATATAGATATTATACATAGGTGATAATATGACTTCTGATAATGATGCATCATTTGTAACCCTTTCAATAGTTGCAACAGTTGATTTATATAATAAATTTCTGCCAGACCCTCCAATAGAAGATGCATATAAATTTAAAATATTATTCATATTTTCCTTTTGTTTCTCTATAAAATCATCACTAATAAAAGATGCAATTTTATTTATAAATGCATTATATGTTAGTAAACCATCAAGTGGATTTTCAACTGAAATCACATCTTCAAATTCAGAAATAGTAGATGTGTACATCAATAACAAAACGGCCATCACCCTAGAACACTTGTCTTCATTTTCAAGAATTTCTTTAATGTTATTAGCTGCTTTCTCTAAATTAGCTACAACAGCTACTGCAGCTCCTGCTAGAATAACTCCTCCTGCAATCGCTCCTATAATCCACCCAACTGGACCAGTAGCAGTTACCAACATAGCTAATCCCACACCTATGCCAGCGCCTCCAAGAGTTGCTAAAAAGTTTCCTATAAATTCTCCTACTGAATTATCAATTGTTTCTGCTTCTATTTGCATAAAAAGTGAGGACAAAGCTTCTAATTTGGCAGCTGTTTTTTCTAATTGTTGTGCATTTGTAGCAGTTTTTATTTCTTCGCATATTTTCTCCAAGTAAGTCTTCAAATTCAAAGCCAGCGCATTATAAGAACTTTTAATAAACATATTTCTATCAACTCTTGTTATGTTTTCCAAACTAGATTCAATGTTTGTATCATAGACATCTATAGACGAATTAATATCATGATCATCTTTCATTACAAATCCATAGTTTACATAATCTTGATCTAAATTAAAGTGAATATCGATAGTATGTGGGCCCTCAGCCAATATATAAGGAGTTACAGTTGCTTGATTGTAATTATAAATTTCAGCTTGTAAATCAAGTTCTTTCTTTATTTTCCATTTTCCATTTTCATTTTTGAAGTAATCATAACCGCCATTACATTTACCATAATACTTACCATCATCTTTTAGAAATCCTTCTTGCCAATCTTTACAGAATAAAGCTTGTGTTCTATCACCTGCAGGAACTAAAGCTTCTTCTAAAGATACATTAGAACCTTCTATTTTATTTAAATCATAGTAAGCAGGGAATAAGTATTGTTCAAAGTTTTTAATTTGCTTGCTACTTACTCCTTTATCCAATGTTGCTGTAATTAAAAGTTGATAAGATGAGAATATATGAATGAATGAAGTAATATATCCTACATCAGTATCATAAGTATTAAAATAAGGAAGATAATCTTTTAATCCAGTATCAGAAGTGAAGGTATTGGAATCACTTGATGATGCACAATAATAAATAAGTCTTTCATTAGAAGATGGGAGATCTTCTAAACGATAGGTTTGGTTTTGCATCAAATTAATTGTTGCTCCAACATTAGCAATCAAGTTTCTTAACATATTAAAGTCAATTGCTGATATTCTAAAAGCTTCTTGTAAAATCATTTGCCAATCCGCAATTTCTAAAGAATTTATATAATTAGATGTTTCATTAGTAGCTTTAAATCCAGTGGCTTGATCTCCTGTAATTGGAAGACTTCGATGTTCTACTAAATATACGAATAAAGTAGACATCCAGTCCTTACCTAAAAGTCTAACAATTCCAGTATCTGCAAGTTCTCTTGCGACACCTTGACAGTTAAAATCAAAGGTTACCTCAACAACTAGTTTATTACCCTTTATATATTTATATGCTTCTGCCGTATATTGAGGCGAAGCTGGTGAATTAATATTTAAAGAATTTTGTACATCTAATGTTGTAGTACCACCATTAATTTTTAGAGGTGCAAAATCGTCATAGTCAATATCAATAGCCTTTGAAACATGTCCATTACAAATGAACATACCAAAAACTAGGCTTATTAAAAATAATCCTATTAACGCTATAATCCCCTTTTTATTTTTATTCATGCAGTTCTCTCCCATAACATGCACCCCCTAAATTTTGTTTCATCCTATGTTCCACGATGTGGTAACATGGCTTATCTTCACTATCCTTATTATATCATAAATCAACCCCATTTGTGTGTTTATTAACAATTTTGTGAAAAATAAGCCACATTCTTAATTAATCTTCCTTTTTGTTTTTCTTTTTTCTCTTACTCATAATCAAAATAATCACTAATACTACAAGAACTCCACCTGCAGTCATTAGATTAATTAAATCTGAATTGTCTTTTTTGACTTGTTCTGTTTCAATTTCAATAAAACTTAAGTTTTGACTAGTTTCTTTATCAACAATAAATGAGAATAAATGATCTATATTTTCATTTTCAACATTCACTATTAAGGTATAGTCATCAATAGAAAGTATTTGTAAGATTTTTTCAGTAATTTCAAAGTGTGAATGTACAAAATATTTTCCAGACATATCATAGTAAGAAATTATAAGGGTATCTCCTAAATCATATTGTCCTTTATCAATTCTTACTCTTGCCTGATTAGTATTTCTATCAATGTAACTAAATTTTGCACTTTGTAAATCAAGTTCAACTTCAGTTTCTTCTAAAGTATCACTATAAACAGAAATGAATTTGCTGTTATTTATAGAGAAACTAGCATGTGTAAAGTTTCCAGAACTATCAACAACCTTAATATCATAATAACCATCAGCAGTAATGAGTTTTACGTCATCATAATCTTGCTCGTATCCATTCAAGAAAATTCTTAAATTATCATCATATTCATTCGTATAGTCAATCTCGATATTTACCCCACTAATTAAATTTGCATATACTCTACCTTTCGTTAAAGGTATTTTTCTTTCGTTTTCTTCTAACGCTTCATTTCTATCATATAAATTAACAGTAGGTGCAATTGTATCTTTTACAATAATTCCAACTTTCTTTTTGAAAACGTTATCCAAGAATGGTGTGGATCCATCTCCTTTTACATTATAAGAAGATGCTATGTCAGAAAGTTCAAATTCTATAACATATTCACCTGCTACACTAGTATTAACTTCACCTGTGCAATGTACATCCCTTTTAGATAAATTTGAATTATAATTATCAGAGACGGAAACAACAAACATCTTACAAATATCATTTAAAGAAAGTTTATTTTTTCTTTCAATGACATATGAGAATTCTATATTTCCTCCATTTCCCATAATTTTGTTAGAAGCAAACTCAATTGTAGGAGCAGAATTATCTACAATGTATACGTATCTATATGCAGAACTAACATTTCCACTTCTGTCTACTGCTTTATAGGTAATTAAATATGTTCCTAACATTGAAGTATCAACTTCTTTAACTTCTTTTTCTCCACCATCTACGTCAATGTATTTTATAGTTTTACTAATACTAGAAATTACTCCATCAATTTCATCAATAGCAGTAGCTCCTCTTTCTTGATAAATACTCTTATAATTTAATACTATCTTAGTATCATTTCCTACAGCTATTACAGTTATAGTTGGTCCAGAAGAATCTTTAATATCAATTGTAATTTTCATAGTAGAAGAAACAACATCACCTAATGCACATCTTAAATAGACATAGTAAATTCCCATGTTTCTTAAGTCCAAGTAATATCTACGATTTATTGTATTTCCATTGTTTTCTTCATCATACAAGTTATCAATAACAATTTCTTTATCTTCCTTAGCATCATACATATAAGTTGTAATCTTCATTTCACAACCATCAATATTACACATAAAATAATCATCTAAATAGAATTTGTAATTATCTTCTTTGTTTTTATTGACAGCGCTTACAACCATTTCGCTAGATCCACCAGTTAGGATAATTTCAGGAACACTATTAATGATAATAACTCTCCTATATATTGTTTGAGCAATTATACCAGAAGCACGATTTTGCTCATAATATTTGATGAAATAGTTTTCATTTGCTGTACCTGTTATTGATGTGAAACCACCTTTAACATCAATAAAGCAAGCAGACACCCAGTTAGTATCTAGAACGTTTTTATTCAATTCACTTAAGTTCAATGAACAAACGTCTCTGTTATTTACCCATTTCTTAATTTCATACCCAATAAGCTTTCCATCACCTAAATCTTCTTCAAATAATTCATGAATTCCATTAACATCTCGATAGTAAACACCAGATTCAACATAATAATTAGTATAACTGGTTGTACTAACATATTGAATTTCATAGTTAACAAGAGCATTTTCATCAACAATTCCTGTTTCATTATCTCCCATAACACTATCTTTATCAAAACTAAAATATGGTCCATCTAAATAACTTATTTTTAGTTCTATTCTATTGTTTAAAGCACTTAAATACCTTTCGGAAGTTAAGTATGCATCCACACTTTCTGTATATATACTTTTTAGTTCATTGATATATGCTTCGGTGTTGTTACATAATCTTACATCTCCTGTTTTATTTGATGGGTTAGCAGGATCTGAAGCTTCGAAGCAAACATAAGCAGTAGACGATTCTTTATTGAAATCTAAATCATCATAGAAATCATTATTAGTTATCTTATTTACAGTTCCATTTTTGTATTTAATAGTTGCCTCTAAATAAGGAACAAAACTAGTTCCAATAGCAATATAAATCTTACGAGGCATTAACATAGAACTATCACATTCAACTTCTCTATTATCATCATTTACACAAACTAATTTTATTAATCCGTCCTTAGCTAAAGGAATTAAATTTTCAGTATTTAATGATATTTGTGGAGGAACACTTCCTTTTAAAGAGAAAGGATAAAATTCTTCATAAGAATTACCTGCTAAATCACTTACACTTATATGTAAATAGTAATTTTTTGTTTCAGTTCCTTTTAATTCTGAGCATAGCAAGTTAGATAATTCTGATTCAGAAATATACCCTGATGTATCTTTATTAACGGAAACCCCTAAGAACACTTTCCTTAAATCGTTTGGATTAGTTGTGTATTTATCACTTATTTGGCTAATATAAGAAGGGTTCATAATATTTGTATATCCACATGCAGATGTACCAATTTCTTGAATAACTTCTATTTCATTTAAGAATAATGAAGAAACAGCAGAATCACCAATAATATATGGAGCTTCCTTATCAAGTAGAATATTAGAACGATACAATGTTGAAACATTTCCAGCTTCGTCAGTTGCCACATAGAAAATTTTATATCTTCCTGAAGCAGTAATATTAAAGAAAGTATTAGCGTTAATCAATGATGCATTATTATCATTTAAAAGTACTTCTCTAGAATCAATATCAGGATCATCTTGTGAAACTAATTTGTATTTAACTTTAACACCATTGCTTCCTCTATCAATTGGATTAAATTTTATATATAGATTTTTTCGATACCAATCATTAATTTTTGGTGCTGTATTTGCATCTTGATCACTATAGTAAATTTCTAAACTATCAGTTAAATCAGGTGCCTCTAAGTCAACTTTAATTTGCTTATCTTCATCTTCCATATTAGAAGGACCAACAACGTAACACGCTGTATTTTCAAAAGTATCACTAACTTTGATAACTAGATAAGATATACCCGTTCTTTCAATTGTATAAGTAACAGTTACCTCGCTAGTAGAGAATTTTCTAGAAGTATAAGATAGAGAGTTTAAATCTTCAGGTAATGCTCCACTAACAATAGCATAACCAATTGAAGAAAGATTACTTTGTGAATCAAAAACTTTAACTGTAATATCAACCTTTTTATTTGACCATTCATCAGCATAAGGCCAGAAAGTAGAGCCATATGTATAAGATGGTGCAGCTGTATCAATATCAGTAATTTCCTTGATTAAAATGTTTTCATTTCCTGCTTGGTCCGCAATATAGAATGTCCATTTTCCATTTTCTTTGATAACTCCATTTGAAGCAGTTGTTGTACAATTTTCTCTAAAATATTCTTTCGTTTGTTCACCATTGGCATAGCAATATTTTACTATTGGGCTTTGAGTACCAACAACAGCAAAGTCAAACGACTTACTAGTGTTGCTACCTTCACTATTACCCCAATCTATTTCAAAGATATCTTGGAAACGGTCGACGTTGATTAAGAAAGTTGCTTCTGATTTATTTTCATATGCATCAACACCAGTTATAACTAATTTAAAATTACCGCCATCACCTATAGTTTGATTAAAATCATTAAACCAATCTTTATTAGAAATCTTAATTTTAATAGTTAGGACTATCATTTTTTTAGCAGTTGTAACATTTATGTCTTCTACAAATAGATTGTTAAAATGACTTTCGCTCTCATTGTTTTTGCTATCATAAATAAATGAGAATTCTTCAACTTCATTTCCATTGCTTAACTTCATTTTATTTCCTTCATTATCATAGAAATTAAGCAGCAATTTATTAACTTCATTGTCATCTTCAAAACTGATGACCATATCTAAATCTTTGCTAATCCATTTATCTTTATTGCTTGTTATCAAAACACCATCAACTTGTGCAGAATCAATATTAACTTCTGGTGTTACAAGATCAACTACATAAAGTTTAGAAACTTCTACAACTTCTCCTGTAATATCTTTAGCCGCTACATTCAAATACCAATTTGTGATTTCCGTTTTTTCAATGATATCTAAATAATGTCCTTCACTCATTTGTAAAGTATATACATCATAACCATTAAGAGTTAAAGATAAGCAATCATCATAGTTTGAAAAATCACTTGCTTCTTCTGTCCAGAAAAAGCAAATACTGTATAAATCAAAACCAGATGTGGATGATAAAGCAAATGAAGCCACATTAGCACTTGCATAAGAAATTGTACTATTTTCACTAAATTCTAAAGTTGGGGCAATGAAATTAAATTTAGAATCTAAGTCTTTAACTTCATAAACTTGATTTCCAGCTTGATCTTCATAGAAAATAGTCAATTTATTTTCACCTTGTTTTTTCTTGCTATAACTAATTTCTGAATCAAAATCAATCCATTCAAAATCATCATGAGCTTCTTTTGTAGCTTCTCCATCAGTATAAGCAAGAACCGTTTTATTACTAATAATATTGCTTATGCCAACTGTAACTAAAACACTTTGGGATCCTTCAGAAGAAACCGTTTCTCCCATGGTAACTTCAACTGTATCAGATACCTCATCAATATATAAAGAGTCATACCACTTAGTCAATGACAAAGGGTCGCTACAATAGTTAACGGCATCGCAAACCATAAATGAAAAATCATATATTTTGTTTTCAACAAAAGTAATTTCATTTTCATATTTAGTATAATTATTGCAATCACTCCATTCAGATTCTTGATTATCTTTAGTGATTAAGCAATATTGATAGTAACCAAATCCTGCTAATCCTACACTATAGTAAGAACTATTGGTTAAATCAATTGATAGAACAAGACTATTGTTTTCATTGATAACTGCTTGTTGAGGTAAGCTATCTTCTAAGAATTCAAATCTAGAATCAAACGTTGGTCTTGATGTAATTGCAAAGTAATATTTGTAAGAGGTTTTATTACTCGCATTATCTTCAATATAAAACTCAACTTCATAATATCCTTCTTCTAAGGAATAATAAAGATAATCTCTACTCCATGAGGTTGTAGTAGTATCGCTAATTTTTGCATAATGAGACTCGCTGCTTATTATTGAAAGATAATCAATAATTGATCCTCTAATATTAATTTTCTTAGTGGAATATCCAAATTCCTTAATTCCGCTACCTATATCTTTTATCTCACTTAATCTTAATTTAGATAGTCCATCTTCGCCTTTTAATAACCATTTTACATTTCCTGAATCAGAAGAAAAATCTGGAGCAGAAACGCTCATTGAAGGAGCAGTGCTATCAATGAAGAATTTATATACTTGTGTAGAAACATTAGGTTTAGTTGCTAAGGTTTCATTTTCTTCTATTGAGTCATAGAAATAGAATACGTAAGTCTTGCTTTCTGTTATATATAAAGTTGAATTAGTATTTTCAATAACATTTTCAACGGAAGCTCCACTAGCACATTCATCTGTGTTTTCAATATCACAAGTTTTGTAAACTATTTTTCCAACTCCTGATCCTAATTCGTTATCAGAAGCAAAAGAAGAAAAGCCATTATAAGTCATTGCTATATTAGAAGACCATTTACCACTATTGGTAGATAAAATATTATTTACAACAAAAGAAGGTGCTGTTACATCAACTTTTATACTATAAGAGTTAATAATGGGATTTGCAGAATCCGTAACATTTTTTATATAAAGAATAGCTTGCTCACTGCCAAAAGTTTTATTGATATAATTTTGTGTCCAAGCTGTACTATCAGCACCTGGTGCAGTTAAGCAATCGTTACTCGCAGTTACAGAACAAATGATATAAAAATAATTAGATGCATTTTCTAGTGAAGAATCATAAGATAAAACAACATAATTATTATTCCACTCTCCGATTTGATAATCGTAGTAAGTCTCTACATCTTGGTCCAAAGCATCTTTTGTTATTATAGTATATCCCAACTTAAAACCAGGCACTTCCAATTTGGCTGCCTCTGTTTTTATTCCACCACTAAAAATAAATAGTAAAAACAAAAAGAATGTCCCCATCAAAGATACAATCCCATAAAGTGTTTTTCTAGGATTCATATCTACACCCCCTCAAATATTCAGTTTTTAACATCTTTATTATACTAAAAATTCAATCTATAAACAATTAAATTATTTTAGTTTATATATTTATTATATATAAATGGTAGGAGAAATCTTGAATAAGTTATTAAGTATCAACAAAAAAAGTGCTTTTCAGCACTATTTAAAATTAACTTTTAGGAAATTTTTCTTTCCTTTTTTCAATAAAACATATTCATTATCTACTAAATCTTTTTCAGTTAAAGAAGCATTTAAGTCAGTAATCTTTTGGTCATTACATGATAATCCCCCTGCTAATACAAGTCTTCTAGCTTCTGATTTAGATTCAATAAATCTCGAAATAACACACAATTCTAAGACATTAATACCTTTCTTTAATTCATTTAAAGGATAATCAAAAACAGGGACATTGTCTAAATTAGTTTTTCCTTTAAATAAAGCGTCAACTGCTTCTAAAACTTTATCAGCGTCTTCTTGACCATGAATCAATTTAACAATTTCATAAGCCATTTTTCTTTTTGCGACAAGAATATCGCCTTTCATAATTTCTTCAATTTCATCTAAATCTAAATCTGTTAATCTTTTTAATAATCCTTCTACATCTCTATCATCAACATTATATAGATATTGGTACATATCGAATGGAGATGTTTTTTCTTTACTTAACCAAATAGTACCATTAGCACTTTTACCCATTTTATTTCCTTCAGCATTTAAAAGTAATGGACAAGTCAAACAGTAAATAGGTTCTTTTTCTTCTCCATACATCTTTTTATATAAAGTACTTCCTGCTAAAATATTTCCCCATTGGTCAGATCCACCAATTTGGAAAGTACATCCATATTCATCATGCAAATGAACAAAGTCATTTGCTTGAATTAACATGTATCCCATTTCTAAGAAAGTTAATCCTCCATTTTCAAGTCTTTTAGCATAAGCTTCTGCAGATAACATGGTATTAACATTAAAATGAGTTCCAACTGTTCTTAAAAAATCAATATAAGAAATATCATTCATCCAATCAGCATTATTGACGATTTTACAACCATTTTCCTCACTAAAATCAATGATATTACTGATAACTTTTTTAATTCCTTCGACGTTGTTTTTAGTCCAATCCTTACCCATCATTTTACGCATATCATTACGCCCTGATGGATCTCCAATTTGTCCAGTCGCTCCACCCAATAAAAGTAGCCCTTTATGGCCATGTTTTTGTAATAATCTAAAAAACATTGCACTAACTAAAGTACCTAAGTGAATACTATCAGCAGTAGGATCAATACCCAAATAGAATGTCATTGGTTCTCCATTTAGTTTAGCCTTGATTACTTCTTCTGGAGCATTCATTTGATAAACAAATCCTCTTTCTTTTAATTCTGTAAATAAATCTCTTTTCATATTTTCCTCCTAGCAATATAAAAACGTCCCTATTTCAGGAACGTTATAAACGCGGTACCATCCTGATTCATAAGATAAAACTCATGCATCTTAATTACTTTAACGCAGTTAACGTCTTTACTTTTCATAAAGATACTCCAGGGTGTATAACATATCTTTGTTTATCAGTTTACAGCAACCACTGACTCTCTATAAAACAAGTAGATAAGTTTCTTCCTATCAACGTATTTATATAGTAACATACTTAGTCTTTAAAAGCAACTAAACCTTTTTCATATAAAAAGGCGTACTGATATTTCAATCAATACACCTAATGATTATTTTTCCATTGTATCTTTTACTTCTTTTTTTAAATTCTTGATAGATTTTTTCATTGTATCCATTGTTTCCATTCCTTTTTCTTTCATCGAAGAAAAATCAATGCTATCAAATTTTTTCTTTAATTTTTTATATTTGCTCATTAAAGAATTCTTCACATCATCTACTGTAATGTTTTTTATCTCATCATATAATTGAGAAAAACATTCTTTCATATCTTCATATATAGTTTCAGGTGTTTCGCAAATCTTGAAATTGCTTTTGTTAGCTTTACTACTAATAAAAGAACCTATCATTACACCTGTGCCTAAAATAAGTATGTTTGTTAAAGTCATTTTTTCATCTCCCTTATTATTCCTTCTTTAATAGTATTAACATTTTTTGAACTGCTCATTAAAAAAAGATTATTTTGATAATTTTTAAATCTTGAATAATCATCTTTTAAAAGAATAATTGATTCATCTAAGGTTGATAAATAATCATCTTTTATATCAATTCCTGCTTCTTTTTTTGAACAAGTTGGAAAAGGAGTGATGTATGCCTCATCCACCATTTTAAATACTTCCACAAAATCTAATCCAAATTTTTTTATACGTGAGTATCGATCTGGTTTGAAAATTAAAACGATTTTTTTATTTGGATATTTTTGTTTTATTGAATCTATAGTTGCTTTTATTTCATTTGGATGATGTCCATAATCATCAATAAAAATGTTATTTTTATATTTAGATTCAGTAAATCTTCTTTTTGCTAATGGAAGTGCTTTTATTCTTATCTTTTCACCTAAAATATATAACACACTGATACAAGCTAAAACATTTAATAAATTATGCTTTCCATATATATTTAAATTCATTGTCCTTTGATATTTTTTATCGATATATAAGTCGAAAGTAATTCCTTTTTTATGTAATTTAATGTTATCAGCAAATACATTATTATTTTTACTTAATCCGTAGGATATTGCATTAGGAATATTTCTTAAAAAAGCATCATCTCCATTTACTATGACTTTAGTTTTGACTTGACTAATAAATTCTAAGAAAGCATTCCGATAGTCTTCTTTGGTTTTGTAATAATCTACATGATCGTAGTCAATATTGGTTATGACTAAATAATCAGGATGATAGTTTAAAAACACTCGATTGTATTCACAAGCTTCAAAAACAAAATATGGAGAATTATTAAAAGTTGAGTTCCCATCCCCAATAAGACAATTACTATTTAACATATTAGCTAAAAAGGTTGAGGTAGTTGTTTTGCCATGTGTACCTGCAACTGCGATAGAAATATGATCATTTATTATTTCTTCCAAAAGATTAGGATATTTAATAGTTTTTTTGTTTTCAATTTTCATGTCTGAGAAACTATTTCCTAAAACAATAAAATCAAAATCCTGATAATTCATATCATCAAAGCTTTCTATTTTTACATTATTATTCTTTAATCTTTCTTCAGTGAATATGTAATCTTTTGTGTCTGCACCAGCCACAAAATGTCCTTTTTCTTTCAAAAACATCGCCAAAGCAGACATTCCAGTCCCTTTTATACCAACAAAGTAGTATTTCATCATATCACCAATATATAATATGATTAGAATCTTAAAAAAGTGAAAAAAATCATTCCATTTGTATGGAAAAACTTATATATATTTTTTTATTAAGCATATAAAAAAATCCCCTAGTAGGGGATTCTTGTTAGTTAATATCTATTGCTATCAAAAACAATTTCATAAGAATTTTCTGTATTTTTTTCTTTTATCAATTCAATCAATTTTTCATTGTATTTTATATTATTTCTATTTACATCATTAATCAAATCGACAATTTTTAGATAATGCTTTGTATTGTTATCTATAGATTTATTGATTTTATCTGTGCATAATTCAATTCCTTTATTTAAATCATATTTTATGCAATCTAATTTTGATGCTAAATCAGCAAATTTATGACTAATATTATCATTAATTTTGTCAATTGAACTTACTATATTTTGGTTTATTCTTAGCATCTCATTTTGCCACTTTTCTTGCTCATATAAATTAATCAATTCTTTAATTGAATCTCCTCTTCTATTGATGAAATACCATAGCATCGTACTAATTGCTTCTTCCGTGCAATAATATTCAGGAATAATTTTAAGAGAGTTAATTAATAGTTTTCGTACATTACCATAATTTTCAATAAGTTTTTCCCTTTTTTCTCCATCTAAAACGAATTGATTTTCTATTTGATAGTCATTAACAGTAATATCTTTGATATAATTTTCAATCATTGGTTTATTTTTTTCATATATGGAATTTTGTGAACATAAATTATTAAAACATTCTACATAAGTTGTTTTAGTTATTTTAATATCTTTAATTTTTTCTTGAGAATTATCTAAATAAAAATTTGTTGTTCCATATTCATTATTGTACATATAACGTTTTATTTCTTCAAATTTATCTTGGTTTTCACTTATAAACTTTTCACATTTTCCTATTAACCATTTTTCATGTTCTATTTCTGTTTTAAAACGCTTATAACCTAAAAATTTAGATTCATATTCATAGATCTTATTTTTTGCTACCTTTAAATCTTCCATTGTATATTGAAATTGATGATATAAACCTAAATCAAGCGTTTTTAAAAATTTGGAATATTGACAATCTAAATCTTTTACAAAGTTTTCACATAGTTCGAAATTAAAAGCATATCTTTTTTCATTTGTTACTTTTTTAATGAACAAATAGGACCAGAATAATTCCACCTCTAACAAATCTCTTTCATTAACATTGGTCATCAGTAATCCTCCTTGGGTTATTATTGATTATGATTTTACAATCATAAGAGACCATTGTTAACCAGAAAAAGACTTATCCACATTTTTTATATTCCCCAGAATAGCCAAGTTATTAAATATCCAGACATAACAGCAACAATTGTAAAAGGAACACTTATCTTCATAAAGTCTCCAGTTTTTACTTCATATCCTTCTTTTCTTAGAATACCAATTCCTGTTATATTAGCAGAGGCACCAATTGGAGTAATATTTCCTCCCAGAGTAGAACCTACTAAAAGTCCAAAATATAAAATGTAAGGGGTAATACCCATTGAAAGTGAAACTCCTTCAATGACAGGAAGCATTGTAAGTACATAAGGAATGTTATCTACAAAAGCAGAGATAATAACACTAGCAAAGACTATAATTGTATACATTAAGAAGACATTATCTCCACCTAGTTTTATTAAAAGTCCAGATAATTCATTTATTACTCCCGCTTTTGTTATACCCATTATAACGATAAATAGAGAAGCTAAAAGTAATAAAGTTTGATAATCTATTTCTTTTATAACTTTTTTTGTCATTGAAAAATCTTTCTTTCTAATAACATTTATTATTAGTCCTAATATTAAAAATCCCATACAAATAAAACCATTTCTTAAATCATATATAGTATTTAAAGTTTTATTAGCAGGTGCTTTTAAGAAAGAAGCAAGTATTAAAGAAACAATTACTCCACCCATTAAAAAAGTAGGAACATAGTCATTAACTTCTGTTTTTTTATTTTCCTTTAAAGGCTGAGTAGCTTTTCTAAATAAAAACATTAAAATAAATAAAGTTAAAAATGCTCCAATTTCTACTATAAAAAACATACTAGGTTTTCCTTTGAATACAAAGAAATCAAAGAAAGTCATATTAGCATATCCACCTAGCAAAATAGATGTTGTATCACCTACTAATGTAGCAGCACCTTGCAAATTAGATGAAATAGTAATCGCTATAATAGGTGTAACAGGTGAAATTTTTTGCTGTTTACAGATAGCTAAAGCAATAGGAGCTAACATTAATACAGTAGCAACATTATCTACAAAAGCAGAAATAATACCTGCAAGCATTGACATTCCTATAATAGCAAATTTAACATTTTTAAGTTTTGATACAACAAAATCTGCTATTCTCATTGGCATTTTTGAATCAATGAATAAAACTACTATTCCCATTGTTCCAGCTATCATCATTAAGATATTAAAATCAATAGCAGATAAAATATCTTTAAAATTTAGTGAAGTAGTTTTATCGATAGATAACCATATTGAAAAAACAATAGCAGATACTAAGCAAATATAAGCACGATATTTAGGTAGTGCTAACAATAAAACGTATGTAATCCCAAATAAAATTAATGCGGTTACAACAGTTGCAGTCATTTTATCCCTCCTTAATTTTTATATATTTTCTCACTTTCAATTATATTACGCAATTAAAAAAACTATCATAGATAGTTTATTTATTTTTATTTTTCTTTTTTAAAAATCCAAATAATCCTTTTTTTTCTTTTTTAGCTGGTTGCGCAATTTCATTAATTTTTGCTAAATCTTCAGGTTTTAAAATTGAAGTTTCATGTGTTACACGATTTTTTGTTTTATTTTCCATTGTCTATTCTCCCTTCATAAGTAGCTTCCAGTCTATGTATTGGATTGCCCATTTCTCTGAATCTTTTTTCGTATTCAGTAGGAACATCAATATTACTATCTGTCAATGGATAATTATAACTGACATTTTCTAAATTCCAACCATTTTCTTGAAAAGATTCTACGGAATAATCAAATAATCCTCGATTATCAGTTTTGAAAACCACTTTTCCATCTTTAACTAGAATATTTTTATACATATCCAAATAAGTAACATATGTTAATCTTTTTTTAGTAGTTCTCTTTTTAGGCCAAGGATCAGAAAAGTTTAAGTATATTTGATTGATTTCTTCTGCCTCAAAAATATTTTCTAGATTAATTGCATCAACATTCATTATTTTAACGTTTGTTAGTTCAAGAGAATTAATCTTTTTTAAAGCAATCGCTGCTACTGTTTCTGCCCTTTCAATTCCTATAAAATTGATGTTAGGGTTTTTACTTGCTAAGCCACAAATAAAATCGCCTTTTCCCATGCCTATCTCTAAATAGATAGGATTATTATTTCCAAACAACTCATTCCATTTACCTTTATAAACAGTTCCATCTTTGATAGATAATTCATCTAAACTTTCTAACAAAGGTCTTGCCCATTTTTTATTTCTAAGTCTCATAATATCCTACTTTTCTTTTTTTGTGTTACGATGGTAAATTTCATTCATACCTTCAAGTTGTAAATATTCATCTACCATAACTGGGACTTTACATAATCCTGCTACTCTTTTAGCAATTGCTCCTGTTAAAACAACATTAACTCGGTTTCCTAATTCTGCTTCAATTCTATCAACCATTCCATCAACAATGGAAGCTGCTCCATGCATTATTCCAGATTTCATAGCTTCTGCTGTATTTCTTCCAATCACTCTTTGAGGAGCTTCAAGTGGAACATATGGTAATTGACTTGCTCTCATACTTAATGCTTCTGCCCCAATTCTTACTCCTGGTGCAATGCTTACTCCTATTAATGTTCCTTTTTCATCAATAACAGTGAATACTGTTGCGGTATTCATTCCTACAATAACTAATGGCTTTTCATATCTAGAAATTGCTCCAACAGCTCCAATAATAATATCTGAACCAATTTCTGCTGGATTATCTGCTTTAATAGGTAAACCTGTTTTTACACCTGCTGCAATTTGCATTGGATGGTATCCTAGTAGTTCTGTTAGTGCTTCATCGATTGTTGTGATTAATTGTGCTACTACACAAGAAAGAATTGCTCCTTCAATATCTTGTAGGTTAATTCCTTTTCCATCAAGTAAATCACCAAAGATTTGAATATATTCTTCTTCACTTTTAGTTTTATCCGTTACGGTTTTGACTACTGTAACTAGTTTTTCTTGTTCAAAAACTCCAAGTACGATATTAGAGTTATTGACGTTGACTGTTAAAATCATATTTTGTCCTCCTCGCTATCATCCCTAAATGGGTATCTTGCTATTTTTGTTATTATAATAACATTTTAGTTTTTTAACTGCAATTATTTTTCTTGGAAGCATTAAAAATATATATTCCTAAAGTCCCAAAAAGGAGAATAGAACCTATAAGTCCTAAAAAATTATTTTGCTTCTTTTTATAGACTTCTATACTGATTGTTTTATAGGTTATGTTATTAGAAGTGTCGATAGCTTTTAAAACAATTTTATAGGTACCTTCTTGATAAATATTGAAATTATCATAATTTACAACTTGATAGGTTAAAGGACCGTCTATTTTATCAAAAACTTTGATGTTGTTAGCTAAGGAAAAAGTTGTATTTCCTGCTTCTACTTTGTATAAATCTGAACATTCAAAATAAGGAGACTCATCTTCGTCTAAAACATATACAGTGTATGAATATAAAATAGTCGAATTATCGTTAAATACTTCAATAGTAATAGGATATTCTCCTTCCTTATTAATGGAAAAATTACCCACATCAACTATCCTAAATTTACAATCATCTGGTATCACGATGTTTTTTGTTAAATTATAAGATGAATTTACTAAAAAATAAGTATCGTATTCACGTTTTACAATGATGTTGTTATAACTAATTTTTGATATTTCTCCATTAGAAAAATAAAAAATTGTTTTACCATCTAAATTGCTTGTTGCGTCATTTGTATTAACTTGATTTTTAAATGTTTTTGTATCTTCATTGTAAATAATATATTTATTTTCAAAACTATCTTGATCAGTCAAATTATTTGCTTCAGTAATAATTCCTATTAATGATCCATTTTTACTTAAGAAAATATTTTCCACTTCTCTATTTGGGTTATCAGTTATTAAAGTTTTTTTATCCTCATAAATATTATATTTATAAATTGAATTATAATAATGGTGATAATCCTCTATTTCAATATCATATGATTGATAAGTTATATAATTTCCATCATCACTTATTAAAGCGTTGTATGCATCATTTTTGCCCAAAGATATTCTTTTAATTTTATCATCTTTATATAAGTAAATAGTTGAGCAGTAATAATTAGAATTTAAGTAATCATTGTAACAAATCTTTTTCAAATCTTTATTAAATGGATGAAATGATCTGAATACTATTGATTGTCCATCCCCACTTATTTTAGGATCAAAACTGTCATAATTAGTGTTATTTGTTATAATCTTAATTTCATTAGAATTTAAGTCTAAAGTAATAATATTTGAACAACTTCTTTTTTGATTCGAATAATAGCTTTGACAACTACTTACAAGTCCCTTTATATTTGATGCTAAAGTTTCTATTACTAGATAATTACCATTTGAAGACATAGTAGCGTTATAACTATGATTATTGAAATCCTTTGTCTTGTTTTCATAGGTTTCATTGAGTCTATCATAAATTATTATATCAACACATTCTTCTTTTGTATTTTCTAATAATGATGGACATTTTTTATCACTAAAAGAAGTAGATGAAAACACAATAAAACGCCCATCGGAGGAAAGGGTGGGCATTTTACCATCACTTATATAACTAATAGTATTGTTGTTGAAATTTTTTAAATAAATTTGTTCTTCTTTTTCATAAACTACCAACGTTCCATCTAAAGAAGAAGATAAGGCGTTAATTTTGATACTGAAGAAAAGCACTCCAAGAACAAGACTTACTACAAAACAAATCAACATTCGAAGTTTCATTTTTTTCACCTAAGCGAATTATAATGACTTTTTTTGTATTTTCAATACCTTCGACAAAACTAGTTATAATTCTACATCATTAATTAATATATTGCTAACTTTTTCATCAGTATAATTTGGATAACCATTTACAAAAACTGGTTCTTCATAGACTGTAAAATTCATTTCTAAATCACAACTATTTAATTCATTAAAGGTCAACATTAAAATTTCATATATTTCTTCTTTTAAACATAATTCTTCCAATAATGACTTATCTGATAAATCAAATGTAATAGAGTTTTCTTCTACCAAATAATCATTAATTTCAATTAGTTCTATAGAACTAATTTCTTTAAGCCCCGTATAAAAATCTATATCCATATACATAGCATCTAATATCGTAGCTACTTCATTTTCTTTTTTCTCTATTCTCCTAGTAACAGGAACTAAATATGATAAATTATTTATTTCACTTTCATAAAAAACTGTTATTGATGTTGTATTGTAAACATCGCTGTCTCCTAAGTAATGATTGATTCCAATAGCTTTTGTTAATAAAGGAGGTAATGGGGTATTGTTTTGTGGCATTTTTTCTAGTACTAAACCATTTACTTTAATAATTAATCCATCTACTTGATCAAATTGTGATAACGACCAAACTAAAGACTCTAAAATTTTTCTTTCTTTAGCTACTGGATAATCATTAAATTCACTTGAGAAATCAATTGATGCTACATTTTGATCAATTTCAATAGCATTAATTTTTACGTTTTTATTCAAAGTATAGGTAAAACCTGCTGATGAAGTTACTGGACTATCTTCTTTTAGTAAATTTAATACACAAAGCATATCCTCTGCAATATTAGAAGATGATGGGCAAGTAGCCGTTAAAGGTACTACTAAACTGTTATCCTCACTTATGGTATAAACTCTTTTATATGAAACTTCCATTTCATTAGTAGTTTCAATCGTTTGTGGTTTCACTAAATCTTTATTGGTAGAAACTGCTATTATTGTAATCACTAATGCTAAAAAAGGAAAAATAAAAACTAGATTTTTTTTGCTTAAGATTTTTTTCATTATTATGCACCTCAATAATAGATATGTATTTTTTACTTATTTTAGAACACAAAAAAATAGCCCCTTAGGGCTATAAAGAGATTTCTTTTAGTTTTATCAATTCAACAACTGCTTGTGCACGTCCTTTTACACCTAATCTTTGCATGACATTAGATATATGATTTCTAACAGTTTTTTCACTTATAAATAATAAGTTCGCAATTTCTTTAGTTGACTTATTATTGATAAGCAAGTCAAAAACTTCTTTCTCTCTTTTTGTGAGCACCGATGGCATATGTCAAGTAACCTCCTCGGACTACTATATATTATGCAGTTAATGGTACTTTGGTTATTTATTTTTGCTCTAATTTTTCTTTTATTTCTCTTGCCACTTCTATTGGAACATATTGAGATAGTTCTTCTATTGAAGAAGATGCAATATTTGATATTGTTTTGTAAACACTTAAAAGTTTTTCTTTTCTGACTTTTCCTAGTCCTTTTATTTCGTCTAAAGCAGATGAAATCAATGATTTTGATCTAGTTTTCTTGTGATAGGTAATTGCATATCTATGAACTTCATCTTGCAGTTTCATTAGAAAAATAAATAAGTCATCATTTTTTTCTAGGATTATTTCTTCTTCGTTTAAATCTATAATAGCTCTAGTTTGGTGCTTATCATTTTTGGATAAACCAATCATAGGAACATTTAGTTTCATAGTGGATGCAACTTCTTTAGCAGCATGTAATTGAGTGATACCTCCATCTACGATAAATAAATCCATCAAAGGAATTTCTTTTGTTAGAGATTTATATAATCTTTTATAAACAACTTCTTTGGTAGATTCTAAATCATCTGCACTATTAAGATTAGTTAGACGGTATTTACGATAATCCTTTTTAGAAGGAACACCATTTATAAAAACTACAACCCCTGCAACTAAATTGGCACCAGCAGTATGGGAGTTGTCAATCATTTCAATTCTTTCTAATTTTTCTAGTCCTAACATCTCTTTTAATCTGTTCATTAATAAATAATTGTCTTGATATTTTTTACTTCCTAATACTTTTTGTTCCATCGCTTTTATTGCGTTATTAGCGACCATAGATATAATTTCATTATATCTTCCTCTAGTAGGAATAAGAATGTTTGCTTGAAAAAGGTCATGTAACAAATCTTTATCTAATATACTAGGAACAATAATATTTTTAGGAACAATATGATTAAGATAAAATTGATTTAGATACGAGTAAAGAGCATCTTCAATACTATCAAAATAAGGTAATACTTCATCTTCTTTTGCTATAAGGTGATTATTACGATACATTAGAGTTGAAAAAGCAATGTATCCTTCTTGAGTATGAAATCCAAAAACATCACAGTCTTTTAATGTGGCGGATTCAACGTTTTGTTTTTCATTAATATGATCTAAATAGTCTATCATATTTTTATATTCTAAAGCTTGTTCATATTGCATTGTTTCACTAGCTTCTTTCATCTTTGAAACTAATACTTTTTTTATTTGTTTGTTTTCTCCATTTAGAAAATCGATAACTTCTTTGATAACTTTTTGTTCTTCTTCATTTACTTTATTTATACAGGGAGCTAAACATTGACCTGTATGATAATAAAGACAAGGTTTTTTAGGAAGGTTTTGGCATTTTCTTAGAGGAAATAATTGGTTAAGCATATTCACGACTTTTCTTGCTGCAGACGAATCTGAATATGGACCAAAGTGTCTACCTTTTCTTTTATCAACTTTTCTTACTATCCTTAATCTTGGATGTTCTTCTTTAGTTAAAAGAATATATGGATAATGTGAGCCATCTTTTAAAAGAATGTTGTATTTGGGCATATGTTTTCTAATTAAATTTAATTCCAATAATAGGCATTCCTTTTCAGAATTAGTAACGATATAATCAAAGTCCTCGATATCATGTACTAATAAAGCTGTTTTTCCATTTACTGCACGAGTAAAATATTGGCTAACTCGATTTTTTAACTTTTTAGCCTTTCCTACATAAATAATGTTATTGAATTTATCTTTCATAAGATAACAACCTGGTTCTAAAGGAAGTATCTCTAATTTTCTTTTAATATTTTCTTTCATTTTATTTAAACTCTACGATAGTAGCGCCCATGCCACCATCAGATGGTCCTCCATAATGATAATCTTTAACAAATTTAGAAGATTTTAAAATCTCATGCGTTAAATTTCTTAGTGTTCCTGTTCCAAAGCCATGAATAATTCTAACTATTTTAAGTGAAGCTCCCATAGCATCATCTAAATATTTAATGATATTTGTTTTTGCATCTTCATATCTTTGTCCTATAACATTAAGCTCTGTACTTACAGATTTAAATCCTTTGATTTTATGAGTTGATTTGCTTTTCTTCACATCCTTTTGATTAGTCCAAGGTTCTAAATCTATCTTTGCCACACTTATTTTCATGTTATCTAAAACTATCAAATAAACATCATTTTTGATATTTTCTATGGTTCCTATTCTACCAATAGATTTTACATAAACTTCATCTTTTAATTTAAAATCATAATTACTAGTCTTTTCATCTAACTCTAAAATTTGTTTCTCTAATTTTCCTTTTGAATCAATAAATTTATGTTGCTTATTTTCATCTGCTAAAGATAGCAACATTTTATCAATTTCATCTTTTGCTTCTTCTATGTATTTTATTATTTGCTCATTAGCGTTACTTTTTGCTTTATTTAATTGATTAGTTAAATCATCATTTATTCTTTTTTGATTATTTAATTCTTCTTCTAATTCTTCTTTTAAAGCTAAAACTTCTTTATTTTTTTCTTCTAGTTCTAATCTTAGTTTTTCTAAGTTTTCTAATGATATTTCTACATTAGTAGAAAATTCCTTTTTAAGTTGCTTTGCATGTTCTATTATTTCTCTTTTCACTCCCATGTTAAAAGCAATTTCATAGGCATAAGAATTACCTGTTGAATCTTCGATTAATTTATAAGTAGGAATTAAACTATTTAAATTGAATTCCATGCTAACTAAATAACATTTTGGATTATTTAAAGCAAAGTTTTTCAAATTAGAAAAATGTGTAGTAACAATTCCTTTGATATTTTTATTAATCAAGTAATCACAAATTGCAACTGCCAAACTTTCTCCTTCTTTGGGGTCTGTTGATGAACCTAACTCATCAAGAATAATGAAATCATTTTTTGTTGCATTATCAACGATCATCTTTAAATTTAATAAATGACTTGAAAATGTGGAAAGAGAATTGATGATAGATTGGTTATCTCCCAAATCAACATAATAGTTATCAAAAACACCTAATGTTGCTTCATCTGCAAAAACATAAAGTCCCATTTGCATCATCAAAGACGCTAATGATATAGCTTTTAGCAGAACTGTTTTACCACCAGCATTAGGTCCACTTATCAATAATAAATCTTTTTCTTTTCTAAAGTTAAGATTATTTTTAACAACCTTTTCCTTATCAATAAAAGGATGTCTTAATCCCTTAAATACTAAATCTTTTTCTTTTGAGACAATAGGTTTACAACAATCATTTTTATAAGCATAAATAGCTTTTGCAAAGTAATAATCAATTTCTAAAATGGAATAATAATTGTTCTTTAATTCTGTGATTTTTTCTTTAACAATCCCACTTAAGTTACTTAAAATGCGATATATTTCTTCTTGATATTGTTCTTCTAATCTACTAATTTTATTGTTTACTTCATAAGCCACTTCAGGCTCTACATAAGAAGTTTTTGTAGAGGATGAACTATCTATAACAATACCCTTGATGGAATACTTATGAGTGCTTAAAACTGGAATAGCATATCTACCATTTCTCATAGTCAAGTTTCCAGTAATTATTTCTTTGTGTGTCTTTGTTATTTCATTTAATTTTTTCTTTAAAAATGATAATTCATTTTCAATTTTCATTTTTATGTTAAAAAGAGTAGATGAAGCATCTTCTTTTATTTCAAAATTATAATTAAATATTTTATCAAAGCTAGCTTTCAAAGTTTTTAGATTATTTAAAGATTTCATAATATAATAAATTTTATTATTTTCTTCAATTGGATTTCTAGCTATAAATTCCTCAATTTTTAAAGAAGCAATTATAAGTTTATATAGACTACGAAATTCCTCAATATTTAAAATATAATCTTTTTCTATTAGATTAAGTAATTCTTCAATGTCTTCAATTTCTTCTAAAGAAGGTGAGGCAAACTTTACTTCAATTTTGAATGCATCTTCAAGCATATCTAGTGATGTATTTATTTTTTCATAATCAGAATTATATTTCATACTTAAAATATCTTGCTTAGTTTTTTCACAATAAGCAATATTACTTATTTGTTTTTTTATTACATCAATATCTAATATTTCATAAATGCTTTTCATATGATTCCCTCTAAGATTAATGATAACAAATTTATAGATTTCTTTCTATAATTATTGTAAAATAATACATTTTTTCATTTATTAATCAATTTAAAGTTTTTTTATTTCTGAGTTTATGATATACTTTAGTCAGGTGATATCAATGGATAAAACTATATTTTCTGTACAAATTGCTGAAAGAAATATTGAAAAATTTAAATTCTTTTATAGCGATAGAATTCAAAAATCAGATGAGGAATATGTTAAATATTTAATTAGAATGCCTGAATGTACCATAAAAGTTTATAATTCTTGGAAAGTCGTTTTTAGTGGTGTTAATGCTTATGAAGAAGCTTTGCTTTGGGGATATCAAGAAAATAACTGGAAAACCACTGAAACTCATATAGGTAGTGATGAAGTAGGAACTGGAGATTATTTTGGTCCAGTCTGTGTTTGCGCTGCTTATGTTACTGAAGAAGATATTGAATGGTTAAATCAATTAGGAATTAAAGATAGTAAAAAGTTAAAAGATGAGCAAATTATGAAAATTGTTCCTTTACTTTTAAAAAGAATAACTTATTCTCAACTTTCTCTTTCTAATGATAAATATAATTTGTTAGTAAAAAAAGGGTTCAATCAAGGAATGATAAAAGCTTATTTACATAATCAGGCCTTTGTTAACCTTAGAAATAAAACTAACGATAATAAATGCCTAACCGTTTTGGATTTATTTGTTAACGAATCTAGATATTACGCATATTTAAAAAATGAAAAAATCGTTGCAAAGAATATTCATCTTGAAACTAAGGCAGAAACTTATTATCCTGCTGTGGCAGTTGGATCAATGATTGCTAGATATTCATACATTACAAAAATGAATAAATTGTCTAAAGAATTAGGCGTGGAAATACCTAAGGGAGCAGGAGAAAAAGTTGATGAAGTTGCAGCCCAAATAATCAAAAAATTTGGTATAAATAAACTCCAAGAAATAGCAAAAATGCACTTTAAAAATACAGAAAAAGCTCAAGAAATAATCAATCAAAAATAGCCTAGATTTTCTAGGTTTTTTTATTTGGAAATCGATATTTTTTATATTACTAAAGTAATATAACCATTTTGAATTGGTCAAGTTTTATTCTGATATATTTATTTATGTTATTATTAGCACGTGTGAAATAGATATGTACCTAGTTTAGGACGTAATCTTGGGGGTGTTATTTATGAAAAATTTAAAGAAAGTGGGAATTATAACGTTCTCGATGATATTAGCATTCATTTGCTTGTTCTTCGTTTGTAATGACAATAGAGCAAAAGCATCTGATAGCTATACCAACGATATTGGAATACAATTGCCAAGTGGAATTTATACGACATCATCTTGCCCAATGTCCGATCCTTGTTATGTAACTGAAAATGTTTCATCATCCAGTTCTAAAATAACAATGGGATTTGACGCAGATGGTGGATATATTGCTCAATCATCTGGTGGAAGTTTTTACCAAGAATATGGTGTTGTAGTAGGAGAAGAAATTTCCCTTGGTGTAGGAGTATATGAAATCTACTTAGTCGATTCATATGATGGAAAAGCCGAATATGATATATTGCTTTATCTAACAATCCAAGTAGGATCTGCTTATGTAGGTGGAGATAATTATGTTATCATTGGCGGTACCAACTATAACGTTCAAGAAAGAGTTGTTGAATATGGTACATCAACATTGACTTTGTCTACTACCACATCTGATACTATTACTTGGGTAGTTGATGATGGGGAAGTAGTTAGCAGTACTGGAACTGTAATTTCTTCTGGTAAAGATAATACCACATTCAAATTATCTACTGGCTCTTATACAATGACTGCAGTTGATTACACTGCAACTGGTGGTATGCATATTTTAACAATAAATTTAACAGTAGGTGCTGCAGATTCAACTGCACCAGTAATAAAATGTGGTGGAACAACTTTATCCACTTCATATACATATAAGAACGCAAATTGTTCTTTAGTCTTCACTGAT
The DNA here is from genome assembly GCA_015058985.1 of Erysipelotrichaceae bacterium. Lineage (GTDB taxonomy): Bacteria > Bacillota_I > Bacilli_A > RFN20 > DUOF01 > SIG223. Next base: position 70,037 of record SVBH01000006.1, read on the forward strand.
AATTCAGCATTGAAATCTTATACTATTTCTGGTGCTATTTCTAAATCAGGAACAATTTCTGGTACATCTTATACATATGGTACTTTATCAACTGCTGGCACTTATACTATAGTACTTAAAGATTCAGCAGGAAATAATAAAACCGGTTATCTAGTCATAGATAAAACTGCCCCTACTATTTTATGTGGTAGTACTACTTTATCTAGTTCTACTACTTACTTAAATACTAGTTGTACACTTAAGCTTGCTGATAACGTTGCTCTATCAACAGGATTAAAATTAAATTCTAGTGGTGCTGAATTAGATGAAACTGGAGCAAGTGGAACTTCTTTCACTTGGACAACTATTTCAACAGCTGGAACATACTATTATAAAGCAATTGACAAAGCTGGTAATACTGTAACTAGAACTTTCGTAATTGATAAAACTGCTCCTACTATTTTATGTGGAAGCACTACTTTATCTAGTTCTACTACTTATTTAAAAGCTAATTGTGAATTAAAACTTGCTGATAACGCTGCTTTAGCTTCTGGATACGAATTAAGCTCAAGTGGTAGTGAAATAGATGAAACTGGAGCAGGTGGAACTTCTTTCACTTGGACAACTATTTCAACAGAAGGAACTTATTATTATAAAGCAATTGACAAAGCTGGTAATACTGTAACTAGAACTTTCGTAATTGATAAAACTGCTCCTACTATTTTATGTGGAAGCACTACATTGTCTAGTTCAACTACTTATTTAAAAGCTAATTGTGAATTAAAGCTTGCTGATAATATTGATTTAGCTAGCGGCCTTCAATTAAATTCTAGTGGTGCTGAATTGGATGAAACCGGAGCAGATGGAACTTCTTTCTCCTGGACAACTATTTCAACAGAAGGAACATATTATTATAAAGCATTTGACTCAGCTGGTAATACAACTTCTAGAACTTTCGTAATTGATAAAACTGCTCCTACTAACAGTTCTACAGGAGGAGGCAGTTCTTGGGCATCTAGTGTTACTATTGCAGGAGCTGGATCTGACTCTTTATCAGGATTACATGCTACACCATATTGTTTATCAACTAGCAGTACTAGTTGCTCTGGTAGTTGGAGTACATCGATAAATCAAAGTTATACAACAACAACAAATTCAACTGTGTATACCCTTGTAAGAGATAAAGCTGGAAATTTGAAAGCAAAAACTCATACTGTTAAAGTAGATAAAACAAATCCTACAATAAGTACTAGTGGTGCAAGTACTTCTTGGACTACTTCTAGCAGAACAATAACTATTACTGGTGGAGATTCACATTCAGGAGTTGCATATTATTATTGTAATGGTGCTTGGAAGAGTTCAACAGCATCATCATATAGTTGTACAATTTCAGGCACTAAAACTTCTACAGTTGGGGTTAAAGATGCTATTGGAAATAATGTTACATCTACAGTAAATGTATATTCTTCACCAGATGCTCCAACAGTAACTTATTCAGGTCATAGTACAAGCTGGACAAATAGCAGCAGAACAATAACTATTGTTGCATCCGAAGGCATATCTGGAATCTCTCAATATTATTGTCATGGAACATGGTATAGTTCTACTGCGTCGTCTTATGATTGTACAATTTCTGTTTCACAACAATACATAGCAATTGGTGCTAAGAGTACAGCAGGTAAAAGTACTACTATAGAAGATGTTCCAGTATTTATAGATAAGGATGCTCCTATTAATAGTTCTACAGGAGGAGGTAGTTCTTGGGCATCTAGTGTTACTATTGCAGGAGCTGGATCTGACTCTTTATCAGGATTACATGCTACACCATATTGTTTATCAACTAGCAGTACTAGTTGTTCAGGTAGTTGGGCTACATCTATAAATCAAAGTTATACTACTCAAACCAACACTACTGTATATACCTTAGTAAGAGACAAAGCTGGAAATTTGAAAGCAAAAACTCATACTGTTAAAGTAGATAAAACAAATCCTACAATAAGTACTAGTGGTACTAGTACAAGTTGGACTTCATCAAGCAGAACAATAACTATTACTGGTGGAGATTCACATTCAGGAGTTGCATATTATTATTGTAATGGTGCTTGGAAGAGTTCAACAGCATCATCATATAGTTGTACGATTTCAGGTACTAAAACTTCTACAGTTGGGGTTAAAGATGCTATTGGAAATAGTGTTACATCTACTGTAAATGTTTATTCAGATGTAAATGTTACTAGTATTTCTACAACCGGTGGAAGTACTACATGGGCTACAAGTAGAACTATTACATTAAAAGGTCAAGATTCACTTTCTGGAATTGTTGCCTATTCTTGTAATAATGGTTCAACTTGGACTACAGTAACTGCAACAACAGCAGCAGTTTCATATACTTGTTCTTTCACAAGTACAGTAAAAACACAAACATTAAAATTAAAAGATAGTGTTGGAAATATTGCTTCTACTACTCCAAATATATATGTAGATAAGACAGGTCCTTCATTGAGTACATCAGGAACTAGCACTTCATGGACTTCATCAAGTAGAACTATTACATTAACAGCTTCTGATGCTAATGTAGGTGCAATAAGTCATTATTATTGTAATGGTGCTTGGAAGAGTTCAACAGCTGGAACTTATAGTTGTACAATTTCTGATGCTAAAACTTCTACAGTTGGTGTTAAAGATAGTTTAGGAAATCAAACAACAAAATCAGTTAATGTATATTCAGATAAAACTGCTCCATCTGTAACATATTCAGGAGATAGTACTACATGGACAACTTCTGATAGAACAATAACAATAAATGGTTCAGAGAATCTATCAGGAATTACTCAATACTATTGTCATGGTACTTGGTATGATTCTACTGCAGCATCATATGCATGTAAGATTAGTTCAACTCAAAAAGTTATAGCAATTGGTGCTAAAAATGGTTCTGGATTAACAACTATAATTGAGGATATTGCAGTATATGTTGATAAGAGTGCACCTACATTAACAATATCAGGAAATAGCACAACATGGACTGCAAGTAATAGAACAATTACTTTACAAGGATCAGATGCAAATGTTGGTTCCATAAGTCATTACTATTGTAATGGTTCTTGGGTTGCTTCAACTGCAGCATCTTATAGTTGTACATTTAGTTCAACAACTAAGACAGCAACTGTTGGTGTTAAAGATGGTTTGGGTAATGAATATACTGTTTCTACTAATGTATATGTAGATAAGACTGCCCCTTCTCTTTCTACTTCTGGAGCTAGCACAACATATGCAACAAGTAGAACAATTAAGTTAACAGCTTCTGATGCGCACGTTGCTAAAATAGGACATTATTATTGTAATGGTAGTTGGGTTTCTTCTACTGCTACATCTTATGATTGTACATTCAGTTCAACAACTACAACAGCAACTGTTGGTGTTAAAGATAGTTTAGGTAATTCTAAAACTACTACTGTTAATGTATATGTAGATAAGACAGCTCCTTCATTAAGTACTTCAGGAGCAAGTACTTCTTGGACTACATCAAGTAGAAAAATTACATTATCAGCTACTGATGCTAACGTTGGAACAATAGGACATTACTACTGTAATGGTTCTTGGGTTGCTTCAACTGCAGCATCTTATAGTTGTACAATTTCAAATGCTAAGACTGCAACTGTTGGTGTTAAAGATGGATTAGGAAATCAAACTACTACTACAGTAAATGTTTATTCAGATAATGTTGTACCTACATTAAGTACAAGTGGAGCTAGTACAACATATGCAACAAGCAGAACTATTACTCTTACTGGTGGAGATACTCTTTCTGGAGTTGCAGGATACTACTGTAATGATGCTTGGGTTACATCTACATCAGGAACTTATAGTTGTAAATTTACAGCAACTAAAACAACAGCAACTGTTGGTGTTAAAGACGCTGTAGGTAAACAAACAACTACTACTGTTAATGTATATGTAGATAAGACAGCTCCTTCATTAAGTACTTCAGGAGCAAGTACTTCTTGGACTACATCAAGTAGAAAAATTACATTATCAGCTACTGATGCTAACGTTGGAACAATAGGACATTACTACTGTAATGGTTCTTGGGTTGCTTCAACTGCAGCATCTTATAGTTGTACAATTTCAAATGCTAAGACTGCAACTGTTGGTGTTAAAGATGGATTAGGAAATCAAACTACTACTACAGTAAATGTTTATTCAGATAATGTTGTACCTACATTAAGTACAAGTGGAGCTAGTACAACATATGCAACAAGCAGAACTATTACTCTTACTGGTGGAGATACTCTTTCTGGAGTTGCAGGATACTACTGTAATGATGCTTGGGTTGCTTCAACATCAGGAACTTATAGTTGTAAATTTACAACAACTAAAACAACGGCTACTGTTGGTGTTAAAGACGCTGTAGGTAAACAAACAACTACAACAGTTAATGTATATGTAGATAAGACAGCTCCTTCATTGAGTACATCAGGAACTAGCACTTCATGGACTACATCAAGTAGAAAAATTACATTATCAGCTACTGATGCTAACGTTGGAACAATAGGACATTACTACTGTAATGGTTCTTGGGTTGCTTCAACTGCAGCATCTTATAGTTGTACAATTTCAAATGCTAAGACTGCAACTGTTGGTGTTAAAGATGGATTAGGAAATCAAACTACAAAAACAGTTAATGTTTATTCAGATACAACTGCTCCATCTGTAACATATTCAGGAAATAGTACTACATGGACAACTTCTGATAGAACAATAACAATAAATGGTTCAGAAAATTTATCAGGAATTACTCAATACTATTGTCATGGTACTTGGTATGATTCTACTGCAGCATCATATGCATGTAAGATTAGTTCAACTCAAAAAGTTATAGCAATTGGTGCTAAAAATGGAGCTGGAGCAACAACTATAATTGAAGATATCGCAGTATATGTAGATAAAACTGCTCCTACTTTAACAATATCTGGAAACAGCACAACATGGATTGCTTCTGATAGAACAATTACTTTAAAAGGATCAGATGCAAATGTTGGTTCTATAAGTCATTACTACTGTAATGGTGCTTGGGTTGCTTCAACAGCAGCATCTTATGATTGTACATTTAGTTCTACAACTAAGACTGCGACTGTTGGTGTTAAGGATAGTTTAGGTAATGAATATACTATTTCTACTAATGTATATGTAGATAAGACTGGACCTTCTGTAACTCCTTCAGGAGCTAGTACAACATGGACTGCAAGTAATAGAACAATTACAATAGCTGCTTCCGATGCTCATAAGGGCTCTATTAGTCATTACTATTGTAATGGTGCCTGGGTTGCTTCAACAGCAGCATCTTATAGTTGTGCATTTAGTTCTACAACTAAGACTGCAACAGTTGGTGCTAAGGATAGTTTAGGAAATCAAACTACAAAAACTGTTAATGTTTATGTTGATAAGACAGGACCTTCTGTAACTCCTTCAGGAGCTAGTACAACATGGACTGCTGGTAATAGAACTATCACAATAGCTGCTTCTGATGCTCATAAGGGTGCTATTGGTCATTACTATTGTAATGGTGCTTGGGTTGCTTCAACAGCAGCATCTTATAGTTGTACATTTAGTTCAACAGCTAAGACTGCAACAATTGGTGCTAAAGATAGTTTAGGAAATCAAACTACAAAAACTGTTAATGTTTATGTTGATAAGACTGCACCAACAATGAGATTAGATTCTACAAGTGGAACAGCACTAACAGCAAAAACAAATTATTACTATAATGTAGCAAGTAAAGTATTCTACTTTGCAGATGCACATTCTGGATATCAAAAAGCAA